>JBMOFC010000029.1:0-23134 GCA_049314455.1 Chthoniobacterales bacterium
TGTAGCCAGCGATACTCGAGGACGCGATCCCCGCCTTCGCGGGGATGACGTTCGGGGTGACACCACAAGGCGCGCTACAGAATTTTTTAAAATGCTCTAGCTGTTACCTAAACGGGTACATTCCGCTTACCTGAACGAATACCTTCTATCTACCATCTCCTGTCCTTTGCTTTAAACGGATATTCCCAGATCTCCAATCTTTCCGAGATTGAGTCCGGCAAAGGGAGCAACTTCTGCAGCCATCGAACTAAAGAGCTCCTCTAATGTTTGTGGAACAGGAGACTCAGAAACAAGCTGCAGAAGGTCTCGAAGGATTTCCCAATCATCGCGCGCCTCACCAGGAGCTTGAATGGCTTGATTAAGGCGTTGGAGGCGCCCCTTGATATTAATCATGGAACCACGTTTTTCGGCTGGAGCGGAGCCAGGAAGGAGAACGGAAGCAAGTGCCGTCGTGTCACTCGGAAGAATATCCACCACGATAAGATTCTTTAATTTTTCAAGAGCAGTTGTACTGATTCCAGCGGCAAGAGCATTTTCATGCAACGCGAGAAGGGAAGTAATTTTCCCAGCCTCAATTCCAGCCTGAATAGCTCCGAGGCGTGCTCCAGGCTCCTCTCCTGTGAGACCCAATAACTGAGCACCACGTGTGTTGGGATTGCCATCCTTAGAAATTAAAAATCCATCTCCTTCTTGAGGACGAGGACGAATATCCACGAGTTCGATAGAAAGAGCCTCTGCAAGACGACGTGCTAGGAAGAGTTCTTCATTAGTCATCCGTCCTGAAACAATCATCGCAATGGATCCTACTGGTTCCTCTTGAAGTGCTACTGCCGTTGCTTTCAAGGCCTCAGACCAAGAACTCTTCATACGGGAAGGGTTCTTATGACGATTGCTTAGAACTGGCTCTTTAAGACGATCTTCGCGGTGAAGGTAGGTATAATTAAGGCGATGTGAATCGGGAATCCAGTAAGAATTAACCTCTTCATTCTGACGTGGCGTAATGCGATAAATTTTATTTTCACGACTGCCAATGACAATATTACAACCCGTACCACAACTCACATCGATTGTCTTAGTTTCCTTCAAAAACCAGACGCGCATTTTAAATCGAAAATCTTTCGATGTCAGTGCACCGACCGGACAGATGTCAACGGTATTAAGCGAATAATTATTATCAAGCCTCTTTCCAGGATGTACGGTCAAGGTTGTGTGACTACCACGCTCCACAAAACCGAGTACATCATCATGGGCGATCTCTTGCATGAAACGAATGCAGCGCGAGCAGAGAATACAGCGTTCGTCATCCAGGACAATATGTTTGCCGATGTCGACATGCTTTGGTTTTTTTACTTTCTCTTCCTGAAAACGAGAATCGCTATTGCCATACTCCACCGAGAATTCCTGAAGACGGCACTCGCCAGCTTTATCACAAATCGTACAATCGAGTGGATGATTAATCAGCAAAAACTCCATGACCCCTTTGCGGCATTCTTCTACGAGAGGAGAGCTAGTACGCACCGCCATTCCTTCAGAAACCTCCAAGGCACAAGAAATGGTAGGACGTGGACTCCAATTAATGAGAGGATGTCCATCCTCTCCAAGCTCCGGCTTACGATCAGGAGTCATTTTAGGAGATCCTGTTTCCACTAAACACATGCGGCAGTTGCCAGGAACACTCAGTTTCGGATGATAGCAATAGTGAGGGATGTAATGCCCAGCCTGCATACAGGCTTCAATCAAACGTGTTCCCTTAGGAAACTGTTTCCACGTCCCATCAATTTGGACATTGATCATTGGTGATGGACTTGCAGAGGTAGTCATTTGAAGAAGTCTAGAGAAGAGTTATCGCGTTGAAAAGTTGAAAAATGAACAAAGAGATAATATAGACTTCTTCCGAAACTTGCTGATGATGATAATGAACAAAGCGTTCCAGTGCGCAGACCCGCAGTGTACACAGAGGTACTCGGGGACGCGAGCACCGGAGCAACGCCGTTGTTCTCATTAGTAGTAGAGTTTGGAAAGAAGTCTCATGTTCGTCAACGAGTAGATATTTTGCCTTTACCCTACAGCCTACAGACTATAGCCTACAGCCTCTTTGTTCAGGATGGGTGGCAGAGTGGTCGAATGCGCTCGCTTGGAAAGCGTGTGTGCCTTGACCGGCACCGAGGGTTCGAATCCCTCCCCATCCAAAATGCAAAAGTGCTTTGCATTAGTCGAAGTAAAAAGTTGAAGTTGAAGCAGCAAAAAGAACAAGCCTTATAATCTAATGAGTGAGGGGAAATGGTCTAGCTTACTCGACACGTATTCTGCCTTGTTCTTCGATTTCATCTTCTTCTTCGATTTCATCTCGGAGTGGCTTGGAGAGGAAAGGGCGCACAAAGCCATAGATCAGAAAGGCCACAAACAGGACTGCTGGCATCCATTCGTAATTCATCGCGGCGAAGATCAAAATTAAAATGATGATCAAAAAACGTGGCAGAGAACGTTGAGAACCCCAGTTGAGCCCTTTAAAACTGGGATATTTCACACGGCTAAACATCATGAAAGAAAGAAAAAGGAGCACTACAGGAAGTGCAAACTTCCAACGTCCTATCGTCCGCTGACCCTCATCAAACCAAAGCATGAGCAGTGTGAGTGACGCAATGAGCCCTGCTGCTGCTGGAATGGGAAATCCAGAAAACTCGGAAGAACCCTCCTCTTTCACTCCTTCCTCTTTAGCAGCCCCAGTCAAACAATTAAAACGAGCAAGACGCAACGCTCCGCAAAGCAGGTAGACAAAAGCGATAATCCATCCGGTGCGATGGAAATCTTGTAGCACAATTTGATACACCAATAACGCTGGTGCTAACCCAAAGGAGACCAAGTCGGCTAACGAATCAAACTCTCTCCCGAAAGCACTTTCATGACCTCCAAGGCGTGCTAAGCGACCATCGAGAAGGTCGAACAAACAGGCTCCCAAAATAAAAGCAAGCGCCATGTGATAATTAGCAACGACAGATTCTCCAGCAGCATTGAGGAGTGATGCTTCGATGATTTTCAGTACCGCTGCAAAACCACAGAAAAGATTTCCAGCGGTCATCAAATTAGGGAGGAGATAAATTTTCGGTTCGTGCGAGCTCATAAAAAGAACCCGTTAAAAAAATGGGTGCAGTTGAAGTTAAAAGTTGAAGTTGAAGCAGCAAGAAAATGCATCTGTTTAGAAGAGTCAACTAGAAGCGATGAAAGGTATAAATATTCGAATAGCAAAACAAACTTTTGCTTCAACTTAAACTTGTCACTTCAACTGCAACCACGTTGCTTTTTGCCACCGCCGTTGCCCCCCCTTGCACCTTCGCTCCAACCTCGACGAGCACTTCCACCTCGAGTGGCAAATAGAGTTCGGTACGTGAACCGAAACGAATCATGCCAAAACGTTCTCCACGTTCCACATGATCGCTGACATGAGCCCAGGGAACAATACGACGCGCAATAGAACCGGTAATTTGTTTGACGCCTACCGTCAAAGAGTCTCCCTGAATAATCCAAAGCCGGCTTTCATTAAGGAGTGAAGATTCTGGTTTGCGCGCATCAAGATAGAGTCCGCCACGCGGCTCGCTATGGATAATTTCACCAGCAATCGGAGCACGATTCACATGCACATCAAACACCGAAAGAAAAATCGAAATTCGTTTCATCCGCTTCCTTAAATAGAGGTCTCCTTCCACTCCATCGACCTCTTCAATCGAAGTCACTGTTCCATCCGCAGGCGATACAATAAGCGCTGGATCTACAGGGACAGTTCGTTCTGGATCACGAAAAAAATAACATGAAAAAATAATAAGTAGCCCCACAGGCAAGGCTAGCAAAGGAGAGAGGATTAGCGACAATACCCACAAAAGCCCCAAGCCCATAAAAATCCAACGAGCTTCATAAATGGCTTTGGGATGTTTTTTAGAGTTGATCGTTTCGTTATTCATAATAAAAACCTGTATTTAAAGTCGCTCAAGACCGATGAAGAACAAGAAGTCAACGGAGCAAGCCACTTTGCGACTTCTAGAGTGACGCTGTTATTCGCAGTCTTAGTAGAGTGTGAATACAGGTTCTCAATGCAGTCTTTGTAAAAATAACGTACTTCTCGTTGTGAAGCAATGCTGATAGGATCATCTCTATGTCTTTGTCTTCGACTGCTTCAAAAAATCCTGCCATTTCAACTTCCATGGGAGATCTTCTTTTGATCTACCCTGGAGCCCGTCGCACCTTGTTTCAACGCTATCATCTCGGTGGCTGCAGCAGTTGTAGCTTCAGCTCAGAAGAAACCCTTGAAGAGCTCTGTGCGCGGAATGGAAAGCTAGATCCTCATCACGTCTTGAAGGAATTAGCAGAGGCTTATCTTGCAGACGAGAAACTCCTCATCACACCGGAAGTATTACGCACGCATCTTTATGATTCTAGCAACGATCATCTACGTCTGCTTGACATCCGTACTCGCGAGGAGTTTGAAGCGGTGCACATCCCCACGAGCGAACTCTTAACTCAAGAGTTGATGGAAGAAACCATGAACCATTGGCCTAAAAAAGATCTTTTAATTTTGATCGATCATCGTGGAGAACGGAGCCTCGATGCCGCAGCGTACTTTGCTGGCCATGCCTTCACCGCGGTGAAGGCATTGCGTGGCGGCATTGATGCTTATGCAGAACAAATAGACCGCTCTCTTCCACGGTACGAACTCGAAAGCTGCTCTGCAGCAGATGAAGTTCAAAGCTGAAGTTGAAATTAAATTTCAGAATTCTCCTCTTTGATGGCTCTCTTCCACATTTTTTGATTTCCATTTATTTCTTATTTTGAACACTACTGAAACAACTCAAACCATCGAACAAGCAGCCAGTTCTTCCCATAATCGTGGTGAGATGGCTGATGCTGATGCCATCGGTACTGTCGGCAGCGATAACTGTGGTGACATGCTGCGCCTTTGGATTAAATTTAAAGAAGACCAAGACGGGCGGCGTGTCATTGACAAAGCCACTTTTCAGAGCTTTGGGTGCCAAACAGCCATTGCTGTAGCGAGCCTTGCCACTGAAATGATTCGAGGAAAAACGACCTCAGAAGCCTTATCGCTTTCTAGCCAAGAACTCTCAGCACCACTTGGGGCATTACCTCCCATGAAGATTCATTGCGCTCAACTTGTAGAAGAGGCATTACAGGCAGCATTGGCTCCCAAAAAATTAACTTCATCCGCCACACTCTCGATTCCACCAGCCCCAACGCTGATCGACCAACTTCAACCTCAAACTGGGAAAATTAAAATTAATATACTTTCATGAACTCTCAACAAGACATCATCCTCAAACGTGACTGTGACGCCATCCAGATTCCAAGTGGCACCATACTTGTCCTTCCTGCAGGAACCCAAGTCATCGTGACACAATCCCTCGGCGGCACCTATACTGTAGCCACTCCAGGAGGACTTGCGCGCATTGATGAAAAAGATGCTGATGCCCTCGGCTTGGAAACAATAGTCGCTCCAGCTCCCCAAAAAACAGTGCCCGAAGGAACATTAGAAGAGGCGGTCTGGCAACAACTCAAAACAGTATTTGATCCTGAAATTCCAGTGAATGTTGTCGATCTTGGTCTGATCTACGATTGCAGCATTATCAATGAAGACAATGGAACAACTAAGGCAGAAGTCAAAATGACCTTAACTGCTCCTGGTTGTGGCATGGGACCTACGATTGCGGCTGATGCTCGCTCAAAAATTCTCACTATCGAAGGAATCAATGAAGCAGTCGTTGAACTTGTCTGGGATCCGGCCTGGAATCAAAATATGATTAGCGAGGCAGGACGGATGAAATTAGGAATGGTTTAAAAAATTCTTGCTTTTTTAAAAAACTCCCTCTACCTTCTCTCCCCCTATGAGTCAACATCCTAGTCTTAAAGGCTCCAGTTCTATTGTCGCCAAACGAAGCGTGCTCAAACGTTTTGAGCGTGTCGATCTGTTAAAAAAACGTTCCCAGTGGAAAGAGGGCCAACGAGTAATTGGGCTCCCTAAAACGAAGCCAGACGCCTAGACTTTTTCGAAAATTCTCTTCTGTTTGCGTCTGCTAGATTCCGTTAGAAATAACGTCAAAAAGAGCTCTTTGATTGATTGTGTCTTCCAAAGCAGCCTATCATATATCTTTGTCGGATGAATTTTAGGAAATTTTACTGCTTCTTTTTGGTGCTAGCCGCGTTGTCATCGCTTCTGTTACCTCGGTAACAGCTAACTCTGATACGTCATTCCCGCGAAGGCAGGAACCAGCTAGTGTAAAAAAATCCTGAACTTCATCCGACAAAGGTATATTTTGACAACAACATCTTTTTCTAAGCCTCAAAAAGGCATACGTATCAACAAATTTCTTGCCTCAGCTGGTTTTGGCTCACGGCGTTCTGTAGAAGAGCTGATCCTTAAAGGTGCTGTGGCGATTAATGGAAGCTTCTGCCGGGACTTAGCAACACACGTTTCTCCCGAAGACGATGTACGGGTGCATGGAAAACAAATTCACCAAGCACCACTCCGCTATCTCTTGCTTCACAAACCAGCAGGCTATGTTTGCACACGGTCCGATCGTTTTGCAGAAAGAACCATCTTTGATCTTCTCCCACCCGAAGCCTCAACACTTTTTCACGTTGGCCGTCTGGATAAGGATAGTGAAGGCCTCCTGCTCATCACCAATGATGGAAACTTATCGCAGCAGCTCCTCCATCCTTCACGTGGCATAGACAAGGAATATGAAGTGATCCTAGATCAGCCGTTCACCGAAAAAATAGCGGCGGCCTTGAAAAAAGGAACATGGATTGAGGGATCTGTTGCACGCATCGAGTCAGTTCATCAATTGACACCAACCAAAATAAAACTCGTTCTTCATCAAGGCCTCAAACGCCAGATTCGCGTGATGCTTGGACAGCTCGGATTTAAAGTCAAACGACTCGTGCGCACGCGCTTTGGGCCACTGAAACTACGCCAACTGGGACTAGGAAAATATCGAGAACTCACTCCTCAAGAACGCGAAACATTAATCAAAGCTGCCTCATCACCACGTGTGTTAGCCCCAGCAGCTGTAGCAGCACGTGCGAGACCTACTCAAAAAAAGAGCTCACCACGACGCCTCCAAAAACCACCTTCTTTTCCATTAGAAAAAAGAAAACGATCCTCGTTCCGGAAGTTTCAAAAAATTTGACAGAGAGAGATTTTTTCTTTTACCTCAGGAGTCTTTAGCTCATTTAGAATTTTCGATTGAAAAAAAATATTCTCTTCTCTTTTCTCCTCTTCTTGCTACTGCTCCTGTGCCGGGAAGCTCATGCCGTTATTCTAGAACAGTTCCAAAAGGAATATATGGTGGTCACTGGCGGACCCTCGCTCATTGAGTGGGAACATTTTAAAAAGACACCTCATGATCACTGGTGGGCTAATTTCGTCCATGCCTCGCGCATTCGTCTCTCTGAACTGCGTGCCAAGGAGGGTCCTCGTGCACTGGTAACCTGGCTTGTCTTTCGTCCGAGCTATGAACGACGTGGAGCACGCCAAGAAAAACGAGATCTCATTGCTAATATCAAATCAGTTGAAAAAAAATATGCTCTTCACCTGGTATTCTTTAATTCTCATCAGGAACTCATCAACTACCTTAATAATGGTCAGCCACGTGACCAGGTGAAGATTGCCACCCTAGAATATTTTGGGCATTCCAATCGTGCCTGTTTCATGTTTGATTATAGCAATCAAATCGACACCGGCTCGAAGGCATGGCTTCATGAAACAGAGCTGTCAGAAATCAATCCAACCGATTTTGCTCCTCATGCCTTCATCAAAAGCTGGGGATGCCATACCGGCGAGAGCATGAGTAAATGCTGGCGCAGAGCGCTCAAAGCGCCGATGATTGGTGCGGTCGGTCCAACCGACTATAGCAATAGCGATGATCCAGCATGGCATCCAACGCTGATGCCTCATGGGCGTTGGACTCAGTGACTCATAGGAATGCAGGAAAGAAATTAACAGTGATAAAAGGGATAAAGAAAATTAGCTTTAAAAGGTAAATTTTTTGCGTTCTTTGCATTTCTTTTGTGGCTATTAATTCTTCTATTTTTTCATCCCCTTTATCACTGTTAATTTCTTTCATCTCTGTGAATACCTCCTCTCCTCTCCGCCTGGCCATTCTCTATTTTTTTCGAGCCTTGCGACTTCGCTGCCCTCTTTGTGGAATTTCACCTCTTTTTATTCCACTGTTGAAAACACGTTCCCTACGTGATTGGTTCACTCCCCTAGATGGCTGCCCACGCTGTGGTTATCCGTATGAGCGAGAACCTGGTTATTTTCTCATGTCAATCTGGGCCATTAATTATGGACTTGGAAGCCTTTTTGGAATTATTATCTATCTTATTCTCGAAGCACTTTACGAACTACCTATCTGGTATCTCCTTGCATCCGTCTTGCTACCCATTGTTTTTTTTAATTTCTTTTTTGCACGTCATGCAAAAGCGCTTTTTCTTGCACTTGATCTTTTTTGTGATCCGCATACCAAAGAAGGAAATGACAGCGATCGAGAAAAAAAAGAACCTAAGCCCCTAAAGCCCATAGAACCTAGCGGTAAAGGCGAGATCGTTCCTGCTTACGGAAAACAAAGATCCAGGGTCACCTTAGAGATGAGATGATTTAAACTGAAATTCTTTCATGATCTACCTCGACTACAACGGCACAACACCCATTGATCCGACAGTACGTGCTGTAATGTTGCCTTTTTTAGAAGATGCTTTTGGAAATCCTTCAAGCATGTGTCAGCTGGGACGCGAAGCAGCCGCAGCTCTTGCACAGGCACGTGCGCAGGTGGCAGCACTTTTAGGAGCTCGCTCTTCTGAAATCATTTTTACAAGTGGCGCTACCGAATCGATTGCCACCGCTTTTCACTGCGCGCTAACTGCGAACCCCAAGAAGCATCACATCGTCACATGTGTCACAGAACATAGCGCAACACTCAAGTGCTGCCATGAATACGCGAGTCGCGGCTATGAAATTACTCTGCTTCCAGTGAATCGTGAAGGAATGCTTTCACTCGAAGTGCTAGAGAACGCCTTAACACCAGCGACGGCTCTTATTTCCTTACTCTGGGCTAATAATGAAAGCGGGGTCATTTTCCCTATTGAAAAAATCGCTGCTATCGCACAGCAAAAAAAAGTTCCTCTTCATCTCGATGCGGTCCAAGCTGTCGGAAAAATTCCGATCGACTTAGCAACTTTTTCAGTCGATTACCTGTCACTTGCAGGTCACAAATTCTATGCTCCTAAAGGAATTGGCGCACTCTACGTGCATCGTCATGCTTTTTACACCCCACTCTTTCCTGGCTCTCAGGAACATGGGCGTCGTGGCGGCACTGAAAATATACCTGCTATTGTGGCTCTCGGAAAAGCAGCAGAACTTGCCCTGCAACTTCTTTCCACAGAAATGACTCGTGAAGCAGCCTTGCGCGATTCTTTGGAAGAGGAACTTTTTAAAAAAATCGATTCTATTTTTCTTAACGGAGAAAAAACAAATCGTCTTTCTAATACAAGCAACTTTAGCTTTACAGGAATCCAAGCAGCGGAGGCGCTACTACTCTTGGATCAGGAAGGAGTCTGCTGCTCGGCCGGTTCTGCGTGCAATACGAAATCAAAAACCCCATCTCACGTCCTCACCGCCATGAGGCTTACGCTTGCAGAAGCACGCTCTAGCTTACGTTTTTCTTTGGGTCGTTTTACAACACAAGAAGAAATCGATCGTGTTTTAGAAATCATTCCTCGTGTGGTGAAAAAACTGAGGGGACTTTGAAGAGAGGCTGGAGGGTTGATTGATCGAAATCATATTAGAAATCGTCAATATTCGTAACTACCAACGTCTCAGAGAGAATTAGCCACAAAGAACAGAAAGCCGCTAAAGCGGCACACAAAGAAAACAGAGAGATAAAAAATACAAACCACAGAAAAAAGCTGGGAATCAAGATTTCTTGAGACCTCGGCAGCTGAGAAGCCGCAAGTTAGACTGCCTCAACTTGTTTAGGCAGCCCTTGAGGGCGAGACTTGACGGAAGTCAAACGAGTCCATTTTTTTATTAACAAATTCTTTTTGCGCTCTTTGTGGTTCATTTTTTTTCAAAAAAATACCATTGGTAGTTACCAATATTCTAATAATTTCAAATTTCAGAGTTCATTTTGTTTGATTTTTTTCTGAAAATAAAAACTCTTAAAATCCCAGCCTCCAGCCTCCAGCCTCCAGCCTCCAGCCTCCAGCCTCCAGCCTCCAGCCTCCATTTTTTCTATGCGCTACACTCTCTCCATTCTTGTTGAAAATCAATTTGGTGTCTTAGCACGCATTGCTGGCATGTTTAGCGGTCGTGGTTTTAATATTGATACCCTTAATGTAGCTCCTGCTCTTGACCTGAAAACCTCTCGTCTCACCATTGTTTTTCATGGAAATCATCAAATTTTAGAACAAGTACGCAAGCAGGTCTCCAAACTCATTAATGTCCTCTCAGTAGAAGAATTGAGCGAGGAGAACTCGCTTGCTCGAGAGCTTCTCCTAATACGCATTCAAGCAGATGCTGTTCATCAAAATGCTATCATTGCTCTTTGCGCTCAGTTTGACGCTCACGTGATGGAGCAATATGCGACAACCATCACCATTCAAATCGCAAACACTGAAAAAAAGATCCATCATTTTTTGGAACTTCTACAGCCTTTTAAGATTGTAGATTTGAGGCGAACTGGCAAAGTGGCGCTTGCACTTACCACTTCGTAGTCACTTCAACTTTCTGTTTACATGCCCGCTAAAATTTACACCGACAAAGATGCTGACTTAAAACATCTCAAAGGAAAAACATGCGCTGTCATTGGCTTTGGTTCTCAAGGACATGCTCATGCGCTTAATCTTAAAGAGAGCGGCATCGATGTCATTGTTGGGCTTTACCCTAAAAGCAAAAGCCGCGCTGTAGCTACCAAGCTTGGATTCAAGGTCATGAACACCACTGAGGCCGTCAAAAAAGCGGACATTATTTTTCTCGCGGTTCCAGATCTTAAAATTCCTGCCGTTTTTGAGAAAGACGTAGCCCCTCACCTCACCCAAGGAAAAACACTTTTATTGAGTCACGGCTTTGCGATTCATTATAAAACCATCACCCCTGCTCCCGAGATCAATGTCATCATGGTCGCACCCAAAGGCCCAGGACATCTGGTTCGCCGGCAATTCACAGAAGGAAAAGGAGTACCTGCACTCATTGCTATCCACCAAGATCCTTCCAAGAACTCTAAAAAAGTTGCCCTCGCCTGGGCAAAAGGCATTGGAAGCACTCGCGGTGGTGTTTTTGAAACGACCTTTCGTGAAGAAACCGAAACCGATCTCTTTGGTGAACAAACCGTCCTTTGTGGTGGTATCAGCGCACTGATCCATGCTGGCTTTGAAACCTTAGTAGAAAATGGTTATCAGCCAGAGATGGCCTATTTTGAAGTGCTCCATGAATTAAAACTCACCGTTGACCTTATTCACGAATCAGGAGTAAGCGGTATGCGCTTTTCGATTTCTGAAACTGCAAAATATGGCGATATAGCTGTTGGGCCTAAAATCATCGATGCCTCTGTTAAGAAACGGATGAAGAGCGCACTTAAAAATATTCAATCCGGCAAGTTTGCCAAAGAGTGGATCGCCGAAGACAAACAAGGCCGTAAAAATTACAAAACTCTTCTGAAAAAAGGAGAGCAACATCCTATTGAAACGGTTGGAAAACGTGTTCGCACCACGATCCCATGGATGAAAAAGAAAAATCTCTTAGGAGCTCAAGCGGCATATTAGCTGATATTCAGCAAGTCCAGATTAGACATCGAAGTTAAAGCAAAGAAAACATTTCAATATTCAGTCATTCCACTTAAACTAGTATCTCAACTAAATTAACCCGCATATTTCATATGATCTCTACCATCCAACAATATCTAGGAGCAGAAGCGGACTCACTCCTCAACCACAAATCCACCACAATCGCCAAAGAGCTACTGAATCTCCCTGGCCCTGATTTTGTCGATCGTATTTTTTCTCACTCCGATCGCAATCCACGCGTTTTAGGGAATCTTCAACGGATGTACGCTCATGGCCGCCTTGGTGGAACCGGATATCTTTCTATCTTGCCTGTAGATCAAGGCGTAGAGCACTCGGCAGGAGCAAGCTTCGCTAAAAATCCGATCTATTTTGACCCTGAAAATATTGTTCGCTTGGCCATCGAAGCAGGGTGTAATGCAGTTGCATCTACCTTCGGGGTGCTTGGCATGGTTGCTCGTAAATATGCCCATCACATCCCCTTTCTTGTAAAAATCAACCATAACGAACTCCTCACTTACCCGAACAAGCATCAAGAAATTATGTTTGGAGCTGTTCAAGAAGCCTACGACATGGGAGCAGCTGCTGTCGGCGCCACGATTTACTTTGGTTCCGAAGATGCCGACAAAGAAATCATTGAAGTTGCGGAAGCCTTTTATCATGCACATCAGCTTGGAATGGCTACTGTTCTCTGGTGCTATTTGCGCAATCCTGCTTTTGTTAAGGATAAAGATTATCACCTCTCTGCTGACCTGACTGGCCAAGCCAATCATTTGGGAGTCACGATTGAGGCTGATATTATCAAGCAAAAATTACCGGAAAACAATGGTGGTTATAAAGCCCTGAACACAGGCAATTCCAGCTACGGCAAACTTGATGAGCGTATCTATACCGAACTGACTTCCGATCATCCGGTTGATCTCTGCCGTTACCAAGTAGCCAATTGCTACATGGGTCGTGCCGGACTGATCAACAGCGGCGGTGCTTCAGGCCAACACGACTTTGCTGATGCGGTCAAAACTGCAGTGATTAACAAACGTGCCGGAGGTACAGGTCTTATCTGTGGCCGTAAAGCCTTCCAACGTCCTATGGCTGATGGAGTAAAGTTAATCCAGGCGATTCAGGATGTTTATCTATGTCCTGAGGTGACAATTGCATAAAACTACTAACAGGGATGGAAGAAATGAAAAGCTGCTATGCGGCAGCTGAAATTAAAAGTTGAAATTGAAGTAATGCTTGATTGTATTTTTTTTCTTTACCACCTTCATCCCCGTTAATTTTTTTTAAGTTATGTTGGCAGCAAGTATTCTTTGATCTTCTTTCATCCTTGTTGATTGTTTTTTTGTCTTTGTCACCTCCGTGAACTTTTCTCAAATTCAAGATCAGCTTTCCTCTGCTTTTCAGCAAAATTTTGAGGAAGGTCTTGAAGTAGGAGCTTCTCTTGCTCTTTATCATCGTGGAGAAAAAATCATCTCGCTGTACAAAGGATGGCGTGATGTGGCTAAGACGCAGACATGGACTGAGGATACACTGACTCTCATATGGTCCGCAGGAAAAGGAGTTGCTTCTGCTTGTCTCCTCCACGCCCTCCAAGAAAACAATATCTCTTTAGAAGAAAAAGTTGCTACATTTTGGCCTGAATTTGCTCAAGCAGGAAAAGAGAAAATCACGATTGCTCAAATTCTCTCGCACCGTGCAGGTCTTGCAGCATTAGATCAAAAAGGGATTGCTCTCACAGATCACAATGCTGTTGTAGAAGCACTCGCTGCACAACGCCCCAACTGGGTCTATGATGGAAGTCATGGTTATGGGGCACGTACCTTCGGGTTTCTTGTAGATGAACTATTGCGTCGTATCTGTGGTGGTGAACCTCTAGCCATGTATTGGAGACGTGTTTTTGGTGATCCATTAGGGCTTGACCTTTGGTTTGGAGTCTCTGATGCCGACCTTTTACGAGTAGCAGATGTCCTATCGCCTAAACAACATCCTCCCTTGAGCAAATTCATGTTAGCCTACGGAAATCCCTTTTCTCTCACGCACCGAACATTTGCAGAACCAGAAGGAAAGTACCCTCCAATGGCAATGAACCAGAGAAAAATACGCCAAGCTTCTATTATTTCTTTTGGAGCGCTTGCTACAGCCGATGCACTATCACGTTTTTATTCACTCCTAGCCATCAAAGAAAATAATCCTTTTTTCACACCGAAAACGCTCTCGTGGTTGGAAACACCATTAGCTCAAGGAATGGATAGAGTCCTCTTAACAGAAACTTGTTTTTCGGCTGGATTCATGATGGATACAAATAATTCGATCCTCGGATCAAGCCCCCGTGCTTTTGGACACCCTGGAGCAGGAGGCACTCTTAGTTTCGCTGATCCTGATCATGAATTCGGTTTTACTTATCTTCCCAATGCCATGCAACCAGGTACATTGCCGGGGCCACGTACGCAACGTTTGGTTAATGCTATCTATTCTCAGACACTACTTGACCAGTAAAAAAACTAGCATACTGTTAATGGCTGCCTCTTATTTTATCTTTATTCATGATTGCTAATACACCTTGGAATCTTTTTCATTGGAAAACATCAACACTCCATGATCCGCCTCAGTTAGAAGAACCATTTTCTGTTCGCCCAGCCTCCCTTCATGAAAAAGAAATGGCAATACAAGTCGCTCTTCTTTCATTAAAGATGAATACAGAGTGGCATGACGCTACTATTACTGCAACGAAGGCAATCCATGAATCAAAAAAACGATCCTTCTTGGACGCTGACATACCTTCCTGCCTCGTGATTGCTCATGGTCAGCGCATCATAGGTGTTTCGATGCTTGATCTACAACCGGAAGCTTCATCTCATTTACTGAGTGGTCCTTGGGTTCTCACAGAATATCGCAATCGTGGTTTTGGTTCGGCTCTTTTATATGCCTCTCTTGAACAGTTAGCTAAACATGGCTTAACCGAAGTTTGCGGAATAACGCGTGGCAATACCACTTCGGCACGCTTTGTCTATCCAAAATTTGGCGGCATTATGAGTCTCTCAACGCCACCTGAATTTTCTTCTGAATAAGAATTCCACTTATTGCCTTGTGGTGTAACGGTAGCACAGCAGACTCTGAATCTGCTTGTCATAGTTCAAATCTATGCAAGGCAGCCAAGCTAGTTTTCACTATCAATACAGAAAGTAAGAACTAGCAGATTCAGACTGAACACCGGCGGCTGGGAAGCCGCGGGGTAGATTGCTTTAAAAAAGCAACCCCGAAGGGGCGAGACGAGCGGGAGCGAGCGAGTCAATCTGCTTGTCATAGTTCAAATCTATGCAAGGCAGCCAAGCTAGCCAGGATATTTGCTGCGTACTGTCATTCTATCCGGCCCTGCGAACGAAGACCTTTCAAAGTTACCCGTTCAGAACGGTTAAGATACCAAGCTGCAGACTACGAGCTGCAGGTAAAATGGGGCTTTCGACAACAAAACGCCTTTCTTGCTGCTTCAACTTTAACTTTTTACTTTAACCCGGATATTTCATACTGATTCGTCGCGAGGCGCCGCGCAGCTTGATGAGGACAAGGCGGGCGATGAATTGCGACGACGGCTGTATGTTTCATACTGCCCGAGGAGCAATTCGAGACCAGCGCAGTCCCCATAAGGCTCTCGCAAGCCGCAGCAGAATCAGTATGAAATATCCGGATAACCCCACCCACTAAGAGCGGTTACATCCCCTCACCGGATGAGAAAAGCTTAAGACACGTGCAGGTGGAAAATTACGAATGACCGTCGTGCTATGATGCTGCTTAGCAAAACGCTCTAAAACTATTTTGCGAAAATGGAGGGCTCTTGGACTAATCGAAGAAAAAAGATAAGTAAAGGTCCTGAAAATTCCGTTATCCTGCAACACTTCTTGTGTTGCATCTAAGATACGTTCTTGAATAAGAGTCGGCATACTTGCGAAGGGCAATCCTGAAACAATAAAAGCAGGCCGTTGAAGCTTGTATTGCTTTAATAGGTCTGCTGTATCTTCTGCAGATCCATGATGAAAATGCATCCCAGGAAAACGAGATACTAATTTTTTATACAATGTTCGATCTTGTTCAACACCGAGATATTGAACACCTGCTGTCACATAATGTCGTAACAGATTGGTAAAAGGCCCCGTTCCTGGACCATACTCCACCACAACATCCCCTGGCTTTAAAGAAACGCCATGAAGCATCGCTCGCGCAAGATGCTGAGAACTTGGCCAAATAGAACCCACTTTATGTGGTGCTAAAAGCGAGCAGCCCAAGAGGTGAAAAGAATCTTTCCAAGAATGAAGCGTTTTTTTTTCAGCTATTTCCTTTTCTACTATAGTGAGAAAAGTATCTGTAGTGATCTTGGAATGCGGCATACAATTTTTGTCTCCGCGGATAGTATGCTATTGAATAGCCATGCTCAACTGTTGTTTTAAAATAATATGGGCAACTGCCGACATTATTTCATTTTTTCTTAGGACAAGACCGAAGAGCGAGCGCGAGAAGAAGATTGCGTGAGTGATGAAAACGCTGTTATCAAGAAAAAGAGCACGTTCAGATCGTGCCCTTATCGATTGAATACACTACTATTCACGGTAATATTCTCGAAGAAACCTCGTTTCAATATTTCAACGTTCACCTTCAACTCCTCTTAATTTTTACCGAAAAAAATAAGAGGAGGTTATTATGCAATTTACTATTCCAAAACTTGTCTGGTCACGACGACAAAGAAAAATAAAATTTCACTTTGAAGCAATTCAGGAAGCAGTGAAAAAAGCTCTTCCCTTCTGTTTAGAAAAACCACGCTATCCCAATCACCAACTCCCACAAATGATTGAGGTCACTTTTCTCAATGATCGTTCTATAGCCCAAATACATGCTCAATTTCTTCAAGATCCGACCCCTACTGATGTCATTACTTTCTCATATGGTCCTGAACTAGGAGAAATCTTAATCGGTATTCCAACAGTAGCCATGCACGCCAAACAGTTTCATCAATCTATTGACCATGAAGTGACTCGCTGTGTGATTCATGGCCTACTCCACTTGCTAGGCTATGATGATAGGACAACTCAAGAACACCGTATGATGCATGACCAACAAGAAGCCATTTTAAAAAAAATTTACTCTACCACAATATGAACGCCACGACCCTAGTTTCAGAAAATCCAAAAACGTTAAAACAAAAAGAGCAAAAACCAACATGGCAGGTTATCGTCTATAACGATCCTGTGAATCTCATGAGTTATGTCACCATGGTGTTTC
Organism: Chthoniobacterales bacterium; assembly: GCA_049314455.1. Taxonomy (GTDB): domain Bacteria; phylum Verrucomicrobiota; class Verrucomicrobiia; order Chthoniobacterales; family UBA6821; genus CAIWMF01. Next base: position 17,113 of record JBMOFC010000029.1, read on the forward strand.
AAAAAATTTTTGGTCTTACTAAAGAAGCTGCAGGAAAAAAAATGCTAGAGGTGCATCAACTTGGGCGTTCCATTCTTTGGATTGGCAGTCGAGAAGAAGGAGAGCTCTATGTGGAAAAACTTCAGGGCTACTTACTGATGGCAGCATTAGAACAAATCGCATAATACATTCCATGAATTGCTTGTTCCAAAAAAATGGCACTATTCTCTTTGAGCATATTGATTCTTTTCTGGCCAAACTGCTTCTTGAGCCTTTTCAAAATAATGAGATCAGTTCAGAAATTATCAGCGACTATTTTTTACAAAAAATCACCAAACAAGACCCCCTCTTTTCTCAAGATTGGAAAGAGTATGTTGCCCCAGAACTAGAATCTCTCCTTGTTTCTTGCCACCAACAGGTGATCGCTGACCTTAGCTTATTACAAAACGCTTCTTCTCATGATGGTGACCACACACTTGCTATTCCGCTGGCTCACCGAGACGCATGGTTACGTATGCTCAGCACGGTTCGCTTGCTATTGTCATCACAGCATGAAATTGATGGTCAAGAGATCCAAGAAAAAGATCTTCTAAAAATCTCAACAACCCAAAGAAAAGCATTGCTCCAAATGGAACTTTTCGCCGTCATCCAGCAATGCCTTGTAGAAGCGGAGTGGCAGGACTAGCCGTTCAAGGAAACGGCTAAGAAGATGGAAGTTTGAAGATAGAAGATGGGAGTCGACTTTTTTATGTAGGTGAAAATAGTTTTATCAATTACCGAAAGGCCTTGGGTCCTATCTTCTATCCACCCTCTACCATCGACTAGAGCGTTTTAAACAGAGTTATAGCCGCCGATGTAGTGCCAGGAACGAGGAGCGCATACCCGCCGTGTAGCCAGCGATACTCGAGGCGATCCCCACCTGCGCGGGGATGACGTTCGGAGTGACACCGCAGTACGCGGCTATAACTCTTTTTAAAATGCTCTATCTTCCTATCCGTTCCTTTGAACAGTTGCATTTGTCCTGGGACAGGCTCTAGCTCATTACGTTGTCTAATTTCCCGACCCAATATAGGTTGCCTGACCATTCCCAAGCGACGTAGAGGAACCGACTGCTGGGACTTTTTTCATATCATAAACATCACCACTCATCGATTGAGTCTGAGTATCGTATAGCATGACTGCTTGTCCTTGTGTTCGAGAAGTGTTAGGAGCATTCACTGCTAAATAGCGATGAGTCCGCGCTTGTTCTGACTCATTGAGCCTCGCGTAGTAAAGACGTGCACGTGCCTCGGCAATACGACGCTGATCGATAGTAGCACGATTTTTGGAATAGAGATAAGCCCCTCCTCCCGCTAAGAGTGCGGAACCAATCGAAACAGGAATAGAGATCGCGGGACTCACTGTTGTGCCAAGAGCTACTCCTGTAGCTGCTCCCACAGCGCCAGCAGCAAGGAGTCCATTTTCTGTGGGTGTGAGGTTAGAGCAACCAGAAGCCCCAAAAAAGACAACAACAAGAAAAAGAAAAACAGTATTGCGATAAATAATCATAGAATAAAAATTATTTTTAAGATTTTTTGTGACTACTGACCTAGACCACCAGAAAACTAACGAAGATCAAAGAAGACTAAAAGAAATTAACAGGGATAAAAGGGATAAAGAATAAGATTCAATCAGATCCCACTTCAATTTTAACTTCAGCAGCCGCATAGTAGTTTTTAATCCCTTCTGTTCCTGTTGTCCTCTTTTTCAGTCATTTTAGTTATATTGTTAGTTACAGATTGTTTATGTCTTGTGTGGCCGCCGATTCAAAGCGTCTTGAGATTATACCCCAAACAAAATTCCAATGGCCTTAGCCGCCTCGATAATCTGATGATCCAGAGGGACCGTTTTCAAGCGATGCACTGCATTCGCAATAGGCACTTCAAGAACTCTACCATCTTGATAGCTGACCATGGTCCCAAATTTTCTTTCATGAGCTAGCTGGACAGCTTTAACACCAAAACGTGTTCCTAAAATACGATCTAATGTTGTGGGAGCTCCACCTCGTTGCAAATGCCCTAGAACACACGCACGTGTATCTTGTCCAGTGCGTTTTTCAATTTCGTAACAAAGCATATCTCCAACACCACCCAAACGCCGCTCACCATGCAGATTCATTTTACAATATTGCTTCCCATGTGCTGGCTTAGCACCTTCAGCCACAACAATCATCGTGCTTTTACATCCTTTTTGCGCACGATGTCGAACTGCCTCAGCGATTTTTTCTAGTTGAAAAGGTATTTCTGGAAGCAAAATAATATCAGCCCCGCCAGCCACGCCGCTCCAGAGGGCAATCCAGCCTGCATGACGTCCCATCACTTGAAGAATGATCACCCGCTTATGGCTCGCCGCTGTTGTGTGAAGTCGATCCAAGGCATCTGTAGCACAGGCCACAGCAGAATCGAAACCGAATGTCATGGATGTTGCTTCGAGATCATTGTCGATTGTTTTAGGAACGCCAATAACGGGAAATCCAGCTTGATAAAGCTGCAATGCAGTCGTCAATGAACCATCTCCTCCAATAGCAATAAGGGCATCAAGCTGCAAATCATGACATGTCTGTGAAGCTTGTTGCACCACATGCTGAGGAATTTCTGTTTTTGTTCCTCCTTCTATTTTGGCAGAAAAATGACCGCGACTCGTTGTGCCTAAAATTGTCCCTCCTACTTGCATGATACCAGCCGTATTAGTGGGATTAAGCAGAGTGAAATGGTTAGGGGCAAGCAATCCTTCGAACCCATCATGAAATCCAATAACTTCCGAACCACATTGATCTGCAGCACAAACAATAGCGCGTAACACAGCGTTCAATCCTGGACAATCCCCACCACTTGTTAAGACACCAATACGTTGTTGAGACATGAGAAAAAATTCTACTCTAAAAACTGATGTCCCCCAGTCAACCTTCCTCCTAAGGCCCATGCATCATAAAGTGACCACCCTCGGGAAATGAGTGCAAGGCCTTCTTGAAAACGATCTACAGTATTCAACAAAACCACAATAATCCGACGTGGAGCTGTATAGACGGTATTTCCTATTTTTTTTACTTCTGGACGATGCTCACTTGTTAAGATGAGACATCCTCCTGCAAGCGGCGTAGTACCTGTCTTGACACCATCAATGCACTCTTTTCCTAACAGGATATTGGTATTATGAATGGTCACTGAAAATATTTTTCCTGCACGCTCCACATGGATTTCTCGTGACTTCTGTGCGACATAAAAAGCAAGTCCTGGTTTCTGATAAGCATACCGAATGAGTCGTGCCAAATCAGCAACCGTGGAATAAGGCTGTGTTTGAGAAGGAGGCATATCAAGACCACTCGGATTGAGAAAAAGGGTATTCCTCATTTTCAACTCCCTGGCGAGAGCATTCATGTGTGCAACAAAATTATCAACCGGACCGAGCTGCTGTACATTGGGCAACTGTGTTCCTATCCTATAAGCAATAGTGTTGGCGGCTTCACTATCGGAAACTAAGAGTGATAAATAAAGAAGATCACGCAACGTTAGACGATCCCCTGGTTGTAGTCCAAGGGGATTCGCAGGCCCTTGCGCAGGCGCATTGGGAGCTACTTCAACAAGTCGGTCAAGAATTTCTTGATGCTTTTTTTTACAAAGAGTCGCCCAATCCAAAACAACCATAGCCAATGCCACCTTGGTAAGACTAGCCACCGGAACCTGACTATTGAGTCCATGTTCTTCTAAAACACACCCAGTCTCATTATCTACAATGATGGAGTTCACTGCCCAAGCGGGGAATCCCCAAAACAGAAAAAAGAGAAAAAGTGCTAAAAAAGAATGGCAGGAATGGCCGCGGTGGATCATGTAAAAAACTAACTTTCTACACTATTCTGGCCGAGATTAAAATTTAATTCCAACACCCCAGAATATATTTTGGCTAACCATATTGGGATTTCCAGCAGCAGCATTATAGAAGAAAGAGGTATCCCAATTTTTAGAGATAGCTGCAGTAAACCCAACTCCGGTATAGAGTGTATCGCGCAGTGGCGTGCTACTCCAAGTGGCAAAGCTCGAACTCGTTCCATATCCTAGAGTGCTATTGATGGAGTACGGATTTTGCAAAAATTCGTGCTGCCAACTCAGCGAGAGTTGCGGAATGAGAAGGAGCTTTTTGGTAACCTGAAGCTGATAAGAAGCATGTCCTCCTAGCGAGTAAATCATACTACTCGTATTCCATCCTGCGGCATTCAGATCGAGCGATTGAGCTCCACTTTCGTTGAAAGAATTAGCACCAAAATATTGATACTGAAGACTCGAAAGAGGACCAAATACCAAATGTCCACATTGAATATCATAGCCTGTAGCCACCATACTATCGAGCTCTCCAGCTCCTGGCGTCCCAGTGGCTGTACGATTAATCGCATTATCACCCACGCCAAAAGCAATATTTCGGCGCATCGTGTAATTATTGTAAGCTCCTCCAACAAGACCATCCACGAAAAATCCTTTTCCATCCGGTTCTCCGTAGGTCCCAAAAAGACCAAAGTTAACACTGTCATCAATGAGGGTGCTTCCAACGTTATATTTGCTGTAGACTCCTTGGTATCCCGTATAAATACCGGCAACTAGTTGCTTGTTCCATTGATAACTTAACCCCGTGGTTACCCCACCACTCTGAGCATTGTAAGTGGGCAATGAATTCGCGCTGTTAGCTTGGGCAAAAATACCATTGCTATCTACGAACATTCCCCAATGATTATCAGGAGCCAAGCGGAGGATATCTTTACCATGATCAACTGATGAATCTTTTCCCTCATCGAGTATCGCAGTCGTATCGGCAAAACCATTCATGCTAAAACCGGAAGCCCCTGCGAGGCGAAGCCCCCAGAGACGCTGAATCATTTCTTGATTTTGAGCATTTTCAATATTAAAGGCGATCGTTGAGAGTGATTGGTACAACGTCGGCATGATGGCGTTGAAAGCGGCAGGATATTGAGTAGCCGTTAAAAAATCGAGATCCGTAGAAACCAGAAGCTCATCTCCACTCTGAGCTGGAATAAAGCTATTGAGGGCCTGGGCGACATTCTTCTGGTTAGCACTTTGAGCATATTGCACATAGCTTGTAGGAGCAAAAACGGCAACTAGTTCAGGGTCTCCGATGATCACAAGACGGACCCGCATTTGGGGTTGATCTAACAACTGCGCGCTTGGATGACCTTTAATAGAACCCGTAGAAGAAATAATTTTTTGTGTGGATCCAGGAGTCACTTTTTCTTCAGAAGCAATCTCAACTTGACCATCCAAGTGAACATCTCCATTGACTTGTAGTGCACTATGACTCGAGCCAGAAGCCATCTTAACGTGGAGCTTTCCAGTAGGAGATTGTGTCAAATTTCCATCGACAGTTGCCGTTTGAGCGGTATCTGTGGCAACGGTACCTTGGTTGTGTAAATCGCCATGGAGAACGCCATGATCCTCTAGCGTCCCTCCATTTTGAACATTAAGAGCAGAGGTAGTGACAACACCATCATTGACAAGAGAACCTCGCACCTCCACTGGTTGAGCCGAAGCAAGACTCCCTTGTGAAGTAACATGTTCTGTTCCCTCTGAACTCACAGTGTATTTCTGCACACTTGCTGAACTCGCAATAGTGTGATCCGTAGAAACGGTTTCTGAGGTTCCAGAGCGAATGGGATCCATTTTATTTTCTTCCGTGATCCTGTGTTGTCCAGTACTAGGATCGTAAAAGGGATCAACCCCGGGCGTGAAATTTGGAACTACTCCAGGAGTAAAGCCTTCTACGACTCCGGCAGTGAAACCAGTGGTAAGACCAGGATCGTTATCTATACCAGGAGTAAAGTTTTCTTTTACACCTGGCGTGAAGCCGGGATCACCCACAATTATATTGTCAGGATTTCCTGGGTTAATACCAGGAGTCTCACCTGGGTTAACTCCAGGGGTTTGACCTGGAACTACTCCAGGAGTGAAGCCTTCTACGACTCCGGCAGTGAAACCAGTGGTAAGACCAGGATCGTTATCTA
>JBMOFC010000030.1:0-22953 GCA_049314455.1 Chthoniobacterales bacterium
ATCAAGAAAAATTTCATCGTCTTATCGCGCCCTTCTCTCTTTAAAAGACTATAGAGTGAATGCTTCAAAAAAACAGATTCGTATTTTGTGCTACTGGCACGCTGCCAGAGGCATTCCCAATATCCATGACTAAAACAAATCTTCCTCTCTCCACTCGTATTTATGTTGCTGGCCATCGCGGTATGGTTGGCTCGGCTATGGTGCGTGCTCTCCAGGCGCATGGTTATCATCATCTCATCCTACGAACACGAAAGGAGCTAGATCTCTGCGATGCGGTGGCGGTCCGTTCTTTTTTTGATCAAGAACAACCAGAGGTTGTCCTGATTGCTGCAGCACGTGTCGGTGGGATCCATGCCAATGCCACCTATCCTGCAGAATTCCTACATGAAAATCTCGCGAGTGCTCACAACTTGATTCATGAAGCCTATCGCCACGAGGTGAGGCGGCTTTTGTTTTTAGGAAGTTCTTGTATTTACCCACGCGAGGCACCACAGCCCATCAAGGAAGAATCTCTACTGACCTTGCCCTTAGAATCGACTAATGAAGCCTATGCGATTGCCAAAATTGCAGGGCTCAAACTCTGTCAATTTTATCGACAGCAGTATGGCGTTCTTTTTCACTCCGCTATGCCGACCAATCTCTACGGTCCTGGCGACAACTATCATCCAGAAAATTCTCATGTACTCCCAGCACTCTTGTGCCGTTTTCATGAAGCGCAAGCAAACAAGGCCTCTTCTGTCACCCTCTGGGGAACAGGCAAGAGCCGTCGTGAATTTTTACATGTGGATGATCTCGCTGCAGCCCTTTTGCTTCTTTTGAATATCGAGAATCCGCCTGATTGGATCAATGTGGGTAGTGGTACCGATGTGACGATTCGAGAACTTGCAGAGATGATCGCACAGATCACCGGCTTTGAAGGAACCCTAGAATGGGACACCACACGCCCTGATGGAACCCCGCGGAAACTGATGGATAGTCATAAGCTGATGGCACTTGGCTGGCAGCCACAGTTTGGTCTCGAATCAGGAATCAGAGATGCCTATGCTGATTTTTTGAGCTCTATTGAGCAAGGAAAGGTGAGGAGGATATAGTAATGAACACATTATTTTCTCGTTGTTAGGCGACTCTCTGATTTTGCGGCCAAAAAATTAAAAACACCGCACTTCGCCTAAATCTCCCCCACCTATGATTCAAAAAATTCTCGTATTTATTCTATTAGTAGTCGCAATGCGTCCAAATGCTTTTTGTCAAACCCAAGACAAGAATCATGATCAACAACCCGTTTACTCTAATATAGCCGCTTCTTCTCAAAATCATGGAAATCTACAGGAGAGTATTTCTCCTCGTGAAGTAAGCCTAGATGATCTTGTGAATACACCTATGAAAGCAATAAAAACACGGGGTATTTTACCTGCTGGGTGTGGCGGCCTCTCTGAGGATGATCAGTCTGATTATTATCTTTCAGCTCGAAAGGTACCAGCTCTCTCGCTAGTCTTGTCCCCAGGAGAGGACTTGATTATTTATATCAGCGATGCTGCCTATCACGAACTTCATAATCTAGGGTTCAAAGAGTACCCCTATTGGCTAACCTTCTTAAAGGATTGTAACATCGATGTCTTAAATGAAATACAGCCAATAGAAAATGTTAGAAATATTTGGTTTTATCGCCCCAGTCCATTTCCCGCAGAACACTCTCATGGGAAGGACCCTCCATGGAATAAAACAGGGAGTTCAGATTCTATCACGTTCGATGGATCTTATGATGACTATGATGAGCATCATGTTTCCTATTGTTTTAAAAACAATCATCCAGGTGAAACGATGCTGTTATTCCAATATTCTACTTCAAGCAAAGTATATCCAACAAAGAATGAACAACGAGTGTATGTGAAAACATTGTAATAGACTTTTCCAAGTTATAAGACTCGCAGTGAGATTTTGTATCTTGCTGCGAGTTTTTTTATGTTCTTTGTGTTCTTTTGCGGCTAATTTTCCCTTTTCATGAAAATTTCCCTGGGTTGCGATCACGCTGGTTTCACTTACAAAGAGGCTTTGAAAGCCATGCTCTTGGAGCAAGGGCATGAGATTGTCGATTGTGGAACTCATACTTCGGAGGCGACTGATTATCCTCGTTACGTCATTCCTGCAGCAGAAAAAGTAGCCTCGGGAGAATGTGATCGTGGAATTGTCTTAGGTGGATCTGGCAATGGGGAGGCTATCGCTGCCAACAAAGTGCGTGGTATTCGCTGTGGCTTGGCTTGGAATGAAGAGACAGCGCGCCTATCGCGTGCGCACAACAATGCCAATGTCCTAGCACTTGGAGAGAGGATGATCTCTCTAGAAGCAGCAAAGCAGATTGTGACTTCCTGGTTGAATACACCGTTTGAAGGTGGGCGTCATGAACGTCGCCTGGAGGAGCTAGCGCAGTATGAGGTATCCGTTCACGGGAACGGATAGAGTTGAAGTGAAAAGTTGAAGTTGAAGCAGCAAGAAAGACGTATCTATTCAGTAATAGTGTTAGGAAATGCACTTTTTTTTGCGTTCTTTTGCGGCTATTTTTCATCTTCGTCCACACCTATGAACGGGTACAGTAAAATGAGGCCTTTGGCAGCTGATTGTTTTATTGCTGTTTCAACTTCAACTTTTCACTTCAACTGTACTGTATTTATCCAGCAGAACGGGTCCGGTACTACGGCAGCAAATCAGCGACCATTGCTTTCTCTTCGCGTAGTTCCTGAATAGTGGCCTCGATTTTCTGTTTTGCAAAAGCACTCATAGCGAGCCCTTGAACAATAGAAACATGCTCCCCATCGGAGCGTGTAGGAAAGGAGACGATGAGTCCTGGATCGATTCCATAGCTTCCATCCGAGCAGAGTGAGACACTATGCCAATTATCCGCTGGGGTAACTTCGTGAATGGAGCGGACCGTTTCAATCGCTGCGTTGGCTGCAGAGAGTGCCGAAGAAAGACCGCGTGTCGCAATGATGGCAGCACCGCGCTGTTGGACCTGTATGATAAAATCGTCTTCTAACCAGGTGCAATTGTTGATCACTTCGGGTGCAGCTTTGCCAGTAATCAATGCATGTTCGAAATCAGGGTAGAGGGTGCTAGAATGATTTCCCCAAATGGTCATTTTTTTCACATCCCATGAATGGTATCCCGCTTTCCGTGCCAGAAGAGCCCGTGCTCGATCTTCATCCAGCCGACTCATAGCATACCAGCGTTCCTTAGGCACCTCAGGAGCGTTATTCATCGCGATGAGGCAATTCGTGTTTGCAGGATTGCCAACGACAAGTACACGGATATCTGAGGCGGCATTATTAGCGATGGCCTGACCTTGACCAACAAAAATCTTTCCATTGATGCCGAGGAGGTCTTTCCGTTCCATTCCGGCTTTGCGGGGTACACTTCCAATGAGGAAAGCCCAATGAGCTCCTTGAAAACCAACATTGAGATCAGATGTAATCTCAATAGATTCGAGCAAAGGAAAGGCAGAGTCATGGAGTTCCATCACTACTCCCTCCAGTGGTTTCATTCCAGACTCAATTTCAATGAGACGCAGAGCTATCGGTTGATCTGGTCCAAAGAGTGCGCCCGAGGCAATACGTGGAAGGATTGCATAGCCAATTTGACCGGCAGCACCGGTAATCGATATTGTGATGGGAGGTTTCATAAGGAGAAAGCACCCGTTTAGAGCGGGTAGAGGTGAGGTGAAAAGTTGAAGTTGAAGTAGTAAGAAAATGTCTATTCAGAAAGCAGGTTCAGAGAATTCACTTTTTTGCGTTTCTTTTGCGGCGTTTTTTTACTGCTTCAACTTCAACTTTTCACTTCACCTCGCATTGCACAGTCAATGCGAACACCAAAAAGGAGAAAAGAAGACTGAGTTAACCTCAATTTCTTTTCTCCTTTAATGGAAGAGAAACTTATAAAGAACCCTTCAATGCTTTTCCACAAACAAAGCGGACTGTCTTGGATGCTTTGATTTTGATTTGTGCTCCTGTTTTTGGATTGATACCAAGACGTGCCTTGCGGTTAGCGATCTTGAACGTTCCAAAGCCAATGAGTTGGACATTTTTCTTTTTCTTGATGCCGGTCTTGATGCCTTCGATCACGGCATTTACTGATTTTTCAGCGGAAGCTTTGCTGACTTCTTTGCCGAGGAGTTTTTGTACTGCTACAACGAGTTCTGCTTTATTCATAATTATAATGTTAATGGTGGTTGGTATGTTTGGCTTGGGTTCTGCTTAACAAGAAGCCCTATTGAGATCCCAAAAAGAGCTTCACTCTGTCAACTCTCATTCTTGTTTCTTGAAAAAAAATTTTATTTTTTTTCTTGCTTCGTTTTCTATAGGTTCGTGAAAAAATAATTTTAAACCCGTGGAATGGTGATTCCGCACTGCTTCATATATTTTCCATGACGATCGGCATAGCTCTTTTCACAAGGAGAAGCGGCTTGAAAAAAAACAACCTGAGCGAGCCCTTCATCCGCATAAATTCTGGCCGGCAGAGGTGTCGTGTTGGAAATTTCAAGAGTCACATGACCTTCCCACTCTGGTTCAAATGGGGTCACATTCACAATAATACCGCAGCGTGCGTAGGTCGACTTTCCAACGCAGATTGTGAGCACATCGCGAGGGATACGAAAATATTCAATGCTGCGCGCCAGCGCAAAAGAATTGGGTGGGACAATGCAAACATCCGTCTTGATATCGACAAAAGAACGATCATCAAAATTTTTGGGATCTACAACGGTGTTGAAAACATTTGTGAAAACTTTGAATTCATCAGCAACTCTGAGGTCATATCCATAGCTTGATAAGCCGTAGCTAATGATCTTTTTTTCATTAGTGACACGAACTTGTTGTTCAACAAATGGCTCAATCATTCCATGTTCTAAGGCCATTTTTCGAATCCAGTGATCAGGTTGTACAGACATAACAGGCTGCAGGCTACAGACTGCAGTCTAGAGGGTAAAGACATCTTTCTGATTTTTGAGCTCCTCAGGATCTACAATATGAATATCAAAATAGAGGTTGTCATAACCATGAGGTTTGAAATTATCAGCGCTATCAGTCTGCCTTTTTTCAAAATGAAGTACTGCTTGGCCCGTCTTAACGGCATCAAAGTTGAAAATAAACGTTTTGCTAAAGCACCCATCATCATCTTCGATGTTGCTAGGAGGGGGTAACTGGATGCTATTATTCTGTTTTAAAAAGTCATTCCATTCTGAGGCGAAGTTATCATCAAATGTCCATTCCGTTCTAAAAATAAAGTTATTGGATTGAGTTGTGACCCGCTCAGGACCTTGTAGTTCAATCTGAATATGGCTGCCCAACGGAATCTCAATAATAGGAGCTGGCTTTAATGACGTCTTGTCTGATTGTTCCTTAAAAGAGCCATCTGCTTGATGTAGCACAATAGTCTGCGTGGGCTGCGCTTCTTGATCTGAATCTCTAGAACCTGTTTTTTCTTGCAAGTGCTGATTTTTGAGCTCCTCAGGATCTACAATATGAATATCAAAATAGAGGTTGTCATAACCATGAGGTTTGAAATTATCAGCGCTATCAGTCTGCCTTTTTTCAAAATGAAGTACTGCTTGGCCCGTCTTAACGGCATCAAAGTTGAAAATAAACGTTTTGCTAAAGCACCCATCATCATCTTCGATGTTGCTAGGAGGGGGTAACTGGATGCTATTATTCTGTTTTAAAAAGTCATTCCATTCTGAGGCGAAGTTATCATCAAATGTCCATTCCGTTCTAAAAATAAAGTTATTGGATTGAGTTGTGACCCGCTCAGGACCTTGTAGTTCAATCTGAATATGGCTGCCCAACGGAATCTCAATAATAGGAGCTGGCTTTAATGACGTCTTGTCTGATTGTTCCTTAAAAGAGCCATCTGCTTGATGTAGCACAATAGTCTGCGTGGGCTGCGCTTCTTGAGCCTTCAGAAAAGAAGGTGCTATAAAAAATACCGTCAATAGAAATATTAAAAAGTCCTGTTTTGAGAAAAAAAGTTTCTTCATGGAGCAAAAAAAGGCGCCATTTATATTGCCTTTTTCACAAGATGCAACCTTCTTTGCTGCATGCTCATCACGGGCGACTTTTGGCCTATCTCGGATGATATCTACTTTTGAGTCAACGTGACGAATGAAATTATTTTTTGGATGCGCTGAGTTTGCGGTGCAACGTGCGTCGGCTGATGCCAAGCTTGGCTGCGGCTCGAGAGCGATTACCACCACATTCCTCGAGTGCACGATCAATCATGGCAGAGGTTGCGTTTTCCAAATTTAATGTTTCAGGAGCAGGGGAAAGGCTTTTCTGAGATTGTTTCAAGACCGATGCTGAGCGCACACTGGAGGGGAGGTCATGTGGTTGTAATTCCTTTTCTCGTCCGAGCACAATGGCATGTTCTATTGCGGCTCGAAGCTCTCGCACATTTCCTGGCCACGAATACTCCAAGAGTAGGGACATCGCTTTGGAGGAAAAAAGTCGAAGTGGTTTATCGTGTTCTTTAGAAAGTTCGATTAAAAGAGCTTCGGTGAGGAGTGGGATGTCCTCTTTGCGGTCGCGTAGTGGTGGCATCAAGATAGGAACGACATTCAGACGAAAAAAAAGATCTTCGCGAAAGGTTCCTTCAGAGGTCATTTTTTTTAAATCACGATTCGTGGCAGCAATCAAGCGAACGTCGGTGGTTAAGGTTTGATTGCCTCCCACACGTTCAAAAGTGCGCTCTCCCAGAATGCGTAAAATTTTAACCTGAACACTTGGATCGATTTCTCCAATTTCATCTAAAAAGAGTGTTCCTCCGCTAGCCTGTTCAAAACGACCAATGCGGCGTTCGGTAGCTCCCGTAAAAGCTCCTTTTTCATGACCGAAGAGTTCGCTTTCTAAGAGTTGTGGTGACAAAGAAGCACAATGAACCGCTACAAAACGCTCCTTGGTTCGTGGACTTAGAGAATGAATCGCTTTTGCAGCTACCTCCTTTCCGGTTCCGCTTTCTCCTTCAATAAGGATCGTTGCTTTGGAAGTGGCCACTTGACGAATGGTATCAAAGACAACCGTCATCACAGGAGAAGCACCAATCATCTTTTCTAAACCATACTTTTTTTGAATCTCTGCTTTGAGTTCTCCATTTTCTTGTTCGATAGCCTGTTCGCGCAAAGCTCGTCGAACGAGCATTTCCAGTCGTTCAATATTGACTGGCTTAGTCACAAAATCATACGCACCCCGGCGCATCGCCTCCACTGCGGTATCCACAGACCCATAGGCGGTCATCATGATGCAGATTGGAGGTTTTGGCAGAGCCAACGCTTTTTCCATGAGCACCATCCCATTTTCTCCACCCAATTTTAAATCGGTGATCAAGAGATCGGCGGGATCAGCCTCCAGTGTGGCTAAGGCACCCTCTATGGTTGCAGCACTATAAACATCATACTGCTCGCTCAAGGCTTCCTTGAGGCCTTCTCGAGTATGTTTTTCATCGTCGACGATGAGGAGCGTTCTCTTCATGAAGTGGTCTTCATGTTTGTGGCTATTGAGATTTTCAAGTGGAGGGTGCGATCTGTGCTAAAATAGATCTAGCTCTGTTTTGTAACGCATCATCTGAGGGTGGAGGCTGAATGAGGGATTTGCCTGGTATGGCTCCTTTTATGATGTTTAAAGCTGTTGCACCTCTTTCTCCGTAATTAGTATTCATCATGTTAGTCACTCTGCTCCCTACATCTTTTATCACCGCGTTATCCTCTTCCTGCCGAATCATGGCATGAGCTTTTTCAAAAACAGCAGTAACTGCGCTGTTCCAAATCTGCTTCTGGTCTGGATCATCTGCATAGTTAATAGTGTAAGTCTGATCTTCGTTAAGAATATTTTTTACACTATTTTCAGCTACCTTAAGAGCTTTGGGACTGTTTTTCTTGATCGCTGAAATAGCCTCATAGAGAGCTCTTGTTTCGCGGTCAATCTTGCTGTTCGTTATTTCTGCTGTGATTTCATCTGGTTTAGCAACAAATGAACGAGTGTAATTTTTTATCTTTTTTAAAAAAGAATTTCTCTCTGGAGGCAGCTCTTTAATAGAATGGTTCTTAGCAGGAATAGTAAAAGTGGTTGTCGCTCCCTCAGGAGGGACATAGGTTCCATGGTTGTCGGTTGTATCCTGAATGGTGCTATTATTTTCATTATTGATACGTCTGAGCGTGCTGTCCGTTGTTAAGCGCTCTTGTGGGCTCAAAAGAGGAACAGTGAGTTCAGGCTTAATGAAGTTAGAATTAAATTGCATAAGAAGGTATGGTTTTTAAAAACGATCGGTGCTTTCGGAGAAGAAGCAATCAAAAAATCAGAAGCTCTTATCATCAAGAAGCTCTGGCAATGCCTCACGATAGCTTGGAAATTGTGGGATCCAACCTGTGGCACGTAGCTTTTGATTGGAAATGCGTTTTGATGTCCAGCCACGTTTTCGGTTGAGGTCCGCAGGTCCAGAGTGTGGGAGTGGCTTGTGAAGGGCCTCTGCAATCCACGAGTAAACAGTCTGCTGCGTCGCTGGTGTGTCATCAGTGACATTGTAAATTCCAGTAGCAGCAGAGGTTGTTACTAAGTGAAATAATGCCGCAGCAGCGTCATCACGATGGATTTGATTGATAAAGCGCGTTCCTCCATTTTCTAAAATAGCGGTTCCTTCTAGAAATTTTTGGAGGAGCACCGAGCGGCCAGGCCCATAAATACCAGAAAGACGTGCCACAAGTCCGCCCGAAGCAAGTGCTATTTTCTCGGCTTCTAGGAGGATACGGCCCGTTTCACGGTCTGGCTCTGTGGGAGAAGATTCAGTGACCGTTTCTCCTTTTGCTTGGCCGTAGACCGAGGTGCTGCTCACAAAAAGAGCCTGTTTTGGTTTCCATGTTTCTAAAACACGTCGAAATCCCTCTCGGTAGACAGCACCGTAGGTGTCGCTTCCTCCCTTTCCAGAACTGACGCTATAAATTAAAAAGGCCTCGGGTGGTATCTGCTCTCTGAGGGCTTCAACAGCCGAGGGGTTGGTGATATCGCAACTTAAGAGTGAGAAAGCATGCTCCTTAGAATAATCTTCCGTGATAGGGTTACGTGCAATTCCTAATACAGAATATCCTTGCGAAGAAAAAAGCGACGCTGCGGCCTTCCCAAGAAAGCCGCAGCCAACAATGATGATGGAATTTTTTTTTTCCAACATGAAATCTTAAGAGGCTAATGAGCGTTATAACGTTGTTTTGCTTTTGCTTTTTTAGCGCTTAGTTTTGCTTTGCGTTTGACCCGTTGTGTTGGGGTTTCGAAAGCACGAAGGCGCCTGACTTCATCGAGGATGCCCTCGGTATCAAGCTTACTCTTGAGGCGCTTGAGCGCTCGATCGATAGGTTCACCCTTGCGGACTATAACTTCTGGCATGTAAATTCACCTGCTTTCTTTTTCATAAGGGGAGGAGTCTCTCCTGGAGCTGAGTTCAAGTCAAGCAAGGAACGCCTGTGAATATAAGTTCTTATTTCGGTTCTTCTTGAATGGTCGTGCTCAATGAGAGAGGATGTCCATATCGCTGAATGATCAGAGTGACTTTTTCTCCTGCGTCTGTCTCGGCGACACGGTGACGTAAGTCCATCCAATCTTGAATGGGATGATTATTAAAAACAGTAATGACATCCCCCGTTCTGATGCCGGCTTTTTCTGCTGGAGATCCTGGTAACGTTGCTGCAATCAGTGCCCCGGAAGTGCTTGTAAGGCCGAGTTGTTTTGCGAGAGGTAGATTGAGTGGCCTTAAAACAACGCCGAACCAAGGACGGATGACATGGCCGTAGCGTATCATGTCATTATAAACACGACGTGCAACGTTGGAAGGAATGGCAAATCCCAGGCCTTCAGCGCCGCCACTGCGACTAATGATAAAATTATTAATGCCGATCACTTCTCCGTGAATATTCACCAAGGGACCACCAGAATTTCCGGGATTGATCAGGGCACTAGTCTGAAAAAACTCATTGACTGTTTCACTTAGAGCTCGGCGACCTTTCGCGCTGATAATCCCTTCAGTGACCGTTTCTTGAAGGCCAAAAGGATTGCCAATAGCGACAACGCTTTGTCCAGCTTTTACCTGATCTGAATCGCCAAAAGGGAGAGGGATGAGATGATCTCCCTGAATGTTAAGCACAGCAATATCGGCGCGTTCATCACAACCAATGAGTTTTGCAGGAAGAGAACGTCCATCATCTAATTGAACAGTAATTTCGATGGCATCTTTGACGACGTGCCAATTGGTAATAATGTCACCGCTGTTCGAGACGATCATACCAGAGCCCATTTTGTTTGGAGAAGAGGACCTCTCCTGTGAAAGTCCAAAAAACTCCCGCAACAAGGCTTCACGATCGGGCGCATCCGTAGTGATAATGCTCACTACTGAGGGAACGATGTGCGCTACAAGGTTGGTAAATTCTTCATCTAAGATCTGGAGAGAAGGATTGCTCAGGGAGTAGGCTGATTTTTCTCGTTTTAAAAGTGGAGCTGGTGGTGGAGGTAGCTGCTGGCATGATTGGGTTTCTAGGAGCGATGTTTGATAAAGTTTCCAGATAAAAATTCCGGCAACAGTTAAAAATAAAAAGAGAAGAAAAAGGAGGAAGCGAGGAAGTTGGTAGCGATTCATAAAAAGAGACTCTTCAAGTCGATAGAGTATTATACCATTTCCAACTGAACTATCTAACTTGTTCTTTTGGTGCTGAGCTGTGTTGTCAGAGTTTGTGTTATGAGACATAAAACAAACTCTTCCACGTCATTCCCGCTAAAGCGGGAACCAGCTAGAAACCAAAACTTCTACTTCATATAATCCAGTTATTTCATGAAAATGGTATTAGCCTATTTTCGACGATAAAAGAGTGTTGTCGAGAGAAGGAATCAAAAAAAGTATCGTAACATTGGTCTCTTTTAAAAGTTGTATTTTTTTTTAAAGGAAGCTAAGAAAATTTGTTGCAGTTAAATAAAAAAACTAAAAATCAAAAATATGGGCACCTCTATGAATGTCGGCAATCGAATTTATCCTAGCGCAATAGGTGGTAATGGAAGTTTATCTCAAAAAACTCAAGGAAAAACTCAAGGATCGGAACAAGCAAAAAACAGTGCTGTGCAGGTGGGCGATCATTATGTCAAGATGGCGCAATCGGGGCGAAGTGAAGATGTTTTGAATGCTATAAAGAATATAGAAAAATTATTTAAAGGTAGAGAATTAATAGGGGCTGGAGTAGTAGCAGAGAGGTCGTTAGGAAGCGATGAGGGAGCATCATTAGTTCGTGATATTAGGGCAGCAATAAAAGAGATCCTAAAACGTACGACTGATGAAATAAAAGCTACTCATGCACTGGGTCACCAGACGAGCGTGCTTTACACCTCTTCTCTAGGAACAGAACAATATTTGAATTCTAATGACACTGTCAAAGCTGCCATTGATGGGCATGCAAGTTCATTAGAGAAATCTCAAAAGGCTTTGGAAGCAGCACAAAAAGAAGGAGAATCTTTACTCGAGTCTCCTCCAAGTCTAAGCGATCTTCCTCAACAATTTCATAATCTTAATGAAGCTCGTAACAAGGTTGAGATAGAGGCTGGTATTCTTTTAGGGTCTCTTGTAGTCATAGGAGTGCCTGAAGCATTAGCCTTGGTGAAGGGCATCCAAGTCACTAGTAACAAAGCTAGCCAAAGTGCCGGTCCAGATGAGAATGAATCACAAGTTGGAGATTTCTCATCTCTAAGGCAAGAGAGGGGTGCTGTAGGAAAAGGCGCTAGTGGTGTGCTAGGTAAGAGAGGTCGAGGGGAAGATAAGAAGCTAGAGGAACAGGAAACGACACTGCTTTTTGATACAAAAAAAGAAAGCACTCAAGAAATCTTGGAAAAGGCAAAAAAAGAAAGGAAAAAGGAGGAGGAAAGATTTTTTGAGAACCAGGGAAATGCAAAAGTAGCGCAACGTAGTGCTGGTGCTGAAGGAATGGTAAGGGAATTTTAATTTCCGGGCACTTGTTTTCAAACAAATACTTTGTTTTTCTGCTTCAGTTTCAACTGCGCCCATTCCCTAAACGTTTACTATAAACTATGGGGTGACCGACGGGACTCGAACCCGCAACAGCCAGGACCACAACCTGGAGCTCTACCATTGAGCTACGGCCACCATAAAATAGAGCGCTCTATAATGAATTGTCTCGTTGAGTTGTCAATCTTTGTGATACTTTTTTCTCCTCATGAAATTCCATCGTGATTCTATTCGACGTAAATTTTTGGTTTTAAAAAAACCACCAGAATATGAGGCTGTGAAGTCATATGAGATGGAAGAGGGTTATTTCTTTCGACATTCCAAAAAAGATTTAAAACTCAGGCGTCAGGGGCACGACTATTTTCTGATTCTGCAAGAAAAAAAAGAAGATTCAAAACCTCACGAAGTAACATTGACTCAAGCGCAATTTGAGATTTTATGGCCTTTTACTGCAGGGCAACGTCTTCTTTTGAAGCGTTCCATATTTTCCATCAAGCGGCTAAAAATCATCATAGATGCTTTTTTAGGAGAGCATGCTCCACTGCTTTTAGCCGACGTGATCTTTCCAACAGCTGCTGCAAGTGAAAATTTTCAACATCCAAATTTCTTAGGAGAAGAGGTGACGGGACGTGAAGAATACGAGTCTATTTCAATGGCTCTCTATGGTCCACCAGAACCAATAGCTAGTTCTCAGATAGGTGTTCTTCCCTATATTTTTAAAGATGGAAAGTTGCAGGTATTAATCATCACGAGCTCTTCAGGAAATCGATGGATTGTGCCTAAAGGCCGTCAAGAACCAGGAATGACGCCTCATGAAGTAGCTCTGATGGAGGCTGTCGAAGAGGGTGGAGTTTTAGGGACAATTCGACGTGACATTCGCATGCGCTGTCAGACGAGTGATGGTCGCTTCTTACAGCTTTATGCAATGAAGATTTCTAAATTACTTGGAACGTGGCCAGAAGAACATTTCCGTCTTCGTCGACTCCTTCCCATCAATGATGCATTAAGGCTCATCGAAGATCCAAAAATAGTACGTGCCATCAAGCGTCTTGCGGCATTGATTAAGTAGCTACCACGGTTATTTTATTTCTTCGAAACAAAATAACCGTTGAAGCGTTGAAGGGAAATTTTAAGTCTCAGTAAAAATCTTTATAACGACTAGCAGTAAAAAAGTATTGATTCTATGAATCCCGGCAATGTTTTTAAAAGATCCTCTTTGAAGCACTGCCAATGTACGTTGGTCACCATTTTTCTATGAATTCATTTGATAAAAAGACACTCCTCACCTCACTTCTTGCTCAAGGAGAATGCACTCTCGGAGAGATTCTCGTGAGGGCTGACTTTTCGCTCCGTCATCATGCAGACGAGTCGCTTTTAGTACAGGAGTTAAACTCATATGAAACTCCTGAAGCTGCGCGTGAAATCAATCGCTATGATGTGCAGGGAATGTTTCGTCCCCTGAAAACGGCTCCTAATCTTCGTCGTGGCTGGCTGCTACAATTGAAAAACGTTGACGAGTTGCTCGTTGCATTGGATTTTTTCTATCCTGCGGCCCTGGATCTTTATGGATCGTTTTTACAAAAAAAACTCTCGATTACGCCGCTGCGAGAAACACTCGATCGTCAAACAGGAATGTATCGTATCACACAATTATTGAAGGATGAGCAAGCTCAGGAGCTTATTGAAAAAACATGTTCATCTCATCATGGTTGCTTGAGAAAAGTCCTCTGGTCGATTTCATCTACTCAAGAAATTACAACGCTTCCTAAAGAAAAAAAGAGTGGGGCTGCATTGTCTCAAGAAATTCCACTCCTCTGCCGAGAAGCTTGCAATCTACTTGTGGCAGCCGCACGTCCTCTGGCTAAAAAAAATCTTCCGTCGAAATGAAAGACTCAGCATCTTTTTCGATGTATCGAGCACACTATGTGATGCCGATGAGTGCTCCTGTGATCGAGGGTGGAGCTGTGGTTGTCCGTGATGGAGTGATTGTTGCTGTTGGAAAATATCACGACCTTGAGCGCGAGTATATTGGGGCCTCTTATCATGATCTTGGTTCAGTGATCCTCATGCCTGGACTCATTAATGCCCACTGTCATCTTGATTACACGATGATGCGTGGAAAATTGACGCCAGGAAGTCGTTTTGCAACTTGGGTTCAAGAGCTCAATAAAATCAAATTTTCGCTTCACGAAGATGATTGGGTAAAATCGATTGTGGAAGGTGCCCAGGAGCTACGTTCTTGGGGGTGTACGACTCTTTGTAATATTGAGTCGTTTCAGAACTTCTACCAAAACTTCCTGCGCTTCCTATACGTTTGTGGCAGTGTGTCGAGTTGATGGACATTCGAGGAAGAACCCAAGGCGAGGAGGGGCTTGCCATTACGGAACAGTTCTTAAATCAGGAACAAACAACACGAAATCATGTTGGTATTTCGCCACATGCTCCACAAACGTGTTCCCAAGAGCTTTACCGGGGGGCTGCTTTGCTCGCTAAAAAACATGACATTTCTTTTTGCACGCACCTGGCTGAATCAGAAGAAGAGATGGAAATGTTCACACAAGGATCAGGCCCTCTCTTTGATTTTTTAAAACATTTTGGACGAGACATGAGTGACTGTGGTTTTCAAACACCAGTTCAAGCCCTGTTAAAAAACGATCTGTTGCCGCATGGTTCCTTGCTTGTGCATATGAATTTTCTCAATGCAGAAGATCGCGCTTTGCTTGCATCACGGGGTGCTGATTTTTTTGTGATCCATTGTCCCAAGACACATCAGTTTTTTAAACGTCCACCATTTGATTGGAAATTTTTTTACGAACACGATTATCCTCTTCTCCTTGGTACTGATAGTTTGGCCAGTAATAATTCACTGAATCTTTTTGAAGAAATGCGAGCCATGGCTGCTACGGCTCCTGAATTAGCACCAGAGGAAATTTTAACCATGGTCACGCTCTCTCCCGCTGCTGCTTTCGGTATGAAGGGGCAACTAGGAGAGTTGAGTTGTGGTGCTCTCTCAGAGATGATTGCGATTCCTTTTGAGGGGAAGCTTCAGGATGTTGTTGAAGCAGTTGTTGACAATGGAGTACAACCGATGGTGATTTAAATGAGAAAAAGTTAATCCGATATTTCTCTGCTTCAACTTCAACTACTGCGTAGTAGTTTCAGGTATATACCTTTCACGAATGATTTTTAGGATTTTCTACTAGTTCTTATTGCCTCTGGCTGCGTTGTCCTCGCTTACGTTATGTTCGCATAGCGTCTCGCTCGGAACGCCTTGCCAGAGACAATAACTCCTGCGTATAAAATTCCTAAAAATCATCCGCAAAAGGTATATAGTCTTTTAAATCCATAAGGGCACGATCTGAACTTGCTCTTTTTCTTGATAACAGCGTTCTCATCACTCACGTTATCTTAAGATAGCGCTCGCTCTTCGGCCTTGTTATCAAGAAAAATTTCATCGTCTTATCGCGCCCTTCTCTCTTTAAAGACTATAAAACAAAATCTTCTTCTTTAAAACTAACCCACTTGTAGAACACTCTTTCATGACCTCACTGACCCGATCCCACAACCGATTGCCAAACGCTTTGCGAGAAATCACCATACAAACAGGCATTGCTCCGCAGGCAATGGGTTCGGCTCTGATTTCTTTTGGAAAGACACAGGTCATTTGTGCAGCTAGCATCGAAAATGGCGTCCCTCGTTGGATGAAGGAACAAGGGGTTACAGGAGGTTGGTTGACAGCAGAATATTCCATGCTTCCTTACTCCACAATTCCACGAAAAAGCCGCGATGCTGCACGAGGAAAAGTAGATGGGCGTTCGATGGAAATTCAACGATTGATAGGGCGTTCTTTACGAGCGGCACTCGATTTAGAAGTGCTTGGGGCACGTACAATCTTCATTGATTGTGATGTCCTGCAAGCCGATGGGGGAACACGAACGGCAGCGATTACCGGAGCCAGTATCGCGATGGCGCTTGCCTGCCAGCACCTTGTCCAAAAAAAAGAGATTGCTACTCACCCCATGAAAAAACTAGTAGCTGCTGTGAGCGTCGGAATTATTCAATCACAAGCGTTGCTGGACCTCGATTATTTGGAGGATAAAGATGCGGAAGTCGATTTGAACCTCGTCATGAATGAGTCGCTAGAGTTTATTGAACTTCAAGCTTCTGGTGAAGAAAACATTTTTACCAATGATCAACTTGCTCTCATGCTCGCTTATGGCAGTCAGGGAATTAGTCAGCTTGTGAAAAAGCAATACGCTATTTTGGAAAAGCAGAATATTTTCTTGAGAAAAGTTCTTGACTAGCATGATAAGAAGCAGGCAGCATTGGCGGTCATCTTATGTCTTCAAAATGTTCCATCACCCAATCCGTCCCCGTTCGTGGTTCTAAAATTCATCGTCGGGGTCTTGCCAAGAAAAAAGGGGGTATCGGTATGCACATTACCGCAGTAACAGCCCGCTATTTCACTCCTAATTTAAAAACGAAGCGTGTTTGGGTTTCTGAACTCAATAAGTTTGTAACTGTAAAATTGACAACACGTGCGTTAAAGACAATTTCTAAGCGCGGCGCTTATGCTACGCTTCTGAAAGCTGGGATCATTGCATCCAATTAATTTGCACTCTACACCAAGAAAGGAAAAACATTATGTCATTTAGCGCTATTAGCAAAAAAAGTGGGAAAACATATTTTTTACACTCACGCCTCCAAGAACTCAAAGGTGGACAAAAAGTAACTCTTTACTACTTCGCAGGTGTTGCTGGTAAAGATGCTATTGATCATCTTCCTGAAGGTTACGAAGTTTCTGAAAACACCCGTACAGGCCTTCCTCTGCTTAAAAAGAAGAAATAAATTTTTCATTCTATTCAATCTCTGTGACAACCTTGGTAGTCACCAATTTTTTGAGTAACGATTGAAACTATTTAAGATAATAAACAGATAGGCTAAGATATTGGATTTTCCAGTTTCTTAGCCTGTTTTTATTTCAACCATGACTTCTCATTCTAATTACGTTCATCCTGAATCACTCGTTTCTACGCAGTGGGTTTTTGATCATTTAAACGATTCTTCTCTTTGCATTGTTGAAAGCAATGAAGATATTCTTCTTTATGATACAGGCCATCTTCCAGGAGCTGTCCATATTGATTGGCGCCGCGATTTGCAAGATGCCTTAGTGAGAGATTATATAGGACCTCAAGATTTTGCAGCCCTCTGCTCGCGTCATGGAATTACTCCTGAGACGACAGTTGTTTTTTATGGTGACAAATCGAATTGGTGGTCTTGCTATGCGCTTTGGGTGTTTCGTCTTTTTGGTCATACCAATGTCAAGGTGATGAATGGAGGACGTGATAAATGGATTGCAGAGGAACGTCTTCTTGTTCGTGATCTTCCACAACGACAAACAACACATTATCCTGTTCCTGCAAAGCGTCTCGATCATGAGATTAGGGCGTTTTTTGAACAGACCTTGGCTCATAGTCAAAAAAAGCTTCCCCTTGTCGATGTTCGCTCTCCTGGCGAATTTTCTGGAGAAGTCACACATATGCCAGATTACCCGCAGGAAGGAGTCCTGCGTGGCGGCCACGTTCCGGGCGCTCATAGTGTTCCATGGAAGCGTGCTGTTAATGAGGATGGCACGTTTAAATCAGCCGAGGAGCTTCAAAAAATTTACCAAGAAGAGTTAGGTCTCAAAATAGATGATGAAGTCATTGCCTATTGCCGCATTGGAGAGCGTTCCAGTCATACCTGGTTTGTTCTTACTTACCTTCTTGGATTTTCTGATGTTCGTAATTACGACGGATCGTGGACAGAGTGGGGAAATCGCGTTAGAGCGCCGATCGAGCGATCGTAGTATCCGTTCAAGGAGCGGGTGAAGTTAAAGTTAAAAGTTGAAGTAGCAAGAAAATTTTTGTTCATAAAGAGGATTTCAGCAGTTCATTTTTTTGCGTTTTTTGTGTTTCTGTTGCAGCTATTCCTTGTTTTCTTGTGAGTCATTACCCTAAAAAATTATCTAATATTATTTCGCTTTTTGAAGGACTATCGGAAGCAGAGCGACGAGAGACGCTCATTGCCTATGCCGATCAGGCTAAAAATCATGAGCCAAAAGAGGGAGAGGTTTTCGAATTTGAAGATTTCCGCAAGGATGAGGAGTGTACCGATTCTGTCGGAATCTATTTAACGATGGATGAGCAGCAGCACTTGTACTTTAAGATTAAATTGGGACCTCATGTTCAAACGTTAACCCGTGCGATGAGTTCTATTTTGTGTAAGGGGCTTTATGGAATCACAGCAGCAGAACTTCAAGCAATCCCACAAGATTTTGTTCCTAAGATTGTGGGAGCAGAACTCATTCGTGCTCGTAGTCAGACAGTTTATTATTTGCTAACGCGCATGAAGACTGCTTCCAAAGTTTGGGAAAGACGGCGGAGTGCCCGTTCAAGAGAAGGGGCAAGGCTGTAGGCTGTATGCTGTAGGCAAATTCACTTCAGAAGAAAGGAGCCTATAAAAAAATTTGTGCCGGCTCCGCTCCGCTGAACGGGTACCAACTGTATTCGTTTCTTGAACGAATACTATCCCACAATAATATTCTTACTGCCTGGTGTTGGTGGCGCGGCATCTTCTTTTTCTTTTACGATTGAAGAAGAGTTGGTTGTTATAGTGTTGATTGGAGCATCGATCGTATTTCCAGAAAGAAATTGCTGCCACTGATGCACAATCTCTACAAATTTTTCAATGAGGTGGACAAAATCTGTTCCTGTCAAACTTAAGACGGGTGCTTTATAAGCAAAATAGACCGTTTTAATTTCAGGACGAGCACTTAGAGTCCCGCCCGCAGTGGAAGTCCATAGGAAGTTGGCCTCTGCAATCTTTTTTAAAACTTCTTTTTCTTGATCAGAAGAGTAGGTTCCAATTTGAGAAAAAATTTCTACACATTCACTTTCCTCTTCGAAATCAATGGTAACAGTTGGGCCGTTTTCTAACTCCAAATCGAGTTGAGTTGAAGGGAGTGGATCTGGAAATTCAGGCAAGTTGCAGCTCACACGAAGCGCTTCTAGCAGAGTGAGGTAAGGAGTTAAGGTCATATCACAAAAAAACTATTCTAGTTAGTAGTAATATAGGGATATTGTCAATACAACTGATGTGCAGTGCTACAAGTGACACGATTTATGAATGATTGACAATCATGTTGAAAGTTTGATTTTTTCTACCACGCACGCACACGCATGGGAAGTATTTCTTGAATCATTTTTTTCCAATATTCCAGAATGGCATCTTGAGTAAACGAGAGGCTGGCCCGAGTTCTGTTTTCAACAAGAAAGGAGCGTGTTTTTTTATTTTCTTTAAGGCGTTTTAGATGACTTAAAAGATTTTCTGGAGAAGTAGCAGCAAGATAATTTTTCCTAAGGCGCTCGTCAGCAGAAAAAGCGGAATCACTTCCTCCAATAAAGGGAGCACCTGTGCGCCAAGCGTTTTAAAGTTTAGTGGCAGGTTTGCAAAAATGAAGTGATCGTGAAAAATACTCTATTGTGAGGAGTTCAGCAACGGTTGCCCTATATAGCGTATTAAATTGAAAAGGGCACGCCATAAGCTTGCTCTTTTTCCTTAGGACTGCGTTTTCAGATCTTGCGTTATCTTCAGATAGCGCTTCGATCTTCAGCCTTATCCTAAGAAAAAATTTCTGCGCTTCTAATGCGCCCTTTTCAATTTAATGCGCTATACAGCGCTGCTGTCTTTGCCCAGTAAGCAGCCATAATAAAGGAATGAGTAAGTGCTGGTCTTGTTTTTTATCAACAAACAGTGCTGTTTCTTGTGCTCTGTGTAAGGCATCTTGAGCAAGGCATGCCGCTTCTGCCCATTGCTGGCTGATAGCAGGCTCGTAAGGGTCTCTGCTTCTGCTTGCTGGTCGCGGTATCTCTTTACGATTGCTACTATCTTGATTTCATGAACGTTATGCGCTCATCTCGCTTTTTCACAAGCAGAAGTTGTCCAGTGCTCGTAGCAATCAGCTGCTTTTTGAAGTCTTTGAGAGGCACCAAGATAGTGTTGGGTTAGAGCAAGATCACTAGTCGCAGTGGCTTTGATAAACTAAGCAGCATACTGTGCAGACAACTGAACTATAGAAAATTTCTCACAATCCTCCATTCTAGATGGGATTTTCTCTAGAGGTTGAGATTTCAGAAGAGCATCAGCATTTCTTTAAAAATCGTCCGTGTGTTCCAGTAATAAAAATTATTTTTGGGACTCGAGCAGTTTATACTCCTCTGTTGCTTTTTGGGCTTCTGTGGGATTATTCGCGCGGCGATAAGCCTCAGCTGCCTGTTGGAGGGCTTGTTTTGTCATTGCATTATCTTGACTTAAGAGCGTGATGGCTCGATAAGCACGCGCAGCGCCATCGTAGTCTTGCTGTGCAAATAAAAGATCGCCTAGCAGAAGGCGTGCTTTCATATTGATGTTTCCTTCTGGTTGCAGCAGGAGTGTTTCCTGAACCAAGGCATTTGCTTGAGAGTAATTCTTAAGTCCTTTTTGAATAGTGGCCAATGTCCACGTTGCTTCGGCGCGTGAAGCTGGATCTCGTGAGAGTTGGAGGGTTTTGGTAGCAGGTTCTAGGGCCTCTCGGAATTTTTTTTGTTGGAGTAAGGTTTGGGCAAATATTAACTCGAGGTCACGAGTGTTCCATTCTGGGTTATTGCTATTGATTACAAGAGAAAGCCATTTTTCTGCATAAGGTAGTTTGCCTTGTTCGTAGGCCTTGAGTCCGATCCATTGGGCCACGGCGAGCGGTACGGAAGCGGCAGGTAGAGAAGAGGCCTCTTGAGTTGTTTCAGGTACTTGTTCCAAATAATAATGAGCAAGCAGTAATCGCAACGTCGTGCGTTCTCCAAATTGTTTCTTATCGAGCGAGCGCGCTTTTTCTAAAAAAGGAATCGCTTTTCGATATTCTTTAGCTTCAAAAGAAGCCCATCCGATCCAGAAGTTGGCTTGAGCTGCTGCGGTTGTTTGAGGATAGAATTGCAGGAGCTGCTCAAAGCTTTCCACCATCTGCTTGTTGTCTTGCAATTCTCCATGAAGCAGTGCTTTTTGTTGTAGGGCCAATTCTCGTTCTGCCGCTTTGGGATAATTGGTAATAAGGGTGGAGTAGTCAGCAATAGCAGTAGTGAGATCTTTTGTTTTTTGCGCAAGCATGGCGTGTTGAATGAGAGCTGCGGGCATTTGTGGCGATTGTGGAAATAGTGTCATCCAGGTCGATAAAAGGAGCAGCGCTTTTTTTGGATCCCCAGCTTGATTCCACGACCAGGCTTCTTTGTAGAGCGTATCTGACTTTAATTCGGGGGAAAGATCAGCATTGTTGAGGGAAGCATAGGCCTCTGCTGCTCCTGCATAATTACCCGATTCAAAAAGCACTTCTGCCTTGAGGAGTTGAGCTTGAGTCTGTTGATGAGGGTCGGGCTTATTGTTCAAAAATGTTTCTAGCTGCAAGAGCAGTGTCGGATCATATAGTGAGTGAAGCACCAAGAGCCGCATAAAAGCAGCATTGTGAGCAGATTCCGAAGTGGGGGCTTCTGCAATGAGACGATCATAGAGTGAAAGTGCTTTTTTAAAATCTCCAAGCTGGCGCTCGGCTTGGGCCGTTAAAAAGAGAGCTTGAATTTTCCCTTCAGCATTGGCATGAAGGATCGCATTTTCGCTATTGTTGATGACTTGTTGATATTCTTTTTTTTCAGTGGCCACTTTCATCAAGCCGAGAGAAGCAATGCCGCTCCACTCTCCTGCATCAGGTAGAGAAGCTGCTTGAGTAAAAAGTTGCACAGCATCTTCTTTTTTTCCTAAGCGATAAGCGATCATGCCTGCTTTCACAACAGCCTCAGCGGCAATGTGGCCTGAATTTTCTTTTCCGAGTGATTGATAAAGTGCGAGTGCCTTCTCTGAATTTCCTAACTTTTCTTCATGCTGCGCAAGAGCCAGTTGTGCACTGACGCGATTGGGACTATCATCTTGGGCAACTTGGGCTAAAAGTCCCATAGCTTCTTTTTCTTCTCCGAGTTGGTCATAACAGAGGGCTTGCGCATAACGAGCGGCATTTTTAATCTTAGGGTCATCACAGAGTGAACTTGCTTGTCCAAAAGCAGCAAGTGCTTTTGTGCTCTCTTGACGTGAATGATAGTACTCTCCAAGTCGGTAGGATGCTCCTGCCGCAAAAATACCAGAGGAAATTTCTTTGAGGAGTTGTTGATAAGCTTCCTCTGCAGCAAATTCACTCCCAAGTTTGCGACGACACTCTCCTAATCGAAAAAGCGCTTGATCACGATGAGGCTGACCAGGATAAGTCATTCGAAGAAATTTTTCATATTCTGCTGCTGCCACAGAAAATTCTTTACGATCAAAGAAGCCATCAGCGACCAGAAGCTGTGCAGCTGCATGTTGCTGTGGATCAGAAGAATTGATCGGAGCGATACGGATGTCGTGTGAGTCACTCATTTCGCGTGTAGTGCTCGATTTCTGCGTAGGGGTGCTTTCAGAGGAAATTGGAATAGCACATCGCACCTCAGGCTCTAATAAAGCTGAAGGCACTTGAGTGAAAAGAGAGGTAATGAGAAAAAGCAGGTGCATAGTGGCTATCAACGTTCCGTTGGCAGCAAGAAGATATAGTCTTTTAAATCCATAAGGGCACGATCTGAACTTGCTCTTTTTCTTGATAACAGCGTTCTCATCACTCACGTTATCTTAAGATAGCGCTCGCTCTTCGGCCTTGTTATCAAGAGAAATTTCATCGTCTTATCGCGCCCTTCTCTCTTTAAAAGACTATAGAAGTTAGGAGATAGAAGATGGAAGTCAATATTTGACAAATACTTTGAATCCTATCTGTTACCTGCCATCTTCTAGAGCGTGTTAAAAAATTCTGTAGTTGGGTGCATTGTCAGAACACGACCCGAC
>JBMOFC010000031.1:0-22886 GCA_049314455.1 Chthoniobacterales bacterium
AGTCCTAAGGAAAAAGAGCAAGCTTATGGCGTGCCCTTTTCAATTTAATACGCTACAAGACCTCAACAGCCTGCATATCGATCCAAAATTCATATTACTTTCTGATGGGGCAACGAGCTGAAAATAACCGACAATTGAGAACTAAGAACAGACAACTGCCATTGCGCAGCAATGGGCTCATCACCGGCATGGGCGCTTGGTCCGCAGGCGGAACCGATCTTCCAACGCTTTGGAAAAATACACTCCAGGGGTATGTTGCAGCAACCATCGAAACATTCCCCCATTTGGAGAGTGCCTTGCCCGTTTATCGCGCTTCTTCACCTAGGTTTGAGGGTCAAGAGCGAGCCTTTCTTCGCAATGCTGATCGCGCTGCTCACCTTGCCTTAGCAGCTGCTCATGAAGCATGGAACCATGCTGGTCTTACAATAGGAGATATTCCGCCAGAGCGTATCGGCGTCATTATTGGAAGCGCTCGTGGTCCGATCAATCTTCAGGAAAAATATGCTGCATCACCTACCTCAACCGATGTTCATGAACGACCAAGACCCAGCGTCTCCCTCTACACGACTTTTTCTTCCATAGCAGGTCTTGTAGCTAAGGCTTTCAAAGTAGAAGGACCCTCTTTTATGGTCTCTTCGAGCTGTACCTCTGCAGCAACTGCTCTCCATGCGGCTTTAGGGATAATCCAAAGTGGTCTTCTTGATGTGGTGATTGTAGGGGGAGTAGAAGCACCTCTTATGGGGAGCCTCCTCGAACAATATCAGGGAACTGGCATCCTCTCCACACAGCAACCTGCCACACAAGCACTCACTCCTTTTGATCGCGATCGTTCGGGAACAGTTTTGGGCGAAGGAGCTGCCTTTGTGATTTTAGAATCAGAGGCCTCAGTAATACGACGCAATGCCTCTGTTTTAGGACATCTTAAGGCCATTGCTCTTGCCTCTCAATCACGCTATCGCACTGGCCTCGACCCAGAAGGAACTTCCTTACAAAAGATTCTTCACCACTCCTTACAGGAAGCATCCTTACTTCCTCACGACATCGCACTACTTCATCTTCATGGAACAGGAACACGCCTCAATGATCTTCTGGAAAGCCATGCAGTAGCTTCTTTTTTTGGATCCTTAACGGAACAACCGTATGCTTGCGCTACGAAAGCCATCACGGGACATACATTAGGAGCTGCCGCTCTCTTTCAAGTGGTCTTGACTCTCTGTGCGCTTCGTGATGGCATTGTGCCGCCCGTCACAAACTGTAGAAGCCTCGACCCAGAGTGCTCTCTGCGTCTTGCAACTACTAACACCACTCTGAATAGATCCTCTAAAGCACTCTGCCTGACTTTGGGGTTCTGGGGTAACATTTCAAGTGTGATTCTTTCCAGATAATTTGAACACTTGGACTCATTCCATTGTCCTATCAAAAACTACCTTTTAGTGATGTCCTCAATCCACGCTTACATTATTAATCTCGATCGCGATCCCAGTCGTTGGAAGCATATCCAAGAAGCATTTCAAGGAACTTCATTACAACTTTTTCGGGTTTCTGCTGTTGATGGCAACAGACTTATCTTGCCCTCTGCCGAATTTGATACACATCGATTTCGACGTCTTCATGGCAGAGCTGTGAATATTTACGAAATTGCCTGCTACCTCAGCCACATGAAAGCTATTCAGGCTTTTTTAAAAACAGAAGAAGAATATGCCTTGATTTGTGAGGATGATATTTTTGTAGAATCTGGACTGGAAAATGCCATCACAGCGGCGCTGGAAGAAAAAGATTCCTGGAACATCTTACGACTAACAGCTCTTTGCCCGGGCCATCCCGTTGTTTTAAAAAAAATAACGAAGGACTATTCTCTCTCATTACAATTTGGAAGAATGAAAGGCGCGGGAGCCTATATTGTGGATCGCAAGGCAGCCAATGCCTTCATGAAACATCTGCTTCCCATGTGGCTTCCATGGGATCATGCCTTTGATCGAGAGTGGTTCTTCGGACTCAAGGCTCTTGGAGTTACTCCGTTTCCCATTTCTCAAACGCGCGAACATTTTCCAAGTACAATTCAAAAAAACTCCCAAGCAAAACTTTCCACATTTCAGCGTTGTTGTACCACTTATCCGTATCAGGCTTTCAATGAGATCAGTCGTTACCTTTTCCGATTGGGCGCGCTTGTACATTACAAAGCCGTTTCACTTCTTCCCAGGAAGTCGAATGAGATAACAACAAGGCAAGATACGCATCCCTCTGAACACGTGCGATAGATCGTTCCAGCGACTGAGGTGTGAGGAGACGAGAAAAGATGAGATGATGGGTTTTTGAAAGTGGGCAGACATGCTTTCCATAGCCATCAGGTTTGTTACTCGACCAGTAGTGCAAATAGATAACATTTCCTTTTTTTTCTGTACCAAGGTAAACCACAAGATGCCCATGCTCAGCGGCTCCGATGGCATCACTCCAAAAAATTTTCAGAAAATCTCCCGGTTTTGCTGCACTGAGATCACTAAAATTAGAACCGAGATCGCATGTATAAAAAAGTCGAGCCACCCCGGGACCATTGGCATTCCAACATCCCCAGAATTTTTCTCCATCCACATAATGATGAGGGAGAAGAGCCTTGAGCGTTTGAGGGCTGAGAACAATCTTTTTCTGAGCTTGTAACATCCCAATGGTTTTTAAGAAAACAAGATAAGTTGCCTCCGAACAAAAACTGGGAGTCGCCACCCAAGGCTGAACTGCTAGAGCTCCATCATGCATAGAGACAGCTTGATCAAGATGATTCATGGCAACAGGCGTTGTGGCATAGCCACCTCCGGTTGGCATGGAGGCTACCGCTTGTAACACGATGCTATTAACATCGGCCTCCTCCTTGCCATGAAGCATGGTTAGTAGTAAAAACAGCGCACATGCCCACCACCCATACATTTTTAGAGATTTCATGGACAAGAATCATGAATCAGATTCGTCCTTATTCAAGGATCATTTTTCAAAGAAAGTGGCAGATTCTGCCACTCCTCTTGCTGGGAGCTCTCTTCACCATCTGGTTTTGGAAGGGCCCCATCAGTGGTCATGGAGGAATTCCAATCCTAGGAAGAATGGAAATTTTTGTAGCTCCTTTTTTCCAAGAAGATCCTCTCTGGAGTCAAGAATCCCTAGGAACAAGTACTGATACTATCGGTTCTGCAGGATGTGCCTTGAGCTCCGCCGCCATGGTGCTTCGTTTTTATGGTGTTGAAGTTGACCCTAAAAAACTCAATGACTACCTCATTGAACACGACGGATACGAAGGCGCTGCTTGGATCAAATGGGAAATTGCTGCGACGTTTCCTCCGAATATTGCTGAAAAGCGTTACGAAGATTTACCAAGCTATGGTCTTATCGATTGGAATCTCCTGCGAGGCAATCCGGTCATTGTCCGCATTCGTCGACTCACCGGAAAAACACACTTTATGGTCGTTGTTGGGAAACAAGGCCTTGATTACCTCGTGCGTGACCCCGCTGAAAAAGGAAGAGTAGGAGTCTATCCCTTCTACGAACTTGGAACCCCCATGGAGGCACTTCGCTTTTATCAAAAAAAATGAAGTGCATTCTTTTTAAAAACATGCTCTCATGCGTTTTTATTTCAAAAACCAATTATCTTTCTTTTATGGCTATTTCTCCTACTAGCAACAACATTGCCGTTCAGAGCACTCAGAATACTTCCTACGTAAAATCGAATCCAAATTCACTAAATTTAGGAAAAAATAATGGTTCCATCAATCGCGCTAATGCCGCGGACCAGCAACAATCAGCAGCGCCAGTAAACAACACTCCTATTGTTCAGGTAGCAGACTCACAAAAAGTAGGACTGAATCCAGGGAATGCAGTTTAATAGGTAATAGGCACTGTTTTTAGTGCTATGGATACATCGTTTCCATCGTCATCGGATTCTCATCATACGAAAACAACTAGTGCTTCAGAATCCATTCTTATTTTAAAAGAGTATCCGTTGACTCTTCCAAAACTGTATCCTAAGCAGAAGGATGTTAAGCATGAAGAACATGACATTTCAGTAAACTCTTCTCTTGCTCATGCCACTCCACCCTCGTGTCAACAACCTGGATGGGACGATTCACTAGAGCGTTTTAAAAAATTCTGTAGTTGGGTGCATTGTCAGAACACGACCCGACGGGAGTCGGTCGGGCAGACTGCCGTTAGGCAGCCCGAAGAGGGAGCCGAGCTTCGCAAAGCGAGTCAAACGAGGAGCGCAGACCCACAGTGTAGCCAGCGATACTCGAGGACGCGAGCCCTATCAACAAGACCAAATAATATTCGTCTTGATCTGCTCTAGCGTTGGAAGCAACTGCTGAAGCGCTTTTCGGTATTCTTCAAGCTGGAGATGATAGTGAAGAAGGCGACGCTCTTTTTCTTCGAGGGTAGTGGGTGTTGTTTTAAAATCGATGATCTCGGCAATCACTGGCTTATGATGGGTCGCCAAGGTCGATCCAAAGCCAATCACAACTCGGTCAAAGGTTCCATGGAGTAATTCCTGGTCGTGAACCACCGCAAAACGACGTTCCCGCCAGACTTCCAGCCGAGTCACCCCCCACGCTTTCCACTGAGAGAAAAAATGATCGCGCTGGAACACCTCCCATAATGCTTGGTTATGCTGTAACTCAACAACCTCCTGACACGAGGTATCTTCGATCCATTCGATCTCGGCCAGTGCTGCATGCTTGGCAATCCCACGTGCCCTCGCATTACGATCAGAGAATTTTTCTGCTAAGGTAATCAAGCCACTTTGAGATTTTTCTGAAGGAGGCCTCTTAAGCAAGAGAGGAGGCCTCTTTGGTAAGTTCATACCAAAAGAGAGAGACTGTTGTGAGGGGAGAAGTGTTGTTGAAATATTTTTCTTTCTTTGTTCCTGTAACGAAATCCCATCAAGGTAATAATTTTTTAGTCCTGTGGCACGCAACCAACCAGCCATACTTTTTTTGGGAGTTATTCCCTCCATCTTTCTTGTGAGACTTTGTTTTAAATTCGCTGATGCTGATGAAGGACAAGGAGCTACGGCGCGCAGACCCGCAGTGTACAAAGAGGTACTCGAGGATGCGATCCCCGCCTCCGCGGGAATGACGTTCGGAGCGACACAATCATTCGCAGCAGCAGTAGAATTTGAAACAAGGCCTTCAATGACAATATCGAGATAACAAATCGCCCGCGTCATCCCCACATAAAGCAAACTCAGGGCCTCTTCCCATTGTTCCTCTTGGAGCGTTTTTAAAAGATTTTCCCTTCCCTGCAAGGCCATCAATTCTTGACTGTTTTGAATAAAAAATTTTCCGTCAGCTGTTGTTTGAACGCGGAGTCTGTTTTGACTACCCCCAAAAATGGAGGTATCGAGGTCCATAAGGATAACGCTTTCAAATTCAAGTCCCTTCGCGGCATGCATGCTAAGAACACGAACGCCATGACTCAAAGGACTTTCAACACGCTCTTCACGCGCCTTTTTAACCAGCTCAGAAGGAGTACCACCACCACGTGCATCAAAACGATGAGCCATTTCAATAAATTGCTCGACGCGCGCTTGTTCATAATCACTGCAGGCCTTTTGAAAAAGGGTTTGTGATGTCCAATCCCGCAGGCTCCTAGCATAACCATGCTCCATAAGCATCTCACGAAGTGCTCCTCCCGTTGTTGAGGTAACAAGATCGGCAAGTGGAGAATTTTTTACATGTTCATAAGCAGCAGTGTTACCGGGATGATCGATCCAGGAGAGCAAGGAAAGAAGAACCTCCACAGCTAAGGTATCAGCCAGTGGGTTTCCTCCTTCACCACTTGCGATGATTCCTCGCTCGCGCAATCGGAGCAGTAGCATCGGAATGAATTTAGTACGCCTCACAAGCACGGCATTTTCACGCAAGGGATCTTTCTTCCGATGGGCTTCCACGAGCTCTACTACTGTTTCGATGAGCCGCTGCATGATTTCTTCTTGCAGCATTCCTTTCCTAACAGAAATTTCATGCACCATAACTTCTCCACGTAAGGAAGCAACAGGAACAGCTGACTCTTGAGGTTGAAAATCACGAGACCAACGCGCTGCAGCTTCTTCAAAGGCTTCTCCAGCCTGCATAAGCTCGACTGTTTCTTTATTTTTCAATGACTCAAAGACATGATTGACCGCTTTTAAAACAGCGGGACTCGAACGATAGCTTTGATGGAGCGGCTCTTTTTTCACAAGATAGGGCTCATACTCTTTTTCTAACAATCCTAGAAAGTGACGCCTACCTCCACGCCATCCATAAATACCTTGCTTCACATCACCAACGATGAAAACCGACCCTCCTTTTGCCAAGACATCTTCCATGAGAGGAACAAGAAAGGCATGCTGACGTTCACTTGTATCTTGATATTCATCTAAGAGCAGATGTTCCGTGCGTAGATCCATACGAAATTCCATCTCCTCTTTTGAAAGCGCTAGCGAAGAGGCACTCACAATCTCTTCAATTTCCGAAAATGTATAGCGCCCTGCTTGAAAAGAAGAGTGACCTCGTAACGTGTGATAGCTTTGAACAAGACGCCATAGTGCCCCCTCGCGGAGTAAGGAAAGACGATGCTGCTCCACGTGCGAAGCTTGAACCAGAGGGGAAAAAAAGGCGATGAACTCAGCGGGAATTTCTTTCCCATAAAAACGAGGTTCCTCTTCAAGAAGTTTAAAAAACAAAGGACTCTGTTCTAAAACATCTTTCAGGTAGAGCGGTTGTGAAAAGGAGTCTTTTATCTTTTGAAGAGCCTTGATCCAAATTCCATTGGGTTTTCCCTTTCTGGTAGTTGGAACTTGAAAACGAATCAGAAATTCTTGAATAGCTTCCAGTTCTTCTGCGGAGAGCCGCTTGGGAGGTCCTTTTTCTTCAGGCGCTTCTTCCCATGGAGTGCTATGAACAAGTGCACGATTGCGTTCCAGAAGTGTTGCTGCTGCTGTGACAAAGGAAAGAGTACGCTTGAAATGGTGCATGACTTTCCAATCATGCGCAAAAAGAGAATGTTGCTGTAAAAGTCGAAGCACTGTCCTTCGTGCTAGTTGCGAAGAAGTTAAGGCGTCAGCTATTTCCCAACCGGGAGTCAGTCCAAGATCCAAGACAAAAGCCCGTGCTTGTTGTGCAAAAAGCGCATCGATGGTTCCAATACGCAGCCGATGAATCTGTGTGACGAGTCGTTTTAGTAATTTTCGGCATTCCAAAGAGGTTGGAATTGGGATTTTTGTTCCTTCCACAATCCGCTCACAGAGCCTTCTCTCCTGACATCCCATCGCCAGCATTTTTAAAATACGGGCCAAAATTTCTCCCGCTGCTTCTCGTGTAAAAGTCGCTGCCAGAATCGTGGAGGGATCGACAGAAATTCCACAAGCCTCTCCCGAAAAGAGAATCTGCAGATAATGGCGCGCAAGCTGTTCGGTTTTACCAGATCCTGCAGAAGCTCGTTGAATGAGGAGAGGCATAGTTACTTAAAAGTCCTTTACGAACTAGCAATCTAAGAGTTAGCAGACTATTTTTCAACGCACTATTGCCTAGTTCCTCGTTTTTAGGAACTGTTTTCAAGCCTCTTATTAAGTCCCCCCTCAATCATGATCAATACTCCCCAGAAAAAACATGCACCTCTTTTCTCTTTTAGTAGAGAAATTCTACTGACACTATTCTTAGCAATAATAATCATGGTCTTTGTGGCAGAAGAGAGAGTGATAGCCTACGATTCTTCTGAAAATATGATTGAAAGGATCGACACCTTACCCGCCATCTACGAATTGGTAAAAAAACAAACCTTCTTTCCTTTTCCCAGCTGGCATTATTGGATCTATTATTTTACTCCACTTCTTATCGATAAGTATTATGTATGGCCCTTTGGGACTCATTTCCATGCGTTCCATCAGGACAAAAATCAAGGTGCTTTTGCTGCTATTCTCAAAGATACATGGGATGGTAGCACTTCAATTTTTGCGTGGGGTGATCCAGCCTCGGGAAGTCGAGCTCCCAGTTTATTACATAATGAGGATCAGGTTACTGCGATAGCCACCTCAAAAAATTCCTTTTATGCGCTCATTAATGAAGGGAAAAGCTCAATTGTCTGGGGAAATAATACACAACCAAGATTCAACAGCGTTTTGGAATATCACAAATCAAACGCTTCAATGTTCAAAGGATCAGTAGCGATAACTGGAGTCGTTTCTCAAGACAATATATTTTTCTTACTTTCAAATACCGGGACAGCAGCAGAAAACATAGGAAATATTCAGAAAACTTCATTAGCAGCTAAACTAACAGATTCAATTCAAAATTTTTTTAAGAATGGAGCTAATTCCGTAGAACTATTTTTTATAGGATCTTATTTTTCCTATTGTTGGGGTTACAATTCAAACGGAGACATAAGCATCAGGATCCCCATGAATAATGTTCTTGCGAGCTTTATGCCCAAGGAAGCTGAAAGTTATATTTACGAAGAAAAAGATCCAGATGCGTATCTCTTCTACTCAAAAAAGCTCGTAAAATTTGCAGCTACTAAATCAAGTTTTGCTAAACTCTTTGATAATGGATCAGTGAGTTGCTATAAGGCATTTGCCACGGACCCCGAAAAATTAGAGTTTCCCTACGGCTGTAATGTCACCTCGATTACCTCCACTGATTCTGCCTATGCAGCTATTTTAGATAATGGAGACATTAGTTGTTGGGGGGATTCGGGTCGTGGTGGTGTTACGCCCGAGCTGCCAAAAAAATTTATAGATGCCGCGGAATCAATTATTATGGGTCATTATAAATATTTCATAGTAGCATCCATCTCCTCTACCAAGCGTGCTTTTGCGGCTATTTCATCAGAGGGAAAAGTTTTTTGCTGGGGAGATTCTAAATACGGCGGAGAAACACCTGTTCTACCCAAAGGGAGAAAAGTCATCTCTATTGCTTCTACGGATCGTGCCTTTGCAGCACTCTTGGATAATGGATCGATTTTCTGTTGGGGAGATAAAAAATATGGTGGTCTATTTCCAGAATTGAAGACACAGGTTGTGAGCAATGGCCTTATTGTAGAAAAAAAGAATACTAAACGGGCCGTGGCCATTGCTTCTACCAGTGCTGCTTTCACAGCAGTATTGGAAGATCGAACTG
Source organism: Chthoniobacterales bacterium (assembly GCA_049314455.1). Lineage (GTDB taxonomy): Bacteria > Verrucomicrobiota > Verrucomicrobiia > Chthoniobacterales > UBA6821 > CAIWMF01. Next base: position 9,129 of record JBMOFC010000031.1, read on the forward strand.
TTTTCTCTTGGGGAAATCCTTCATTAGGAGGGATTACTCCAGGTGATTTAGATCCCAGAGATCCTACAGGCAATATACGAACACCTCCTTTTCCTCCCTATAAGAAAATCATTTTTATTACAGGTATCTCCCCATTTAATAATGAATTGATTCCTGAACCTGATACGGACGTCACCATGGAATATCCTCGAGACGATCTCTAGCCCGAATATTTCATGACAACACAGAAACTCCACACAGCGCTGCCAGTGTGGGCATGCGCTTGGCATCGATCTCTCCAAGTGCCTCGAAGTTACCATCCAAGATTTCTCTCATGAGACGATTGGCTTCTTCCCATGCTGGAAGAACCATCGTGAGATCAAAAGGTTCACTGAGACCTGCTTTTTCTGGTTCTATGGGTAATTGAAAATAACAAAGGTCCGTGTTCTCTATGGTGGGAAGCGGCAAGCGTGACTGTTGTACTGGCTCCCAGTGTGCTGCAAGTTTGAGGTAGAGTGGAAGTTGAAGATCTTTCCAAAAAATTTCTTTCTCTTTTTTCTGAGAACCTGTTTTTAAAGTCGCTGCAGCTGGTGAGGGAGAAGGAGCTGACGGCGCGCAGTCCCGGAGTGTACAAGAGGTACTCGAGGACGCGATCCCCGCCTCCGCGGGGATGACGTTCGGCACAACACAGTCCATCGCAGCTGCAGCAGACTTTGAATATAGGTTCTGAAAATGTTCGCTATTCGGCGTTGCCCTCTTCCAGTCCTGACCATGCCGTGTTTTATAATCGATGATCATCCAACGTTTCTGCTCTGGATGCCAATCAATACGATCAATACGACCTTGCAACAACATCGAGCGCCCATCATGCAGTATCATTTTTGCTTCGAGTGGCTGAGATAAAGTTTGTTCGCAAGCAATGATTTTCCACCCCTCTTCACAATGCGCTGCTTGGGCTGTTGCAAAGCCATCCAGTGTCTGCGCTACTTCTTCCAACTGGAGGTTGATAGGAAGGGTTGGGCCAGGTGCAAAATGAAGCTTTGCCAAATGGAAAAGTTTTTTCCGAAGCCATGCTGCTATTTTTTTGGCATCCTGTTCTTGAGCCAGTTTCTCTTCTCTCCCGAAAGCTCCTAGAACGGTATGAAGCAAGGTTCCAAAATGACCTGCGTCCATTTCTAGCGGCGCCTCCTCGAATTCTTGAAGTTTCAACACATGTTGGAGATAAAAAAGTCGTGGCGATTGCAGATAGGTACGTAGTCCTGTCACCGTCACACTGGTGACCCGTTCGCTCCCAACTGGTCGAGCACCAAAATGTGAAGTATGAGAAGCACTATGGTGTTTCTCTTTCTGCTCCTCTAGAACACGACGTTGAGTGAGGCTTAAAACACGTTCCGGTAATTTCTCTAACGAGGTTCCAAGCATCAAAAGCCGACTAGGACGCACTGGCTCTCCACGCCCATTATAACGAGGGGTAATAATGATCGCTTCTCGTGAGGTCACGATAGTTTGAAGCAAATAATGATCACGCGCCAGTAGTGATGATTCGTCAGAAAGACCAAGGATGTGGCGCAACCTATCTGGTAAGAGAGGATTGCCTGCTTGGCTACTGGAAAGAGATCCTTCATAGCATGAGGTGATGATGGCACAGGGAGAATCGTCAGCACTCATTTCTAACCATCCGAGTAATTCGAGTGCTCCTGGTTCTTCACGCTCAGGAATTCTTTTTTTGAGGAGCATGTCTAAAAGATTTTGAATAAAATCATTCATGGTACAAAGAGTGCTGACGTGTGCTCCTATCCTCTCGATTTCTTCAAGTATTAATAATAATTGTTCCAAGCAGCCTAAAAAATAATGCCCCTCCCAGGTATCGCTGCGTACTTGGCGTTTACCAAGAATGCGCAGTAGCACGGCACGCAGCTTCAGGACACACTCTTCCAGTAGAAGTGCATTTGGATAAACACCGATGATTTTTTCAAGCTCTTCTACCCAGGAAAGAAGAGTTTGATTTTTTTTAAAAAAAGAAAGTCTTTCTTTATCTAAAAAAGCAGGAAGATGTTCTCCCTCGAGAGCATCGAGCTGTCTTAAAAATTCCTCCGGTGCAGAGCAGTGAGGTTGTATATCAGGATGCCGCACAAGGGCACCGATAGCTTGCAACGAGGGCCCTTCCTCATTTTTATGATCTAGAAAATCAGCCATTGCTTTGAGCAGCTGACACAAACGCCCTCCCAGGAATGGGAGTCCAGCAGCCCAACGTGTCTCCACGCCATGTTGCTTCAAATAATCCTGTAACAAGGGAAGCGTTGTGACATCTGGAATGGCTACAGCGACGTTCTCAGAAGGAGTGGGAAGGAGGGAAATCAGTCGCACGACTTCTACAGCTTGATCTTGACTACGCTCGCACGTGATGAGTTGGGAATCTTGAATGAAAGCAGGATTCTCTAGCCAATAGGATGTCACTAATCCCCCATTCTGTGTAAAACCAGAAGCATGTTCTTGCGGTGCAATGATGAGAATAGTGGGATCTATTTTTTCAAAAAAAGAGTTAAAAAAAGGGGTGCTCTCCACCACCCCAGCCACAAGAACGCTGACCCCGTCTGCAGCGATTCCCTGTTCCAGGCATACCCTCACGTGATCATTAGGAGCGATATATCCCCAAGAGTTTAAGAGCTCGCGATAGCCATGTTCTAGCTCTGCAAGGGCTTGCCAACGAGGCTCCTCACGTTCTGAGGTTTCTGGAAAAAGGGTTCCAACACGAACTGATATCGTTTTAAAATCAAGGCCCACTCTTCCTAATTCTTGTGCTAGGGCTTCTATAATCCCGAGCAAATATTCTCCTCGGTGATGCCGAGAAATTTCTTGAGAAAGGGGTTGAATATGTTGCAGCAGATGCTCTGGAAACTGCAAGAGGGCTTCACGCCAGGCAAGTCGGCAAGTCCACTCTGTGGCTTCAGGCAGCGATCCCTCTGGAAGAATCAATAGCAACGTGACGGCTTCTTGCAACGTAACAATGCGAGGAGGAATAAGAATCACTCTTTCTTTTTCTGCTTCCAGGGCTAACAACTCCAAAAGTCGTCTTCCCGCACGGCGTCCAGGCACAATGACCACTGTCGTGGAAAGATCTCCACAAGGCCTCTGCTCTTCGTTATTCCATCGACTCAATAAATAAGTAGCCAGCCGAGGCAACCAAGGAGTCTCCCAGCCGAAAAAGAGTGGTTGTTGATTCACGGAATTATTTGCTACTACTCGACGCCAAGGCAAGGGAAGGAAGCGTCTCTTCGATGAGTTTTTTCCAGCGCTTTAATGTTGCTTCTGTTGTAAAAGATTTTCCAGCATCATATCCATTTTGCACAAGCATTGAGCGAAAAGAACAATTTTCTTGAAGGCGTTTTAGATATTGAAAAATTTCCTCGAGCGATCTTGCCAACAGATAATCTCTTCCAGGGTGGCCATCTGCTTGATAAGCCGAATCAGAACCTCCAATAAAAGGAACACCTGCTAACCATGCATTATAAAGTTTCGTGGCTGGCTTATGAAAGTGATGCGAGAAAGAAAAATCACGAATGCCAATCGCACAATCGACATCACGATAGTCATGCCACTCTGGAACAGTGCGAATTTCAAAATGAAGTCCAAGCTCTTCTTCTAATCGTTGAGACCATGCTGGCGAACGAAGTTCAGGAGCAAGATTCTCAACTTCTCCAAAAAAACAGATGTTTTTAAAAGACACTCCCCGAGCGGAGTCCCTTGGAATCAGGCCTGGCTGAGGCCAATGGGGCATAAAACATGCATGCGGCAACAGAGCTGCATGTGCTCTATTTTGAAGAAGTGAGTAGTGAGACCGAGGACTTGGAAAACCGTCAGCAACCACCTCAACTAAAAATGTAGATGCAGAAGGAAGCTGATTGACTTCAAAAGAAATATCTAAGAAACCTCCCACAATGATGAGAATACCTTTCTCTTGAATATTGGAGGTCAGCTTACAAGCAATATTAGCTTCCTGTAACAAGCTCCACGTTTGATGAATCCAATTATAAAAAACACTGTATCCTATTTTAGAAAAAATCTTCCCGGGATTTTGATCATAATTGAAAATAAATTGCTCTGGGACATAAAAGAAAACTTCTTTCATCGATGAGTTTCAACCTTGATTTTTCCTAAAAGAGAAAGCTGGTAAAATTCAATCGGCCTTCAACTGTCAGCTTGCAACTACTTCGACACCCTAATCGGCATCAAGACATATAAAAATCGTTGGCCGGAATTAATTTTAAAAACACCCGGGCTCATTTCATCAATGAGCTCTAACGCCACAAAATCATCGCTGAGATTTTTAAGGGGATCCATCAAGAAATCAGGATTGAAGGCAATGGACAACTTAGGTCCTTTATAAACAATCGTCACTGATTCCTTGGCTTCTCCTATTTCAGGAGTATTGGAAGTAATATCCAAATTATGTTCGGAAAAATGAAAACAAATAGAACCACTCTTATCATTGCTCAGCAGTGCAACACGTCGCACGGATTGTAAGAGCTGTTCTCGTTCTAAGGTAATGCGTTCATTGACTTCGGAAGGAATCACCTGGCGGTAGTTAGGATATTTACCATCAACTAATTTTGTGGCTAAAACAGATCCTCCCAGATCAAAGGCAACCAAATTATCTCCCACGAAAAGACGCACTTCTTGTTCATCTAGCAGCAAGCGTTCGAGTTCATTGATGGCTTTTGTGGGAACAATAAAGTCACATTCATGATCTGCTGGATATTTGATTTCACCAAGCTCTGCATCGCAAAGTGCTAATCGACGACCATCGGTAGCTACTAAAGTTAGAGACCCTTCCTTAAAAGAAAAAAGAATGCCGTTGAGAACATAGCGCGACGCATCTAAGGAAATGGCATAAGAAGTTTTATGAAGACCTTCCTTAAGGACTCCCTGCTTCATGATAAAACCACGTTTTTCCTCCAGAGAAGGAAACTCCGGAAATTCATCTTTGGGCAACCCGAAGATTTTAAAAAAACTAGGACCGCTACGAATCGAAGTAACATGACGTGCATCGGTTTCAAAAGAAATTTCTTCCGTCGGAAGCTCTCTAATAATAGAAAGCAAACGTCGAGCAGGAAGCGTTGTGGATCCTGATTTGTCGATCACAACGGCGTCCACATGAGTACGAAGGCTCACTTCGCGATCTGTGGCTACTAAGGAAAGACCCTTCTCTGTTGTTTCCAAAAGAAGGTTGGAAAGAATAGGAAGCGTGACTCGAGTGCTGATGATATTCTGAATGCGCTGCAATCCATCCAGGAGAGCTTGTTTAGTGACGGTGAATTTCATGAAAAAAAACGTTTATTGAACCAGCTGTTTATCAAGTTGACGCATAAGATGCCGTAGATGAAGGTCTCCGTCCATCCGTTTCTTAATCAATTTATGTGCATGGATCACTGTCCCATGATCTTTTCCCCCAAAAGCTTCTCCAATTTCTTTTAAGGTTGAAGGAGTCATTTCACGCGCAAGGTACATGGCAATTTGGCGGGGATAAGCAACGCTTGCTTGTCGTCGTTTACTCGACATATCAGCAAGGCGAATATCAAAGTGCTCTGCAACGCGTTTTTGGATTTGATCGATCGTGATTTTCTTGCGGACTTGTTCTTGAAAAACATCGCGCAAGAGATGATTGATAGCCTCTTGCGAAAGAGGCTTTCCGCTCAGCGACTGATAAGCCACAACACGCATCAAGGCTCCTTCCAATCGACGAATATCAGTACGAATATGTTCTGCTAAAAATTCTAGCACCCACGTTTCAATGTTCATACCAAGGCCCTCCGCCTTCCTATGTAAGATCGCCAAGCGTGTCTCAATATCAGGAGACTGTACTTCTGCAGTCATTCCCCATTCAAAACGAGAGACAAGACGTTTTTCCAACTTCTCAATTTCACTAGGAGGACGATCGCTCGTGAGAATAATCTGCTTGTGTCCGTCATGCAATGCTCCAAAAGTATGAAAAAACTCTTCCTGAGAGCGTTCCTTTCCCGCAAAAAACTGAATGTCATCGATCATTAAAATATCAGCCTGACGATAACGCTTGCGAAACTGGAAGAGCGTACCGTGTTGAATCGCATCAATAAATTCATTCGTGAATTGTTCGCTACGCAAGTAAACGACTTTAGCTCCTTTTTTGTTGGCTAGAATGCGATGGCCTATGGCATGCAATAAATGTGTTTTACCTAGCCCACTTTCACCGTAGATGAAGAGAGGATTGTAGGTCTTTGCAGGAGCTTGTGCCACAGCTAATGCCGCTGCATGGGCAAATTGATTATTGGCTCCTACGATAAAACTCTCAAATGTATAAGAAGGGTTTAACCCAACAAAAGCGGATGTTTTTTTTGAAGTAGAACTAGCTTGCGTCAAAGATGCTTTTGATTTGTGTTCCACCTCCTGCTCCTGAAGTTCTCTTGGTATAAAATAAAGCTGGCGCGTACTTTTGAAAATCTCTTCTACCGCAGCAGAAAGAAGCGCTGAATAGTTGCTCTCGATAAAAAATTGATGAATAGGATTAGGAACACTCAAATTCAGAGAGCCTTCATCACAGCTCAATACAGAAACGTCACTAAACCAACGTTGGTAGCCATCGGCACTCATACGTTGTTGAAGAATGGTAGAGAGTTGTTCCCAAATTTGTTTGTTATTAAGGTGCATGAAAAAAACGAAAAGGGCTAAAAAAGAGAGCCAAAAAATTAAAGGACAACCGAAAATTTGGAGAGCAACGAAAAGAAAAATTCCGTAACGTGAGGGACGAGTTTAAAAAAAATTCTTTTCCCCACTCAAGGAAAAACGTAATTAGAGTTAGTCCCGACGAATAGCGCTAAGTTAACCCCAATGCTGTTTACTTTAGGCAAACAGCTTGTTGAAGCGTTGAAAGGAGTCATTTTCTAAAATAAAGAGCTTGCTTAGGAAAGAACTCTAAGTAACCAGTATTGGGGTTAAGGGGCTTTTGGGAAGGATGCTCAAGAAAAAAGTGATGTGCTTTAAAGGGATGAAAGTTTGAGTGCAATAGGCACTGAGCCTATCAGAAAGTTTTTGTTTTAGACAGCAATGCTTACTCATTACTTCGTCGCTACACCCATATGTCACCAGGCTTCCAGAGTAATAGAATGAGAAGCATTCTCTCTCGGAACAGAATCTATTTAAAATCACTCTTGTCCAAAATAAAAATTGAATGCCATTATAAAAAATATGAAAAGCGAGATGTTTAGAAGTTTAGGGGTTGAGCCAGAAGGCAACCAGGGGCATATGCTGGGAATGTGATAAAAGCTCCTCTTAAACCCCTAAACAGCTGCGTTAGCAGCGACTCACCCCCTAAACTTGATACTTAGGAGCTAATGAACTTCTGATGTCTGACTTCTATAAAGGTTTTATTTTGGACAGCAATGAGTTAAAATGAATTTCATTTCAACACCCCCAACGACACGTTGGCAACAACTTCATTGTTACCATGAAGCGCTCAGAGCGACGAAAAATAATCGGACTCTTTTGGCCCTTTGTTGGAGACTGGTTGCCGATGCAAGTAGAAATTTTTCCAAACAGCATCAGGCCAACGAGATTTTTTACGCTCGAAATCAACACGTTGTTCATGAGTCAACGCTGCTGCTGCAGTCCCTGCAAGAAGCACATGATGTTCTTAAAAAACCACCCATTTTGGATGGCTCTCTTACTCCTGATTGGATTTTTGATACCGGCGAACTTCAACCCGTAGCAGAGAGCTATCGCTATTTCCTGATTCACTCACAGGCCCAAAATTCTCACGGTTTTAGTCAAGAAATCGAGGAAATGACCCAAACTGCCACCAAATATATACTATTGGCTCCAGAAGTTGCTTTTTTTACACAAGAAGCAGCAGTCTACTTCAAAAAGATTCATGAATGTTCTGAACAAGACTCGGTATTAAAACGATACCGTCTACTCACAACAGGTTATGCTGCTGTTGAGGTAGCCACGATCTATCTGCATGTAGAAGCATCTCTATCTTGGAATAATAAAATACTCATCCATCACTGGAAAGAAGCAGCTCGTTATGGCGAGCATGCGTTTCATTTTAGGATTAGGGCGCTGGCAGCCACACAACAGGGGGATGAAATGAGCGCGATTGAATGGTCCCTTGCTGCTGCTGCCGCCACTCAGGTTTGTGATGCTCATGCCACATTGCTCGATCTCTTTCCACGCGGAGATCAATATCTCATTACGCATTGGAACACGTTGCTTCATGCTTCAGAAGAGGCGATGGAAAAGCGAACACAAGCTGCTGCACATTGTGAGAAAAAAAGAACGTATTGGAATCACGCTGCGTTTTGGGCCGAACATTACCATGACTGTTACACCAAAGTCATTGAACATTATTCACCACAGTATCCCCGCGATCATGTTGCATGGGAAAAAATAGCCTTGCACGCCAAAGAGGTCTCTTCTCTCTGGAGCCAAGCAGCTCTGCAAGAAGAGCGAAAACACCTATGGCTTTCACGCACCTATTATCAAAAGAGAGCTCTGCGTCGTGGAGACAAAAACAAAAAAATGCTCTTCCATGCTTTTGGACGAGAAGTTTTCTTTTGCATCCCACAAAATATCCTGTCCCTCATAGAGCGATCACCACTCAAGAACGATGAGGTTCCATCTTCTGAAGTGCATTATACTGTTTTTTATAACTGGATTTACCAAACTTGGAAATTTTTAAAGGAAGCAGGAATTCCGTGCCATCTTTCTTCACAACCCGTCGACTATGGCATCATGATAACGCTCTGCGAGGGACTCCCCTCTTCTTTTGGAAAAGATGCACGACAGTCACACGATCTTTTTATTGTCGATATTGTTGCTGACACAAAAAAACAACGCCCTGCTGCTGATTGCTACTTGCTACAAAATCGAGCTCATACATGCCTCGTCCCAAACGCACTTTTCATGCCTCACTGGCCTCAACCAGGTCTTATTCCACGTGATCCTATACGAGGAAAGCGCTTTAAAAATATTTGTTTTTTTGGAGAAATTCAAAACCTTGCTCCCGAGTTAACTTCTCCAGAATGGTCGCAACGACTCTTCACGGAACTAGGACTTCATTTTGAAATACGTACCCTGGATCGATGGCATGACTATCGTGATGTCGATTGTGTGGTTGCTATTCGCGACTTTTCTTCGTCACCTCACTTCTACAAACCAGCCACAAAACTTTATAATGCTTGGCTCGCAGGCGTTCCTTTTATTGGAGGCAGCGATTCTGCTTATGCCTCTGATGGAAAGCCTGGCAAAGACTATCTTGTAGCAACGTCATTAGAAGAACTTTTTAGACACCTCAAGCGACTGCAGGAAGAAAATGCATTGAGGGCGATGCTAGTACGTCATGGCATTCAATCTAGCAAAGCATTTACCAAAGAGGCGACATTAGAGCGTTGGTCAAAACTGATTCAGAAAACACTACCTGCGCTCATGCTCCATCATCCAAAAGAAGCAGCTAGAAAATAGTGCATTTTATAGTCAAATTATGTGAAAGATAATTTTTCATCTCCTTCTAACGAGTTATACAAGCATCAACATAGCGCCATGTTAGCCCCCTCCATGAGTTCGCTTTATTGCACTAAAATCCTAAGAGCAACTGCTGAAGAAAAAAATCTTGCGGTTCTTTGCTGGAGGCTCGCTGCAGATGCCGCCAGAAATTATTCTAGGCAGTGTCAGAAAAATGATATTCTTTCCCCCCAAGCTCCATCTGACCTTGAGCAGAGAAAATACTCGATTAAAAAAATTCAAGAAGCCAACTACAGACTGGCCATGGCTCTGGATGCCAACGCACTCCAGGCTTTTTCTTCTTATTGGATTTTTTCTACGAATGAACTGAAAGAGGCTGCATGGGACTATCGCCATTGGATGCATTACTCTCAAGCACGAGATTCACTGCTCTTTGAACAAGAAATCGCACAATCACAAGAAGCTGTTACTAAATATCGTGCTGTGGCTCCAGAAGCGAGTCGATTTGCCCAAGAGGCTATTCATTGTTTTCAAAAAGCACGACAGATTCAACAAAGTGCTTTTAGTTTTTTAGCAAAGGAGATGATCTCTTATCGTTTCAAAATCGCAGCCTATGATGCAATTCATAGCGCCATCATGCACCTGAATCTTGTAGCGGCACGATCTTGTAACAACACTATTCTCATGGATCATGGAAGTGCTGCAGCCAGCCTCGCATCACAGGCTTTTTATTTCAGAATCAAGGCTGCCAAAGCCACGCAGCAAGGAGATGAACTCAGTGCACTGCAGTGGTCTCTTGCTGCCTCTGGAGCAAGCAATGCCTACGAGTGCCATTCAAAACTTGTAGAGCTCCTTCCCTCTGGGGAGGAAGAATTAATCACCTGTTGGAGAGAAGCACTTCACGCAGCAGAAGAGGCGATAAAAGAACGTCATCATGTTATTACCATGCCTCCAGGAAAAAAAAGAGACTCTGTTGCACGGATAGCATTTTGGGCAGAGCATGTCTATGAGTGCCATTTCAAAAAGATTGAATCGTACCTACAAAAGAAAAAAGAGGCTTATGAGGTCTGGAAAAAGATCACCCAGAACGCTCAGAACCTGTATTCACAGAAAATGTATCTCCATAAAAAAAGAATTGTTACAGCTTTGTGGAAGGAGTTAGAAGCACCATGGCAAAAAATTTCCTTTTGCCCTACGAGTGAAAGAGAGTTTACCTGCGGCCATAGTTGGATCTATCAGACCGTACAATTTTTAAAACAGGCCTCTATACCGTGTGATTTATGGACTCCCCAAAAAACAGCTGGAATCATTATTGCGCTCACCTCATCCTTGGATTGCTCTTTTGGGATCGATTCTCTTTTGTCACCAGATCTTTTTCTGGTGGATGTTGTGGCAGACGCTTCCCCCCACCCTGCCGCTCATTTCTATATCGTACAAAATAGACTGCAGGCAGAACAGCTTCCAAATGCTCTATTCATACCTCATTGGCCCCAATCAGACTTGATTCCAAGAGATCGCACACGAGGTGCTCGCTTTGAAAATATTGTTTTTTTTGGAACCTTGGAAAATCTAGCTCCAGAATTGACTTCTGTGGAATGGACACAACGCCTACGACACGAACTGGGCCTTCATTTCAAAATAGAGAGCCCCTCGAGGTGGAATGATTATAGTACGGTCGATTGCGCTATTGGTATTCGTGATTTTTCCAGAGCACCCCATTTTCATAAACCCGCTACGAAGCTTTATAATGCTTGGCTTGCAGGAGTTCCTTTTATTGGAGGGAGTGACTCTGCCTATGCCTCTGATGGTCATCCCGGCCAAGATTACCTTCTAGTGACTTCACTCGAGGAACTCTTGGAACACCTGAAACGGTTAAAAGAAGATTTGATGTTGCGATCGAGGCTTGTTCAACGAGGAATGCAATCTAGCAAAGCATTTACCAAAGAGGCCACCCTAGAGCGTTGGAAGAAACTGATTCAAGAAACCCTTCCGGCTCTTGCGCTGAGACACCAAAAAGAAATTGCAAAAAAAGAACGCCGCAAGCTCTTATTGAATTATCTCCTTCACTGTTTTTCCAACTAAGAACCTATATTCAATGTCGAGAGTCGTGAATAGTTACAAAACTATTTGCTGATTTTAAAACCGGTATTACCTTTCCTCGCTTTTTAACATTTTCCAATGTGCACGTTTCTCTTTCTCCTCTTTTTAACTTTTTTTTCAGTGCTCTCTCTTTAGTGCAAAGCATGCAATACGATCCCACAACATTAAATCATGGTGGATTTCTGATTAGAGCATTACTTCAACAGTACCTCTACCGCTGACTACTACTTACTTACTCAGGCGGAATTTGTTGCAGTCACGGCTACCACTTATCTTTTTGGCCAAAGCACTGAAGAAGAACCTCACTTACGTCAAGAGATTCAACAAAAACAACCTGAATATTATTTGTACCTTCAAGAACTTTTCAGTCCTGCTGGCACCTATGATAGCCACTCCTGGGATGAAAGTATCGCAAGAGAGATATTAAAGTTCGAAGATTGGCTTTAGTCATAACGATAGGGCGAGCCAAGCTTCGCCAAGCGAGTCAACTCAGCATGAAATATCCGGACTGGATCTCATAGCTCCTCTTCCAAGAAGAGGCCTTCGGTTTTATGTTCTTTGCAAAACTGCACAAAACGGTGGCTTGTAATGAAGACGTAAAAAAGGAGTGATACCACTCCCACATAGAATAAATTTTGATAAGAATAGATCATGGCCAAATAAATCAGGAAGGGAGCGATCAAACCTAGGAGTACTTTTAAATTAGTTTTCCGAGTTAATTGAACACCTCCATAAACAACCATGAGGATGACCAGCGATAAAATCATCATCAGCAAGTCGTGAGCAGGAATCGTCGTCATGATGAGTCCCAGAATCACAAAAACAACTGTTCCAAAAAGGCGTGTCTTCGGTTTAATGGCACCCATGCTGATAGGAGCAGCCATATAGCCGAGAAGATTGTAGCCCGTGACGACAACCATGAGGGAAGCCCAACTCTCTGCATTCCAGAGGACGATTGCAATCATGACCCAATTGATGAGCAAGGAACGTCTGCAAAGATTATAAACAGGATTCAGTTTGCCAATCGTCCAGGATGGCATCTGTCCCTCAGCAGCCATCGCATAAAACATTCGAGCTGAACCTCCGAGATATGCATACCCGGTTCCTGAAGGGCTAATCACACTGTCAGCCATGAGTAAAATCATCAGGACGTTGAGCCCTAAGAGCATGGCTAAGTTCACCAAAGGAGAATGAAAATTCAGAGATCCCCAGCCTGCTTGTAGCATCGCGTGAGGCACCGCTCCCATAAATGCCAATTGCAGGGCCATGTACACAAACATGACCACCACAATCGATAGAACAATGGAGAGAGGAACATTCCGTTTCGGTTTTTCTATTTCACTAGCAAAAGCAACGGCCAATTGAAACCCATTGAAAGAATAAATGAGCCCTGCACCCACGATAGCACTCAGAGCCGATCCCACCGTGTAGAGACCATTAGATGGTAAATCAAAATTCGTTTTATCAAAGCGTGCAATAAGAAAGAGGCCGATGGTGAAGAGTGGGGTCAATATTTTTAACGCTGTGACAATATTGTTGACCTTAGCGAGTAATTTGATGCCGTAAAAGTTGACCAGTAGGTAGAGAAACAAAATTCCAAGTGCAAATAATTTTCCATGCAAGGTCAGCCCATGATCATCCATGAGATCGGTATTTTTCAGAGCCGCCGATAAATATTGTGTGGTGGCCTGGGCTTCGGTAGCCACACAGACCATAATGCCGAACCAATTGGCAAAGGCAAAAGGCATCCCAAAAATCGAATTATGCGACAAGGCACTCGAACGTGAGGTGGCCCCACGCACGGGAAAGACAGAGACAACTTGAGCTAAACAAAGTCCTACAGGCATGACCAAAAGAGCTGCCAAGAGCCACGCCAGGAAGGAATAATTTCCCGCCAGTTGCGCATTGAGCTGAGCACTAAAAAGCCATCCCGAACCGACCATGGCTGTCGCACTTAAGGCGGTGGCACTAAAGAGCGATATTTTTTTGTGGTTCGGTTTCTCAATCATAAATTTTTGGGTCTTACCAAGAAAATGGCAATCGGAGATCAAAGCGAACCACCCAAGAGAACGTCAAGCTATTTCGTTTTTTTATAACCGCGCACATGACTGAAAATCTATTCTTTTTTCTTAGAGCATTTTAAAAAATTCTGTAGCCGCGCCTTGTGGTGTCACTCCGAACGTC
>JBMOFC010000032.1:0-22648 GCA_049314455.1 Chthoniobacterales bacterium
ATGACGTTCGGAGTGACACCACAAGGCGCGGCTACAGAATTTTTTAAAATGCTCTTTAATTTTGAACCTACGGTTTTTACGCTCCTACTCTAATACGTATTGTATATCTACTGGATCCTCGCGTTCGCGGGGATGACAGCTGGCGAAGTTGAAATCATGCTAGTAATACATTCTCTTCTGTTGAATATTTTATTTTAGACAAGAGTGAAAGAACACAAAAAAGTAAGTTTCAGGTACTCGCTTTTTTAATGGACGTTTTCTTGCTGCTTCAACTTCAACTGTACCCGGTCTTCTGAACGGGTACGTTACGTTAGGTAAACAGTGTATTGAAGCGTTGAATGGAGTCATTCTCTAACTGTTGACTAGGAAAAGCTCTAAGTGAACAGGATCAGAATCAAAAATCTTTTTAAAAAAAGACTTGATACCTTTTTTGTTTTCACTTCTCATACCTCTATTGTTCTTAAGCTCCGTTCTAATTGGTGAACAGAGTTTCAGATCAATAACTCACGAAATAAACCAATAAACCAATAAACCAATAATACCATTATGAGTGATATAAAAAATTCTCTTCTCAGCGAAAGCTACCTCAACGAGCCAGTTCAAGAACCAAAATCTGGAGCGACTTCTTCTGGAACAACACTAGGAGGCCCTACAAAACAGGAAGCTTCTTATTTTAGTGGCAGTGAGGGAGGAGCAATTACAATAGATTCGGTTGACATGAGTGAGGCAAAATATAAGGCCTTTAGGGCCTTTAGTAAAAATGTCCCTTCGTCTTTGGATAGTGCTGCTACGCTAAGAGATCCACTTCTGAGCAATGAATTCAAGCCTAAGTAAAAAAATGAACTCATGCCTAAGTAAGCTTCTTTAAAAATAGGAAAAATTTAGGCTTTTTTAATAACACTGCCAGTCTTTTTCAAAAGGACTGGCGGTTTCCTTGTTCAGATTAAATCTCAGATCAGTTAGGTAAACAGTGTATTGAAGCGTTGAATGGAGTGATTCTCTAACTGTTGACTAGGAAAAGCTCTAAGTGAACAGGATCAGAATCAAAAATCTTTTTAAAAAAAGACTTGATACCTTTTTTGTTTTCACTTCTCATACCTCTATTGTTCTTAAGCTCCGTTCTAATTGGTGAACAGAGTTTCAGATCAATAACTCACGAAATAAACCAATAAACCAATAAACCAACGATGCTATTATGAATAAAATAGGAAAAAATTCTCTTCTCAGCGAAAGCTACATCAATGATGCAGTTCAAGAAGCAAAATCTGGAAACACCTCTCCTGTAACAACAGATAAACATGGAGAAAAAAGCCAGGTTCCCTTTGGCGGCGGCTCACTTAAACAAGTCGGAGTTCATAATGACTATACGCGTATGAAAGAGAATATGACTCCCGAGGATGGTAGTACCCTTCCATCACTCTTGTCGCATGCGGAGAGTGAAAGTGATTATGGCAAAGTGTACCATATGGGTGGTGAGACAACGAATACTTTAAGACAACCACTTATTATGGGAAGTGAACCGAGAAAGGGTCCATCCAAGTTTAAAAATCCTATTGAAGAATCTGGAGTAGGTAACTATACGCCTCCAACACAAACACAAACACAAACACAAACACAAACATCAGAAAGGCAAGAGGCTCCTCCTGTCCCAAGTTTTCCACCTACAAATGAGTAGTGTGACTTTTAACGTAAGAAATGGGTGTATCATCGTATCGCTCGTATTTAGCTTATCAAGATTTTTCAGTTAACGTCCAACTGCTAAAGAAAAGCTATAGAGCGGTAGCTTTGGTCTTATTTAAGACCAGTCTTTTGCAAAAAGACTGGTCTTCTTTTTGTCCAAATCAACTGCAGCATTGATAACTCTATGGATATTAAAAATAAAGCGGAGATCAATAAAACGTATAACCTTAACCGCCCTTCTGAAGAGACGAAATCAAATAGCTTTCCTTCTACAGGAACAATTCAAGGTAGAAATGGATCTCAAAGGAAAATAGTGGTTGAAGAACATCACGGTGGAAGCAAAGCTTTTTCTGTATCACCTGAAGATTATTTGATTCTAACTGATCTTACCAAATATCAACGCACTAATGATGATGGAACACCTATCGATCCTAAAAAATTTTTCGATGAAGATATTTTTTTAGGAACATCCAGTAGTTCCGTCATAAGAGATGAAAATTCTATGGATGGTATTCCTCTTTCCACTGAAAAGAAATCAACCCTTGAAGAACCACTTCTTAGTAAGGATGAGAAAGATCTTGCTAAGTACTTCCAGGATTATGCTGAGAACAAAGTAGCAAACCAACTTAAAGGTCTTAATCCTCCATACCAACCACCAGAGTCTACTCACCAAAAAAAGTAGACGTTAGTAAAAGAAAAACCAACTAAACCAAGCATCATATGGATAAATTAAAACCAAGACAATATACACAAGTAGAACAAGTAGAACAAGGAGACCCAACCATCCAGGACCCATCTCCAACTACCACAAAGAAGTATCCTGGGACAGTAGGTGAAGGCTCCGTTACTGCAAGGACAGGTCAATTTTTTGGTACTGTTGTAAAAGCATTGGGAACACAATTAAAAGAGGCGAGCTCTGGTCGTGGTTATACATCCGTCGGAAGTACTGATGGCTCCAGTGACGATGAGACGATTCATCCCGAAAAACCGTGGCTTGGACAGACCCCAGTCGGTATCAGACAACCCCTTCTGGAAAATCAAGTTTTGCCTCATGGCTTAAAAAAAGAACAAGACACATAGGATGTTTTATCTATGGATTCATAGTGCTCGTTCACAAGAACGAGCAATGGCGTCAATGTAAGCATGCCGGGAGATGGTGATGATTTCAACATTGATGAATGTCAACACAGCCGTCATCCCTGTGAACGCGGGGATCCAGCCGACAATCAAATAAAAGGAATGTTTCCTTCTTAATGAGACTTCTAGTGATTTTTTTTTACTGAGGTAACTGCTTCAGGTGATCCTATAATCTCTTTTCGTCTACCTTCTGGATCCCCGCATTCGCGAGGATGGCGTCTTTTTTTAAGTAAAGATGATATTTGAGAAGAGCGCACTTGTTTTATTGATAAATTGCAGAGTTATAATAAAAGTACTTCCTATCTCTTGACGTCTTCCCCCTTGCACCACTCTTCCTCTCCTCCTCTTCGAATCGCCATTCTCGGCTCTGGCAAAGGCTCCAATGCACGAGCTCTCATTGAGGCTACAAGACAATCCAAGCTTCACTATGAGCCCGTTCTCCTCATTTCGGATATTGCTGATGCAGGAATATTGAAGCTTGGCGAAGAGTTTGGAATCGTCGCTCATTTTTTTGATCCAGGTTCCTTTAAAACGAAATTTTCGCAGGAGCGCGAGCAGCAACTTGCGGCATTCCTGTACGAATCCAAGATCGATTTTATCGCCTTAGCGGGATTCATGAGGGTGATTAAAGAACCGCTGCTAACAGCCTTTCCAAAACGGATTTTAAATATTCACCCTTCGCTCTTGCCCCATTTCCCTGGTCTTGCGGCATGGCGACAAGCCATCGATGCAGGCGCCACGGAAAGTGGCTGCACGGTTCATCTCGTGGATTATGGAATCGATACAGGAAAAATTTTAGGACAAGCACGCGTTCCTATTTCTCAAGCCGATACCGCTGAAACCCTCCATATCCGAATCCAAGAGGCGGAGCATGAACTCTACCCACGCATCGTGGATGCTTTTGCAGAAAAACTTTTTCAAAAAACGACTCTGTACTAAAAGCAAGAAGTCTTTATAAATGAAAAGTGTGTTCAAAAAATGGATAAAATCGATGCAGTGCCAGGAGCAAGGAACACAGCCGAGGAGTGTATGTAAATACTCGACGAGGCGAGTACCGCAGTGACACCGCAATGCGCGATTTTAGACTTTTTTGAACACACTTTATGAGTCGCTTCCGTCTTTTTGATTTAAATCCCGAACAATACCGTGCCGCCACCCATCCCGAGGGAGCCTTACTCATCTTGGCTGGCGCAGGAACCGGTAAGACCCGCGTCCTTACGGCCCGTATCGCATGGCTTGTCTCGCAGGGGGTTGATCCCGCTTCCATTTTGGCTGTGACCTTCACGAATAAAGCGGCACGTGAAATGAGGGAGCGCATTACCACGATGTTGGGAGCCGAAAAGACAAAAGCGATGACCCTCTCCACCTTTCATTCGCTCTGCGTGCGTCTCTTGCGGCGTGATGCAACGCTTCTTGGCTATAAGGAAAATTTCAGCATCATGGATGAGTCAGACCAAATGGGCTTGATCAAAAAAATAGCTAGTCGCATTCATGATGCACAAAATCCGATTAATCCAGAGATCGCACGAGCCTTGATCAGTAAGGTGAAAAATGGGACTGCATCCACAAACAGTATGCCAACGGCAGTTGAGAGCCTCTTCACCCGCTATCAAGAAGAGTTACGATCCCTCAACACGATGGATTTTGATGATCTCCTGCTTTACGCTCGCAACCTCCTTGTCGAACAGGAAGAGGTGCGCCACTTTTGGCAGGAATGCTATCGCTATGTTCTCATTGATGAATTTCAAGATACCAACAAGCTCCAGCTCGACCTCATTAGCCAGCTTGTGGGTGATCCAGTGAATCTTTGTGTAGTCGGCGATGATGATCAAAGCATCTATGGATGGCGTGGGGCACAAAGTTCGAATCTGCTCGAATTTGAGCGGCATTTTGCTCATCCCGAAATCATCAAGCTGGAGCAGAACTATCGTAGCACCGACCTCATCCTGGCGGCTGCTAATCGTCTCATTAAGCACAATGCTCGGCGTCATGGAAAAAATCTCTGGAGTGATCAAAAAGAGGGAGATCCCATTCGCCTCCTCAGCAGTGTTGACGACGCCACAGAAGCAGAATTCATTGTCGATGAAATCATGACCCTCGGTCCTGAAAAATGGGATCATGTTGCCATTCTCTACCGTATGAATGCGCAATCGCGTAACTTTGAGACCATGTTGCGCGAAAGGAAAATTCCTTATCGCGTGGTGGGTGGGAAAAGTTTTTTTGATCGCCGTGAAATACGAGATGTCATGGCCTACCTCACCGCGCTCTTAAACCCTGATGATGACAATGCACTCTTGCGCGTCTTGGCGACGCCTCCACGGGGCATTGGCAAGGTGACCTTGCAACTGTTACTTGAAACTTCTTCCACAAAAAAAACTTCCCTCTCCACAGTCATCTTAGACCGAGAGCAGCGCCACAATTGTGCTACAAAAACTGCGGAAGCACTTGCACGTTTTGCAGAGGATTGGGGTTCTTACCAAATCCGCCTACAGACGCCTGGACAGGATCCTGCCTTGTTACTTCGTGAGATCTTGAAAGAATGCGGCTATAACGACGACTTAAGAAAATCATGTAAAACGCCGCAAGAAGCAGATCAGCGTGAGAACAATGTTCGAGAATTACTCGAGAGCATGAGCGACTATTGTCAAACAAACCGTCGTAATGGTGTTCAAGGATTTCTCGATAGCATGTCGCTGGAGCGGGAGAAAGAAGAAAAAAAGGAAGAACATCATGGAGTGACGTTAATAACCCTACATGCTGCTAAAGGTTTGGAGTTTGAAGTCGTCTACCTCGTTGGATTGGAAGAAGGATTACTCCCGCACGCACGGTCTCAAGAGGAAGGCAATATCGAGGAAGAGCGACGTCTTTGTTATGTCGGGATGACACGTGCCAAACAAAAATTAACCATCACGTATTGCCGTACGCGGAAAAAGTTCGGAACCGTCATCTCGTGCAAACCAAGTTCTTTTCTTTTGGAACTTGCCGGTGATGGAGTCGAAGAGGGAAGCATGGAAGAAATCCTCACACGTCCCCTGGAGGAGGCTGATGTTGGCGATGCTTTTGCTTCAATGCGAGCTTTATGTAGTCGTTAGTCCGCATATTTCCTACTGATTCGTCGCGAGGTGCCGCGCAGCCTTATGTGGACAAGGAAGTCGATGGATTGCGACGTTCCCGCCTTCGCGGGAAAGACGTGGCTGTATGAGTACATATTGACTCGCTTGTTCCCGCTCGGCTCACTCTTTTGGGGCTTTCCTTCGGAAAGTCTATCCAGCGCCCTCCCGAGCAGCTGTATTGCCCGAGGAGCAATTCGAGGCTAACGCAGTATACATCAGGCTCTCGCAAGCCGCAGCAGCATGAGTATGAAATATGCGGGTTAGTCCTCTTTAACAGCCGTTTTCAATGCTACCATGTTAGCACTGCAGGAATCCACGTACGTTTCAAGTGTCGTATCGATGAAGCTACCAGTGATAACGGGTTTTTTTACATCGAGGAGTTTGACGGTGAGTGGTGCGACGTTACCGATAAAATCAAGCTCTGGGAGGAAGCGTATTTTTGCTCCAGCAGATAGTACCAATGCTTGCGTTTCTGAAAGGTCTTGGGGGATATTTTTCCACTCATGATTTTCGCATGACAAGTATTGCCACTTTCCTTGTTCAAGAGAGGCAGCATTACCTACAAGAGCAATGCCTGCTAGCTCATCGTGATCATAGTAGAGCTGTTTCTTTAAGATCGAAGCAATAGCGATGAGTTTTTGACCTCCTGGTAAATCTTTCGGTTCGATCTCTTCATCATCACCACCACCACACGAAGAAGCGCCCCATTTTAAGAGTGATCCAGCGTCTGTTACCGCCGCAAAAGCGTTTCCATTCGAGACGAGCGAAATAATAGTTGCTCCCTGTGCAGGAACAATGGATCTGGCGTAGAGTTTTACATCTACATTGTGCGTAATTATCGATTCATCAACTTGGCATAAGTTTCCTCCATATGAGTAACTACCCCAGGCAAGTGCTGTGCCATCATTAATAGTCGCAGAAAATGCAGCGTGGTTAGCAACAAGGCACAAGGGTTTGGTAGAAGAAGCATAGATGGTATTTTCTTCATCAGGAGGGAAAATGTTCCCGTGATTATACCAACATGTACCACCATACCAATAATTCCCCCAGGTCATCACAGAGCCATCTTGGAGTGTTGCTGAGAAGGCTCCATCATTGGCAACCAGACAACAGGCCTCTATTACTTTTCCTTTCCGATCTCTGGGTTGATCGAGAAGCTTGCCGCCGTAGTGAGGGGCACCCCAGGCAAAAATAGCTCCATTGTCTAAGATTGTTGCAAAAGCGTATTGAGTAGCAACCACGCAGCAATCCGCTTTTATCTTTCTGTCTTTCGGGAGCTTCTCTTCTGTGTTAGAAAAGTTGATCCCCCAAGATAAAAAAGATTGGTTCTGCTCAGGATCCTCTAAGAGAACTGTAAAATCAGTATCATTTGCTATGATGAAAAGTGGTTTTTTTCCTACTGGAAGTCGTGGAGCTTTAAATTGGCCTGCCGATTTTCCCCAAACAGCAATTGATTCATCGTCTAGAATCCCAGCAAAAGCGCCTTCTGTGGCAGCAAGGGAGCAGCAAGAGCGAAGTTTTTTTCCAGTTGGAAGAGAAAAAGTCCTAGAATCATTTTTGCCTCCTCCATGTAGATTTCCCCATGCAAGGAGAGTTTTATCGGGAAAGATAGCTGTAAAAGTACCTTGATTAGAATAGAGGCAGCATGGTTTTTTAGGGGACCCTGTTTCATCCTTGGGTAAAGGAGGAGTCTTTCCTGCACTGAGATCAGACCCACATGCAAACAGCGAATCATCATTGAGAATCATGGCAAAAGCTTGTGCAGTAGAAGCCACACAGCAACCTACTTTTTTTTGAGAGGGGAGTTTCACTTCCTTTCCAGTAGGTTTACTATTGTGATTCGAACTAGAGCCCCATCCTTGCGAGGAAGATCTATCCTCGGGATTCGAACCGAACTCCCCCCACGCCCAGAGTGAGTCATCATCAAGGATTGCAAGAAAGGAATTTTGATTAGAGATAATTGATTTGGCTTTCTTAGGTGTTCCATCTTTGTGCGTTGGTAAGCTCGGGGAGTTCCCTCCGCACGTTTCTTCACTCCAGGCATAGATCGACCCATCTTTAAGAATCCCTGCAAAGGCTGATTCATTTCCATATTCATGGTCACTGCGATGTGCCGTACAGCATTTTGTAGGAGTCAAAACGAGGAATTGGCTATCTTGTCCTAAAAAAACAGGAGTAAAAAGAGTGGCTACGGTCGCTCCCTCAATATTTTTTTCAGGAGTTTCTGGAGCTAATGGATCCAACTCTACGGAGGGAAAAACAGCAATAGGAGCAAGAGAATGGAGATTTCTTTCCTGAGTAAAAAGAGGGCTGAGAGAAAACAGAACGAGAAAAATAAAGAAAAGGGCGTTCGAGATAAGTTTGTTCATAAAATGGAGAGGAAATGATTACTAACGTCATTTCATTTCTTCGAAATAAAATAACATTGATAGTGTTGAAACGTTTAAAGGTTGAGGGAGTAAAGGAAAAACTTGAGGATCAATGAAATCTTTCATGAATATTATGGATTCTAAGAACCACAATAATCTCTTAAAATCAGCTTTACTTTAACCCGGATATTTCAACACTGCCAATATCACGGTGGCAGTTACCAATAAAGAATCAATTTATTGTTTGTGGCTCCGTTACTCCTCTCCTACTTTTGCTAGAACTATGACACCGATCAAACAACAAACCTCGTGGATTTGGATTGTCTTGATTCTTCTGTTGCTCTTCCTGAGTGGAATTTCATTTTTAAAAAATAAAAGAAACTCGTGCCCAGCTACAAAATTTAAAATGCCTGCAGCGATGGCTCCTGTTGCTGGAGAGGAAGCCCTCTATCTAGATGAGGTGGTCGACCCTGAAGGAACGTATGCAATGGCTCATGTTGCCTCGATGACGGAGCTAGCCGATGGAACCTTAGCCGCTACATGGTACGCAGGAAGTGCAGAGCTTGCTCCTGATGTGAATATTTATTTTTCTACAAAATCCCCTACAGAATCGGGCTGGTCTAAGCCTCAGGTCATCATGACGTGTACGCAAGCTGCTCACGAACTGGATCGTTATGTGAAAGGATTGGGTAATGCCCTTCTCTTTGCAGGTGAAGATGGGATTCTGCATTTGATTTATATCACGGTTACTTTCGGGAAATGGTCGGGGAGCAATTTGAACATCACCTCTTCTAGCGATGGTGGTTGTACTTGGAAAAAAAGTAAGCCTCTTTTTTTGAGTCCTTTTTTTAATTTCAGCACATTGGTGAAAAATGCCCCTGTGCCACTTGTTGGTGGGGGATGGGTGGTTCCTATCTACCAAGAATTTTTAGGAAAATTTCCGGAGCTTCTCTGGCTTTACCCTACTCAGGATGGTTCTTGGTTGGTAAGAAAAAATCGTATCGCTGGTGGTTGCTCTTTTTTCCAGCCTGCGCTAACAGCGCTCACAGAAAAAGAAGCGGTCAGTTTTTGTCGTGATTATCGCAGCGCAGAAAAAATTTGGCGTACAGAAACTCGTGATACAGGAAAAACATGGACTCCTCCTGAGCCAACTTCCCTGCCCAATCACGACTCAGGGGTTGCTTCTGTAAGGCTTGAGAGTGGTGCTCTTCTCATCGCCTTCAATGACGGTGGGCCGGCTCGTGATCAGTTGCGCCTAGCTCTTTCTAACGATCAGGGGCACACCTGGCATCGCATTGCAACCATTGCAGAAGAACCCAAGGGTGATTTTTGCTATCCCTATTTTTTTAGATCTCATGATGGGTTGATACACCTTCTCTACAGCTGGCAACGCCATCATATTCATCATGTCGTTTTTAATGAAGCATGGGTGGGAAGCAGAAGTACTGAGTAAAGGTGACTACTAACGTCATTTCATTTTTTAAAAATAAAATAACATTGGTAGCGTTGAGAGGTTGAAGCGTTCAAAGGAAATATCACTCCTCGTTGACCATGCAGCCAACAATTGGGAGTAAAAAAATACCGATTTTTAAACTTGTGATACCATCTTAAAATGAGTCTCTTTTCAACTCTTCAACGTTTCAACACGGCCAACTCCACTAGCGTCATCCTCGCGAACGCGGGGATCCAGCGAATGTTGAATACTCATTAAAGCAGACATTTTATTTTTTTAATGAAGGCACAAAAACTTATTTTGGACAGTAATGATACAAAATGAAATTTGGCTACTAATTTTGTTTCGAGCTTATCCTCTTTACCCTTCACTCTTTACTCGTTACTTAGTTTGATGATCTCTTCCCTTTCCTCATTACTTCTCTGGCTCATCATCATGCTGCTTGTCGAAAAGCCGATTCAGAAGAATCGTTTTTTTACTTCACCTCTTTTTCTTTCTTGTCTTGTAGGGCTTGTATTAGCAGCGCTCTTCTTTCTGCCGCTGGGTGAGATTTCTTTGGCTCGCTGGAGCGCGAGCCTGATGAGTAACACGAGCATCCCACTGATCGGATTACTATTAGTGCTCCTTGTGGAACGACTCTTTTCCTGCACACTATTCAGACCACAAGATTGGAAAACTGCCTGGATGTTTGGAGCATGTGGCGGCCTGCTTTTATATCCTGCCGCATTGGGTCTAGGCCGTATCGATCCTTATTCTTGGGGCTGGGGTAATAGCCCTTTCTTTATCGTAGTTGGATTCCTAATCTTAATCCTTCTGATTGCAAAAAATCGTTTTGCCATTCTTTTGCTCGTGGCTATTGCCGCATTTGATAGTCAATTCCAAGCATCAACAAATCTTTGGGATTATCTAATCGATCCAATCTATGCCGTTATTGCGCTTGTGATGGGTATAGGAGCTCTTTTTTTTAGAGAGAAAGAGAAGGTGCGTTCACATCTCTTCGTTCCATGAGTAAATCTTGATGGAAGAGATATTTTGCAATGTCTCCTAGAAACATTGCTTGAGTCTCTTGGGCATTAAAGCGATCAATGAGATTGAGGCGTCTTCCAATAAGATGAACATTTTGAAGATTCTCCCCGCTCTGGTCCGTGAGTGGTAAGCTGATGATAAAACGCGGTACTTTCTGTTGCATCTCCTCAATGGTGATCGTGGCCTTATAATCGTACGGAATCAAAGCGGTGGCATGGGGTAGAAGAAAGCGGTAAGATTCTTCGCGTGCATTGAAATTAATAGGAACCCAGATGCGTTTCTGGACTGCAAGTTCTTGAGAAGTTTTATTAAAATGTCCCAGTGGTCCATCAAAGGGCCACAAAAAACAGGCATAACAGAGATAGAGTAAAAGTATTCCAGGAGCTACGAAGAGGCGCGTCCAGCAAGTTTGGAATAGTCCTAGCAGTGCGAAAGCCATAGTGCCAACAAGAACGATCCAATAAGCCAGCGGATAGTGATACGCCCCCCAAGGAAGACCAGCTAGATGATGTTGTAACAAAAGTCCCAATCCACCGAGCCCTGCTGCAATGACGACGACTGCTGCAAGGCTTAACGCTAAGATGGAGCGCGGTATTCTTTCCCAATAAGACGCAAGAAGTAATGCTAGCGCCGGCATCCCAAGAAGGAGATAACGTTCATCTCGTTGGTTCGGTAACGAAAACACAAGAAAAATAGTGATGAGCCAGATCCAGAGGCGTTGTTCAAAAATAGGGGTCAGGCTAGAATTCTTGACAAAATATTTTGTTTTTAATGTTGCTTCTGTTGCTTCTTGTATAAGCACGCTTTTGTCAAGAATTCTAGCCTGACCCCTATTTTTCCATCTCAGCACAAAAAGAGCTACCACCGCTGGCGCCAGCAATCCTGCATTGAGCGGATAAGCGATCACATTGCGCCAGATACTAGAGCTCCCAATAAAAAAATTGAAAAGATAGTTTCCTGTTCCTGCATCAAATTTCCCCAGATTTTCTTTGAGGATGAAATGATCCAAGATGGCTTGTGGATTGGGATCCAAGAAAAACCAGAGGCTAAAAATAGTCAGAGCTACCAGTGCTATGAAAATTATTTTTCTAAGATCAGAGCGGATCCAGCTTTTGAGTTGGTAGTTTCGTGCTTGCAACGACCACCAGCCCAGTACTGCGACCACAGGGACGACCAGGGTGAATGATTTATAAAGCAATCCAATGCCTAGAATGATCCCCAGTAAAGGAAGAACTCGCCAGAAGTGTAGCAAGCGCGGCCAGGCAAGAAGCAGGAAGCAGGGAAGCGAAAGCCAAAAGACTTCTGGCGCACTCGTGAGAAAACAGCGTCCATAACGGAAAGTTCCAAAGAAGCTCAAAAAAAGAAGCGCTGCAAGTAGACCTCTCTCTTTTTTTCGAAAAATTCCCCCGCCGATCAAACCAATCATGAGCGCGGTCAGGAGAGTATAGAGAACATTTGGCCAGCGTAGATGGAAGAGGGTCCAATTTTTGGCCCAATCCGTTGAAATGATCCCTTGCCAAAAAAGGAGTGGAGGCTTGGTGTTTTGTAGCCGTGCAATGGGGGCTTGCAACGGAAGCCAGTGGCCACTCTCCGCGGTAGCTCTTGCAATTTGAGCATAGACAAGCTCATCCCCATTGGTAGCAATATGATCACTTCCTAGGCCATAAAAATAGACACTCGCAGCAAACAAGGCAGCGAGAAGAGAAATGAGAAAAGGCAAGCCATGTTTTTTTTGAAGTGCGGTGAGATGAGGTAACATCGTTTTAGTGGAGGTAAAATGTATTGTTGATTCCCAGTGGTTGTCTGTGGTTTGTATTTTTCATCTTTAAAATTTTTTATAAAAAATTTTATCTCTGTGTTTCCTTTGTGTGCCGCTTTAGTGGCTTTGTGTTCTTTGTGGTTCATTCTCTCTGAGACGTTGGTAGCTACGAATACTTAAAGAAATGAACAGGGATATGCAAAGGATGGGGAAATCCGATTAATTTCCCGGAACAAGGGGATTCCCCGTCGAGCCTGCAGGAGGATTAGCCGTTGGGGCATTGAGATGGAATGGCATGGTCACATCAGGAGCATCTTTGAGTGTGCAGACAATCACGGCGCCATACTGGGTCAGATTTCCTTGAGTAGGGGTTCCTTGGTTATTACGAACATCAGCACCTAAAGAAATAATCCAACTCGAGAGATCGCGATTAATCAAGTAGCGCTGATAAAGCAAGCTGTTACCCGGGGCATAGCCACTTGTCGTTACACCATTGGCCATGGCGGTTTCATTGAGGTTGTAGAGCTGTGTAGCACTAACCGACCAATGATCTGTTAATTTCCATTGAAGGGTGAGTGAGGGCTGATTCCCACTGAGTCCATTGTAATTATTGATGTAGGCGCTTCCGACCCAAATTTGGAACCAGCGTGCAGGCATGATATCGAATTGCAAGTTCATTTCTGTAAATCCTTGTGAAGTCATGGGAACCTGCGAGTCAAGACGAACAGCCAGCCAACTGATCGGATTAAAAGTAAAGCGATTGTTAAAATTAGAAACTGGTCCGTTGCGATAAGGATCAACACCATTGATATCCATGAAGCTATCGACATAAAACCAATCGTGAGTTCCATCATCCCGACGTGTTTGTAAGCGGTTGCGCACGCCTAAGCGCATGATGGTCCAACTGTCGATAGTATCAATAGCAGCGAATTGAGGAAAATTCAGGGGTTGGAGCTGGGTAGAACTTGGCTGATAGCCTGATTTCGTAAGATTGTTAGGTGCATTAGGAATATAACGATCAAATTGAAAAACCTGATTCACATTCGGTCCGCCGGCGTAGACATAAGAAAGGTTGCCATATGGTTGGAGCACATGGCGCAGTCCATCTAGGCCTAAAAAGTGCGACTGCACGCCTTCAAAGTTGCGGGCGATTTTAAAGGAGCTTTCTATACCACTATTAAAAATCGGCCGCACCGTTGTTCCGGTCCAATTGAGCTCATTGGCTAGCGTGCCAGTAGTAACTCCATTAGTCACGATCGGAGCGTTGGGAAATGTGGTGATCTCGCCATTCGTGTTGAGATAATCGCCACCATGATTATAGGCTGTGACCCGCATGCCAACTTTTGGAACAACCGAAAGCCAGCCGAAAAGCGTCTGTGGCAGGCTCAGTTGATGGAAGGTATCAAAACGTGTGGCATTGTAACTGGCAGGAGTCTGATAGTTGGGATAATTCGTGGAATTGACCGCAAAGCTGCGTTGTAGCTGGCCGATGGAGGTGGTGCCATCATAAAAAAGAGGAAGTCCAAAGAGTGGGGCTTGATTAAAATCGGCGGCAACTTCAGGTAAACGCTCTGTGGTTTCCTGAAAATTATTCATTTGCCATCTGGTGACAAGCGAGAGGGTGGAATCATCATTTCGTTTTGTGAGGGTGATATTATTATCGGGCTGAGGATTGTAAGAATTCTCCGTAGGGTAATAATTCTGCATGAAGGTGAAATCACTCAGCTTCGTTAAGTCTGCCGTCGCATATAGATCATCCTTGAGATAAAATTTCTGAGTGAAGGTGAGGCGATAACGTTCCACAAAATTACCAGAGGTCGGATTCACAATGCGTTGTTGTCCGGGAGCATTGTTGATGTTGGGATTGGCATCCCAGGCGTAGTAGGAAAGAAATTGCCCTGAGTTTTGGTTGTTTTTTCCAAATTTATTTTCCACATCTAAACCCATCGCATAGCCGCGTAGTGAGCGATAATCAGAATGAACACGCGTGAGTAAATGATCATCAGTGCCAATCGGGTACATGTAGGAAGCCAGGACATATCCACCCCAGGTGCTATCATAACCCGGTTGAATCTGAATTCCCGACTGCTTGAGACTCGCATACATGTAGGGGACCCAAAGGATCGGAACTTTTCCGATGTAGATAGTCGTGTTTAAAAAAATGACACGATCTTTATCGTAAATGCGCATGGCACGAGCACGAACTCCCCAATCAGGACTGGAAGAGTCAGAGGTCGTTAGCAGCGCATCACGTGTTCGAAATTCTTTTTGAGAAACAGAATTAAAACTCAAGGCACGAAACTTGAGTGGTGCAAAATCACCTTGAAATTCAAGCCCACGGATCTGTTTGGTCTCAAGATTGTAAAGTGCCCGCTCTCCTGAAAAGAAATTTGTCGTATTATAAATGCGTACATGCCCGATCAAAAGGATATCGCGCGTTTGTGGATTGTATTCCGCTTTGTCACAATAAATGCTAATACCGTTGTAGTGGATTTGGACATTTTCTTCGGCAAAGGCTATTCCATTTTCGAAATGCGTATTGCCATCGGCATTGATTTCAACCGCCTTGCCGCTGAAGTTCTGAGTAGGCATCTCCACTGCAGAACTGAGGGCACTATTTGGTGTCACTTGCCCAGAGAGATCGGTAGGTGCATCTTGAGCTAACAACGAGCGGAGCATCACAATAGCACAAAGAAAAAGAACCCGTTTCACACGAAATGGTTGAGGGATGGAGATAGGGAAGAACAATGTTTGGGAAATGGTGACTACCAAGGTTATTTCATTTCTTCGAAATAAAATAACTTTGGTAGTGTTTAGAAGTTTAGAAGTTTAGGGGTTTAGGTGATATCAAACAAGCTGTGTCGCAGCTTACTTAAATAAAGACTTTTTAAGGTTGCTTTGCATATTGTGTTCATGATTTCAAGAACGTTCCCCTAAACTCCTAAACTGTCTCTACCAAGGTACCTTGCCAGTTACCCCAGATGACGAATATCCTCCGCGCTTATTGCAAAAACAACATCTTCAGCAATATTCGCGGCGTGGTCTCCGATACGTTCGAGACAACGGCTGATAAAAATCAAATTTAAATAAATCGGAATTTTGCTCGAGTCATCTTGCATCCTCAAAATCAAATACTCATTTAATTCTTTGTTAAGACGATCGAGTTGCTTATCTTGGGCTTTAACATGTAGCGCCAAGGCCTCGTTTTCTTCCGTGTAAGCACGCAAGGCATCATCAAACATTTTCATGGCGAGATTAATGACTTTATCGAGTTCATGCAGTTCCTCAACTTCCGGATGTTCATTAATTTTACGAGCACGACGTGCAATGTTGACGGCTTGATCTGCGATGCGTTCAATGTGGGCTCCTATTTTCATGGAAGAAATCACATAGCGCAAATCGGAAGCAACCGGTTGAAAGCGGCTCATAATGTGCAGCCCTTCACGATCAATTTGCATTTCTAAAAGATCGATTTCTTCATCATCGGCAATGGTGTTATTGCAATAATCATCATCACGTTCGAAGAGACCACAGATCGCATTTTGAAAGTTAGCCCTAGCACGTTCTGCAATCAGGATAATGCTATTGTGGATCTGATCTAGTTTTTCCGTAAATGGAGTGAGGATGTGAGAGCGAGAATAGGCCATGGGAAGAGCTGCTGCGTAGCTGTTGAAGTTGAAAGTTGAAGTTGAAAGTCAGTCTCTAACAATGCCCCGTTGGTAGGGACGGTGTATAAGAAATCACCCAAATCGACCAGTGATGTAATCTTCTGTTTGTTTTTCGATAGGAGCTGTGAAAATTCTGCTAGTTTGATCGAATTCGATGAGTTTTCCAAAATTAAAAAAGGCAGTCATATCAGAAATCCGGCTCGCCTGTTGCATACTGTGAGTCACAATGATGATGGTGAATTCTTTTTTTAATTCTACGATGAGTTCTTCGATTTTGGCTGTGGCGATGGGATCGAGGGCTGAACACGGTTCATCCATCAGAATGATTTCGGGCTGACTGGCAATGGCACGTGCAATGCAAAGACGTTGCATCTGGCCTCCCGAGAGGCCTAAGGCATTTTCATGCAAGCGATCTTTGACTTCTTCCCACAAGGCGACGGAACGCAAAGAACGTTCTGCGGTTTCATCCAAAAGAGCACGATTGTTACGGCCCATGATACGAAGAGGGAAGACCACATTTTCATAAATGGATCGCGGGAAAGGATTAGATTTCTGAAACACCATGCCAATACGTCGTCGCAGGCCAATAATTTCAATGGAAGGGTCAAAAATACTCGTCCCATGAATCGTAATATCGCCTTCATGTCGCACTCCCGGAATCAGTTCGTTCATGCGGTTGAAATTACGCAAGAGGGTTGACTTGCCAGAGCCCGAAGGTCCAATGAAAGAAGTCACATGCCTAGCAGGAATATCAACATTGATATTGAAGAGTGTCTGTTTTTTCCCGTAGAAAAAATTAAAGTGAGTGACTTTTATAAAAGCCCATTCAGTAGAGTCACGTGGTGACGTCGTTACAAGATGGGGTGATTGCCCTTCAGCACTATGTTGATCGTGTTGCTTCATCAGAATTTTCTACGCAAGAGGAATTGCGCTACAATATTTGTTCCTGTCACCATGGCAACTAAAACGAGAGAAGCCGTCCAGGCCATTTGAACCTGGTAATGGTAAGGAAGTGCAGAGAAATTATAAATCAAAACTGAAAGAGAAGCAGTTGGTTCCATGATGGAACGCATCCAATATTGACTAAAGAGCGCGGTAAAGAGAATAGGTGCCGTTTCTCCTGCAGCACGAGCCACGGCAAGCATGATCCCCATCATCATGGAGGGTAAGGCTTCTGGCAAGACGACACGCCAAATAGTCTGAAACGGAGTAGCTCCCAGACCATAAGAAGCGTCGCGATAGGAAGAAGAGACATCAAGCAAAGCTTGTTCGGAAGTAATGAGGATGGTTGGCAGCATCAAAATGGAGAGAGCAACACCACCTGCAAGAGCTGAAAACTGACCGGTATTAAGCACAACAAGCGCAAAGGCGAACGCACCGCAGATGATCGAAGGAATGCCAGCCAAAAGCTTGGCAACAAAACGAACAGTTCCTGCCAGTGCAGAGGCAGGAGCATATTCATTAATAAAAATGGCCCCCAAAATTCCTATGGGAGTTGAGAGAAGTGTGGCAATGCCAACCATAGTCAATGTTCCAAGAATGGCATTTCCGAAACCGCCTCCCTCGAGGCCAGGAGCCGGAGGAAGCTTTGTGAAAACAGAAAGGCTTAACAAAGGAAGGCCTTTTTCAAGGAGCAGATAAAGAAGTGAAAAAAGAGGGATTAAGGTGACAAAAGAAAGAAGGATGCAGAGCGCCGTAAGAAGCTGGTTTCGCAGTAGACGAAGAAGACTTGTCTTTTTTCCATGACGTGAAAAAAAATCAACTGAAAGAGGAGTTGTGCTCATCGCGTATGACCTCCTCCAAGAGCTTTTTGGGTATGACGCAGGATAATTTCACCTAGAATATTAGTTCCCAGTGTCAGAATAATAAGGAGCAGCGCGGCGTACATGAGGGCGTTAACTTGGAGTCCGTCTGCTTCAGAAAATTGATTAGCAAGCAATGCCGAGAGCGTGTTGGAAGGGGAAAAAAGAGAGAACGTGAGACGTTGACTATTTCCAATGAGCATGGCCACGGCCATTGTTTCGCCCATAGCACGCCCAAAGGCTAAAATACTTGCTGCCACAATACCAGGGGCGGCATAAGGCAATAAAACACGAAGAATCGTTTCCCAACGGGTAGCGCCTAACGCATAGGCACCTTCTCGCAGTGTCTGGGGAACAGCAACCAAGGCTGCGCGTGAGATGGCAGCGATCGTTGGGAGAACCATCAGTGAAAGCACAAGGCTCGCCGTAATTAGAGAATTGCCATAAGCCGGGCCGTGCAAAAAGGGAATCCATCCCCAATGACGTGTCACCATATTACCATAATGTTGTACAAGCGGAACGAGCGTAAAAATACCCCAGAGACCATAAACCACGCTGGGTGTAGCCGCTAGCATATCCACAATAACCCTCATTATCTGACGTAAAGGGTTAGGCAAAAAATTTTCGCTTAAAAAAAGTGCCACGGCCAAACCAAGTGGTAGTGCTAAGAGCAGCGCCAAAAAACTGCTCACGGCTGTTCCAAAAAGCATCGGCAAGACACCATAGAGATCACGATTGGGACGCCACTCTGAACTTGTTAAAAAATGCCATCCGAATTGATCGATGGCCGGCATGGCTTTCGTAAAAATTTCATCAATGATGAGCCCAAGAAGGAGGATGATCATCACGGCCGCAAGCCAGCAAAGACCACGAAAATAATCTTTTCGAGGACGATAGCGGTCTTGTGGGATAAAGGCAGGAGTGGTCACGCGGGGGAAGAGAGTTTAAGTGCAACTAGTTTTGAGTGCAGTAACCACAACGAACACATAGATAGCACAAAGAGCACAAAAAAGAATTTTTTTAAAAAAAATTCTAAGGCATTTTGATTCCCAACCTGTTGCTATGCTCTTTATTTCTCACCTTTAAAATTTTTTATAAAAAATTTTATCTCTGTGTTTCCTTTGTGTGCCGCTTTAGCGGCTTTGTTTTCTTTGTGGTTAAATTTTTTTGTATTGGTTACATTCGTGGTTGAATTTTTTAAAAAATCTTGGATTCAAAAATAGCACTCAAACTGCGACAAAACAGATTTGAATTCCAAAATAAAAATAAAGATTCATTTCTGAAAAAATCTACTTGCCAGCAGATTCTTGAATTTGTTCTAGGGCCTGGAGTGATTTTTTTTGAACAGAAGCAGGTAGTGGGAGATATCCTAATGAGGAAGATAAGGATTGGCCTTCGGTGAGGGCGTAAGAGAAGAATTCTTTTAAGGCCTTGCTTTTTTCTGAAGGGTAACTTTTTTTCAAAATAATCCATGTAAAACCAGAAATAGGATAGTCCTTGGTTCCGGCGGGATCAGGAGTAAAACTCCGTAGATTGTCTGGCAAGACAATGTTGGTTAAGGCAAGGGATCCCGCCTCATTGGAAGAAGGGACGATGGTGCCAGCCTTGTTTTGCAGCTCGGCAGTAGGCAAATTATTGTTTTTTGCGAAACCATATTCAACGTAGCCGATAGCCCCACGGGTTCCTTTAATCAAGGAAGTGACTCCATCATTTCCTTTGCCAGCAAGTCCCACAGGCCATTTTACCGATTTCCCAGAGCCAACTTGAGCATCAAATTCAGGACTGACCTTCGCCAAATGTTCTGTGAAAAGAGCAGTCGTACCACTTCCATCGGAGCGTGTGACCACCGTGATAGGAAGAGAAGGTAAATGGATATCGGGATTAGAAGCCGCAATGAGTGGATCATCCCAGCGCGTAATTTTTCCAAGAAAAATGCCGCTATAGGCCTCACGACTTAATTTGAGGGGTTTTACATCAGGAATATTGTAGGCCAACACAATCATTCCAGCCGTGAGAGGAATCATGACGACGTTACCATGATTCTTTTCGATTTCCGCATCGGTCATCGCAATGTCACTTGCACAAAAATCAGTCAGGCCCTTTGTGAAATTGACAATACCAGCACCACTGCCAATCCCTTGATAATTCACAGAAATCTCAGGATGGGATTGTTGAAATTCTGAAGCCCAGCGAACATAGAGTGGCGCTGGGAAGGTGGCTCCTGATCCACTAAGAGTTGTTACAGCTAGAGCAGCACGCAGGTCTAAAAACAAGAAAATCGTAATAATAAAAATGTAGAGCCATGGAGAAAACTTATTTTTTTTCATAAGAGCAAAGGAAAACTCTAACTAAAACAGGACCTTGATGCCAAGCTTCATCGCTTCTGTGTCCATGCTGTCGTGCGGTAACGCTGTGTAGCAACGGACACAGCCTCCTCTAACCATGCTTGTTCTTCTGCGATGAGGTTTACGCTAGGAGATAAGCGTTTCGCTAAAGAAGTAAAAAGTGATTTTCCCATTACAGAGGGATCTAAGACTTCATCCCATCTTCCATCTGCCATCTTCCATCTTCCAACATAGTTAAGGCTTCCTTGATGAAGTAGGCTTCCGGCACAGCGGCGTTGGGCGCCTCCTGCAATTTTTTGATCTTGAATAACAATATCATGAAGGGAAGGAGCCGTAAAACAGGAGCTCCCTTCCTTAGTTTCCTCGGAGTTAATTAAGCGAGCATCTATTTTAAATGCATGCAATGTTTCAACAATGGCCTGATGAAGGTACTGATAAAAGAAGGAAGGAGGTATACGTGCGATCGTTTTTGGCGTTTTTGAGGCAGGCACGATGAGCGAAAAGGTCATATCCCTGTCATGCTCCACCGATCCTCCACCGCTCCACCGTCGCACGAGCGTACGTCCAGGGAAAGCCGCTTGAACCTTTTTCCACTCTTGAAAATAACCAAAAGTCACGCAAGGTGCCTTCCAACAGTAGAGACGGAGTAAAGGAGAGGAGATCTGACGCAGCAAAACCTCATCTAAGGCCATCTGTTCTGGACCTTCCAGCGGGGTAGAAGAAAAAAGAAGATCGAGGTGAGAAAACATGGCTGGCAAACCGTAACGGGTGAAGAGTAAAGGGTAAAGGGTGGATGACAAGTAAACCAATAAAGAGCATGCCCCATTTTCTAAAATCTATTTTTTGAAATGACATTCTATAAACCTAAAAATGCGAATGAAAACAGAAAATCTGACACAATATACTCGGCCTCAGCTTACTTTTTCAAATCGCTTGCGGACCATCAAGGTGCGCTACACGCTTTTAAAAAACAACCTGACCAAGTCCTTACGTCATATTTCCCATTTCGATTCACGTTTTTAGGATAAAAAATGAATTCCGATCACTAATTTTGTTAGAAAAATACTCTTCACCCTTCACCCTTTACCCTTTACTCTAATCCGCTATGTCAAAGTCAGTACTCGGCAAAGGTCTTGGATCTCTCATTAATGCGCGTGGAGCCTCTCCACTGGCTTCCCCTGCACCCCAAGAAGAACGTGGCGAGCAGATTGAAGCGGTGCCGCTCCACAAGATCGTCCCCAGTCCGTTGCAGCCACGTACCGCCTTTAAAGAAGAGCAGCTGCGTGACCTCGTTGATTCGATTCGAGAGCGTGGCATTATTCAACCTCTCATTGTTCGTAGAGTTGGAAGCAATTATGAGCTTATCGCTGGAGAACGCCGTCTTCGTGCCGCAACCGAAGTCGGGCTCCAGGAAGCTCCAGTCATCGTCCGCAAAGCCACTGATCAACAGGTTCTCGAGCTGGCCTTGATTGAAAATCTTCAACGGGAAGGACTCAATCCGATTGAAGAAGCCCTCGCCTATGAACGACTTGCCGGAGAATTTCACCTCACCCAAGAAGATATCGCTCGTCGTGTTGGTAAAAGTCGTGCTGTGGTGGCCAATGCCCTACGCTTGCTTGACCTGGATGTCGAGGTGAAAAATTTTCTGATTCAAGGACGCCTCAGTGTCGGGCATGCCAAAGTGCTTCTTGGTTTAAAAAATCACGAAGAACAACGGGCCGTTGCCCATCAGATCCTACGTCGCAGCGCCTCTGTTCGTGCCACCGAAGAACTCGTGGAGGCTCAACTTCGGCCAAGCAAAGGCACCAGTCGAAAAGGGAAACGTTCCAATACTTCAGAGCTCCCTCCGGCTTTACTTCATCTCCAAAATAAACTACAACATCGTTTCGCAACACGCGTCACTCTTCAGCATGGAGAAAAAAAAGGCCAGGTCATCATCGAATATTATGGCTCTGATGACCTGGATCGCTTACTCCAAGAGTTGGGAGTGACAAGCGAGTAAGAGTTCTGTCACAAGCGAATAATAAAAACCAACCTTTGTTCTTATGGCTATTTTTTTTGAAACAGAGCCGTTCGATCCTCGTAAGATTAAAGATTATCATGATTCAGCGCTTGTGAGCCTGAAGAGCGATGGAACGCTTGTTGTCAAAAGCGGAATCTTGCCACGCTTAGGCTATGCCCTCTGGGCATTCCCAAGACCAAAACAAGCTAATGATCATACAAAGCAAGTCATAAAAAAAATAGGGGCTGTACCAGATAACACAATAAAGTGATATCAAATACAGCATGAGAAAAA
>JBMOFC010000033.1:0-21356 GCA_049314455.1 Chthoniobacterales bacterium
CTAACGTGACTTCTCTTTCTCTCTTACCTGAAAATTCTCTTCTTGTTGCGGGAGGAGACAAAGCAGATACCACAATCACATTTTCCTATAAGTACATTAAGCCTGGCGAGAACCATACTCAAGGACAGATCAAAATTACCGCAAAACAAGTTGTAGAAACCAATGGAAGTTCTCTTTTTTTCAATCCTGGCAAGCCTCAGCGTTCTTTTCTGCCTGATTTTCTCCGTTCTAAACTGCCAACTTCTCCTATGACTGTTTTGGATGATAGAACTTATAATGCTTCAGGGTCAATGAGCATCGAGATGACGGTAGACATTGATCAAAAAAGTGGCGGTATTGCAAAGGAAGTGCAAGAGCATGGAGAAACAAAAAGCTCCCTGAATGCAACAATTCAATCCATGGCACTAGAGTGGAAAATCGATAAAAAATAGAACCCGATTTCTATTTCAAACTTTCTTTTCATCGGTCCAATGTTCAGCATGGATCGCTTCATTACAATTCCCACGCCATCACATAAACATGCATCAACACAAAAAAGTATCTCTTCTAAGCGCGACCGCTATCAGTGCCACAGCGATGGTCGGATCAGGGTGGCTCTTTAGCGCGCAGCTCAATGCACGTCTTGCCGGCAACTACGCCTTTCTAGCATGGTTCTTGGCGGCACTTCTCGTCATGGGAGTAGGGCTCTGCTTGGCTCAGGTCGTAGCTATTCATCCTGTTCGCGGCGCCACAACCCGCTCGAGCTCTTTATCGCATAATGCGATCTTTGGGATGCCTTTTGCCTTTGCTAATTGGTTTGGGCTGATGATCTCGGTCACCACAGAAGCGCAAGCGACGACCGAATATCTCTCGGCTTATTTGAAAAACAATACGCTCATGGATAGCGGTGGCCTGACTCTGTATGGAAAATTATTTGCACTCTTCATTTTGTTTCTCTACTTAGTGGTCAACTTTTATGGTATTCGACTCCTCGCTAGAGTGAACAACACGGTGACGGCACTTAAGATTTTCACTCCACTTTTTGCCATCACACTTTTTTTAATTTCACGCTTTGACAAAAGCAATTTTACCTTACTTAGCAATAGCGTCTACCATGCCGGATCGGCCCTGAGCGCCATCGTAGGAGCAGGTCTTATCTACTCGTACAATGGATTTCAACTGGCAGCCTCCTTTGCAAGCGAAGTCAAAAACCCCAAACGAAACGTTCCTCTCTCGATGATCATTTCTATTTTGGTGGTCATGTTCGTCTACATGGCCCTTCAGCTTTCCTTCATGGGAGCTGTTCCGCACGACTTGCTAGCACACGGTTGGGCCGGACTCAATTTTCATTCTCCATTGATGAATTTGGCGATTTTGCTTGGCCTGAACTTCCTCGCCCTGCTCTTAACTGCAGATAGCATTGTGAGCCCCTCCGGAACCGGCTATGCCTATCTAGGAGCTTCTGCCAGGATGTTTTATGCGATGGCAGCTGAAGGACAGATGCCAAAATGGACCATCGCTGCATTAAACCCCGTCTACAATATTTGTAGGCGATCTTTGCTTATCAACTGGGTGTTAGTGGCCATTGTGTTATGGAACTCCGAAAGCTGGGCCACCCTCATGCTCATCGTCACCGGATATTATATTCTCGGTTACATGGCTGCTCCCATCAGCATGGGAGCCATGAAACCAAAACTCCGATACTTCGGCGCTTGCATCTTTATTCCCCTCACCTTGATGATGGTAACCATTCCCAAGCACGATCTTCTCATGATGAATCTTTCACTTCTGCTGCTCATGGGGATTTATGGTGGTATTCAACTCACGAGGAAAACGAATTTCAAGACGTTGATGATCTTGACCGCCCCATTCATGATCTACCTCTGGTTAATTTACCTGAGTCAACAAATGCTGTATGTGGGAAGTATCGCCCTCCTCTTCTACCTCTTCATCACAACTCCTCGCTATGTCCAGTTCTGCAAGGAGAATGCTACGGAGAAGGTAGTGCTGGATGAAGAGGTTGTTTATTAAAGCATGTTAAAAAATTCTGTAGCCGTACTGCGTCGTCACTCCGGTGCTCGCGTCCTCGAATATCTCGTATGCACTACGGTTCTGCGCTCCTCGTTTGACTCGCTCGCTCCCGCTCACCTCGCCCTTGCTGGGCTGCCTAACGGCAGTCTGCCCGACCGACTCCCGTCGGGTCGTGTTCTGGCACTACATCGGCTACAGAATTTTTTAAAATGCTCTAGCGACAAAATAGCCATCCAATGAGCACTAAGATGGGAGCTAGGATTGGCAAGGAATAGTAGACAATGTAATGCACAAAATTGGGCATTCGAATCTCTACGTCTTCAGCAATACTTTTGACCATGAAGTTAGGACCATTACCAATGTAGGTTGTGGCTCCAAAAAAAACAGCTCCAAGAGCAATAGCAGTAATCGGTTTAGGAGTGTTGATGGCTGCATAGGTAACATCACTTACTGATTCGATGTTCATTCCATGCATTCCTAAATGCAGTTGCAGTGAGGCTAAATACGTAGGGGCATTGTCTAAACAAGTCGAAAGAAATCCGGTCAAATAATAAAAATGAAGTGGCTTGAGCGGTGGAAAAGAAGAAATCAGAGAGGTTTTTTCTTCTAAATAATCAAGGACAGGAACCATCGTTGCAAAAATACCAAAGAAGAGCCAAGCAACCTCTTCGATAGGATGAAAGGTAAATTTATTGGCTTCAAAAATATTCTTTGAAGTCGAAAAATAGGACCCAAGAGCAGCACCAACCATCACCATCTCACGCCATGGTGTCGGCAAAAAAACAGCCCCAATAATGACTACTAGAAAGGAAAGATTGAACAATCCTTGAAATGTCCATACTTCTTGAGTGGTCTCTAAGTCTCGAATAGAAGAAGGCGCTTGAAGAAAATTTCTCCTATCCAAAAAATAAAAAATCGCGGCAAGCAAGCCGATGGCAAGTAACCAGGCAGACCACAGATTTTGAAAAAGCCAAAAAAAAGGAACTCCACGAAGATAGCCTAAAAAAAGCGGTGGATCACCGATGGGACTTAAGCACCCACCAATGTTACTGATCATAAAAATAAAAAAGATGATGTGAAATGCAGTAACACGATAGCGATTACTCTGAATCCAAGGACGGATGAGAAGCATGGAGGCTCCTGTCGTTCCGATAAAAATGGAAATAATGGAACCTACTACTAAAAAGATTGTGTTTCGCAATGGCGTCGCTTCTCCTCGAACGCGCAAGTAGATTCCACCGGTCACGACAAAGAGCGACCCAATCAGAATAATAAAACTCAGATACTCACTTAGAAGAAGACCTAACCGAGGGGCATCATGACGCACGAAGAGATAATAAAAAATGATGATGCCCGCTAAGAATAAAGAAACCTTTTTAAAATGTAAACTCCACCAAGGGCCATTCACAAAAGGCATGAAGGCAACAGAGAGAAGCATCAAGACGAAAGGCATCATGATCATGAAGTCACTATTCATGCATCCATATTTAAAAATTTTTTACAGAGATGACAGTTTAAAATTTGAAAGATGATGATGAGAATCATTGCTGTCCAAAATAAACAGGTTATAGAAATAAGACATCAGAAGTTCATTGGTTGCTAAGTGTCAAGTTTAGAGGCCCGAATCGCTGCTAACGCAGCTGTTGAGAGCTTTAAGAGCTTTTATCACATCTAGCCCGATATATTACCCTGCTTACTTTCTGGCTAAACCTCTAAACTTCTAAACCTCTAACCATCTAACTCTCCATATGTTTTTCAATGGAACTAAATTTTTATTTTGGACAAGAGTGGATTAGAATATACCTTCATTGCCCTGCTTAGACTTACATTTTCGACATCTTGAGCCATCAACAATTTTTCTTTCAGTTTCGCTTTGTGACCATAAGCGTTATTGCTTGTTTGCTTACAGGATGTGCTTCTGTCAGTGTCAAACAAACTTTTTCTGGCTTTTGCTCTCCAGCACAACTCCCAGAGCGTATTTATGTTGAAAGGTTTCAAGCCCCAGCGTTGCACTTCCAAGTAAATCGCAAAGGAAAAGATCTCAGCACACTTATTGAAAACGAACGTACACAATTAGCAAAGGA
This sequence comes from Chthoniobacterales bacterium, assembly GCA_049314455.1. Taxonomy (GTDB): domain Bacteria; phylum Verrucomicrobiota; class Verrucomicrobiia; order Chthoniobacterales; family UBA6821; genus CAIWMF01. The sequence continues at coordinate 4,095 of JBMOFC010000033.1, forward strand.
CCTCGTTGTGCGCCTCAGCAAACATATTGCTCCTGCTGTTCTTTTGGAATCTGGAGAAGAACCTCCAACTGGGAATTTTTGGTTGCTCACTGGCTCCTTTGAAATGGTTCAGGAAGGAAGTAGACTGCTTAGAGCAGGAATTGGATTAGGATTGGGAAAAACAAAAATGGAGACAGAGGTCAAACTTCTAGATCTTTCTTTACAGTGGAGAGATCCTGTTTTTTTGACCATTAAAACAACAGGCGGCTCTGGAATAGCTCCTGGAGCGGCAGCAGCCTTCACCCCTATCGGTCCTTTTGTCCTTTCTAATGCACTCATCAACGCTGGAGGCTCTTTGGGAGGTGCTTTAGGAAGTGGTGTTTCGATAGATCGTCGTCGCACAGCACGCGAGATCGTTGCCGCTATTTCAGAGTATAGCGTCCACCACGACCTGATTCCAAAAAAACGAGGTCTTCATCCTAAACGATTAGGCAAAATCCCTAATTTTTTTGACTAGAGAAAATATTTTGTAAGATGGGGTTGACAGACTTGCTAGAACTATCTGCTCTCATTAATTCTTATCGAATTTGATGAATTGCAGATAATATCACCTTATTTTCTTGAGTCATGAAGTTTTTTAATTTTGTCCCCCATCCTTTTTTACGACCTTTTTTCTTCTTACTACTGTTAGTAACGGTTCGACCACTCCAGGCACAAGCTCTCTCAACCCCTCCCAATACTACAAATCCCGATCCATTAGAATCGTCGATAGATCAAGGGGAATCGATTCGTAATTTTAAACCTTGGCTTGAAGATGACAACGCCACAGGCCGTTGGTTTGGAGTAAGAGATAACCTTTCGAAAAAAGGGATCGATCTTGGTTTTTCCGCCATTAATGAAGTTTGGGGAAATACGACTGGCGGAATGAAAACAGGGAGTGTCTATATGACTGTTCTCCAATTTGCAACCACCGTTAATTTAGAAAAATTCATGAATTGGAAAGGGGGTAGCTTCTACACTCGCTGGCTCTACCTTGCAGGTCAAGATCCAGGGGCAAATCTAGTAGGTGACATGTTTGGCGTTTCTAACATTGGCGGTTATAGCACGTTTCGGAATATTGAACTGTGGTTACAGCAAACATTGTTCGATGACAAAATTTCGCTACGTGCAGGTCAAATTGTGGCTGACTCTGAATTCGTCATTTCAGACTATGGATCACTCTTCATCAATAATACACTTGGGTGGCCCGCTTTTATCTTCACCAGTATTCCCAATGGTGGGCCCGCCTATCCTGTTGGCGCACCTGGAGTACGTCTCAAGTTAAAACCCAATGATCAATTTTCCATCAAGGCAGCTGTCTTCCAAGGAAATGTGTACGCACAAAATGTCAACAACCATGGTTTCGATTGGAACCTCAATGCAGACCAAGGATATTTTTATCTTACAGAAGCTGACTATAGTTACAAATGCATCTTACCCGGACAGGTGAAAGCTGGCGCCTGGTTTAGCTCTTCCAACTTTCCTAATTTAAGCAATCAAAATGATTCTTTTTCAGGGAACTACGGCATTTATGGCATTATCGATCAGATGATCTACCGATGCCCTGATAAAAAGGAAACAAAGGAGTCAGCTAACTCCGATGTTAAAAAAGTCATTGATGAAAAACCCGATAAGGGGCTTGGAATCTTTAACCGCGTTGCTTTTGAACCAGGAGATCGCAACATTCTTAATTTTTATTGTGATACGGGATTGAACTATAGAGGGCTGATCCCTACTCGCGATCAAGATCTCCTAGGTCTTGCCTTCGCTTACGGATTACTGAGTAATGATGGGATTAATACAATACAGCAAAGTCAAGGAACGGCTCCTGCCAATACGACCTACGATATAGAACTGACCTACCAGGCTCAACTCACCCCATGGTTAGCAATTCAGCCTGATGTGCAATACATCATCCATCCAGGAACAATGCAGTCTTATCCGAATGCCTTTGTGATTGGGATAAGGGCCAGTGTGACTTTTTAAAAAGTCGTAACGACTCAAGAGCTCCCAGCTCGGATATTTCATGCTGATTGTGACGAGGAAGCTGCGAAGTCTTATGGGGTAATGCAGGCAAGCATGTTGACGCAGGGCTGTATGTGTACATATTGACTCGCTCGTTCCCGTTCGGCTCGCCTCTTCGGGGCTTTCCTTCGGAAAGTCTATCCAGTGTCCTCCCGGACGGCTCTATTCCCCAAGTCAAAATATGAGTCCAACGAAGCATTCATCAGGCTTCCCGACTTCCGCAGTAGATAGGTATGAAATATCTGGGCTAGCGCCAATGCCGGCTACTTAGAGCTCTTTATTTCAGAGAATGACTCCTTTCAACACTTCAACAAGCTGTTTACCTAACGTAAACAGCATTGGGGCTAGCCCAAATCCCTCTCCAATGCCTCTAATATCAAAGCCTTGTCTGCTCTCTCTGCTGCTATTGTAAGAGCCCATCGCTCTTTTTTCTGTTGAAAAAAATCGAGTCTATCTTGAGATCTTGCTTTTTTAAAATCAGTTGGTGCCTTTGTAAGAATAGCTCGTTGGAGGCTTGTTGCTTCAAATATATTGCTCTGTATTTTTTGAATATGTGCAATGAGACCATCATAACCCTCCAAAACCTCTACATATTTTTCTCTTGTTGGAGCTTCTTGTAACTCTGCTTTAGCACGTAGAACCTTTTTTTTAGCAAGTGAAAGCTGAAACATTTCTTGCTGAGATTTCTCTATGAGCAGCGTGACCATGGATTCTTGTTTTTGAAATTGAGCAATCTTGATTTTTTCGTTCAATAACTTTTGATCTGCACTTTGATGAGCAGCACGTTCTAAGTTGAGGCAGTTTTCATAGCGCTCCCATGCTTGGATTTGTTTTTCTGCAAGTTGAATGACTTCCGTATGGAGTATCCTTTTTTGCTCTTGTTGATCTTGAGGTATGCCGGCGTATGCTTTTTTTGCCAAACTGAAATCATTTTCCACGTTGAAACAATCACTTAAATAGGAATTCTCTTTTTCATATCCTTGTAAAACACCTTTCTTGCCAAAAAAAAGCCAAGCGAAAATTTCTGATTTTTTTTCTTCAGCCATTTTACTTGTATGAGCCCATCGTAATTTACTTTTCCCTTCGCTTGCCAGACGACGCTCCCAAGCTTGAGAATTCATAGTGCCGACTGGATGGCGTGGGGCAGAAGAAAGATGTCGACCCCAAGCTGCTTCTGCTTTTTGAGAGAGTTCTGAAACAGTATTCCAAAGCGCAACCATCTCCCTGCCTGTTTTGCTTGTTGGTTCTTGAGCTGCAGCTAAGGCTTGTTTTGCAAAAGCTGCGGCTTCTTGAGCTTCACACCATGTTACATCGAAAGCCCACGTTTCTTTTTGATCTTGAAGTCGACGGAGAGAATCGAGCTTGTTTCGTCCATCACTTGAATCGCTAATAAGGAGTTGTTTTGTTTTGATTGCTTGCTCTAAAGCTACAATGGCTTTTTTACCTTCTTCAATAACCTGTTTCCAAAAAACTGCATTTCCATGCCAAGTAAGAGCAGATCGTGCAGCGCTCTCTGATTTTTCCTTTCCCTCGGATGCCTCTTTTAAAAAAGAAGTAAATAGCTCTTCCGCAAAACGTGCAGCTTCAACATTCTCTTCTGCGTTAAGAATGGAATCTACAGAGTCTAGAGAAGAAGATGTAAAAAGAACTGTTTCACCTTTAGAGGTCATCGCTTCTTCTGAAAAACCTTCAAATGATGTTTCATCTTCGCTGTTAACAGTTCTTATTTGTTGATGATCAAGCTTTTTAGAGCCTTGAAATTGTGCCACTTTTCTATGACCAAACTCCGTTGGCATAGAGCTAACTGATGCATCCTGCAATTGAGTATATTCATCCCCTAGAAGTTGTGATGTTTCACGAATACTATCCGAGTCAGTGCTTTTGTGATCTAGATTTCCTATATTTACAATTCGTCGGCATAGTGGCCTTTTGAATGATGGTGGAGGATTCGATGGGGGCACAGGTCGAATACCATTATATCGAATACCATTATAACTAGGTGCCTCAGTAGGACTCTTTAGAAAAACAGAACTCATAGGATTGGTAATTTAGTAGATAAAATATTACTGTAATAGCCTCTTGCAAATCCCAACATGTCACCAGAAAAAAAGATAGTAACCTAGCTCGCATATTTCTCATCGCCTCCAATAACCTTCTAGATTACCTTCACTCTTTATGGCGCTCTATTTTTCTCCTAACGACTCCAGCCCTTGCTCCACACTCCCCACACGTCAGGAAGTCGCTCTCCAAGACACATGGGATCTCACGTTACTTTTTCCCACCGAGGAAGCTTGGGAAAAAGAATTTCAACAACTCCTTGCAACCTATCCTCAGATCACTCGATTTCAAGGGCATCTTGGAACCTCTGCAGAAAAACTCTTAGAACTGTTGGAGTTTGAAAAAAAATTACATCAATCCCTGGAATCACTCAGTCACTATGCAGGGCTGCGTCTCACCGAAGATAGCTCTAACAACGCCTCGCTAGATCGTGAAGGAAGATTGCAATCAGTGGCTACCGATCTTGAAACAGCGACTTCCTTCATCGCTCCAGAAATTCAGGCCATCGAGGAGAGAACGTTTTTAGAATTCCTCAATGATCCTCTTTTGAAAGCATGGATCATTCCGTTGCAACGTCTCCGCCGTCTTCGTGCTCACACATTGAGCGATCGAGAAGAACGGCTCCTAGCGTTAAGCGGTCCGAGCATTGCGGGACATCAAGAAACATTTTCTCAGCTGACTAATGTCGATATGATTTTTGGTACGGTGCAGGATGAACAAGGTCACGAGGTGACGCTCACGCAGAGCAGTTTTAGTTCATTTTTACAAAAACCAGATCGAAAGATCCGTCAGGAGGCTTTCACAAAATTTTACAAAGAATTTTCCGAACATCGTTACACAGTCGCTGCAACACTCGCTAGCTCGGTTAAAGGTGATGTCTTTCATGCCCGTGCACGCAACTATCCATCGGCCTTGGAGGCGGCCCTCTTCGATGATGACGTTCCCATTTCTGTCTATGATAATTTGATCACAGCGGTTCGCGCGCGCCGCGAGCCCCTTTTCCATTACTACGAATTACGTCAACGCATTCTTCAGCTTCCAGACCTCCACGCCTATGATTTGAGCGTTCCATTGGTAGCCACTGTTCAAAGCAATGTCTCCTTTGACGAGGCCATTGAAAAAGTTTTAGCATCACTCCAGCCACTTGGTTCTGAGTATGTCACCACGTTGGCAGCAGGACTCAAGCAAGAGCGCTGGTGCGATCGTTATGAAAACAAGGGAAAACGGAGTGGGGCTTTTTCTTGTGGTGGTTATCAAGGACCTCCTTACATCTTGATGAATTACAAAACAGATGTTTTTGCTGACATCTATACGCTCGCTCATGAAGGTGGTCACTCGATGCACACCTGGTATGCGCGCAATGCCCAAGATTTTCAAAATTACAACTATCCTATCTTTTTAGCTGAGGTTGCTTCTACTTTTAATGAAGTTTTACTGACCGAGCACCTTCTGGCCACTACCGAGGAGCCACTGATGCGTGCCTATATTCTCAATCGCCAGATTGAGGATCTCCGTGGAACTCTTTACCGTCAGACTATGTTTGCAGAGTTTGAAAAAATCATTCATGCCGCAGAAGAATCGGGAGAAGCCCTCACCCTAGATTTTTTCAAAAATACCTATCGCACACTACTCGATAACTACTTTTGTCCTGGGATCGTCCTTGATGAATCGTTGGAACTAGAATGCTTCCGAATTCCTCATTTTTATAATGCGTTTTATGTTTATCAATATGCTACTGGTATTGCCGCAGCAGTGACCCTTGCCAATCAGGTTCTACAAACAGGCGACTGCAGTGGCTACCTCACTTTTTTAAAAAGTGGTAACAGCCAATTTCCAATAGACACGCTCCTTGCAGCAGGAGTTGATATGAAAACACCAGAGCCAGTCGCCACGACACTTGATTTGTTTGAACGGCGAGTTCAGGAGTTGGAAGAGCTTTTGTTGGAAGATAGGAGATATACCTTTCTCGAATGAATTTTAGGAAATTTTACTGGTTCTTTTTGGCGCTAGCCGCATTGTCATCACTACTGTTACCTCGGTAGCAGCACGCTGTTCCATCTTGCTAGCCCCAAAAACTCCTGCGTAAAAAAATCCTAAAATTCATCCGATATAAGTATAGAAGATGGGAAATCAAAGGGGGACATTCTCTTCTTCTTTTTCAATTCAGTATGGCTAAAGATAGAAAGGCTATTTTATCAAAAAAGTCTGTTATCTAGCATCTATCTTCCATCTTCTAGCTTCCATTATATGAAAAGAGGTTTCCTCGATAAACTCATTGAACGAATTCAATTAGTTCAACCCAACGAAGTCGGACAATATCTTCAGGATCTCGCGCGTGAAAAAGGTTTTTTAGAAACGATTTTCAATTCCCTCCTCGAAGGCGTTATCGTCACTGATCCTGAAGGCCACATTATTTACCTCAATCGCATGGCATGCGAATTTTTTGCACTTCAAGGACCGGAAAACATCGGCCGGCTTCTTTCCGTGGTTGTTCCTGGGCTTCAGCTAGATTTTATTTCCAACAAAACAGATGTCATCAGTCGAGATTTAGAAGTTTTTTATCCTGAGCAGCGTTTCTTGAATTTTTATGTGGCCCCACTCCTGAGTGATGAAACGGAGTCACAACCACGATCCCTTGTAGGACGTCTCCTTATTTTGAGAGACATGACTAATAGTCGACGCGAGAAGGAGGAGACCATTGAAAGTGAACGCTCCTCGGTGGCAACTTTACTTGCTGCAGGTATCGCTCATGAAATTGGCAATCCTCTCAACTCGCTGACGATTCACTTACAGCTCTTAGAGCGAAGGCTTGAAAAACTTACGAGCGAGCAACGACAGGAATTTAAAAAATCTCTTTCTATCGCTCAGAATGAAGTCACTCGTTTAGATCAAATCATCAGTCAATTCTTAAATGCGATTCGCCCTGCGCCACTGAACCTCAATCTCGAAGATCTTAATACGGTTATCTTAGAATCACTCTCTTTTCTAGAACAAGAAATTCAAAATCGTAAAGTAGCATTAGATCTTCTCCTTGGGAAAAATATTCCGCGTCTCTGGCTGGATCGCAATCAATTCAAACAAGCCCTCTACAATGTGATTCGTAATAGCTTTCAGGCTATGAAAAATGGTGGTCTTCTCCGTATCGTCACTGGGTTTGATGAAACACATATTTGGGTAAGTATTGGAGATACAGGAGGAGGGATCCCTACCAGTGAATTCGATAAAATTTTCCAACCCTACTTCACCACAAAAAATGATGGCAATGGACTTGGACTTCATGTGGTGCAGCGGATTGTCAGAGCGCATCGAGGCGAAATTATGCTTGAAAGCAGTGCTGGAAAAGGACTCATTTTTACCATTCGCTTGCCACGAGACGATCGTCGCGTCCGTTTCTTGCCAGCCGGGACGCAATCAGCATGAAATATCCGGGTTAAAACTCCTCAAGCAGTTACAAAATTTTATTTTCACCAATTGTCCACTTGCGAAGAGCTCACATCTAGTTTTAAATGAAGGCTAGCAACCAGCTTCGAAAGGAGGCGAAATTCATGAAAATCACAAAAATTATTGCGCTTGTCGCTTTTGCGGCAGCAGCTCTTACACTTGGAGCATGCCAAAGCCACAAACAGGCACCAGCACCAGCAATCACTGGTCGTTCCAAGTAAAAGACGTCAGATTTTATCTGATCAGTTACTTAAGAAGGTCGGATGACATATGTCATTCGGCCTTCTTTTTTTTATACTGCTTTTGAAGCACATCGACAAGCAACGAGAAAGCGAGTATGCCGTAGAGTAATCTTTCATCTATGCAATAACCAAGCCCTTCAGCGAAGAAAGAAGCTCCAAGAAGAACAAGAAAAAGGAGTGCGATGATTTTCAAAGAATGATTTCGAAGAATAAATTCGCCCACAGGACCAATATAAAAAAGGAGTGCGATAAAAGAAAAAATGACGGCGGTACAAATAATAAAAAGATGAGAGGTTAATCCCACAGCAGTGATGACCGAATCTATTGAAAAGATAAGATCTAGTAGGACAATCTGCATCACCACCGCAAAGAGATTTTTTTTAAAAGAAGCAAACTGTGTCTTTTTTTCTGGAAGCTCCATCAAGCAGTATAACTCATGAACTCCTTTACCCACGAGAAAAGAGCCTCCTAACATGAGTGAAATATCTCTTACTGAAAAATGAAAAAAAAAGGGGGTTGTAGACTGAACAATCCAAAAGGCTCCTGCTACAAACAGAAGACGAAATAGAAGCGCTAATAAAAGTCCAATCACCCTGGCATGCTGACGCATAGGCACTGCAAGAGGTGCTACAACCAAGGAAATCACTAAGACATTATCAATTCCTAAAACAAGCTCCAATCCTATAAGAAGGAAAAAAGTGATGATGTTGTTCCAATGAAAAAAAGAGAGGTTCATAAAAAATGAGTCATGGGTAATGGGTAGAATTTTTGAATCCTTTTTTAAAAAAATAATAAATAGAACTCTTCAACAATGATCGTTTCTTCCTAATTTTGCCTCAGTTGTTTTAGTTATTATTTGCCTGCTGCTAGAATGAGTTAAAACAAAAGCAACTAGTCGCATTCATCATGGCCTTACTTTGAAGCAGAAGAAGCCCGCGATATTTTAAGAGCACAAAGAAACGCCACTAAAACTAATCCTGATGCAGTCCAAAAAGCTGTCTGTGCATAGTGCATCTTGCTCTCTCCACAAAAATTCACTTGTAATAAAATGCCTCCTAAAAGAGGTCCAAAAAAGCGCGCCAAACATCCTGTTGATTGATAACAACCAAAAGCAGCACCTTGCCAAGCCTTATGAGTCGTGCGTGAAACGATTGCAGCAAGCGAGGGAACAATCAAGCTATCGCCCAATGCCATCATCATACAGAAGGCAATAGCACTACTCACACTCCAGGTCAAAGGGATGAAAAAAAGGGCGATCATCAACGATAGTGCTCCTAAAATTGCTAGCAATCGATCACCAACATACCGTGATAAAAAACCAAAAAAACCTCCTTCAATCACAATAGCAATAATCCCAAATGTCGCATAAACAGTACCGGTTTGTTGTTCACTCATTCCATAACGATGATAGAAAAAAAGAACGAGCAACGTAGTCACCATGGTGAAACCAAGAACGAAAAAAAAGAAAGCCATGAGGACTGGAATATAGATCTTTTTTTCAACATGTTTGAAAAGCATCAGTAAGGAAGGATACTGATGCCCCTTTTCTTTTTTTTCCAATGTTTCTGGAAGGAAAACTAAGAGGAGTAATAAATTGATAGCAGCTAAGCCTGCTGTAACGAGCATGGGAGAAGCAAACCCATAACGATAAGCTAGCCATCCTCCTAAAGCTGGACCAAAAACAGTTCCAACACCATAGCCGATTCCTATGACTTGTCCCATCAACTGAGAACGCTCTTCTACCGTTGCAATATCGGCTACGCACGCTTGAACAACACTCATGTTACCACCAGCAGCACCATCAATAATACGAGCCACCACCATGATGGGTATCAAACGTGTCACTCCCATGATGAGATAACCGATCACTGTTCCAAAAATGCTCATGATCAAAACGGGCTTGCGTCCGATACGATCTGAGAGATGACCCCAAAAAGGAAGCATCACGAGTTGTGCCAACGAAAAGATTCCTACGAGCAGACCCATCTGCCATGACGCAGCACCTAAGGTTTCTACATAACGCGGAAGTATGGGCATCACAATCCCGAATCCAAGCATGTCAATGAAAACGGTAAAAAAAAGAATTCCAAGTTGTAGCTGCTTTCGTGTCATGACAACAAGATAGCAGCTACCACTGCACCTGAAAAAAGAAATTAACAGCGATAAAAGCGATGCAAGAGATGATTGAAAAAGTAAAAAATCTTGAAACTCTTTTATCGTTTTTTATTTTTAGAAAAAATCGGTGCTATAAAAAATGGAGGTTGAAATACGCTGCTTGATTTCTAACGACAAGACTCTTTATCCTTCATTCTTTACTTGTTGCTTACTTCGATTCTTTATCTTAGTCGCTTTCATCCCTGTTAATTTTTTGCAGCTTGAAGTTTAAAAAATAATTTTTCCAAAACAAACTACATCCATGAGCACTTCAAAAACCATCACCACCACAGCTGGCAGTCCTCTCGCTAGCAATCAATATAGCCTAACAGCCGGCCCTCGCGGACCACTTTTATTAGCAGACTATCAATTATTAGAAAAATTGGCGCATCAAAATCGTGAATGTATTCCTGAGCGAACCGTTCATGCAAAAGGCTCTGGAGCTTATGGAACGCTTACCATTACCGGTGATATTTCTGCTTACACAAAGGCAGACGTATTACAACCAGGGAGAAAAACGGAGTGCCTTGCTCGCTTTTCAACGGTAGCAGGAGAAGCAGGTGCAGCCGATGCAGAGCGTGATGTTCGTGGTTTTGCGCTCAAATTTTATACGGAAGAAGGAAACTGGGATATGGTTGGAAATAATACTCCCGTTTTCTTTGTTCGGGATCCCTACAAATTCCCTGATTTCATCCACACTCAAAAACGCCATCCTAAAACGCATCTCCGCAGTACAACGGCTATGTGGGATTTTTGGTCGCTCATGCCAGAAAGTTTGCATCAGGTCACCATCTTATTTTCCGATCGCGGCATTCCGCTGAATCTGCGTCATATGAATGGCTATGGAAGCCACACCTATAGCCTGATCGACAAACACGGAAAACGTCGTTGGGTGAAATTTCATTTCAAGACAGTGCAAGGGATTAAATACATGACCAATGCAGAATCTACGGAGCTCATTGGACACGACCGCGAAAGCAATCAACGTGATCTTTTTAATGCAATTGCTTCTAAAAATTTTCCTCAATGGAAATTTCAAATTCAACTCATGACCGAAGAGCAAGCCGCCAGCTGCCCCTTTAATCCTTTTGATCTCACCAAAGTGTGGCCTCATCGTGATTATCCGATGATTAATGTTGGCATCCTGGAATTAAATCGTAATCCGGAAAACTATTTTGCAGAAATTGAGCAAGCTGCCTTCAGCCCCTCTAATATTGTTCCTGGCATTAGTTTTTCCCCAGACAAAATGCTCCAAGCACGTATTTTTGCTTATGCTGATGCACACCGTCATCGCCTCGGAACACATTATGAAATGTTACCAGTCAATCGTCCTAAACATCCCGCTGTCACCTACTACCTCGATGGGGCAATGCGCTTTGATGAGCCCAAGATAGGTGATGCCTACTACGAGCCCAATAGCTTTGGCGGTCCTCAAGAAAATCCTCACTACACTGAACCGGCCCAACCTCTCGGCAGTATTGCCGCTGATCGCTATAACGGAAGCGAAGGAAATGATGATTTCACGCAAGCTGGCGACCTCTTTCGTCTCATGACGCCTGAAGAACAAAACCGCCTCTTTTCAAACATCGCAGAAGCAATGAGCGACGTTCCCAAGGAAATTCAAGAACGCCAAATACTCCTCTTTACCAAGGCTGATCCTGCCTATGGAGCTGGTGTAAGAGCGGCACTGGGTTTAAAATAATTTTTACTCACAAAGATGGAAGCAGTGAAAGGGATAAGAATTTTTAAAAATTAATATTTAAAGTAGCGACTTCCAGGCTAGTGAATAAAAGGGGTTGTTAAAAAATCTGCTCGAAATCTCAATGCATTTTTTATCCCTTTCATTCCTTCCATCCCTGTTAATTTCTTTTTTTATCTCTCTTTTATCCCTGTGATTTTTTTATTTAGAAAAAATACAACTCCCTATGCTGATAAAAACTGATGATGAGAAGCGCTACGCGGAACTTCAAGAGATAGCCCTCCAATATGCTCGGGAGGGGGAAACGGAGGCCCTTGGGAAGATGCTTGAGCATGGATTACCTGTGAATTTGTCCAACGAAAAAGGAAATACCTTGCTTATGCTAGCAGCCTACCATGATCATCCTGTAACGGTACAGATGCTCCTTGATTATGGTGCAGAGGTTGATCGTCCGAATGATAGAGGCCAAACACCACTCGCAGGAGTCGCATTTAAAGGTTACACAGAAGTAGCAACAATCCTACTCCAAGCAGGAGCCAATCCCCTCACCTCTCAAGGAACGATCCTAGGCATTGAGATGACACCACTCCGCTTTGCGATGCTCTTTGGGAGAGAAAAAATTCAACAACTCTTCGAAGAGCATCTTGTTTTATCAGAACCTCAGAAGCTGCCCTGGCTACTACGCATTGCTTGGTTTTTAGAGTGCATCCACAGAGGGATAAAAAGATTTAGCTAATGAGCGCGGATTGCAGATGCTGGTGGTGGAGGCGGCCCTTTATCATTAAAGCCATCATTGTGAAAACTTGGCTCTGGTCCCTCGATTGGAGCATTGTCTACTTTACGAATTTTCGTTAGCCGTTCCGCTTGCCTCGCTTGATCTACCTCAAAAGATCTAGCAAGAGCTTGTTGTACTATTTCTGGGTCTGCAAGGACGACTCTTTCTGGAGGTGTCGCATAACCATTTCTTGGAGGCGTCTCGTAACCATGCCTTCTAGGAGGCGTTTGAGGAGGCGTTTGAGGAGGCGTCTGAAAACCATTTGGAGGATGCGCCGAAGCAACAGTAGTGGGCCCCATATGACCTTGAGTAGCTTCTGGAACGCTTTGATTATTGTCTGCGGCAGCGCCTTCAACGCTAGAAGAAACAGATCTGTTTTGTGTTGATGTAATATTGCTCATGGTTTTAGGTTTTTATGTAGGGAAGAATTATAACAAGCTAATCGATCTAACAAGCAAATTCTACAATTAGTATGAATATCTGGGATCATATAATTTACAACGTCTTATTCCCGATAAGTCCTATTGGGATCACGATAGAGCATTTTAAAAAGAGTTATAGCGATGTAGTGCCAGGAACGAGGAGCGCAGACCCGCAGTGTAGCCAGCGATACTCGAGGACACGAGCACGGGAGTAACGCAACAATGTGCGGCTACAGAATTTTTTAAAATTCTACTAATTATGAGCGAATTATTTACTCGGAATGTACTCTGTCACTTTGGTTCCCTGTAAACTAAGGCCAGCCATAAGTCCTTGTTGGCTGAAAAAAAGAGCGTAAATTCCTTTTTGAAGTGTGGTGGTAGAAAGCGATCCTGAAGCACCTGCGTCTAAAATGACCAAGCTTGGGGCTCCTCCCAATTCAAAGCCATTGCTTGTTTTCAAATAGCTGAGTGCTTCTTCATTCATAAAAAAGAGCACGTATCCAAAACGCTGGATTCCTGCTTGTAGACCATAAGAAGCAGCTGTGGTGTTGTAATAGCCTGCTGCTTTTCCATCACGAAATAAGACGCCATCTCCACGTTGCCCTCCAACAATAAAACCGGCTTTAACGATTTCGGGAAAAACAAGAATAGCAACTGCTTTCTTTCCAAGCTCTGCGGCTTTGGGATTGTTTTCGTAGAGCTTAGCCAGTGCTTTTTCTGATTTTGCTTCGAGCTTATGAGCGCTCCAAGCCATAGACTGTTCTGAACAGAAAAAGAGTGCGAATAATGCAATGAGTAAGGTTATTTTTTTCATGATGGTTTTTTTGATTAATACCTCAAGTAGAGAGGCAAAAAAGCAGAGGAAGCAGCTTCCAAATGCGACACTTCAACTACAACTAACAACTACAACTTATCTCCAATTTTGAAAAAAAACGGAGATGCTGGTGGACCGCCCCAGACTCGAACTGGGAACCAATTGATTAAGAGTCAACTGCTCTACCATTGAGCTAGCGATCCATAAATAGCTTTGGCGATTCTACACAGACTGATCGTCTATGGAAAAAGAAAAAATTATTTTCTTAAAATCACGAACGTCGACGCCCCTCTCCAAAAAATCGATACCCTGTTTTTTTAGGTTTAGCAGCATCACCAGCTGCTGCATCAGGTCTAGAAGAGCGATGGTTTTCTGAAGTGGAGCGACGTGGATTTTCTCCACGAGAAAATCGACTCGGTCCTTGAGAAGAGCGTGGTGCGCTAGAACGCGTTGTGCCACCGGAGCGAGCAGGAGCACGAGAGAATTCCTGACGTGGTGGAGCCTGAACGTTCATGTCGAGACCTTCTGCTTTTTTGCGTATAAGACCACGCCCCAGAAAACGTTCCAAAGAGCGCAAGGCCCCATGATCTTCATTCATGACAAAGCTGATTGCCTCACCAACCGCTTGAGCACGACCTGTGCGACCAATGCGATGAACATAATCTTCATGATGCGGTGGAAAATCATAGTTGACCACATGAGAGATCCCGTCGACATCAATTCCACGAGCAGCAATATCGGTAGCAACTAACACACGCACTTTTCCATCTTTAAAATCTTGTAATGCTCGCAAACGTTGATTCTGAGAGCGATTAGAATGAAGTGTCGCTGTTTTAATAGCATTTTGCTCGAGACGTCGCGCAATGCGATCAGCCCCATGTTTGGTACGTGTGAAGACAAGCACCATATTGCATTGAGCATCCTGAAGAAGATGCAACAGCAATGCTTGTTTAAGGTGATGCGGCACTTCATAAACAACTTGTGTCACTGTTTCCGCAGGGTTAGAGCGGCGCCCGATTTCGACCATCTGCGGTTCTGAGAGAAATTCATGCGTTAACTTTTCAATATCACGAGAAAGTGTGGCTGAAAAAAAGAGCGTTTGACGAGCGCGCGGAAGCAATTTTACAATCTGACGAATTGCTGGAATAAAGCCCATATCGAGCATTCGATCTGCTTCATCAAGAACAAGATATTCAATGGAAGAAAAAGATTTTTCACGACCTCTGAGCAAATCTAGAAGACGACCCGGAGTAGCAATCACAAGATCCGCTCCCTCGGTCAACGCTTTTATCTGAGGACGCTCACTAACTCCTCCGTAAATAGTAGCCACTTTCAAAGGAAGATATTTTGCATAAGTGCGAGCATTTTCCTCAATCTGCACCACAAGTTCACGTGTCGGAGCAACGACAAGAAAACGAATACGCAGCGCATCGTTTTCTTTTTTCATTTCCATGATCTTAGTTAAGAGAGGCAAGACAAACGCAGCCGTCTTTCCAGTCCCAGTTTGGGCAATACCGATCAGATCTTTTCCTTCCAGAATCAGTGGAATAGCAGCAGATTGGATCGGCGTCGGCTCGCTGTAGCCTGTTTCAGCAACAGCTTTGAGAATCGCAGAATGAAGTCCTAGGGTATGAAATGACATAGCGCCCCATGCTATCGTTTAAAATCAAGAGCGTCGATAGGGATCTTCACGTTGATTTCCCCGCGCTACCAAAGCAGTCAACGTTCTTAGTTGTCAGTTCTTAGTTCCTAGAATATTCAGATCCCTCTTTGTAGACTTATTGTGAATAAACATCTTTTTGAGTTATGAAGAAAAGGTGGTTTTTAAATTTATTGATGAGCTAACAATCTTACTGAGAACCAGGAACTAAATACTAACGGGACGTTGGTAGTTATAGTTCTCCACATTCATGAATTTTAGAATGAAATATTATAATTCATACGCTAGAGTTAACCCATGACTAAAAAAACGTTGGAAATAGATTTTATTTCTTTGAAGTCAGCGCTTGAACAAGAAATTGAGTATCAGTTTAAAAACCCTCAGTTGTTAAAAGAGGCGCTCACCCATTCTAGTATCGCTCTTGACCAAGGTAAGAGCTCTTTTGACAATGAACGCCTCGAATTTTTAGGAGACGCTGTCTTACAACTCATCATCACAGCACATCTCTTCAAACTCTTTCCTGATTTCAAAGAAGGACGACTGACCAAAATTCGCACACGTCTCGTCTCACGTACGGCTCTTAAAGCCTACGCAGCCGATCTCCAGCTTGGAAAATATCTAATTATGGGACGCGGTGAAGAGGCTAGTGGAGGTCGTGAACGTTCTTCTATTTTGGGAAATTCTTTTGAAGCATTGATTGGCGCTATCTACTTAGATGGAGGCCTAGAAGCTTCGAGTGCTTTTATCCTCAAGCATGCCAAAGAACATTTGAACCATGTCGTGACAGAGCCTGAAGAAATCAATCCCAAGGGCCGCTTGCAAGAATTGCTTCAATCACTGAGTGCTGAAATTCCAACCTATGAACTACTCGAAGAACGAGGGGCAGCCCATTTAAAACAGTTTCGCTGTCGTGTCTTTTGGAACGGGAAAACTCTTGGCATTGGTGAAGGAAATAGCAAAAAAAAAGCAGAGGTTGCCGCTGCCATAGAAGCGCTGAATTATTTTGATCACACCAGTTCAGAAGAACGAGTAGGGCTACAGCCTACAGACCACGGGCGTTAGATAAAATGAGGCCTGACGACTAATGTTCTTATTGCTGCTTCAACTTCAACTTTTAACTTTGACTATACCCGTCCCTGAAAGGGTATCACCCACTACTCATCATGCTCTTCATTACCGCAATCACCCTCGGCATTCTTCTCATACTGAAACATCTTGTCGCATGCACAGCTCCTATTTTTTCTAAAAAATTCCTTCAACATTTTCCACGCTCATCCTTTTGGGGAATACTTTTGCTGACTATCGCTGGCATCTGGGCCTTTGTACTCGTAGCCACAACTGACCTAGGTGAGTTCTCTCCTATGCGTTACTTCATTCTCGTTGGCATCGTAGTCGGCACGGGTCTTTTTGGGTGGCTTGCTCCTGATTTTCTGGCTGTGCGCTCACTTGGCTTTGTCGCCTTGCTTGCGGCACATCCTGTTTTAGAAATCACGTTTCTTCAATCAGGATGGACCTCGATCCTCCTTTCCATCCTTGCTTATATCTGGATTATCGCAGGGCTTTTTCTTGTTGGCATCCCCTATCTTTTACGGAACATCATCACGACTATCACCGCACCAGAGCATCAACGACTCTGGAATCTGCTGGCATTTCTTGGACTTTCCTATGGGCTTGTGCTGGTAGCCTCAGGAGCCTGGACGCTCTTGAAGAGCTAAATTGGCTTTGTTCAATAATTCAACCAAGCCAGTTGAAGTTTAAAGTTGAAGTTGAAGCAGAAGTTCTTTGGGCATTGCCCAAGTTGAAATGAACACTCACTCATATAGTGTTTTAAATTGAAAAGGGCGCACTAGAGCATTTTAAAAAATTCTGTAGCCGTGCCTTGTGCTGTAACTCCGGTGCTCGCGTCCTCGAGTATCGCTGGCTACACTGCGGGTCTGCGCTCCTCGTTTGACTC
>JBMOFC010000034.1:0-20909 GCA_049314455.1 Chthoniobacterales bacterium
TAACCACATGATAAAAAATCCTAACTTTTCACTTGCGAATTAACACTGCTACTAGTTTTCATAGTTGTTTATCAAATACAGGGGGAGCCATTTGGCTCCCTCTCCTTTTTTGATAAACACCTTCGCTTTTCTTACCTACTTCTGGCAAGACTCCAGGACATATGCCCTAATCATAAATAGAGGGAAGCAAGAACGCTGGTATTGCAGTACTCTTTCATCGCTCTTCCCTTATTTCGGAGATAAGTTCCGCATTGCTCATTCCTCGAATCGGATGAGCAAAAGTTGCTCGAAGCTATTTTTGAAAATCAGGACACTTAATTTTTGTAAAGTTTTTCTCGAGCGGTCTAATCTCTACAACCTCTTTATTTCTTTTGGTGATGGTGACTCGTTCGCCAGCCTCAATCCAAAGTAATATTTTAGGTAGGCTATTTTAACCGGTTCTGATGCTTTCAGTTATCGTGTGAAACATTCTTGTTTAGCATTCCGAAAGTTTCAAGCACGCGCCTTCTTCACCGAGCCTTGGAATATTTGCGAACGGGACCTTTGCTAAAGTTTTTTTTAGCAAAACCTCCTCTTTCGCCGCCTCCTCCTCTAGAATCACCACGAGAGTCACTGCGCGAAGAGCCACCATAACCTTGACCACCGCGTTCTCTTTCACGACCACGAGATTCACCTTCACTTCTTCCGCCTTTGTAATTTTTGCTACGTGCAAAATGGGCATCCTCATGATCACGTTCGCGTGAATTGGTTGATTTCTCCTTGGCTGGAAGTGGAGGAAGATCCGAAGAAGAACCAAGCAAGAGGGAGAAAAGAGCTGAGGAAATATCCGTGGAATGATGTCCCGCCTCTAAAAGACGATCCATGATGACGTCATGTTTTTTGAAAGAAGCAGCTTCGAGTGTTTTGACAAGCTTCGCATAGAGCAGCTCCGCCCGCTTTCCTTCAACTTCTCCAGCTGTAGGAATAATGCCACGTTGAATCTTTGTTTTCGTGTAGCGCTCAATGAATTGAAGTTTATAAATGTCACGACCACTCACGAAGGTCATGGCCATTCCTTTCTTACCAGCACGCCCCGTACGTCCAATCCGATGCACATAATCTTCGGGATCGTAGGGCAGGTCGTAATTGACGACGAGCTCAAGATTATCAACATCAATGCCTCGTCCAGCGACATCAGTTGCAACTAAAAATTCGAACTCCGAATTTTTGAATTTGTTCATGACACGTGTGCGCTGCCCTTGAGGAATGCCACCATGCAAACGATCCGTAGAAAATCCTTGCGCAAGCAAGGCATCAGCAAGCTCGTCGACCATACGTTGGGTATTGCAAAAAATAATCCCAAGTTTGTAGCCATGAAAATCGATAAGACGAATAAAGGCTTCCGTCTTCATCCGTGGCTGAACCTCATAAAACCATTGTTCTACCGTTGGAACGGTTAACTCCTTCTGCTCAATTTTCACCATCTTGGGATCTCGTGAAAAACGATTAATCAAATCACGAATCGGTTTCGAAAGCGTTGCTGAAAAAAAAACTGTCTGACGTTCAGCAGGAGTACTCTCCAAAATTCGCTGAATATCATCTCGGAAGCCCATATCAAGCATACGATCGGCTTCATCCAGAATGACCATCTTCAATTGATTTAACTTGAGTGTGCCACGTTCCAAATGGTCAATCAAACGACCGGGTGTTCCAATAACGATCTGAACTCCTTTTTTCAGTTCGAATAATTGACGCTCGTAAGAAGCTCCTCCATAAATTGGAACACAATGAATAGAGCGCTTAAAAGCTGTGAGTTTATAAACCTCATCTGCCACTTGGGTAGCCAGTTCACGGGTCGGACACAAAATGAGAATCTGAACAGCTGCGCTAGCAGGGTCAATCTTTTCAATAGCCGGGATAGCATAAGCTGCGGTCTTACCAGAGCCTGTTTGAGACTGCCCAACAACATCGACACCAGACATTAAAATCGGAATGGCTGCAGTTTGAATCGGCGAAGCTTCCTCAAATCCGAGTTGAGCAACCGCTTTAATAATTTCTTGCGAGACCCCAAGGGCCTCAAAGGTACGTTTTTCCATGAACTGAAGCGTATCTGGTTTGAGAGCTCACGTCACTATCATAAAGCAGTTCTCAGCTGTTAGTGCTGACGCAAGCAAGAAAACAACATTAGAATGAGATTTCATTTTTGTGTCTTTTGTTTTCTTTTGCAGTTAATTTTTCCTTTTTTCAAAGGCATCGAAAATACGCACCATGACTGCACCTTCCCCCCTCCACTACGACGCTATTATTATCGGAGGAGGTGCCGCAGGGATGTTCTGTGCCTTCCAAGCTGCGGCGCGAGGCCGGCGCGTAGCTTTGTTAGAGCACCATGACCACCTTGGAAAAAAAATAGAGATCTCAGGTGGTGGTCGTTGTAATTTTACCAATATTCATGCATCAGCAGAAAATTATCTCTCTGAAAATCCCAATTTTTGCAAATCTGCACTGGCGCGTTATTCACCGTGGGATTTTATTGGACTCATAGAGAAGCACAACATTGCCTATCACGAAAAAAAACTGGGCCAACAATTTTGTAATGGAAGCTCTCGAGAAATCATTCAGCTGCTTCTTGAAGAGTGTCGCACACACCATGTCACCATTATGACTTCGTGTCGTGTTCATGAAGTTTCAAAAATAGATCGGTTTAACATCAACACCTCGCAAGGATTGTTCACCTCAAACTCGCTAGTCATTGCAACAGGAGGACTCTCTTTTGCAAAATTAGGCGCCACGGACTTCGGCTATCGTATTGCGAAACAATTTGGATTGGCGATCACTCCACTACGCCCTGCTCTTGTTCCATTGACCTTTGAGCCATCTGATGGCGCTTTTTTTAGAAACCTTGCAGGAGTGGCTTTGCCAGTACGTGTAGAACAGGGAGGAGTGAATTTTGAGGAAGCACTCCTTTTCACCCACCGTGGTGTCAGCGGTCCAGCTATCTTGCAAATTTCTTCTTACTGGAATCAGAGAAAAGAACTTTTCTTTGATCTCCTTCCTGAACATGAAAAGCACCTATCGCTAGAAAAAGAGCGCTCCTCTCAAACTCTTTTTCCCAATCTTCTTAGCAACTATCTTCCAAAGCGCTTCGCAGAGGCCTGGAGCGATCTACATGGCTTTTCAAAGCCGACACAAAAGTATAGCGACCATGAATTTCATGAAATAGTAAAACTCCTCCATCATTGGCCACTAAAATTTTCAGGAACCGAAGGCTATCCCAAAGCGGAAGTCACGGCTGGAGGCGTTTCTACAAGCGAACTTTCTTCCAAAACAATGGAGGCTCGTCGCGCTCCAGGACTCTTTTTTATTGGTGAAGTTGTTGATGTCACCGGATGGCTTGGTGGTTATAACTTCCAATGGGCTTGGGCGAGCGCACATGCGGCTGCGGAGAGCATCTAAAGTTTAAAGCGACTAAGCGATGATGTGCGATAAGCTTGCGCATGTCTTCTTTGCTCTTCTTGTGTGCGCTGCATACGAATTTCGGCTATTTTTCTGTTGATCAACCTTGCATAGCCTTCAATATCGCTTTGCAAGATTATCA
This sequence comes from Chthoniobacterales bacterium, assembly GCA_049314455.1. Lineage (GTDB taxonomy): Bacteria > Verrucomicrobiota > Verrucomicrobiia > Chthoniobacterales > UBA6821 > CAIWMF01. The sequence goes on from JBMOFC010000034.1 coordinate 3,575, forward strand.
TATTATTTAGTAATCCCTGTTGAGAACCTTCACTTCTCTCTCTGAGTTCCGTTAAACTATTTTCATTGAGTCTTGCCAATAATTCAAGCTCGGCAGAGTTGATATTACTCGTATTAATATTAGCAATAGAAATGGAATTGTTTTGGTCCTCATCATCTAGAAATTGCTGATTGTGGTCAAACAGCAGGTTGATTTTTTCCAACAATGTATTGTTAACTATCTGCTCTCCCTCAAAAAAATATAATTGGATCATGATAGCAGTTGAGAGTTTTTTTGCTGAAAGTTTCACCGCCTCATTTTCTAATCTTTCATCATTAAGAATTCGATTCTCTATCTCTATTGCCAGCGCTTCATATTCGGCTTTACTTTTAAGAAATTGCAGTTTTGCAATGATCTCAGTAATTAAAAGAGTAGTTTCAGTTTCCTCACGAAGATCTTCATTTTTATTTTGTAGTGTGTTAACTAGGTCGCTGACTGCTGCTCGCAAAAATTGAAGATAATTCAGTAAAAGATCTTTCTGTGTTGTATAAAATAATATCCTCCCCTGGTAATGCCCAGCGCATTCTCTAAGCAGCACACTCTTGCTACTATATTCTCGCAACGTCGAGGCTGCCCTTACTTGATCCTCATTGGGAATGGGCCCCTGCTCTTGGTTTCTCGTCACATCTCGAAAAGAACCTCTCCAAAAGCAGCACGTGAGGTAATAAGAGACATAACTAAAAAAGGTATAGACTGAATTGATAAGTTGTGACCAACAAGAGAAAAGAAAAGAAGGGCGAGGCTCTTCTCCTGTGACGTCACTGATTTCTACACCATTGTGTGACACTCTCCGAGGTGATCCACTCTCCAAATCCTCTTCTACTTGAATGCTACTGTACCCAGTATTTGAGGTCCCCAGTGGCGTGTAAGCCGTGGGTGGAATTCTGGATGAACCGTTACTCATAGAAACAAAACGCTAATTTAAAAAAAGTCATTCATCAATATAGAAAGGCGAGGCTATTTCTCAATGAACATATATTCAATAGAAAGTTTCATCTATTTTTTAATCTCCTGTTTTGACCAAGAGAAAATAAATCTGTTAGAGTCTCTCTCCTCATGAGCTCACCTCTCCCCATTACTTTTCATCCACTCTTGATGGAACGACCTTGGGGTGGACGTCGTTTGGAAACGGAGCTCCATATCACACTCCCGGATTCTAAGACGATCGGAGAGCTTTGGGCCTTGGTCGATCGACCCGAAGCTCAAAGCATCGTCAACAATGGACCGTTCCAAGAAAGAAGCCTTCATGAACTTTGGAGCCAAGAACGATTCACTATTTTTGGGTCAAAACACCTCAACAACACATCTCCACGTTTTCCACTACTCTGTAAAATTTTAGATGCAGCGGAGACATTATCACTCCAAGTGCATCCCAGTGCCACGAGTGCGGTGATTTTTAATGGAGAGTTAAAAACAGAATTTTGGTATTTTTTAAAAACAGAACCGGATGCCTGTTGCTACGCAGGATTCAAAAAAGGAGTCACTCGTGAAGCTTTCGAAACTGCTTTAAAAATGGGAACACTTGAAGAGATTCTTCATCGTATTATTACACAAGAGGGAGACTCACTATTCATTCCCAGCGGGCGTCTTCATGCACTTGGCAGAGGAAATCTTGTGATTGAAATTCAAGAAAATAGTGATACAACCTATCGTGTTTTTGATTGGAATCGACGCGATCAAGAAGGTCGCGCACGTTCTCTCCATCTTGAAGAAGCTATGGCCTCTATTGATTTTGAAGATGAAGAACCATCACTTGAAGCACAACCCTCTCTCATTACTTCTCATTGCTTTCATTCAGAAAAATGGAATTTATCCACTGCCCGTTCCATCAGTACCTTCAATGACTTTGCTGTTTTTACCTGCTTAACGGGTCAGCTCACCTGCGGCGATCAAACCTTTCATCCAGGTGCTTTTTTTCTCCTACCTTCAAGCTCCAAGGAAAGCATTTTAACCCCACAGATTCCAGGCACGACACTCCTTTGCACGCGCTTGCCTTATTACAGTGTTTTAAATCGATAAGGGCATGCTGTAAGCTAGATCTTTTTCCCTATGACTACGTTCTCAGATCTTACGTTATCTTCAGATAGCACCTCAATCTTCGGCCTTGTCCTAAGAAAAAATTTCAGCACTTCTAACGCGCCCCTCTCAATTTAAAACACTATAGTTGCTTTTTATGATTGAACTCATCGGTATTAATAAAATTTTTGGCAGAGGAACGAAAACCTTGTATGCCCTGCGCGATATCAATCTCCATGTGGGAGCAGGGAAAATTTTTGGCGTTATTGGTGCTTCGGGAGCTGGAAAAAGCACCTTAATTCGGACAGTTAATTTATTAGAACCTCCCACCTCAGGCGAGGTCATCGTCGATGGTCGAAAGATGACTCAACTCAACAAAAAAGACCTGAGTCTGATGCGTCGCAAGATTGGAATGATTTTTCAACATTTCAATCTTTTATCTTCGCGTACTGTGTTTGGAAATGTTGCATTGCCACTCGAATTAGAAAATCTCTCACAAGAAAAGATCCAAGCTCGTGTTAAAGAACTACTCACATTAGTCGGATTGGACGATCGTGCTCATGCCTATCCTGCGACGCTCTCAGGAGGCCAAAAACAGAGGGTTGCCATTGCACGTGCCTTGGCCTCTTCTCCCACTGTTTTACTCTGTGATGAGGCAACCTCGGCACTTGATCCTCAAACAACGCGCTCTATTCTCGCGCTTTTAAAAGAGATTAATGTTCGATTAGGGCTTACCATTTTACTCATTACTCACGAAATGGATGTCGTCAAATCGATCTGCGATGAGGTTGCCATCATTAATGAAGGTCACATTGTAGAACAGGGGCCTATCTCTTGGTTTTTTGGAAATGCCAAAACAGCATTAGCACGCGATTTTATCGAATCGACGTTTCAACTCAAAATTCCAGAAGAATACCAAGCTCGCCTGACTTCACAGCCGTGTGCTGGCAGTCATCCTTTAGTGAAACTCGGTTTTACTGGCGGCACCGTTGACAAGCCACTTATCTCGGAAGTGAGTCGTATTTTTGAAATCGACATTAGCATTTTGAGTGCCGACATCGAATATGCGGGAGGCGTTAAATTTGGCTATCTTCTTGCAGAACTCATTGGCCAACCTCACCAATATGAAGCAGCGCGACGCTTTTTTATCGAACATCACGTTCAGCTAGAAGTCATCGGATATGTCGGTATTGCTTCGCAATAGTTTATTCCCAGCTGCTCAGAAAAAATTCTTCTACTTCAACTTTTAACTTCAACTTCCGCAAGGAGACCGCCAACTACCTCGCAGCGAATTACTTATGCTAAAAATTCTCACTCAAGCTCTATCAGAAACCCTGCTTATGGTCTTTGTCTCAGCCTTGTTCTCCTCTTTTTTTGGACTACTACTCGGCGTTGCTCTTCAAGTAACAAAGCCTCATCAAATTTTACCATATCCTAAACTATATCATTCTTTAGAAACGATCATCAATATTGGAAGATCCATTCCTTTTATCATCCTTTTAGTGGCCATCATCCCATTCACACGATTTATTGTAGGAACAAGCATCGGAACAGTTGCAGCTATTGTTCCATTGAGTATCGGTGCCATCCCTTTTACTGCCCGTCTTGTAGAGGCAGCACTGATGGAGCTTCCAGAAGGTTTGCTTGATGCTGCCAACTCCATGGGATTAACTTCTCTGCAAATCATTACAAAAGTTTTTATTCCGGAAGCACTACCCGGCATCCTCAATAGCGTGACCATGACACTTGTAACCCTTGTTAGCTACTCGGCTATGGCTGGTACTATTGGTGGTGGTGGCATAGGAGATATAGCGATTCGCTATGGCTATCAACGTTTTGATGTGAAAATGATGATTGCAACGGTCTTGATTTTGGTCATTCTCGTTCAGCTCATTCAATATGTTGGCAATTATTTCGTGAAAAAGTATACTCATCGCTAATTTTAAAGAATGAAAATTTCTCTACCTTTCCTCATTGCATTAGCAGCATTATTACTTACCAGCTGTCACAAGAAACAAGAAAACAACACGCTCAAGGTCGGCGTGATGGCTGGACGTGAGTCTGAATTGATCAACCTAGTTGCTCGCATTGCTAAGGAAAAATATGGTATCAACGTAGAAATTGTGACTTTTTCTGATTATGCTATTCCCAATACAGCTCTTAATGATGGATCCATCGATCTAAATGCCTTTCAGCACAAACCCTACCTTGATGCTCAAATAAGAGATCGAGGCTACCCTCTAGCAGTTGTCGGAAAGACCTTTATTTTTCCTATTGCTGGGTATTCCCAAAAAATTAAAAACCTCTCTGAGCTTCAAGATCATTCCAAAATTGCAATTCCTAATGATCCAAGCAATATGGCGCGCGCCCTTCTTTTGCTTCAAAAGCAAGGCCTTATTACCCTAAAAGAAGGAGCTGCTGGATCTGCAACACAAGCAGATATTATTAGCAATCCCAAAAACCTCTCCATTATTGAACTTGACGCAGCTCAATTGCCACGCGCTTTACAAGATGTCGATGTCGCTGTGATTAATACCGGCTATGCTGCTGAAATAAATCTTTTACCAATGCGCGATGGACTTTTTGTAGAAGAAAAAGATTCTCCCTACGTGAATCTCATTGTCGCTCGTGAGAATAATAAAGATTCAAAACTCGTGAAAGATTTTGTAAAAGCCTATCAAAGTGCTGAAGTATTAGAAAAAGCCCAAGAGCTACTTCCGGGGAATGTGATTCAAGGGTGGTAAACCCTATAACCCTCTTGTCCAAAATAAAAATTTAGTTCCATTGCAAAACATGCAGAGAGTGAGATGGTTAGAGGTTTAGAAGTTTACGGAGTTAGCCAGAAAGTAAGCAGGGGTATATATTGGGCTAGATGTGAAAAGCTCTTAAACCCCTAAACAGCTGTGTTAGCAGCGACTTGGGCTCCTAAACTTGACACTTAGCAACCAATGAACTTCTAATGTCTTATTTCTATAACATGTTTATTTTGGACAGCAATGACCCTATAAAGCATGTTTCTTAAGAAGAGATTTAAATAAGGCCAATCCTTTGAGCTCTTCCGGACCAACATCATAACGGATGTATTCTGTTAAGTAACGTAATGCTAATATTGGATTGGGTTCTCTAGCAGCTATTGCTTCGCGCTGTAAGAGTCCTTTTTCCTTGGCTGAAAGGAGGGTTTTTTTTAAATACTCTTTTTGCATATTTTTTTTGTCTAAGCACCACATTGCAAAAACAAAAGGAAGTTTTGTAAAACGATACCATTCTCCTCCAAGATCTAAAATAGAGCAGTTCGCTTTTTGTCGAAAGGTAATTGCAGGATTCCCAATAATAAGCCTAGCAATTCCTTTATCTATCAGATGATCCCCTTCAATATATTCTGGATGTAGATGATAAAATTCAGCTAAGATAATTTTTAGTAATTTATTAGAAGTATGTGAAGAGGGATCTAATTCTATTTTCCTAATATTCTTTAACTCACCCTCGTAAGCTAAGATAACGCTATAAACATCCCCTCGACATGCAATGGCAATATTATCGACCACCTCTGGGTCTGATAATTGAAAAATATCATAAATAGGAAGTAATGCGGCATCTAACTTTCCAGTATTGAAAATATTAAGCAAGTGAGAAGGAACATCTTTATAAATAGAAAAAGGAAGTGTCTCTATGAGCGGAAGCGTATTCAAATAAGAAACAGCTCCTATGCGGAAATTTTCCCGTATAGCACTCATGAAACAGTTCGGAATGTTGTCTTTTCAATCTGCTGATAAAATGTATCCCGTTGGGATGGATTACGACCAACATGGCGAATTGCCTCTTCTAATGTTTCGACTGTTTGTTCCTTAGGTGTTTTTGCTCCGGCCATGTGAAATATTTTTTCTTCTTCGATCGTTCCATGGAGATCGTCAACACCGTAGTGAAGGGATTTTGCCGCAAGAGGTAATCCAAAGCTGATCCAATAGGCCGTAATATGCTCAAAATTATCAAGAAAAAGTCGAGCGATGGCCAAATTTCGAAGGCACTCTTCCTCGGTTGCAGGAACAATGTGGGAAAGAACGGTGGTTTCAGGAACAAAGGCATAGGGGAGAAACGCGGTAAAGCCATGGGTTTTATCTTGAAGATTGCGAAGTCGCTGGAGATGATCGGCTCGCTGCTTCGCTGTTTCGATATGACCAAAAAGCATGGTTGCATTGCTACGCATTCCCATCTCGTGCCAGGTTTGATGAGCCTCGAGCCACTCTTCGGCCGTCTCTTTCCCTCGGCAGATTTGATCCCGAACGGCAGGATCAAAAATTTCAGCTCCACCTCCAGTCAAGGTATCGAGTCCCGCATCGCGTAATAATTCCAGCGTCTCTCGTAGTGGTTTTTTAAAAATACGAGACGCCAAATGCCTCACTTCAATCGCAGTGAAGGCTTTGAGATGAAGCTTGGCACTCACTTTTCTCATTTCACGTAAAAGCTCAAGGTACCATTCTCCTCGGAGAGAAGGATGCAATCCCCCCACCATATGAATTTCAGTGGCCCCCTTCATCCATGCTTCACGCGTTGCTGCCACAATCTCAGGAATTGCTGTTTCAAAAGCATGAGCATCCCGTTTCTTAGCTCCAAAGGCACAAAATTGGCAATTTAGGATGCAAATATTGGAATAATTGACATAGCGATTAAAAATATAAGTAGCCATATTTCCATGCCGACGCTCTCTGACAACATTGGCCATCGCCCCAATTCCAGCAAGATCGGGCGAGTGATAAAGAATGATGGTATCCTCCAAAGAAAGGCGCCCTCCCGTTTCTATTTTTTTCCAAATGGATAAGAGTGAAGGATCAAGTAACAGCATGATGTTGAGCAGGGACTAACAAATCAAGCAATAAGCGGATTCCAAACTTTCTTGAATCCAAAGCTCTGAAAATCTTTTGTATTAGCTGTGGCAAATTTTGTTACCCCATGAGCTTGTAATGTTTTTGCCAAACGAAGGTCAAAAATTCTACGTCTAGCAAAATGAGAATGAGTCGCTTCCTTCCAAACAAAATCCATGACTTCGGCATTTTCTACTAGCTGCCAATGAGGATGGGATCGAAAAGAATGACATATCTCTACAGCTTCTCTTGCACTGACAGGGGATGAAAAAAGAGTCGGATTACGGAGCACCACATAAAAATCTACTAAAACCAACTCAGCAATCACGACCTGTCTATTATCTTCTAAACTCTCTAGATAAGAACGAGCAGACTTATGCCAAGGAGAAGCTTCAAGAACAGCATAGAGAAGAATATTAGTATCGATACTCAGCATGTTAAAAATAATGGGGTCTCGAATCTTCGAAAATAATATCTTTGATACGTTCAGGATCCTCAACCAGAAGTTTCATTTTAAGTGGAGATGGAAGACTCCATGTAGATTTCTTTTTTTTATGCGCCGGATATACTCTTAAAATTGCTTCAGCGCCACGTCGCAAAACTTCTGCAATACTCCAATCTTGTTCTTCAGCGATTCTCTTAATTTCAGAATAAAGCGGATCAGGAAGCTGGATTTGAGTTCTAATCATAAGACACTCTTACATCGCTTACATAATGACGTCAATGACGAAGAACTGGCATTCTTCAAAAACTCCATACTCGCATTAACAAATATTCTAAGCTATAGTGTTCAGCTATGTCCTTCGATCTCCAAGCCACCTATGAACCATGCGGAGATCAGGCTCAGGCTATTGAAAAACTTAGTCGTTCCATTCTTCATGGCAATCGTCATCAAACACTCCTCGGTGTCACGGGCTCTGGAAAAACATTCACTGCTGCCAATATCATCCGGAATCTTAATCGTCCGACATTGATTATTTCGCATAACAAGACACTCGCAGCACAGCTTTATTCCGAGTTTAAACAGTTTTTCCCAAATAATGCGGTGGAATATTTTGTGAGTTACTTTGATTATTATCAACCTGAGGCCTATATTCCCCGCTCTGATACGTATATCGAAAAAGATAGTTCCATCAATGAAGAGATAGAACGTTTGCGCCTTTCAACCACAAGTTCTCTCATGACACGGCGAGATGTCATCGTTGTGGCAAGCGTTTCTTGCATTTATGGATTGGCCTCTCCAGAAGATTTTTTGCAGATGCTCTTAACGATCAAAAAAGGTTCCTTGATCAATCGTGAAGAACTCCTTCGACGGATGGTTGAAATGCTTTATGAGCGAAATGAAATAGAATTTGCTCGAGGACGTTTTCGAGTCCGTGGAGATGTGGTGGAAGTTCACCCAGCGCAAGAGGAAGAGAAAGCGATTAGAATTGAATTTTTTGGAGATGAAATTGAACGCATCTCCCTCTTTGATCCCCTCACCGGACGTGCCGAAGCAGAACTAACGCATTTTACTCTTTTTCCAGCCAAACAATTTGTCACCCCTCAGAATAAACTCCAAAATGCCATTATCACCATTAAAGCAGAACTCAAGGAACGTCTTGCTTGGCTAGAGGAAAATGGAAAATACCTCGAAGCACAACGTCTCAAAATGAGAACCGATTATGATCTTGAGATGATGCAAGAAATGGGTTATTGCAATGGGATTGAAAATTATTCTCGACACCTCACCGGTCGGGAACCAGGAGCACCTCCCTATACATTGATGGATTTCTTACCAGAAGATGCGGTGATCATGATTGATGAATCGCACGCTACCCTTCCTCAAATCAGCGGAATGTACGCCGGAGATCGTGCGCGCAAAATGACCTTAGTCGAATATGGATTTCGATTGCCAAGTGCTTTAGATAATCGCCCATTGAGCTTTTCTGAGTTCATGAAGATAGAAAAACAAAAACTCTATATCAGCGCAACACCGAGCAAATTTGAACTCTACAATAGCTTTGTCGGTAATACATGTTCCTTAGAAGCTGCTGCAATCAACCCTGATCAGGTAATCTCCATTAAGGCTAATGCAGCAGCAGAAGAGCTTGATGTCACCTCAAAGGGAACTCCCTTAATCGTCGAACAAATCATCCGCCCCACGGGATTACTTGATCCGCGCATTATTATTCGGCCTCTCCAAAGACAAATTGATGAAACAATAGAACTGTGTCGTACACGCATAGAACGAGGTGAACGCGTTCTCATCACCACACTCACAAAACGCACAGCAGAAGATCTCAGTGATTATCTTAAAGAAGTGGGACTCAATGTCACCTATCTTCATAGCGACATCGATACGATTGAGCGCGTTGAAATTCTACGCTCCTTACGAGCTGGTGAATGCGATATCGTTGTGGGTATTAATCTGCTGCGAGAAGGCCTTGATCTTCCCGAAGTGAGTCTTGTTTGTATTCTTGATGCTGATAAAGAAGGATTCTTACGCAGTAAAACTTCTCTGATTCAAACGGCGGGACGTGCTGCCCGTCATCTTCATGGAGAAGTATTCCTCTTTGCTGACACGATCACTGAGAGTATTCGTGCGTTATTGGAGGTGACAGAATATCGGCGGCGGCGGCAATTCGAGTATAATCAAAAAAATAATATTACCCCAAGAAGTGTGGAACGGCCTGTCCAAGAGAGTCTCCGAGTTATGCTCCAAAATGATGCTAACTCCACTCTAGAAGAAGCACCGCAGGATCGAGCTGCCTTTATTCGAGAACTGCAACAAGAAATGGCCGTGGCCTCAAGTAAAATGGAATATGAACGAGCAGCTCTCTTACGCGATCAAATCAATGAGCTTCAAACAGGAAAAAAGAGATCTTCTCAAGCTGTAAAATTCAAAACACAAAAAAAATCAAAACGATAAGAAAGATTCGCGATGAAGTTTAAATCTCCTTCAGCTTCCAGCCTCCAGCCTTCAGCCTCGCTTTACTTTGTTACCGGAAGCGATGAAGCAGAAGTACGCCGCAGGGCTCAAGAAAAAGCATTAGAGTTAGCGCCTGATCCCACGGATGCTTTTGGCTTAGAGATCATAGAACCCAGTAATGATACGGTTGATCAAGCGGTAGAAGCTCTTGAAAAGACACTTGAGGCTATCTTGACCTTTCCTTTTTTGGGAGGCAAAAAATTAGTATGGCTTAAAAACGTTAATTGCCTCAAAGATACACCTGCTGGACGCTCTGAATCAGTGCAAGCAACATTAGAAAAATTACTCGTAGCCCTACGAGAAGGTCTTCCGAAAGGAGTTGTCCTCTTAATCAGTGCTCCAGAACCGGACAAACGTCGCGCGTTTTATAAAAATTTTTCCTCTCTTGCCCAGCTCACACTCTGCGACAAGCCCGATTTTGGCTTTAATGCAACAGAACAAGATATTGTCCAGTGGGTTATACAACGTGCTCACGATCGTGGTGTTGATTTAGACACAGAACCCGCTGAAGTGCTGGCAACACGCATTGGTGCTAATTCAGGACAGCTTGAAATAGAATTACTCAAACTAGTCACTGCGGCGGGAGCTGTTAAACTTATTACAAAAACATCGGTTCAAGAACTTGTTCCTCTCACCCGTACAGGAGGCATTTTTGATTTAAGCAATGCCATCAGCGAAAGAAACCTTCCTCTTTCTTTAAAGACACTTCAGCAGCTTTTATATCAAGGTGAGTCAGCCATGGGACTGCTTCTTGCTGCTATTGTTCCTACCGTACGAAATCTTCTCCTTGTTAAAGATCTCATGGAACGTCACAAAATAAAACCTCCAGCTAAGGCTGCTTTTTTTTCAGGAACACTTCAGAAACTTCCACTTCAAGAAACAAGTCATCTTCCCCGCAAAAAAGATGGTGCCCTTAACGCTTACGGACTAGGCCTTGCAGCGATGCATGCATATGCTTTTCAACGGGAAGAACTAATACAAGGATTCTTGGCCTGTCGCGATTGTCAGTCACGATTATTACGAGGTCAACGAGCCGAAGCTGTTTTACTAACTCAGTTAATAGTTAAACTGGTGGCAAAAAAAAATCCTTCCAAAAACCTCATCTTGGATCAATAATCTGACCTCATCTTGGATGGAATTCTTTCGAAACTCGCTTGCTGGTGATAAAGAACAAAGCGCCTATGATGCAAAGCATCGTTCGCTCTTCAAGCGCAGACACTCACGCAGTATACAAGCGCACCGGAGCAACCCGTCATTCGCATCAGCAATAGAGTCTCGAAAGAAGTCTCATGAATCCCCCCGATAACCTCGTCTCTCCCCAATTAGCTACTAGCGAGCAGTACTACAAAAAACAGAATACTGTTTTTATTCTACTGGTGGTACTCTCGTTCTGCCACCTGCTCACTGATGTAATGCAATCCTTGGTTCCAGCAATCTATCCCCTTTTAAAAAAATCATTTCAGCTGAATTTTTTTCAAATTGGATGTATTACTTTAACCTTACAATGTATCGGATCTATTTTTCAACCGATTGTTGGATTTTATACTGATCGTTATCCAAAACCATATGCATTAGCATTTGGAATGTGTTGTACTCTGCTTGGCCTTGTTCTTCTAGCAACAGCAGGAAGTTATCATCATATTCTCATTGCAGCAGTTTTTATTGGCTTAGGAGCTGCAATCTTTCATCCAGAAGCATCGCGCATCGCCCATATGGCCTCTGGTGGAAGACACGGTCTTGCCCAATCACTCTTTCAGGTTGGCGGAAATACTGGCACTTCTCTTGGGCCACTCCTTGCTGGTCTCTTTATTGTGCCCTATGGCCGTATTCAAATACTCTGGTTCGGAGCACTTATTTTTTCAGGAATTCTTATTTTAAGAAAAATTGGAACTTGGTTTTCTCAAAACATGCATCGCCTGCCAAGCAAAGCTGTTGCTAAAGGGCGCTACGTTTCTATTTCTAAGCAGCGTCTTACCCTAGCGATTTTTATTTTAATCACACTGATTTTTTCAAAATATTTTTACTTAGCGAGCATGTTGAGTTATTACACTTTTTTCTTAATCAAAAAATTTCATCTCTCTATTTCACACGCCCAATATTTTCTGTTTCTGTTTCTTTTTTCAGTAGCCATTGGTACACTTTTTGGGGGACCGTTGGGAGATCGCTTTGGACGCAAAAAAATTATCTGGGCCTCTATTTTAGGTGCTGCTCCTTTTTCGATGTTTCTTCCCTATGCCTCACTTTTAGGAGTTGCCATTCTCAGCATGATCATTGGTTTTATCATTGCTTCTGCCTTCTCTGCCATTTTGGTATATGCTCAAGAACTTATCCCTGGAAATATTGGTATGATCTCCGGACTTTTTTTCGGTCTTGCCTTTGGAATGGCTGGCATTGGCTCTGTATCTCTTGGTGCGCTTGCTGATCACACCGGCATTGATTTTGTTTTCAAAGTCTGCTCTTTTCTTCCACTCCTAGGACTCTTCACTGCTTTTTTACCAAACACAGAAAAGACACCCATTCAGCGAATGGGTACAGTTGAAGTCACAAGTTGAAGTTGAAGCAGCAAGAAAACATCCCTTCAGGACGTGGGTGCAAAAAAATCATTTTTATTTTTTTGCGGCTTTATTACGGTCCATTTTTTTACATTTTACCGTAGGAACCTGCTTGTTGAATCATCTTGGCAATGATTGCTGTCCATCCTGTCTGGTGACTTGCTCCTAGACCAGCAGCTGTATCACCATGAAAATATTCATTGAAGCAAATATGATCGCACCAATAAGGGTCTTTCTGAAAAAGCTCAACATTACCATTAAAGGGACGATTTCCATCTTTATCTTTCGTAAAAATAGTGATGAGACGACGCTCCAGTTGTAATGAAATTTCCCAAAGATTCATGAGCACTCCGCTTCCTGTGGGAAACTCAACTTTAAAGCTATCGCCATAGTAGAAAGCAAACTTTTGTAACGACTCAATAATGAGCATATTCATCGGCATCCAAATTGGTCCACGCCAATTCGAATTCCCCCCAAACATGCCTGTTGAACTTTCTGCGGGAGTGTAATTAATAGTACCAGAATCTGTCCCTTCGGTGAAAGTATAAGGATGATCTTGGTAGTAACGTGAAAGAGATCTGATTCCGTGAGGTGAAAGAAACTCTTGTTCATCAAAAAGACGTTTTAAAAGACGTGCAAGCCGATCGGGTGGTACTAAGGAAATAAGCTTGCGTTCATTATTTGTTTCTTCCAGATGTTTCAATTCAACCATCAGCTCAGGGCGGTGATGACGGAACCAATCAAAGCGTCTTAATAGAGTGCTGAAGCGTTTCACCGTTGAGGAATCAAAACTCTCCACTGCAAATAGTGGGGTTAGACCAACAATAGAGCGCACTTTTAGATGTTCTGAAGAACCATTAGGGCGTTTAATGACATCGTAATAGAAACCATCTTCTTCGTTCCAGAGACTGTATCCTTCGGTACCAATATCATTTGTTGCAGCAGCTAGATAAACGAAGTCACTCAAAAACTTATCGGCGATGTGTTCATATTCTGGATCTTGTTTTGCAAGTTCAATCGCAATATTAAGCATATTCAAAGCGAACATGGACATCCAAGCAGTTCCATCACTTTGCATGATTTTACTACCATCATCTAAATTATAACGCCGGTCAAAAACGCTCACGTTATCAAGACCTAAAAAACCACCTGCAAAAACATTTTCACCAGTAGCATCCACACGATTCCCCCACCATGCATAGGTTAATAGCAATTTATTAAATGCTTTTCTTAAGTAAGCATGATCTCCAACACCCGTTCGAGCTCGTTCAATGGAATAAATTCTCCATGTCGCCCATGCATCAATAGGAGGAGTAGAATCTGATAATGACCATTCATAAGAAGGGGCTTGAGCATTCGGTGCCGTATAGCGCTCTCCACGAAGCAGGATATTTTGTCTTTTTGCTATGGCAGGATCAACCACAGCAAAAGCGACAGCATGAAACATGAGGTCCCAACTACAAAAATAAGGATATTCCCATGAATCTGGCATCGAAATAATGTCATGAGCGTGCATCTCTTTCCAAAAAGCATTGCCACTCTTCCAACGAGCTACTGGAGGTTTGGGCATTGTTGGATCACCACGAAGCCAACTAATCACAGGATAATAATAAAATTTTTTACACCAAATAAGACCTGCAAGAGCTCGTCGTTGTATCAAAAAAAGCTCCTCATTGAGGTTGGGATGGAGCATGCGATAGTAGCTGATACATTCTTCTTCTCGAGCTTTCATAGTGATATCAAAAGAAACATCAAAATATTCTGAACTGGGTCGCTTTTCAAAATGCTTTGTTGTGCAAAGACGTAACTGAACTGTCCATTCTTCGCCAGGAGCCAAGACCTTATAATACACTGGAGCCACTTTGGTCCCTTTCTGCTCAGGATTTACCGCTTCTTTCTGATTCTTGATGAGATAGTCATGAAAAGCATCTTTGAGATAAGGAGCTGCATTTTTAGATTTAAAGATTTTTTCATTGTTGGTTTCATTCTCTGTAAAAAGAATCTCAGCGGGCTCTTCATCGTAAATAAAACGGTATTCTTCAAGTCCCCAGGGTTGGGCTACGATACTTTTACCATCAAGATAAAAAGTTGGTTTAACAACATCTTTTTGACCCCAAGACCAAACATTGCGAAACCAAAGTGTTGGAAGAACAAAAAGAGGAGAAGGATCTGGACCCCGATTAATGGACCGAATCCTTATACAGAGATCATCTATATCCTCTTTGGCATACTCTACAAAAATGTCGAAGTAACGCCCCTCATTAAAAATTCCTGTATCTACCAATTCATATTCTGATTCCTCTCGGGAGCGTTTTTTATTTTCCTCAATGAGTTGTTGATAAGGAAAAGCTGCTTGGGGATATTTATAAAGCCCACGCATAAAGGAATAAGAGGGTGTATTTTCTAAATGATAGAAATAATCTTTTACATCTTCCCCATGGTTTCCTTGGGGATTTGAAAGACCAAAAGGCCGTTCCTTAAGAATAGGATCTTTTCCATTCCAAAAAGTAGGCGCAAAACAGAGTCTATTATCGTTATCACAAATGCCTAAAAGCCCATCTTCTCCCCAGCGATAAACTCGTGCGTGCGCGTGATCAAATGGAAAGTAGGCCCAGGCGTCTCCATTGGCAGAATAATCTTCTCGTACTGTTCCCCATTGGCGATCACTTAAATAAGATCCCCAAAGCCCCCAATCATTCAATCGCTCATCTCGCTCCTTCATGCGGAGCAATTCCGGGTGCTTGTCCATAAGACTATAGTTTTTAGAATATCCGGGTTAGTCCAGAATTAAGGTTTATTCTATCATAGCATGAACTTAAAAATTGCAACCCTATAAAGTTTTTCTTCATTGCATTCTTGAAATGAAGCCAAAATAAGGAATATGGGGAACCTATTTTTCCAGCGAGTGAGCTGATCGGCTTATATTACACACAACTCTCAACACAACCTATTGTCTGAGAGAGCAATAAACTTAAAAAAGTCAAGAAAAATAAGCGCCGAAATTTCTTGGCTATTTTCTTGACTTTAAGTTTAGAAAATGAAAGTTGTGCGTCACTGCAGCAATCCTTGATCACCCCCTACTCACTCTACTGCATGAGGTTACCTTCTTTCATAAAAACAAACTATTTTCTACTCTTATTAATATTTCTTTTTTTAAGTAAAAATGCAGATTCAAGCCAACCTAAAAGGAATCAAATAACATTAGCAGATGGAACGACAATAACAGACATCATTGACAGCAAAATAGGCTCTGACTTTAGCATCGTTCTTAGGAGTGATGGCATTGTATTAGGGCAAGGGAAAAACCGATTTGGACAACTCGGCATTGGCACAACCTTTGAAGAGTTTTTTACTCCTCTTGAAACCTCAACTGGCTTCCTAGAAAATGTTGTGAGTATTTCTTGCAGTGATACCTCAACAACGGCAATTAAAAAAGATGGAAGTATCTGGAATAGCAGTGATGAAATAAACCTCCTAGAGTTAGAAACCTCAAGAAACGAAAGAAAAACTAGTGCTCAGCATGACAGCGAAATCAAGTTAACTGATTTTTATAACAACAATGTGGCCTATCAAAATTCCTTTATGGAATATCACAACGACGTTGAGCAAATACTATTAGCTAGCGGAAATACTAAAGATGAAGCAGTTACCCTCCTCTCCTTGAGTGATGCTAGTGAAAAGCAACCCTCTCCTCAACAGCCTACTACGATTAGCATTGCGGCTACAGGCCCTTATCGAGCACCTGCACAAATAGAGCTTATAGCCTCCGTAACCCGTCCGACAAACGTCACTATTTCTAGAGTAGAATTTCATTGTATGGGTAAGGATAAAGATGGAAATGATCTAGACCAATGTCTTGGAATAGCAGAAAAAGAGCCTTACGAAACTGCCTGGCCTAATGTTTCTATTGGACATTACAGCATTGAGGCCAGGGCTTATGTAGGAAAAGAGAGCATCGTGGCTACTGCTACAACTCAAGTCGAGGTCGTTCCCTCTAATCGCTACAACCGAGGATGGGGAAACAATCCGAGTTACCTGACCTCTATTATTGCTCTTGATCTTGAACGGGGTATTACCCTTGATGACATTACTGATTTTAGAACTTTGTTCTCAGAGAACAAATACCCACTCTATCCTTGGTTTCTACGCCTTACTTCCTCTTTTCCAGAACTTAACAAACAGTGTTACCACCTCGATATTCGCCAAAATAACTTAACTTACTCTCCTGTTAATAGCCTTCCAAAAATGGGAGATGAGATTGTTGGCGGTCAACCACCCTTTGTAGCTTTTGGAAGTCAAGGGGGAGGAACTCCACTCTACGTGAACCAAGATTACCATTTTGGAATAGCTGCTGGAGGGAAAGCATTTTATGTTTTGAATAACCCAGACATTTTAATTGAAGTTTACGATAAGAAAGATTTCCAACGTGGAGCTACGAAAGTCGCTCCTATTTGCACAAAGACCTATTCTCTTCCCTCCTTTGAGAACGAAAAGGAGTGGCAGCAATTTTTAAATAAAGAAGAAGTTGCTGATTATCATCTAATCGACAACAGGTATCAAACGCCCATCGATTTTGACACTCAAATCCAATATACCTTTCTTTCCTCGGAATCGCCAATGGATACTTGGGGACAAATATTAGCCTATCCTTTACATATAACGCACCGAGCAGCAAACAGCTCGTATTACTATAAAATCAGCATCATGGGGACAAGTATCGCACCATGCTATAAGAATGATGGCACTCCTATTGTTATTTTTCCTGACCTGGCACAAAAAAATCCAGGGATTATAACTAATATTGGAAACGATAAAACCTACAACTTGACCTACACTCTTGATTTTGACGATCCGGCTCCCTGGAGCACCACTCTAATAACACTCCCCCATTTTCAAGG
>JBMOFC010000035.1:0-20658 GCA_049314455.1 Chthoniobacterales bacterium
TATCAAGAAAAATTTCATCGTCTTATCGCGCCCTTCTCTCTTTAAAAGACTATACAAAAATAGAGATTCCAGGATGCGTTCTGAATAGTTAGCATCACTGCATGAAAAAGAAAAAATCTTCTCATTCTTCAAAACGAGATTTGAAAAAACGAGGTAAGAATTCTTCTTCTCATTCTATTCCCAGTGCACGTCCTCCACGTGTTCCCAAAGGAACGCCTGCTTCGGTTCATCCCTTAGAAGCAAAGATCCTTCAAGCCCTACGCAAAGAGGCACTCTCTTTTTCTGGAGTCGTAAATTTTTTAAACGTTCATTCTAAAGAACACGCTCTTTGTAAAAAGATCCTCACTCGACTGGAACGTCAAGGAGCCTTGGTGCGCGTGCGGGGAGACCACTACGCCGTTCCAAAAGCAGCAGACCTCTTCACTGGAATACTTCAGATACATGCTACGGGTGCAGCGCATGTTCTTTCCGAACAAGGAAAAGAACCCGATCTTTACATTTCTGTTGAAAATACAGCCACGGCTTTGCATGGTGATCGTGTGGTTGCACGTTTGATTCAGGATCGGCGCTCTGGGCGTCACGTTTCAAGCGCTAGAAATGTACGTCGTGAAGGCGAGGTTATTCGTGTTTTAGAGCGTTCCAACAAACCGATTATTGGTACTTTTCAACACTCTGAAAATTTTTCTTACCTCATCGCTGATGATCCACGCTTTATTCATAATCTCTACCTAGGTGGAGATACACTTGGAGCAAAGGTAGGAGACAAGGTGGTTGCAGTTTTGGAGCGATGGGAAAATCGTCATAATGCTCCAGAAGGAAAACTACTAGAAGTACTCGGAGCTCCCAAAGATCCGGCAGTGGCGATGCTTTCCATTATCCGCAAGCATCAACTGCCGGTTGAATTTCCAACCGATGTGTTGCGAGAGGCGGCACACTACGCAAGCACTCTTGATCCCAAAGATCTCTTGGGTCGAGAGGATCTCCGCGGGCGACCGATCATTACGATTGATCCCGAAGATGCACGTGATTTTGATGATGCCATCGAAGTGCAAGCCACCTCTAGTGGCTGGGATGTTTCGGTTCATATTGCCGATGTGGCCCACTACGTTCTTCCTGGTACTGCGCTCGATGAAGAGGCACGTGTTCGCGGCAATAGTGTTTACCTCGTAGATCGGGTGATTCCAATGTTGCCCGAGCATCTGAGTAATGGACTCTGTAGCTTGCGTCCTCAGGAAGATCGCTTGGCATTTTCTGTTTTTGCAAGCATGGATCATGAAGGAAAAGTCGAGCATGTACGCTTTGCACGGACCGTCATTCGAAGCATCGCACGCTTGTCGTACAAAGAGGCCTTGGTATTGCTACAGCATCCACCCCAGGATGCTTTGGCAGAGCGTGTCCACACTGCTTGGGCTTGTTCTTCTGTGCTACGTCAACGTCGCTTTAAACAGGGAGCGCTCGATTTAGAAATGCCCGAAGTAAAAGTCTGGCTGGATGAAAAAGGAGTTCCTATCAAGCTCGAGCGGATTGAAAATGATATTTCACACCAGCTCATTGAAGAATTGATGTTGCTTGCTAATGAACTCGTGGCACGTCATCTCACGCATACACAACAGCCAAACCTTTACCGCGTCCATGAAAAACCAGATGCTTCCAAGCTCGAAGAGTATCGAGAGCTGGTTGCTTCTTACGGAGTCAAAACGGGTGATCTTGCTCATCGTAGCGAGCTTCAAAAGTTTTTAAACGGTCTCAAAGGCAAAGCCTTCGAATCAGCACTCAAGATTGGCCTTCTCAAAAGCCTCAAGCGGGCACGCTACACGCCTGATCCACTCGGACATTTTGGATTGCAAAAAAAAGATTATACGCATTTCACAAGTCCTATTCGCCGTTATGCCGATCTGATTACGCACCGGGCTTTGGCAAAGCAACTTGGTCTTGCAGGCGTTGGACCTTCCTCTCGAGATCTAGCCAAGCTGGGAGATCATATTTCACTCACAGAGAGAACAGCAGGAGATGCTGAAAAAGAATCGGTACGTCTTAAAAAACTCGACTATTTTGAAGCGCAGCAAAACCCGAAAAAGCAAACACGCTTTCAAGCACAAGTCGTGGAAGCCCGCAACTACGGTCTTTTTATTGAATTACCCGAGGCAATGATCTCAGGACTCATTCCTATTGCGACGATCGATGATGATTTTTACCTTTTTGATCCGCTTACGGCGCGGCTGATAGGTCGGCGAAAGAAAAAAATCTACCGCGCTGGCGATCTCCTCCAAGTGGTCGTGGAAAAAGTAGATCGCTGGAAACAGCAGGTCGATTTTCGGATCGTTCGGTGATGTTATACCCGTTCAGGAGACGGTTAGGGCTGTAGCTCTGTAGCCTAATCCGCACGGTGATTTTGGGACCGCGTCAGTCAAGTGATATTTTCGAAAGGGTACACACAAGACCTGTCTGAGGTTCATCTCTTCGATCTCGAAAATCCCCAAGAGTTGGCAGAGAAAAACATTTGATTTTTTGCTTTAGGATTCTTAGAAATAACGGCTTTATGAATGACGATTCTTACCACAATTCTTATCCTCCATCCTATCGCAACCATTCTAGCAACCCAGCGCTTGAATCTCGTGAAATTCAGGTAGAGCGTAAATTTTTTACTGCTCAAATTCGTGAAAATGAACGAGGGAAGTTTTTGCGCCTCACCGAAGAAGCTCAAGGACGGCGCAATACCGTGATTGTTCCAAGCAGTGGATTTGCTGATTTTGCGAATCTTATCAACGATATTTTATCGACTGAGGCAGCGAAGAGGTAGGCAGATAGAAAGGCTGGAGGCTGGTTTTCACAATTTCATTTTTCATGAAAAATCAAGTATGGCGGATTAAATTCAAAAGATTGTTTCTTCCTTCCGAAGTGAATTTGCCTACAGGCTTATCCGTTCCTGTGAACGGATACAAATGAAGCAGTGGCAAAATTTCCTACAGCCTACAGCCTATTTCAAGATTCTCTCTTTTCTTCACAATGCTTTTCTCGGGTAAGATCCCGTGCCAGGAGACAGTGGGGTAGATGATGCTTTCTCTCCCAATGATGGAGCCTGGGCTTAATACGGCGTTGCATCCAATTTCGACATGATCTCCCAGGATGGCTCCAAATTTTTTCAGGCCCGTAGAAATTTTTTCAGTGGCTGTTTTGATCATGATTTCCTGACGATCTAAGCGAACGTTAGAGAGAATGACACCAGCTCCGAGATGAGCACGAAAGCCAAGGATGGAGTCACCGACATAGTTAAAATGAGGGGCTTGTACTTCATCGAAGAGAAGTGCATTTTTTAATTCGCAGGAATTGCCAATGACAGATCTATTGCCAACAATGACATTCTCTCGAATGTAACATCCCTTTCGTAACTCACATCCTTCGCCAATCCAGGCTGGGCCTTTAATCATGGCTCCTTCTTCAATAATAGTGTTTTTCCCAATGAAGACATTCTTTCCAATGAAAGAAGTACCCTGCTTGATCCCGTGATTTGCAGGTTTAAGATGGTGCTCCAGATAGTCCGCAATCTTAGGGAGAATTTCCCAAACACGAGTGCTTTTGCCGATAAGCAGCTGATGATCGGTATGACGAAGATCGAGATAGGCGTAAGGATGGAACATGGAAGGAGGCTAGATTTAAAAATGTTCTATTTTAGAGAAAAAAATTTTATCTCTGTGTTTTCTTTGTGTGCCGCTTTAGCGGCTTTGTGTTCTTTGTGGTTAATTTTTATTTGTATTGGCTGCGTTGGTAGTTACGAAAATCAAACAAATTATTAGAAGATAATTTTTAGAGTACTGCAAAAGAAAAGGTATTGATTTCTAAAAAAGCCATTAACGAAGCCATTCTTTTTTTTGTACAACAGGAATTAATGTTGAACGATAAGGAGCGTCTCCATCTTTTTCTTGCGAAGGAAGGAGTATGACCGAGGCCTCAAGAAGAGCTTCGCCACTCTTTTTTCCCTGAGCATTGAGCGACTCTCCTAAAATAGTAACTCGAAAGGCTCTTGATTGAACGGTACAAAGAGAAATCATTTTGCCAAATCCTTCTTCACGAGCTCGGTCAAACACAGCTGCTAAGGGTGGCCCCTCCGAGATCACATTCGTCGATAGAGGAGGTGTATAGGTTGTAGCGCTAGCCAGCAGTGGTGTGATCACATGAAGATCGGAAAGTTTTTCATAAGGACGATGTATTTCGAGAAATGTGGCTAGCGCTTCTGCTGTGCTTGCAGAGATGGTCGAATTGGTAAAACGTTGATCTGAGGTCGGAGAGATACCGTAAAACAAGGCGGTGAGAACCTGATGTGAAGCGCTATTGACGTTGATGAGTCCTTTTCGCCAGATGGTAGAAGAAGAATTATTGGGGTAAGGCGTGGTAGACTCTCTTTTTTCAATCAGTACTGAGGGGTTGTTTGTGGTCGTAACGGTGAAAAGATCAATGAGATCAATGGCTCTTTTTTCTGGAGTATCCCAATAAGAAAATTCTGGCTGTCCCACACGCAGTGTGCGTCCTCCTCCAGAAGCATAGATGCTACTTTTATTCTCGCTAGCACCGGCGTTGGGAGCAGCACCGAGATCATCTGCCTGTGCTGGATCGTTGATATTGCCTAGCTCTGCAATCGAATTCATCGGGCCATGGCGCATCACTAAGGGAGCCATAATGCCGTCACGGGATGCCACATAGGGAGAGGGGACTTGATCAGGAGTCATGGTACGAGAGGCGGGATGATTTCCCGCAACAGGGTTGACGGGTACAAAATCACGGTATTTCCATGAGGTCATGGGATCAAAAAGACGTTCAGCGCTCACGTCACTCATGACTCCTTTCCAATGTGTTTCGGTGAGATAACTTTTTTCACTCGAGTACGATTTCCAAAGGTAGTTACTCAAATAATTCTCTCTGGGATCTCCGACAAAACGAAAATGACCGGCATGATCTTCTTCTGTGGGAATAAAATTGCATTGCCAAAAATTCAGTGTGTCGGTGAGAGATTGTGCATCATGCTCTAACCCGCCTTGAGCAAGCCCTGGGCCGATAGGAGGGCGACGGCTCATCATGACTAGATGATCATTCCAAGAAAAAGTGAACATCTGATGTTGTGTTGGGTTCGTATTTCCTTCGGGGCCCTTGAGCCAGTAGGGATATTCTGAATGAGGAACGGCTGTTGCAGAATTCCATGTTTGTGTGACCGAAGGAAAGGCAACGACAATCGATTCATTCGGGCATAACGAGGAAACAGAAACGTTCGTTTGCAGATAATTTTCAAATGCTTTTGTAGGAGCCGTTCCAAAATGAAGTTGCTGGCGATTACTCACTTCAAGAGTCGCTTTCCCTCCGGCTGGAATCGAGCTGGTATAAGGATTCCAGAGTTGAAGAAAATATTGGTTTTCAATCGTAACACTATTGCTGGTACGTTCCAGAAGCCGACATCGTTCTGCGGTTTGGGTGACCAGCGGTGTGAGTGCCGCTCCTGCAGGCTCTCCTCCATTAATTAAGATGGGTTCTTGTTCTGGTGAGATATAATTCACAATGCAGGCTGCAAGGCGATTAAGGTAACGGCGTTGTTCGGTGGAAGTAAGATTTTTTAAACTTGGATCGCGCTCTTTAAAATGAGGAAAATG
The DNA here is from genome assembly GCA_049314455.1 of Chthoniobacterales bacterium. Lineage (GTDB taxonomy): Bacteria > Verrucomicrobiota > Verrucomicrobiia > Chthoniobacterales > UBA6821 > CAIWMF01. Next base: position 5,637 of record JBMOFC010000035.1, read on the forward strand.
ATGATCGATAATAGAAGCGAGATGCAGGGCGCGATCCGAGGGGGTGGCTCCATAAAGTGCATTGGTCGCCAGATCATTGAGGTCATATTTGGGATCACCCTCATCTGGAAGTCCTGCTGGAATCAAGTCAGGAACCGCTGTTGAGCTCGATGAGAGAAATTCTTTTTTTGTATCATAAGCCGTCTGATTTTCAAAAATAGAGCACCATCCTTCTAAGGTGAGAAAAGAGGAAGAGAGAGTTTTCGCTTTTTCTTCTTCGTGTTCTGTAAGTAGGAGAGAAGGTGAAATCACCGAAGTGCCATGATCCCAGTCGATCGGATCGGTGCGTGGCTTTCCTTGATGAAGGAGAGGGTTGAGTCGTGCCTGTTCATCCAGGGTGACATAGGCATAGCGTCCGATGGGATGGCCTTGTTGATTTTTAAAAGTGACCCAAGGGGCACGATATTTTCCAGTTGCTGCAATAGGATGATTTATTTCATTGAGGTCAACCGATTGATTGAGATTCTCTGTTAATCGAGCTTGAAGATACGAATCAAAGACGCCTTCCGCTAAGGCTGGATAGTTTTTAAGAGCTTCCAGATCACCAGAAACGAGAGGCATGAGTTGTTGTGTGTTCGTGAGATTAGTGGCTCCGATAATCAAGACTGGAGCAATGTCTTGAGTGCTGGCGGCGTTCGTCACCCCCACAAGAAATGTAGGATGAATGCTTGTAGCAAGAGTGAGTTGAGCAATCGCAGCGTTGAGTCCTGATTCTGCAGCAAGAATAGCCTGGTACGAAGACGTAGCGCTGCGAGTTCTTTTTTTTTCAAACTGTGCCATTGTGGCTAGCACAAGTAAGATCAGACTGAGGAAGCCTATGAATACGAGCACCAGCAAGAGAGCTGATCCGGAAGAAGAAGAGCGCATGGGATTGTTAAGGAAATATTCGCTCTAGAGAGCAGGAGGCAGCGCTACAACAGTAGAAAATGTTCTTGTTGTAAGTGGCTCTTTAGACAATGGAGTGCCATGTGCATCACCTGTTGTGATGCTGATTTCAAGGAGACTAGGAGGAGCTTCATTCTTTGATATCTGCGGAGGAGTGGCACTCATCTTTCCATCGACAACCCAAGCAGGTTGGATCTTCCATGCTAAGATGCCAGAGGCGATCCGCTGACAAGAACCCAGCTTGCTCGGAGAGGCTTTTGCAAAGAGCCCGCACAGGTTTTGATTCTGAAGTGCCTCATGAGTTTCTTGAGGACTAGGCATGAAGCGATAGCACTCATAACGCGTCGGGATATTTTTTTCTTCTACGAAAAAATAAACGATGGCGTGCAGGCCACCTTCTGTTTTGGGAAAAGAGGAGGAGGCGAGAAAAAAAAGATTGTTTCTACAGCAGGGATCAGTAGTCGGAAGGTCGATAAAAAAGCTTCCTGGAATAACAACAGCCGAACGTAGATCACGTATTATTTTTTGGAAGAGAAGCCCAACCTCCGAAGCTCTTTTTTGCTGCTGTTCTAGCTGCTGCCATTGTTTCCAAACGTTGTTATTCACGGTGAAAAGCAAGGTCATAAGCAGGGCTAAGAGGCTGATAGCGATAAGCATTTCAAGCAGGGAAAATGCGGATCTTTTTATTTCTTTCATTGCTTTCATTCTTGCGGATTGTTTTTCGCTACCGCTGTTGAATTAAAAAAACAAACTCCACACGATACCTCTGCTTCTCTGGAAGCGCTGCAGGTGTTGACACAATAACCGAGATATTGGCTAGTTTTGGGAAAGGATTGTTTGTGGTGGAAATTTTAGCAACGCTCACCATATTTTTTTCTCTCAATGCAGTCTGGTATTCCGTAGTGCTAAGCTCGCGATAGGGCTCTCCTGCTCCATTGTAGGCTACGTAATGCTCGCTTGAGTTATTGAGACCAAGGGTGATGCAATGACTTGGATTGCTCTTCCAGTCAGGTGCTACGGCTATGATGCTATTGGGAGAAGTGACCTGCAACGTTTCTGCGATACGCTGAGCAAGGAGTATGGCACTCCTATGCTGCTCTGCTTCTCGAGTCAGACGGAGTGCCGTTGGCCAGAGGTCAAGAACCGCCATCACCACCACGGCAAAGAGTGTCAAGGCCACAAGAATTTCTAAAAGAGAGAAAGCCTGGATAGAGCGAAGCTTCATAAAGCAACGAGGGCTCTATCATGATTTAGTGCCGATTTCAAATCATAAAAGCAGGAGGAAGACTTTTTCAAAATAAGCTGAACATGTTCGTGACAAAGGAGTTTCTTTCTGCTTATAAGTCTTCCTGCCAAATTGAGAACCTTTATTAACGGCAATGACTTTGAATACAGATTCTCAAAAAAACATATTGCATGGTAATATATTTTTCTTATCATGAGGTTCATTGAAGAAGTTAATTTCACGAAAGCCATTCAACGTTTTTCTGACAGTGATTATGCTCTCTTTCAACAAGAGTTGGCTGCCTACCCCGAGCAAGGCGATTTTATTCGAGGGACTGGTGGTTTTCGGAAAGCTCGAATGGGTTTTCTGAGCGGTGGAGCTCATGTGATTTACCTTCACGTACCTCAACAAGAAACTATCTACCTCGTCATTATTTATGGAAAAAGTCAAAAAAGAGATCTCAGTCACGCAGAGGAAAACATCCTCCGAAAAATTGCAGACGAAATCCGAAATTCTCGCGGCACTCGATGAAATGGAGTTCAGCAGTGATGATTTCGTCTCGGCTGCTCAGAATATTGCTGATGCTGTCACTGGACGTAAAAAAGTTACCTTAAGAACGTTTCAGCACACTTCCAATCCTGAGGTAAAGCCTCAAGAAGTTTCCTTCATCCGGAGTCAACTCAATATGAGCCAGGCCGTCTTTGCCTCTTTTCTTGGGGTGAAACCAGCCAGCGTTATGGGCTGGGAATATGGAACACGGCAACCCTCTGGCGCTGCAAGAAAACTCCTTTCTATCGCAAAAAAGAATCCCAAAATTTTGGTGGAGGCGTAGGCTGGTACCCAATAGCGCTCAAACTTATTTTGCTGCTTCAACTTCAATTGACTCGCTCGCTCCCGCTCGGCTCACCCCTTCGGGGCTGCCTAGCGGCAGTTTATCCAACGGCTTCCCGGCCACTGGTATTTTTCACTTCAGCTCTATCCGTTTCCTAAACGGATAACGATTACTTCCACTCATGCTTGGGATAGCGACGTGAGAGTTCTCCTTTGAGTTTGGGATAGGTTTCTTTCCAAAAGGAATTCAGATCACGAGTGATTTGGATGGGCCGTTTGTTTGGGGCTAAAATTTCGAGTGTCACTGGGGCTCGGTTGCTTGCCAGTACGGGAGTTTTTGTAATTCCAAAAAGCTCTTGGATGGTCGCGCTTAAGATGACTTCACCTGTAGACTTGTAGCATAGGCGGGCTTTGCGCCTGGAGGGGAGTTGATGCGTGGTGGGTGCTAATTCTTCAAGAGCACTTCGTTGAGCCGTAGTGAGGAGTAATTCAAGTGCAGGAGTGGCGGGGCGATCTTTGACCTCACGGTAGGAGATGGCTCCTTCACACCACCGTTCTAAGGCCCGTAAGCGATCTTCTTCAGTCCATGTGGGCAATTCTAATTCGGGATAAAAATGAGCCAACCATCTGAGTCGATCGACCCATGCATCAAGTACCTCTTCCCAGCTTGGGAGTGGAAGGTCTCCTTCGGCAAGGGCTGCAGCCAGGACATTGCTTGCTTCGAGCGAGGGTGAGGCATCGTGATGGATCGATTCTAGGACGAGATCGCGATAAACTTTTTCTTTTTTCCAAACAACACGATTCACTGAGGTGTCGAAAAATAATTCTCTCTTGTCACAAAAATCTTCCGGAAAAAGTTCGCGAAGCATTACCTCATCAATGGCGGTGGCCATCGAGAGCTGTGTGCGAACTTCGCCGCTTCCTTGTCCAATCTCGGTGATCTCAGCCGCAACGAGAAGTCGGCTCGAAGCTGCCGCGCTTTCTTTGACCAAGAGGCCACGACGTCCATGGACAATATCGCAGAGGTTTGTCCCAGCACCGCGACGACGTGCAACCTGATCAGCAAAGCCGACAAGAATGCATTTTGTGAGTCCTTCGTCGGAACTTGGCGGGGCCTCGGTATCGAGTCCTTGTGCACGTGCGAGGGAGCAGAATTGCTCAAAGATACGACCAGTCTGCTGCGCTGCATCGGCATGAATGGCATATTTGCGGCAACGCTCCGTACGAAATTCATTGCGCTGTGCCCAAGAAAAGACACGGGACATCACAAGAAAATCAGAAGTGCCTCCTTCGAAGAGCTCTTGTCGTTCTTCTTCGGTCTTACGATCGGTCCGCAGTAGCAGCGGGCGTGATTGCGTCAGGGCAGCCATAAGGGCCACACTACGCACACAGCCAAATTCTTCTGCTGCGAGTAGCATTCGCGCATAACGAGGATGCGTTGGAAAAGTGAGCATCCGTTTTCCAAGAGGAGTGATTTTTCCATGATGATCTAGAGCTCCTAAATCTTCTAAAAGCAGAGCTGCTTTTTTGAGGGCTTCTTCTTCTGGTGTGTCGAGCCAGGGCATAGTTTCTATTTCAGAAAAATCCATTGCTTTGAGCGTCAGCAAGACCTCGGATAAATCGACCCGTTGAATTTCTGGTGCTTCCCGCGGAAGGCGTCGTGCATGATCCCTTTCAGTCCAGAGACGAAAGCAGTGACCGGGGGCAGTTCTTCCAGCACGGCCGGCACGTTGGTCGGCAGAGGCGCGGCTGATTTTTTCAATGAGCAATGTATTCATCCCACGACGTGCATCAAACCGCGCCATCCGTGCGAGTCCTGCATCGATCACTCCTGTCACCCCATCGATGGTAAGGGAGGTTTCGGCAACGTTGGTAGCAACGATAATTTTTCGTCCCTCCGTGAGTGCTACGGCAGCATCTTGATCGGCAGGTGAAAGTTCCCCATGCAAGGGAAACACAAGAATCGACGAGGGAAGCTGTGCGCGCAAGGTGGAGATGGTTCTGGAGATTTCATAGGCACCAGGCATGAAGACGAGAAGATGACCTGTGGTGCAATGGAGTAATTTTTGGACACCCTCAGCAGCGAGGTCCCAGGACTTTTCTCCTTCTGAGTCACGGGTGAGATACTCAATAGTCACAGGATGGGTCCTTCCTGAAGAGCGTACCACCTCGCATGGCTCCAAATAGGTGGCCAAAGCTGATGTATCTAAGGTTGCCGACATGACAATGATTTTCAAATCGGGACGCTTGGTTTTTTGCAACAGCAAGGCTTGCATTAAACTAATATCGCTATAGAGATGTCGTTCATGAAATTCATCAAAGAGCAATGCACTAATACCCTCGAGATAAGGATCGGTTAGCATTTGACGCATGAGGATTCCTTCTGTCACAAAAAGCAAACGTGTCGATGCGGTACATTTTTCATCATGGCGAATACGATAGCCGACTTCATCACCAAGGTGCGTGTGGCGCTCCTGGGCCACACGCGCTGCCAACATGCGCGCAGCCAAACGGCGTGGTTGCAAGATCATCGCTTTTTTAGTCTCTAGAATGCCGCTATCCAAGAGCATCTGCGGAATTTGAGTTGATTTACCTGAGCCTGTAGGAGCTTCTATAATCAGACGATTGCCTGCACGCAGCGTTGTTACAATGGCTTCACGCAGTTCTTCTATAGGAAGAGTGCTGTGCGTTGAAGAAGGAATGGGGGTATTCATGGCGTTAAGTTAAGGAGCGTATCTTGGACTTCATTTGTACCAACATCATTTTTTCAAAAAAAAATTAAACACAAAGAACAGATAGATGACATAAAGAGCATAAAAAGAAACGTAGCAGCTTTCTAGCTGACGAGTTTTCAAGAAGTTTTGAGTTTCAGGCTTTTCTTAAGGTCCATATTTTCCAACTTCAAAATTTTTTATAAAAAATTTTATCTCTCTGTTTTCTTTGCGTACCGCTTTAGCTGCTTTGTGTTCTTTGTGGTTAATTTTTCTCTGCACTGGCTACGCCGCGTTGTTACCTTCATTTTAACTTTAAAGTTCATTCTAAAGTGTGCTATTTTAAATTTCCATGTTGATCTCTAAAAGAACCATTCTCTTTTTTCTTATCCTAGGTCAGCTTGGTGCTACCTTTGCTGCGAAAAAAGAAGAGAGCTCCTCCATACTGACTCCTGCACAGATGCAGTCAGCTCTGTATTTGGATGCGATGAGTATCCCGTGCCCTGGGGAAATTTTTGCGGCCATTAATAAAGTGAGTCGTCCTAATTGGACTACCTTAGATCGCGGGGGAACTGCCCCAGTGACGACACACCGTGCTCAGCTTGCATTGGCTGTTGGAGTCTTTGTCACCAATGGATACATTGCTGTGGAAGCACAGGATGGCCAGCAGGTGAAAAATATTGGACGTGATATGATGTCACTCTCTAAAGCTCTTGGCGTGAGCCAAACTATTTTGAGTCGTGGTAATAATCTCATTGAGTTTGCAGATCATAATGAGTGGGACTCTCTTCGTAACGAACTAGAAGCCACAGAAAATGAAGTCAAAAATACCATGGTGGATCAACAAGATCGTAATCTTATCACGCTGACCTCTGCAGGTGCATGGTTACGGGGTTTGGAAGTTGCTTCTGAAATTATCGTCAACCACTATTCGGAGCGTGGAGCGGCTCTTTTAAACGAGCCAGATCTGGCACGTCATTTAGCTTCGGATTTGGCATCACTTCCTGAAAAATTGCGTAATGATCCTCTGGTGCTGAATGTCAAAGAGACCTTGCTGCATGTGGCGACACTTTTGGAAAAAGAACACCACGGTTTAACAAAAGCTGATCTTAGCTACATCCAAGCGGAAGCAAAAAAGATCGTCGTCGATATTGGTGCTTCCGATACTTCTCCACTTTCACCGGCACCAGCTCACCGTACTTATCAGTTCACAGAAACGGAGCAAAATGGAAAATAGCTGCAACAGAAACGCAAAGAACAAAAAAAAATGAATTTCCGTCATCGGCTTTCCAAACAGACGTTTTCCTGCCTACTCTCTTGTTTGCTTTTCTCTGGAGTCATTTCATACCAAGCTGCAGAGATATCTAAAAACTTGGATTCACAGTCTACTGAGACTGCGTCTTCTGAAAGCATTGCTAAGGCAAAGCGGAATGCACTCGATCTTGCAGAGGCTTCCCTCAATGATGGATTTAGGGTTCGGGATGGCGCTTGGGTTGTTTCTTTAACGCTCCAAGAGCCCCGTCTGTTACAGGTAACACTCTTTGAAGGAAATGAGTATTGGTTCATTGCTGCTGCTCCTCCTCCTGCCGCTTTGTTGCAAATAACGATCTACGATGCAATGGGACATCTTTTAAAACTAGATCCATGGAAGGATAATTTCACTGTTCCCGGAGCAAGAGCTGCAGAGGGATTCAAAGCCCCTCGCAGTGGTAAATATTTTGTAAAATTAGAATTGTTAAAATCAGCAGGAAAAGCAAAGGCAGATGCCTGTCTCGTTTACGCGTACAAGTAGATGAAGTTTGTCCGGTAATCACATTTCACGAAGCATTATGGAAATTGATCCTCATTTTTCTTGTTTTGATATCGGTAGACCTGTGAGCGGTTCAATTTCCTCGGCAGAAGTTCAAAAAAAAGGAACTGCTTCTCTTTCGTGGCCCAAGGGTTTCGGTATTTCAGATCTGTTAACAGGAGAGACTAAAGTGAAAGTGGATCATGAAAATTATCCAGGAGTACCCGCTTTTTTTTCTAATCGTGATCATCCTGATGATACCATTCTGAAAGGTCATTTTTTAGTATCTTCTGGTGTCACAAAAGGAGGCAGCTCTTTTCCTGCTCAAGAAAGCACCCAAAAACAGACTGTAGAAATGGAGCAAAAAAAACTTTCGAGTGACCCGGAGAGCTATAAAGAGCGGAAAATAAAATGTATCGAATCCATAGCAAAGAATATTGGGATGATAGAGCATCATGAGCAAAATAAAATCGCTAAAATCATTTCTTATATTAGGAAGATAAGACCTGAGGAAGAGAGTAAACTTTCTGAGTTAGAGTCGATCATTCAAGTGTTGAGAGCCAAAGCAACTTTTAAAACTGATTTTTCCTTTAAAAAAAACTTATTAATGTCTTTCTTGATTTTAGAAGATGATCTCCCTCCTGATATCAAAGAGATAGATGCAGAGAATAATCGTTTGTTAAGCGAGCACACAGATTGGATTGATTTTGAGGCTATCTCTCCTGCAGAAGAAGAATTTAAGGATCCCTATCTTAGAGGCAATAAGGCTCGTTACTCACAAGATTTTTTGTTCATTGAAAATACGTTATTAGAACGGAGTGTATGTGTTCCTGTTGATGGAGATTTTGAAGGAGGAGTTTTTTTACGCGAGAAATATCAAAGAAAAACAGAATGTGTTATTCTTGCTTGGTTTGAAAAAATAAAACTGAATGGTCCTTTTCCTTCAGCGGATCAACCACTCGACAAGATCTTTTTAGAAACAAAGGATCCAGAATTACAAGGAAATCAATTCTATTATACCCCTTTGATCCAGGATATAGGTAGATGTGATGTAGCTCTAAAAGAAGATGAAACTTCAACCATCATTTCGAGTGCTGGCATGGCCTTATCATCAAAACGAGATTCTCTCGAACGATTTACAGCGTTTATAGGACAAGAAGAATTGTACTTAGGAATCGCCATCGCACGTATGATGAATCAAACAATGTATGCCGATGTTGAGGAAATGAGATGCTTGAGAGATAAGTCACCTAGCACGTGGGAGCAATTAGGATTTGGTGATCATTGCCATAAAGGATTTCTTTATTTTCAATACTTTCCTCCATTGATTAAAAAAGAAGAAAGGAACTCCTACGTGCTCGAGAAGGAGAACAAGCGCCGTTTTAAAATAACTGCAAACTATAGTCAGAATGGCTTCCTCTCTTCTGAAGATGGTGAGGAGGATATGCCGGTCGAATTGAATTATCACATTTCTTACCGAATAAGTGCATCTAGTAATTACAATTCAAATCGAGCAATGACACTGGAGAATCTTCCTTGCCGTGTTGACTGCCTCGGTGTCGTGGCTCGTTATTATATCACCAAAGTTCAAACTATCTAGAGGCTGGAGACTGGAAGCTTCTCACCCGATACAAACTTGGAACAACAGCTGCTCCCATTGCTTCTATATTGAGATCTTTTTTTAAAAAGTCAGCGATGGCTTGTGCAGTTTGGATGGGATGCTGCACGACAGAAGGATACTCCAATTGCAAAAGAGGCCAGCTAGCATGCTGAATATGCTCTGCTGTTTTTATTTCATAATGACGATAGACGTTTTCGAGTGTTGAGGCTTTTGTCGTGAGACCAGCCATCTGATCTTGTGATTCGATGACTTCTTCAAGAGGACGTTGAATCCAAATCAAGGAATAGTCGTTGTGAGGCGAAAGATTCAGCACGAGTGGAATGACGACTTTAGTAGCAGCTCCTGCCTTTAAAAAATTTGCAGTGCGTGTGATGGTTTTTACTTTTTCTTGCTCAAAATAACCGTTGGGATTGTGCATATCTGCTCGGCGATGATGATCCGTATCAATGGGAATCCCACCAGCAGCAAGCATCTGCATAATCAGGGAAGTTCCAGAACGAGGAAGGCCAGTGACAATAATAGGTGCGTTGACGCTGGAGAGACGACGATGTGCCACGCGTATGGGAGTTTTTTTTTCAAGGCGTTGATTTTTTTTGCGAGAAACTAGAGATAACGGAATTTCTTTTTTTAAAATTAATTTCGATTTTTCTGCGAGCTCATGATAACGCGTAGCACGTGCAGGATCTTTTTTTCTTTTCAGTGTAATATGAGCTAGGAGTGTGTAAGCGTCGCTTCGTTGAAGGGGACTCTTCATGGCCTCTCGGGCCGCTTTTGATGCCTCATTCCAGCGTCCTTGATGTACAAGAGTAGTGGCCAATGCAAGCCAGGAAGAGCGATGCAAGGGATTTCGATGCAAGGCCTCGCGGGCAGACTGCTCTGCTTGGGCAAACTGATTTTTTTGACAATAGTAGTTGGCCAAGAAAGCAAGGGGAGTGGCTTCTTCAGGACGTGCTGTGGCGACACGGCGCAGAGAAGTGATCCCTTGTTTATCCATGTGATGTTCTAATGCAAAAAGGCCGACGTGCAACTGTGCAAAAAGATCTTGAGGATGTTCTTCGGCATAAGTCACGAGTAAGGCCAAGTCTTTGTTACATGTGTAAGCTAGAAATCGAGCCAGAGTCACAGTAAAGCGCATCCCCTCTTCATCAAGATTAGCTCGGGCCATGAGGTGACGTATCTCCCAAGCTTCGGCAAAAGAAAGGTCAGACTTCTGTTCAAATTCTACTGATGTTTTAGATGACTCTGTCGCTTCGGTGCTGGAGAAGGTGGGGGGTGAAGTAACGCTAGTGATGGAAGCAGCTTTTTTCCAAAATTCTTGAGTTGCTTCTCGTGCATCACGACGACGGTAGCGCACGAGTTTATAAAAATAAGCAGCAGCACGACGTTTGTATCCCAAACGAAAATAGGCCATCGCTAGCTCTGCTAAGATGTCGGTGCGTGAAAAAGTGTGTGGGCCTTGTTGTGCAGCACAAAATGCTTTTTCTAAAAGTGGAATTGCTTGATCGAAGCGTTCATCATCAAGGAAAGAGAGTGCACGGTGGAACAACTCATTGCACCAAGCTTCTTGAAAGGCCGTTTGTTTATTGGATGGAATTTCTTGTAGGTAGCCAAGAGAGACAAGCTGACGTAATGCAGCTGCCGTGTCTTCTGAAGAAGGTTCTATGATGAGAGGAGTCGATTTCCAATACCGATTCCAAGAGTTTATTTTTTTGATAGTAGGCTTACGGGAGAAAGCTTTTAAAAGAACTTTTCCTGGCATGTCTCTTCCCACAGGCAGTGCTGCAAGCGTAAGTAAAGTAGGACAGAGATCTAAAATAGTAGCATGGTGGATTGTGATTCCTTGATGAAGGTGAGGCCCTTTCATGATCAGTGTCCCTATTGGGGCATGCTGAATAGCAGGAGCCGTCTCTTGGATGCCCAAAGAAGTGGGCTTACGGATATCGTGATAGAAACCATGATCCGAAGCGATGACCACGGTAGCCTGTTCTCCAGCGGCTTTGACGAGTTGACCAACCCAGCTGTCATAGAGGTCGTAAGCTCGATCCACTACCTCGCCATAAAGCTCGCAATCGAGTTCTTTTTCTCCCGGAAATGCAGGTGGACGGTAGCACATAGCCAAGTGAGACAGGCTGTCGAGCCCTATGAGATAAGGCGCAGTTAAGTCCCATGGTTCTTCCGACATTAAGCGTAAGGTGACTTGGAGCGTGGTGAGGTCTTCAGCTAGGATTTTTGCAATAGCAGCTATTCTAAAATCAGCGCTGGGATCAATTTCGTAGAGCTTAGGAACAAGAGCACGCAGGAGAGCTTCGGATAATTGCTGGGGATGCACACGCTCTTGTGCCACGATAGTGGCTATTGATGCAGGTGAGACGCTCTTGGGAGGGATATCCCACGGTTCATGAGATGGACGATGTGCAATACGAAACGTTTCGTCGATCATCACCCCTTGGATTTCTTCTGCAGGAGCGGTCGTCCACCATCCCACAATGTTGGAAGTCTTTTGATAGTGAGAAAACATATTCCAGAGTGCAGGAGAACGCCGCGATCTCCTATCGCAAGGCCGCAGGCCTTTTCCCGAATCATCAGGAAGAGTAAATCCGGTAATACCATGTTCGTAAGGACGCTTGCCTGTTGCGATTGTTGACCAGAGAGCAGGAGAAAAAAGAGGATAGATCGATCGGAGTGGGCCACTGACTCCATGAGCCACCAAGCGTGCTAAGTGTGGTAATTTGCCTGCGGCTATTTTTGTAGAAATAAGCTCCCAGTCGGCAGCATCTAAGCCGATAAAAAGAATTTTTGACATGAACAGAAATTCGGGGTTTTAAAATTATTGCGAAGAAACTTTCTATCTTCTATCTTCCATCTTCCATCCTCTAATGAAACAGTATGCACGTTATTTCTTTTTCTGAACATCTTTGGTTAGAAAATGCTCATGTCAAATTAGGCTGTGCTGATATTTTTGAAGCCGGGAAAGGTTATCTTTTCGCCGACAAGCAATTTGATAAGCTCAAAGAGTGGGAAGTTTCTATTCCTTTTGAAAAAGTTTCCAAAATAGAGCCGATGCTCAAGCCAATGCGCTATTCTGAGCATGGTCCTAAGGGAAAAGTTCTCATCTATAACGGTGTTGGAGGCATGGGGGACCAAATCATGACTTGGCCGTTATCCAAAATTCTTGCTGACCGCGGATATGAAGTTCATATCCTTTCAGAACACCACTTGGCGATGTTTTGGTACGGTTTCCCATGGATTAAATCGATTGTTATTTTACCCTGCTACTGGTCTGTGCTAGAAAATTTCGATTACCATCTCAATTTGGAATACATTTCCAATGGTTATGCGCACGATGGTCAAATGCAACCTATCGATCTCATGTTGCAACTATGTGGGATTGATCCTGCCTCGATTCCGGATGAAGAAAAACGGATTGCTCCTCGCTTTACTAAAATGGAAATGGGAATTTCTAGTGCACTCTATCCCAATCGACGCCTTGGTTTTTATCAAATAGCATGTTCTCAGCAAATACGTTCTTTTGGTCCTGAACAAAGTCGAGCAGTATTCAAAGCGCTCGCTGAGGCATTTCCGGAAATTTATTGGATAGGTGTTTATGGACCCTTGGAATCATCAGACTATTGGCTTTCTCCTCTTGGGCTACCCAATGCAGAGTTCCGTTCTTTTGACCGACCTCGACTTTTATGGCTCCTTATTCAACGAGCAGAGATTTGTGTCTCCCCGGATTCTATGCTCGTGCACGTGGCAGGGGTTTTAGAGCGTCCTTGTGTCGGCTTATGGGGACCTTACGGACCAGGAGCGCGTGTGAAATATTATCCCAATCATTATCCGATTCATCATAAAGAAGCATGTCCTCTTTCTCCTTGTCATTGGAATGCTATTCAAATGCCTCATATTTGTCCACCCACGGAGAAGCCAATAGATCGATGTCAGGTGATGCTCAGAATTACGCCGGAAGAAGTCGTGGAAGCAGTTCGTCAACTAGTACCTTCGTTACAGAAAACATAATAAAACATAAATACTGGACAAGTACCATTGTTTCGATCATAAAGCAGAACGTGTCGTTTTAGGCATTGTTGAAGAAAACCTTTTATTTTTATGTCTTCTAGAATATTGGCAGAGGAACCTTCCAGTAACTCTTCTCATGATTTAGAACATCAAGAAACACTTCCTCAGAAAGTGAATGTTACCGAGCGCCAGCTAGAAGCCCTATACACACTTGGCTTCGAGCTCTACAACACAGATAATTTTGAAAAAGCAGCTGATCTTTTTCGATTGCTCTGCATTTATGAGCCACAACGAACTAGAAATTGGATTGCTCTTGGTGGGGCTAATCAAAATATAAAAGATTATAATGCTGCGATTGCAGCTTTTTTGATAGCCTCTTTACAGGAGCCGCTCAGTCCAGAACCAAGATTATATGCAGCTCATTCTTTCATTGATATCATGAATTTGCCCGCAGCCTTGGATTCTGCTCAGAAGGCGTTGCAGCTTTGTGAGAATAGGGAGGATAAAAAGGAAGTGGAATCACGAGCATTATCCTTACTTCAAGCTTTGGAGAGCTATCTGTCTAATAACCAAGTCCTGAAATAATATTATGAGTGATAACCTTTCTATTTCTTCTCCTCAAACAACAACATACAGCACTTCTATCCAGGATGGACATCGTCAAGATGATGTCTCGACCGACGAGGGTCTGCAGTCGACGGCGTCTGTTCAACCCACGCCACTTCTCAAGACTGCACCCAATATATCTGCTTCGCTGAAGGACGGCTACAACAGTTCTGCTGCTCAACTTGACGAGCCGCAGCTAACCTCCATTACTGCACAAGACATCACCGAACTTTCCTCATTAGCTCAAAATTTATCCGAAAGTTCTACTGCGAGTGAAACGTCAACGTCGGCAGCAAATCCTACGGCAGCGTCTCAGATATTAGAAATTATTGATCTCTATCTTCAGTTTGAAAAAGACAAAGATGATGAATATTATAATCCTGGAGCACCTAATGCAGCAGAGACCACTGATTATCAGCAGGAGCTAGACTCTTCAACTCAAAGTCAGATTCCAAGCCATGTTGCTAGTACAGCATTGAGCACGCGGTACAGTGTTTCTTCAATGAATTCTGGACTCAATCCTCAAAGAGAAGAAATGGGTCAAACAGAAGAAGGAACAAACGCTCATGGATTAAATACTAACAAGCAAGAAAAATTGCTTATCCATCATGTTCACAGTACAACGAGGGAAGAAGGTTCTAGGTTGGGCCAAATAGCAGAACTTTTGAAACCAGGTGTTGATCTGCGTAATATTGGGCGCAACAATCACCCTCTTACTCACCATAAAAATCCTGTGACAGGGACTCGCGCTAACATCGTTGGACGTGATTCAAGACATAATGTGATGAGGAAGGGATTAGAAGTGTACGCCATTCATAATAAGGAGGTATTACCAACACCAGAGCCAACACCAGAGCCAACACCGACACCAGCGCCAACACCGACACCAACACCAACACCAGAGCCAGCGAAGCCATTAAGCACAGCGACCTATAGTAATGAGGAGTCGCTTGATGCATTACGAGCAAGTATCTTAGATGTTGGGAGATTAAATGTTTTATCTATTCTAAATGATATGAATGTTAACACATCTAAGAATCGAAGTGGACAAGTCAAGATTATGTTGAGTAGAGATGCTGGTATTATTTTGGCCTTACAAAAAAGCATTGGAACTCTTAAAGAGGTAACAAGCAAACCTCGTCCTCAAGCTCTTACTGTATAGAAAAACATACTCGTTTACAATAATGGGTACAAGTTGAAGTGAAAAATATCAGTGTCCGGGAGGCCGAGGGATAGACTGCCGCTAGAGCATTTTAAAAAATTCTGTAGCCGCGCCTTGTGGTGTCACTCCGAACGTC
>JBMOFC010000036.1:0-20082 GCA_049314455.1 Chthoniobacterales bacterium
TCCCCGCCTTCGCGGGGATGACGTTCGGAGTGACACCACAAGGCGCGGCTACAGAGTTTTTTAAAATGCTCTATCGTCACTCGATCATTCTTAAAAGCAGACCAGAGAAGCAACCAGGCCAGTTCAAGCAACATCATCATCGTGCTGGAGAATCGCGCTTCGTCGCTCCAGAACTTTTTTTAGGAACTCTTGAGCGTGGATTTCAATTGTTTGAAAAGCTCCAACATCCTATGGCACGAGCCATCTATGTGATGTTTCTTATTGCCGAGATACATCCTTTTTCTGATGGGAATCGACCGATTTCTAGAATTATGATGAACGCTGAACTGCATCAAAAAAATCAAGAGCGGATTATAATTCCCAATGTTTATCGTATGGAGTATCTACAATCACTTCGTGCCTTAACGCATCATCAAAGAAGCACTCCTTTGATTTCCGTCATGAAATATGCTCAACGGTTTGTGAGTAGGATTCACTTTTCTAATTATAAAAAAGCTGTTGAAAAACTCAAAAAATGTCACGCCTTTGAAGAATCTGCTGATGCGATGGGGGAGGGAGATAAATTAATTATTTTTTAGAAAAATAAAACTAACCATGTAGAGCACAAAGAAAATGAATGAAGAATCTAAAAGGCATGCAGAGCGTATCCTTGTTGAATGGAATGAAGCTCTAAAAAATAATGATGTGGAGCGGCTCCTAGTCCTGTATGCTCCAGATGCTGTTGTGGAAAGTCCACTCATTGCTCATTTACTCAATCAACAATCTGGAATGTGTCGAGGTCATGAAGCCTTAAAAAATATTCTGCAAATGGTAGCAGCTCGGAAACCATTAGTGCGTGGTTACTATAAAAAGAAATATTTTACCGATGGAGAAACGCTCATCTGGGAATATCCTCGAGGAACGCCTGAAGGCGAGCAAATGGACTTTGTGGAGGTGATGGAATTAAAAAATGGTCTCATCCAGTACCATCGTGTCTATTGGGGGTGGTATGGAGTCAATGTGATGAAGCAAAATAGATATTTTAGAGCATAATAATATGACGCTCACAGGTAATTCTTCTCTTGTAGATCCAGGCTTTGATTCTCCACCAGAAAATCCGATGCTTCTTTTTCAGCGATGGCTTTTAAAAGCTGATGAAATCGAGGTTAGCGAACCAAGAGGTATGGTTCTTGCAACAGTAGATCGTAAGCAGAGACCTTCATCTCGAGTTCTCCTCCTAAAAGACGTTGATGAGAAGGGGGTGACCTTTTCAACAGGTGAGGAGAGCGCTAAGGGGCAAGATCTGTTGCAGAACTCTTGGGCTGCTGGGACGTTGTGGTGGCGTGAAACTGTTCAACAAATTAATTTCCAGGGCACGGCAAAGCAACTTTCTGACAAGCATTCAGACGCAATCTTCCAAGCGCGGCCTCGTGAGGCACAGGCTGTAGCTGCCATTTCACAACAAAGTTCCTCATTAAAAAATGAAGCTGCTCTACGTGAACAAGTACGCAAACTCATTGAATCGGAAGAAAGAATTGTGCGACCTGCCAAGTGGCATGCCTACCATCTTACTGTAGAAGTGATCGAGTTCTGGCATGGAAGCAAAGACCGATTTCATCAACGCTTGAGGTATGATCTGAGGGATGGTGTTTGGTATTATCAGCGACTGCAGCCATAGAGCTTTTTTTTTCTCCGATTCAGCACAAAAGCCCCAATCAGAAAACAGATCGCTAAGAGATAAAAAAAAGCACTCCAAGAAAGTGCATGACTCATCCGTTCCATGGTGGTACCTGTTTTTCCAAAGGTCATGATGGCTCCAATGATGGTAGGTCCTAATCCTCCTGCGATCGATCCGATAAAGCTATTGAAGCCAGAAGCAGAACCACGCTGTTTTAGAGGAACGGTTTCATAGAGGGCTGGAAATATTCCTCCTATGTAGCCACCTTTGCCAAAACCAAAACAAAAAAGAGCAGCGATGAGGATATTTACATTGGCAGCTCTTCCAATGAAGAGGATAAAAAAGAGTCCAAGGATGAGACCAATTATTTGTGAAATCAGACGGCCTCCTGGCATGTTGGATAGAAAGCGATCCGTGATTTTTCCAAAGAACAGCGTTCCTACAATGCATCCAAGTTGCAGGTAGAGGGCTGCTGAAAATCCAGATTCCGTAAGGCTAAGGTGAAATTTTTCATAGAAAAAAGTAGGAAGCCATGTGAAGAAAGCATACGAAACGATGCTTTCGCTCCCAAAAGCGAGCATTAATAAAAGAGCTTCAGGACGGTGGCAGAGATGAGTTATTATCTCTAAGATTGGTTTTAAGTGCTGATTTTCCTTATGAGCAACAAGAGTGATCTGCTCAGATGTTTCTTGTTCTGAAGCTCCACGTTTTGGCTCTCGCAACCATTTAGAAAAAATAAAAGAGAGAAGAATGCCGAGTCCTCCAAAAAAATAAAACGGGAAACGCCATCCAAAGTGTTGTGCTAAGAAAGCTCCTAGCGAGCTGCCAGCAATAATACCCAAGAAGATTCCCGAAAAGTGGAATGAAAAAGCAGTCGAACGTGTTTTGGTCCCATGATAATCAGCAAGCAACGACATTGCTGCAGGAAGATAAAAAGCTTCTCCGATACCATCAACGCCTCGAACGATAACAAATTGCCAAAATTGAGAACACCATGCGGTCCCCCAAGTCATGAGACTCCAAAAAAAGCATCCACCGATGATGGTCGTTTTTCTGCAGTAGCGGTCGCTAAATATTCCTGCAAAGATTCCGAATACTGCATAGACCCAAAGAAAAGCAGAGCCAATGAGCCCAAGCTGGAATTTTGAAAAATAAAACTCTTTCTCTAACAGTGGAAAGATGCTGTAGATAACTTGACGATCAGCAAAATTGAGAAATCCGATAAACCAGAGCATGCAGGCAACAGACCATGGGTAAAGACGCTGAGAAGATTTAAAAAAAAATGACATTAAGAAAAAAATGATTGGGAAGAAAAATAGTACTAACTATTCTCGTCCGATGAATCATTTATTAACGCTTTTTGATTTAACAGGAAAAACGGCTCTTGTAACCGGTGCATCTAGTGGGCTTGGCGAGCGCTTCGCACGCTGCCTCTCTCAAGCGGGAGCACGCGTGATCATGGCGGCACGGAATTTGGAAAAATTAGAAATCTTGGTTCAGGAGATCGAGAATGCAGTGCCATTGCAGCTTGATATCGCTAATAAAAATTCTGTGCAACAGGCTTTCGAAGCGCTTGAGGAACGTGAAGAGCGACTTGATATTTGTATTAATGCTGCTGGTATTTATCAACCGACTCCCGTTTTCGAAGAAGATCTTGAGGGTGATTTTGAATCACTCTTTGAGACCAATGCTTTCGGCACGTGGAGGATGATCCAGCACGTTGCAACACACATGAGGCAGCATGGCATTACCGGTTCTATTATCAATATCAGCAGCGTGAATGGAGCTCATTGCCTCCAGCCTGAGCGAGCCAACTATTGTGCTTCCAAAGCCGCTATTATTCAAATGACCAAGGCACTGGTGGGAGAACTGGGTGATGTAGGGATTCGAATCAACTGTATTGTTCCTGGTCTTTTTCAGACCCCTGCTACGGAATACAAGCTTCAGACTGAAGAGCAGCGAGCTGAAATAAAGCGACTCATTCCATTGCATTTTATAGGGCAACCAAGCGATCTGGATGGAACCATTCTTTATCTTGCTTCTAACAAGGCCTCTCCCTATCTGACGGGCAGCGTGATTACTGTCGATGGAGGGATCTCATGGGGTGGGGTGAGATAGATTCTTTCACTATGTTCGTTATCCTACTTACCTATAAAAAGCCCATTGAAGAAATTGAAAAACATCTAACCGAGCACAGAGCATGGTTAGATCAAGGCTACAAGAATGATTTTTTCCTCTTGTCAGGTCCGATGAATCCTAGAACAGGAGGAGTGATTATTTCCCAATTAGAAAATCGAGAGCAATTAGAAGCTCTTTTAAAACAAGATCCATTTTCTGTGCAGGGTCTTGTTGATCACAATGTCATTGAGTTTGAGGCAACAAAACATCATCCTCAAATCTTAATAAAAAAGATGATGTCTTCTAAATTTTCTCTTTTTTTTCTTGATGGCACGCAAAAATGTGACACAGTGACACCATGATTGCCGCACTTAACACCCTCAACATCAAAGAACTTCACGCCAATACAGGCCAACAAGTACGACGTGTTAGCAAGAGTCGTCACCCTATCACGATCACTGATCGTGGTAAATCGGTAGCGATGTTAGTATCGGTAGATTTTTTTCAGAAAAAAACGCGTAAGCGTACTCTTCTGCCAGCTTATGCTAAATTCATGAAGCAGTCCTGTTCTCATGATGTTTTGGAAGATCTCGATGCAGTTCGAGGAGACCGATAATAATACGATATGATTTTTTGCGACACTTCCACGTTAGCAAAATATTACGTTTCAGAACGGGAGTCAGCAGAGGTGAGATTGCTGTTCGATCAAGAAGATCAGGTTGTTTTTTCTGAACTTGCACGCATAGAACTCATGGGAGTTTTTCATCGGCGCTTGCGAGAAGGAAAGTGGAATCGAGAAGAATTTCTTACTGTGATCCAGCAGTTCACTCGTGATGATGCCGATGATTATTGGAAATGGGTGCCTTTAGAGAGTGCTATTTTGGAGCAAGCCATCAAAATATTTTCAACCTTATCAGAGAAAATTTTCTTACGTAGTTCTGATTGTCTTCATTTAGTTACTGCCATGCAGCATCGGATGCATCAAATTTATACCCACGATAGCCATCAATCTGAGGCTGCTTCTTCATTTGGGCTTGTTCCTGTTCGTATTGGGTCGATTTAAAAAAAAGTCAATTAAACAGGCCGATTGACTTTTTCAAAAAATTTATTAATTTCACTTTTTCGACTCGGCAAAGCATCACCACAGTCGAACATTGCTTGATAAAAACATGAAAAATATCCCTTGAAGTAGCCCTTGTAAAAGGGCTGAAGACCGATCCAGCAACATCACCAACGCTTCGTTGAGGTAGATGTTGTCCCTTTTAACAATTCAAGAGATTTATTTATGTCCCCAATTCAGTTTCACAATGTCAGTCTTTCTTTTAGAGAGAAGACTTGCTTCGAAAGTTTTCATGCTTCTATTTCTTATGGAAGCCGTATTGCACTCATTGGTCGTAACGGGAGTGGTAAATCGACGCTCCTCAAAATGCTTCACTGTAATTTCGAGCCGACGAGTGGCACCATTCATATTCCTGATAATTTTGTTATCGCTCATGTGCCTCAGGTTATTGGAGATGTTGCATCACTCAGTGGTGGAGAGCGTCTGATTCAGTCTTTGGAAGGGGCTTTGAGGCTCGATCCTCATCTCTTGTTGCTGGATGAACCAACCAATCATCTTGATCGCCACCATCGAGAATACCTCTTGCGCTTGTTAGGAGAATATCAAGGAACACTTCTTGTTGCTTCACACGATCCAGCATTGTTACGCAGTACTGTGGACACTTTGTGGCATCTTCATGATGAAAAAATAACGATTTTTTCAGGAAGCTATGACGATTACATGCGTGAGCTACAAACACAACGTCGTCTTTTGGAAGAGCGAATTTCCAGGCTAGATCGAGAGCGAAAAGCCACCCATCATGCTTTAATGAAGGAGCAGGAGCGTGCTAGTAAGCGAAAGGCTTACGGTGAGAAAAAATATGCTGGTGATACTATCGCTTTGAGAGCCGCTCAGGGAAAGGGAGAGATGACTCATAACAAAAATAAAAAAGCGATTAGAACAACGAGAGATCATTTGCTAGAACAACTCTCAGAGCTTTACTTGCCCGAAATTATTGTTTCTCAATTTTCTTTAAAGAGTTCAGAAATTGAAGATCGAGTCATGGTTTCCGTCAATGCTGGCTCAGTAAGTTATCAAAAAGAGAAACCACTTTTATCCAGTATCTATTTTTCTGTGATGTCTAAAAGCCGCATCGCCTTGATTGGAAAAAACGGGAGTGGCAAATCAACTTTAGTCAAAGCACTACTGGGTGATGAATCCGTTATCAAGCGTGGTGATTGGTATGTTCCAAATTCAAAAGAAATGGGTTATCTCGATCAACATTACGCAACGCTTGACTCTAAAAAGACTGTGTTGAGGTCGCTAGCGGAATTAGTTCCATGGCCTGATGGAGAGCTGCGACGTCATTTGAACACTTTTCTTTTTCGAAAAAACGAAGAAGTACAGCGACCTATTTATCAACTCTCTGGTGGAGAGAGTGCACGGCTCTCGCTCGCTCACATTGCTGCAAAAACACCACAACTTCTTCTTCTTGATGAAGTGACCAACAATTTGGACTTAGAAACACGAAAGCATGTGATTACTGTTCTTAAAAATTATCCAGGAGCGATGATTGTGATTTCTCACGATGAGGATTTTCTTGATGAGATTGGAATAGAGGAGTTCTATGATGTTTTGAAATGGTCTTAATTTTGTCATGAATAACCCTATTCTCAAAAGTCAGTGGGAACGACTTAACAATCATGTTGTTTTGAAAGACGAGTCGATTAAAAGACTCATGGCTCCTTATTCCACGGAGGCTTTCGACACTGTGACATTGCTCTCCGATGGGTGTGCTAATACCAATTACAAAGTGAGTTTTAAAAAGGACAAAGCTCCTGTAGTACTACGTCTCTACACTCGAGAAAAGTTTTCGTTACTACGTGAGGTTGCATTACACCGTCTTCTTGAAGAGAAAGAAATACCTGTTCCTAAAATTTATTATGAAGATGCAAGCTGCACCTCGATCGATTATCCGTATGCTATTATGGAGTGGATCGAGGGCGTGTTGATGCGTGATGCTATTGTATCAAGTGAAGAAAATGAAATTTATGACTGTGCCTTTGATGCAGGAACGTATCTTAGTCGTCTGCGAGCAATTACGTTTCCTAAAAGTGGTTTTTTTCAAGAGGGGTTAACGATTCGACCTTTTTATGAATCCGAAAAATATAAACCTTTTGTTTTTGATTTGCTCCAAGATCCCATTGTTCAAGAAATTCTAGGAGTTGAACTGTATAAGAGTATCTCAATGTGGGTGGACCGCTATAGTGCTTTATTCCCTAGTGAACAAGGGGCCAATTTAACACATGGTGATTTTGATCCATCAAATATGATGGTAAAAAAAACTGAAGGAAAATGGAAGGTGGTTGCTATTTTAGATTGGGAGTTTTCTTTCGCCGGTAGCTATTTTTGGGATATGGGGCTTTTTTTGCGCTACGCTCACAAATTACCTTCATGCTACGAAGAAGGATTTATCAAAGGTGTTGAGACAACAGGAGAAATGCTTCCATCCACATGGAAATTGAAGGCTAAGCTCCTGGATTTGCTTTCTCTGCTGCAATTACTTCAACACGACGCAGGAGAATCTCGGCCGAACCTCACGAGTGATGTGATATCCTTGATTGCTCATACTTCAACACTCCATGAATCATGACCATGATCAATGAATGACTCCCCATCGGCTCGAGAATGGCCAGTAGACAAAGAAAGCACGTCCAATCACATTTTTTTCAGGAACAACTCCCCAATAGCGACTGTCACTTGAGTTGTAGCTGTTATCTCCTAGCGCAAAAAAACTTTCAGGGGGCACTGTAAAGGTTTCGTCGGGTGATCCTAAATAAGGAGCAGAGTCTCCACGGGATGTTCCATTTGAATAACCGCGATAGTCATTCCTAGATGACATCACTCTTAAGAAACCAGGTTGCGTTGGAATGCTCCCATCAATAAAGAGGCGAGGGGGATCAATACGAAGCGTCTCTCCAGGAAGGCCTGCAAGGCGTTTGACATAACATTGAGAGCCGAGTGCAGGATCAAGCCTCATTTCAATGCCTCTGATTCCTGATGTGACAAAAACAAAGACATCGTCAGCCCTCGGCTTACGGAAAGCATAACTGATGCGATCACAAAAAATTTGATCACCCGCTTGTACATATCCTTGAGCCATGATTTCGCCAGGTGAGAGAATGCGACCAGGACGGAGATTGAAATCACGAATGGCAACATCACGTGGTGCAAAGAGAGAGTAGCTTCCTTGCGAGGTAGTGATGGTGGTAACGGTGAAAAAATTAAGAATGGTTTTTTCTTCTAAGCTTAAAATTTCTTCTTCATGGGCTGCTTTGAGGCTGATGTAGCTACGTCCTAAGCGTACAAAATCGAAGACTCGCTTCAGCGGTGAAGGCGGAGGTGTCATTTCTGAATGTCCTGTCATTCCGTAAAGAGTAGGTTGCATCGATCCTGTGGGAATGCGAAATGGTTTGAGAAGATAAGCCTGGAATCCTACAGCTAAGACGATAGCAATTACGATCGACTCCACATTCTCAGCGAGTGCCTGATAACGACGTGGAGGGATGAGCGTTGTGAAAAGGTTTTCTAGGGTTTTTTGAGCACGTGCCAAAGGTTCTGTTTTTTTAAGCCTCAGAGCCTCATCTAGCTCGTGTAAGGCGTGACGGGCTTGAGCCTCTTGGTCCTTACTCCAGAGATCGCAGTGATAGTGAAATAGCTTGTAGGCGGCGACACGAAATTCGCGAGCCCGTTTGAGATAGCGTGGGGTAAAAAACATAAACTTGAAAACCTATTCCGGAGTAATCGTTGGCACTTTTTCTTTTCCTCGAAGTCGGTAGATTTGAAAATGATGATCGGTTGTCCAAACTATAGGAGATTTCATAGTTGATGCCATATGCAAGATACACATATCAACGAAACTACTTGGGACATCGCTATATTTTGAATAGAGATTCATCACTTCAGTGTGATGCTGCTCAAAGGACCATGGCATTCTAAAGGCCTCAGGACGTTGTAAGGCCTCTGTAAATCTTTTTGTGCTTTTTGGAGAGTGTCGTAGAAGGAAAAAAGTTTCAGTAATAACCGCTTCGCAAATCACAAAAGGCTGCGTAGCCTGTTGACTTGTTTCTACCGCCCATGAATGCCACCGATCTCGTTCATTAAAGAGAGCGGAGAGAGGTCCTGTATCAGCTATAATGGTCACTTTTTGAACGGTACAGGTTTAATATCTTCACCGAAACCTTCAAAATAGGCAGGGTTTGTGCTAAGATCGGCAGGACCACTTCCTGTATCTTCTATTAAATCTTTGAGTGCATCAAAAACAGTGGCAGGCTTAGCTTCAATCTGTTTTTTAAGCAATTTCCCAACAGTTGTGTTGAGCATGATTGCTTGATCTTCATAATGCGAAGCAAGCCTGTTAGAAAGATAGATAGTCACATAGCGTCCAGCGGTTGTTTTTTTTGTAGAAGAACGGAGGCGGGTCTTTTTAGAATGAGAGAGTGTGTCGCGACGAGATGACTTTCTTCTAAGCACTGGTGATGTTGCTATCGGTTGCATTGGAGAAGAGTAATATTTTTGTGTGATACTGCAAATATTTTATCATACATTCGAAAAAGAAAAAATCCCTTTTTCAAAAAGGTGTCTCTGGACTCGTTACCCTTTACTCGCTACTCTTTACGGAATTGTTTTCACAATTCCTCTCTCATGCCTGCCTCCCATACTCGTAATTTTTGTATTATTGCCCATATTGATCATGGCAAAACAACCCTCTCGGATCGTCTTTTAGAATTCACGGGAACCATTGCCAAGCGGGATCAGCAAGACCAGCTTCTTGATTCCATGGACCTCGAGCGGGAAAGGGGAATTACGATTAAATCACATCCCGTGACTATGCAGTACAAAGCACGTAGTGGGGAAACCTATTTGCTGAACCTCATGGATACTCCGGGTCATGTCGATTTTACCTATGAAGTTTCACGGAGTCTTGCAGCATGTGAAGGTGCTCTTCTCATTATCGATGCTGCTCAAGGAGTCGAGGCCCAAACACTTGCCAATGTCCATTTGGCTTTGCAGCAAGGTCTCACGGTCATTCCTGTCATTAATAAAATTGATTTGCCTAATGCCGATCTTCCTAATGTAAAAAAACAGATGGAAGAGATTTTGGCCATCCCTGGGGATGAAGCGATTGAAGCGAGTGCTAAGGCAGGGATTGGGATCGAAGAAATTTTAGAAGCTGTTGTGACACGCATTCCACCGCCACCGGAAGGGGATGGTACGTTGCGAGCTCTGGTTTTCGATTCTCTCTTTGATATTTATCGGGGCGTGGTTGGATATATCCGTGTTTTTTCTGGCAATCTCAAGCCAGGTCAGCAAGTGCGCCTCATGTCGACACACCAATCGTATGAGACGAAGGAGGTAGGGATTTTTACCCCGAAGATGAGCGCCACGGCTTCAATGAAGGCAGGCGATGTGGGCTATTTCATCGGCAACATTAAAACCACTGCCGAGATGAAGATTGGGGATACCTTAACCGATGCACGTCACCCTGCTACTGAACCGCTTCCTGGTTTTAAAGAAGTCCAGCCCATGGTCTATAGCGGCATTTATCCGATCAACACGGCCGATCTCGAGCCGCTGAAAATGGCCATGTCCAAGCTGCAGCTCAACGATGCTGCTTTTGTCTTTCAATCTGAAAGCTCGGTTGCGCTCGGTTTTGGATTTCGTTGCGGCTTCCTGGGGTTGCTGCATATGGAAATTATTCAAGAACGCCTTCGTCGCGAATACAACATGGACATTATTGCGACCTATCCGAGTGTTGTCTACGAAGTGGAGAAGACCAACGGGGAACTTTTACTCGTCGATAATCCTGCGAATCTTCCCGACATGAGCGTCGTCAAAGAGATTCGAGAGCCGATTGTCAAATGCGTAGTCATGATTCCTAATGAAAACATCGGTGACATTATGCAGATCATGATGGAGAAGCGAGGGGTGGTCGAGAGCACGGATTCGGTCGATACACGTAGGGTGATGATCACAGCTACCCTGCCACTCAACGAAATCTTGGTCGACTTTCATGACAAGATAAAATCAGTCACACGCGGCTATGGATCGATGGATTACGAGCCGGCTGGGTATCGTGCTGAAAAGCTGGTCAAACTGGAGATGCTCGTCAATGGCGATCCGGTGGATGCTTTTTCCAGCATCGTGCATCGTGATAAAGCCGAGTCACGCGGAAGGGCGCTTGCTACCAAGCTCAAAGAGGTGATTCCAGTCCAACTCTATCAAGTCGCAATCCAGGCCACGATTGGTGGGAAAATTGTCGCACGTGAAAGCGTGAGTGCGATGCGCAAAAACGTGATCGCCAAATGCTACGGCGGCGATATCACCCGCAAACGCAAACTCCTCGAAAAACAGAAAGAGGGAAAAAAACGGATGAAATCGATTGGAACAGTCAATATCCCTCAGGAGGCCTTTATTCAGGTGTTAAAGACGAATTGAAAAACGTGAAGAAATTCACAGAATACAACGTGCCAGGAGGCCGCTGGATAGACTTGCCAAAGGCAGCTCGAAGTGTGAGCCGGGCAGGAGCAAGCAAGTCAAATGGAAGGGATACAAGTAATAAAATATCCAGGCTGGCTCACAATTTATTTGAAGTCTTATCATTTTGTGTTATAAACATCCCTCTTATGAAAATAACAAAACCTCTTTTTTTAAAATTATTCTTTGTTCTCTTCACATCCAGCTTGTTCACTCCTTTTTTTGTGAGCGCAAAGGATACGCCACAGCAAGAAGAACAAAAAGCCCCTCTCACAGATCAGAAACTGCAAGCTTTCTCTGCTTCAGTTCAGGATTTCTTATCTTTAGAAGATGAGCCTCCAACAGATGGATCAATAGCTTTTCCTTTAACATCAGAATTGGTACGTGATATTCTTAATCTGCTCACCTTAAATGAGGGATTTGAAGACTACTTTCAGCTCTACACAGCTAAAGTAGGTTCTTACATTGATGATAGATTTAAGACAGAAAATGTCTACGACCTCATCACTGGAAAAGTGGCCTATGTAAAATACAAACATCACTATGTGGTTCGTCCTGGCAAGAAACATCAGGTGGTTGGGTACCTCAAGTGCTTAGATAAAAAGTCAACTGGTGACAAGGTCACCGAAGTTGTCACTGGCAAAAAATATGGTTCAAGCAAATATTATTTCCATAGTGATGCTGGAGGAACTAACAAGTATCTTCTCATTAATTTGCAGTATGGTTTTCTTTCTAAAGCAGAGATTGATCAATCCAACTTGGTCTATAATGCCGATAATAATGATGATGAGTTATATGGCATCCATTACGATTTACTTCACCAAGGAAAACGGAAGCAAGCCGAGTACGTTTGGATTAAAGAAGAAGCACATGATGGGACGATTGATGGAGGTCCAACCAAGAGAAATATTTTTTCTTTAGCACTCTGGGTTGCTCTTGATAACAAAGAGGAAGAATTGCCTTACAACTATAGTTCTATCAACTCTGACAATAATCAATGGGGTGACTACAGTGGTAGTGGTTATAATGATTGTTCAGATCCAGAAACTAGTACTGTTAACGAAAGTAATTAGGATTTACTGATATTGTTTTTATGAAAAAGCCGCATCTTTTGAGGTGCGGCTTTTTTTATGCTTGAGTGACCATTTCTGTTTTAAAGATGGATTTTGTTCTAGAAATACATTTTTGGTATATGCAATGCCATTATTTTAAGTTAGAGCTTGGTTTTCAGCTGGCTTTTTGCTAGAGAGGATGACTCACGCAAAAACTCATGCCTTCTACCATCCAAAATCCCCACGATCGCTTTTTTAGAGCTTCAATGAGCAATCCCCGAGTTGCTCTGCAGTTTATTGAAAAACATATTCTTACACACATCGCTGCCAAGATCGATAAAAACTCATTACAACTCATGCCTGGAAACTTCATTGAAGATTTGCAGGAATGGAAAACTGATCTTCTTTTCAAAGTAACATTTCAAGGGACTCCCGGGTACATCTATCTTCTTGTTGAACATCAGCGGAAGCCGGAGCGCTTGATGCCGCTACGAATGCTCGAGTACGCCTGTAAAATTGTCCGAAAACATTTACAAGAAAATGGAGATGGTTCTTTCCCTTTAGTGTATCCAGCGGTGCTCTATAATGGCTCTGAGCCTTATCGTTATACGACCGATATTTTTGAACTTTTCCAAGATCCAGTTCTTGCTCGCACTATTTTTTTAAAACCTTTCCAACTTATCGACCTCACTCAACTTTCTGACGATGATTTAAAAAAAGAATCATTGCTTGGTATCATGGAGATGCTCTTGAAACATGCTTTTGCGCGTGATACAATTGCACTCATTCGAAATATTGGCGATTTGTTGCAGCAGGCTGATAAAATGAAGGAGATGGAGCTACTACGCGAAAGTGCTGAATACGTTTTTCAAACAACTAAAGATAATCTTTCCAAACATGGAATCTTAAACGAATTTAAAAGACATTTATCACCATCAACTCAAAAAAATATTATGACTCTCGCAGAAGCATTTGTTGAAGAAGGCAGACAAGAAGGTAGACAAGAAGGTAGGCAGGAAGGCAGGCAGGAAGGCATGCAAAAATTACGTTCTTTGCTTCGCAAGCAATTAGAACGACGTTTTCCAAATCAAATCACTTCCAATCATTTTCAGCTTATTGAGGAAGCTAATAGTGAATCACTTTCTCTTTGGGGTGAAAAGCTCATCGATGCCAGTTCTATCGAGGAAGTTTTTATTTGGTGAAATGAGTTTCATGGAGCTTCATCATGAACAATGAATGTGAGCAATTTATTTTCCGTCGTGCGGAACATCGGGATCTTTCCGCTATTTTAAAACTTCTCTTTGATGATGAGCTTAGGAAAACAAGGGAATCATCGAGTGAAGTTCCTGAACCATGTTATGAAAAAGCGTTTCAAAAAATTGTAGCTGATCCTAATAATGCTCTGATGATTGTTGAATTAGACAATCTTATTATCGGAACATGCCATCTCACGTTGCTGCCTTCATTGACCCTGCGCGGAAGCACACGGTTACAGATAGAAGCAGTACGGATTGTAAGGACTTATCGTGGAAAGGGAATTGGAGGGTGGATGTTTCAAAAAATTTTTGAATATGCCAAAGAACAAGAGGCTACCATCATTCAGCTCACTACCGATAAGCGACGTGCAGGTGCTAAGAAGTTTTATGAACAACTTGGTTTTGAAGCGACGCATGAGGGGATGAAGCTTACAAAGAATCTAATTTAGAATTGAATATGACCCACAGCCTCCTTTTGATTGTGGAAGTGTTACCAAGGCTGATCCTGAGATGGTCAAAGCGCTCTAGACTCACATTTTGACTTGGGCGGTATGCACACACATACAGCCCGGCGTCAAAATGCTCGCCTGCCTTACCCCATAAGGCTTCGCGGCCTCCTCGTCATGATTAGTATGAAATATCTGGGCTGGTTTTGAAGAGCACTTTGAAAGTTCAAGGCTTGCAGGATCTTCTATTTTTACTTTTAGCTAAAATCGATAATAACGCACTTTCTTATTTGCGTCAGACGTTGTAAAAATCAGCGTTATTTTTGGAGATTAATACTTTTGAAAATAAGATCAGATGGGCTCTGCTCCGTACTCCAGAAGCTTAAGGTAATCAGGATAGAGATAAATTTGGTCTCTTTTTTTGCCGCTGATTTCTTTGACAACACCTTGTTTTACGAGTGCTTGAAGAGCAGCTCTTGCCGTCGGTGGTGTCATTTTTAACTCTTTAGCAAGTAAGGGAACAGAGACTTGTGGTAATTTTTTGAGATATTCTAACACTTGAATGCAAGAAAACCGAATACGAC
Organism: Chthoniobacterales bacterium; assembly: GCA_049314455.1. Taxonomy (GTDB): domain Bacteria; phylum Verrucomicrobiota; class Verrucomicrobiia; order Chthoniobacterales; family UBA6821; genus CAIWMF01. Next base: position 14,690 of record JBMOFC010000036.1, read on the forward strand.
CGAGGGAATTGATGGTTGAGCAATCTTTTTCAAAGAGTTGATTGATCTTATGAGCTGCTTCAATGGCTTGATGAGCTGATCTGGTGACGCCTTCCAAAAAAAATTCGATCCACTGTTTCCACGATCCATAGAGTCGCGTTTCTTGCAATAACTCATAATAGAGTGCTCTATGTTTTTTGAAAAAAAGACTCAGGTATAAGATCGGTTGGAAAAGCAAACCGCTTTCACAGAGTTGAAGCGTGATCAAGAGCCGGCCTATTCTTCCATTCCCATCAAGAAAAGGGTGGATCGTTTCAAACTGAATGTGGGCTATGGCTGTTTTGATTAAAACTGGCAATGTGGTGTCATGAAAAAATATTTCCAAATTGGACAAGCAGTTCATCATATGATCCGCGGGAGGTGGCACAAAAAGGGCATTGCTAGGCCTTGTTCCACCAATCCAATTTTGAGAATGACGAAATTCTCCTGGTAGTTTTCCTGATCCACGAGTTCCTGAAAGAAGAATCTTATGCATTTCACGCAATAGTCGCAGCGATAGTGGTAGATCTTTTCTAAGCCGTTTTAACCCATGTTGGAGAGCTTTCACATAATTTGAAACCTCTTCGACATCTTCTAAAGAAACAGCAGTTTTTTGATGATGCTCAAAAAGCATAAGATCAGAGAAAGAACTTTGTGTTCCTTCAATTTGACTTGAAAGTAGCGCCTCTTTACGAACGTACATGTAAATGAACAAAGAGGTATTCGGAATCGAATTGGCAACAGTGTTGAGTTGTGCCAGTGCATGTGTTGCTCGTTCCAAGTGAGGATAGATTTCGCTCAAGTCTATTGGTGGCTTGGGAGGTAGTTCCGGAGGAAGGTAGGCTTTAAAAGATTCCCCAGGAATAGAGTGAGTGATATATTTTCCAATGAGTTGCTTCATTTATCTTTTCTTAAGGATGATCGCTAAGAAAAAATAAATAACTATCTTTTCTTAGTAAAGAATTTAAAAAAGAAAGTAAAGCTTTATGAAAAATCATGAAACAGATCAACCCTAACACCCTCATTCAAAGGCCATTTGAGCAGCATGCCATTTTTTTTACCGAAGATGGGAAAATCATTCTTGAAAGTGATTCTCCATTGTTGCCCATCAGAGAGACGTTGGATCGATGGGGATGGAATGTTCAAGGAGCCTATGAAGATGATGTTGTGATGATGGTCCAGGTGACGTCATTGGAAGAGGAGGTGGACGCTGAGTCGGAGGTGAAACTGATGACTCCGCGCGACTATTTTCTTTCGATGAGTGATCAGCCAGAGATTGGGAAGAAAGTCTTGCGCGCAGCACATTGGGCTGTTGCCAGTCGGATGCTCCAATTTTGTAGTCACTGTGCAGCCCCTTTGGAAAAGGTATTGGAGACCACAGAGAAAAAATGTTCTCAGTGTCAGCTCTCCTTTTTTCCAAAACTCTCTCCTGCTGTTCTCGTCTTGATTCAACGAGGAGAGGAGATTTTATTGGCACGCGGCCCTCAACATCCACCAGAAATGTACTCTGTCTTGGCGGGTTTTATCGACCTCGGTGAATCGGCTGAAGAGACCGTTCATCGCGAGGTACAAGAAGAGGTAGGGCTTGAAGTGACCAATGTAAAATATTTTGGAAGTCAAAGCTGGCCTTTTCCTGACAGCTTCATGATCGCTTTCACTGCTGACTATCTTCGCGGGGAGATTAAAATCGACCCCCATGAATTGGAAGAAGCACATTGGTTTCATCGGGATCAGTTGCCCAAGTTACCGCCGCCTTCGACACTTTCTAGAAAGTTAATTGAGGACTTTTTGATGAGGACTGTATCTCCCGATGAACTACAAGCTATTCTTTGGAATCAAACATTAGGAGAGTATTAATTTCACATACAATTCTTGATTATTCCTCCAAAAGCTTTTTCATCAGAGGCTGATTAGGGAAGAGAACTTCAAAGTGCTCTCCTGGCCAAGTCGCGACTTGAGCCACAATGATTTTTTGTTGAGAGGGAATAAAAATAAAACAACTAGTGTAGCCACGAATGACTCCGGCGTAGTACCAAATTGTTCCGAGATGAAGCACATCGAGGGAGTAGATTCCAAGACCATAGCGACATCCCTCTGGTTTTGGAGGTGTTGAAGGAACAGCGATAGTCATTTCCATTTCTCGAATGCTCTCTGCGGACAAAATAATCCCAGGAGTCAATAAAGCTTGAGTCCAAGTCAAGAGATCAGTGCTATCGCTCAGCATCGATCCTGCAGGGCCGTAGTGGCTGGCATTGAAAGTCGTGATATCGCGCTTGCCGGCATATGCATGAGCTATTTGAGCCATTACATCCTTGGAATAAAAAGAATCACTAGACTTCTTTCCTAACTCTACTGCTGCTGCAAATTGCTGTGTCGCTCCGGTGCTCGCGTCCTCGAGTACCTCATGTACACTGCGGGTCTGCGCGCCGGAGGCTCCTTGCACTTCACTAACATCAGCGAGTTTTGGAAGAAGTCTACTATAAAAAGTGTGTGTCAGGTGAAGGGGCTTCAGGAAGCGCGTTGTGATGACCTCAGCGAAAGAAACTCCAGAGATTTTTTCAATGAGTAAACCTAGTAGAAAATAATTAGTATTAGAATAACGCCACTCACTTCCTGGTGCAAAGAGATCGGGTTGTTGGTAAATGGAAGTGACGATTTTTTTAGAAGTGAGAATGGTATTTTCATAATCGTCGCGTTCTTTGGAAAAATCAGTATTGGCAATGCCACTGGTCATATTGAGCAGTTGGCGAACGGTGATGGAACTCCAACGTGGGTATTCAGGAAAATAGGAGCCAATAGGGGTGTCGAGTTTGATTTTTCCTTCTTCTTGTAATTGTAACAGTGTCGCTGCAACAAAAGTTTTTGTAATGCTGCCAATGCCAAACACTGTTTTTTCGGTAACAGGCTCTCTGGCTCCACGTCTTGTGAAGCCTGAGGTATAAGTAGTGATTTTTTTTGTAGGAAGATCTTCAGTGGTTACAACAACGCTGCTGATATGATGATCGATCCGCCAATGATCCAAAAAAACTTGCAGATCTTGATGAGAAGAAGCTGCAAGACCCATGGAGGCTGTCAGGAAAAAAAGAAAAATGAGGAAGAATGAGAGCAAAAGAGGTTTCAGAGGCATAGTAATTTTGATAAGCATAGTATCGTTTTTCTTATTTCTAAATTTCTTTCTCCACGCATACTAAACCATCAAAATTCTATGCCTGAGCAAAAAACGAAACCTCACTACCATTGCCTTCCAATTATTTCCATGCTCTATGTGACGAGCTTGCTCATTGCGAATATTGCCGCTTTCAAAATCATTCAAATAGGGCCTGTGATCTTTCCTGCGGGACTCGTAATTTTCCCACTCTCTTATATTTTTAATGACCTTTTAACCGAGGTTTACGGCTATCAATACAGTCGGCGTATTATCTGGACGGGGCTTTTCTGCGTGTGGCTTTTTTGCTTTGTTGGAAAAGTGACAACGCTATTGCCAGCAGCTTCCTTTTGGTCTTTTCAAGAGTCGTACGCGCTGGTGATGAGTTCTGTACCCCGCATGGTGGGTGCTTCTTCTATCAGCTACTTAGTCAGTGAATTTTTAAATTCTTATCTCCTCGCAAAACTTAAAGTTACCTTGGCTGGAAAACATTATTGGCTACGGCTTCTGGCTAGCACCGGGGTGGGAGGGGCCGTCGATAGTCTTTTGTTCTGCACTATCGCTTTTGCCTTGGTTCTCCCCTGGAGCGCTCTCTTGTTGCTCATCTTTTGGCAATGGGTGATCAAACTGAGTTATGAAATCTTAGCGATCCCTCTGACCTACGTTATCACAGGCTACCTCAAGCAAATCGAGGGCGAGGATCACTACGATTATGATACTGATTTTAATCCGTTTAGGCACTTGTAAATAAACGGCTTTCTCAATCTATATTGGATACAAAATCGAGCTCTGAGAGAGCAAGACGAATTTCTTCTTCTCCTACAGCTGGGCAGGCATCCGTTTCCCTGGCAAGAAGGTTAAAATGTTTTTGATTTTTAGAAATAAAATATTTGGTAGGGTCAGTAAAAATAGAAAAGTAGATAACAATCTTTATATCAGCACGATCAATACTCTTATGCTGATCTAAGGTTCTAATTATAACATAAGGATAATACCCATTTGCGGGATCAGACGGTATGCGTACGGGATTTACCTTAACATCTCCATCAGGACAGACACTACAAGCCGTATCAATTATGGAAGTATATGTATATTTATCAAATTTGGCAAAGAGCTCTTGAGCTTCTGGGTAGCGTGCTTTTATAGCCGCTGCATCTGCACTATTTGATTGCACAATGGAAGTAATGTATTGGCAGTCTTCTTCTAGAGTTGGATTTTGTGTCCATTCACGACTATTTCTCCAGGCATTAAATTCTTTTTGAACTTTTTCTGACTGAAGTCCACAAATGACATCATACTCGTGTCCTCGAATGACAGAATAGGTATAATTGGGGCTCCTGCCCGAACGATGAATAGAGGCAGTACTGCCATTCCATCTTACTGCCATAAAAGCGCTATCATAATAATCAGAATAGACCGAACAATGTTTATGAGCAGCTTTTTTTTCTAAAAAAAAGACAAATTCAGGTGCATAGACAGGACGTTCTGGTGCTACACCAATTTTGAATGGGTTTTCTTGAGCAACATAAACAGGCGCTGCAGCAGTGCCTTTAGCCATCAAGCGTAGTGGAAGTAGGGGCGTGGAAGCCGCTAGAAAACAAATAAGGAAGGAAATAAATTTTTTCATGCTCGGACTATAAGTAGCATTGGAGTGCTTGTCAAAATTTTCTAATGAAAAGCGTCTCAATTTGTTATGCAGCAGAAGAGATTCGTATGATAGCGCGGAAAATAAAATTAAGAAACAAGGAAGCCTCCTTGGTCATATCAGCAACACTAGAAAAAATGAAAGGACTTGCCTCATAAGGTTGAAACAATCACCTTCGACAATGGTAAAGAGTTTGCAGGGCATCAAGAAATCAGCATCGCCTTGAATACCTGCTGTTATTTTGCTAAAGCCGTATCATTCCTGGGAACAAGGGCTCAATGAGCATACTAATGGACTCGTGCGCCAGTTTATACTGAAGTGTGCCAACATTCATGAAGTTCCAGATGAGTTTATAGATCAGGTTCAAAACAGCTTGAACCATCGCCCTAGAAAAATCCTTGGAGGCAAAACGCCTTACGAAGTCTTCTTTGGAAAAGAAAATGTATCCAAGCCATCGATGTGCTTTCAAGGTCTGCACTGGTAGGAATAATAAGCGCAGGATTACTTAGCGGCTCAAGCTCCACCAAATCCTATGGTTCGAGGGGAACTTGTTCTTTTGGCAAAATAACGTGCGCCCCCCAAAGA
>JBMOFC010000037.1:0-19069 GCA_049314455.1 Chthoniobacterales bacterium
GACGTTCGGAGTGACACCACAAGGCGCGGCTACAGAATTTTTTAAAATGCTCTAGACTGCATGAACTTGTTTAGGCAGCCCTTTAGGGCGAGACTTGGAGGGAGCCAAGGGAGTCAATTTCTTTATAAAAAAATTCTTTTTGTGCTCTTTGTGCTATCTATGTGCTCTTTGTGGTTAATTCTTTTAAAAAAGATGACATTGGCAGTTGCCAGATTTGATTTAAATGAACGACTTATGTTCGGAAAGAAGTTGCCAATTTATTTCCTCAAGTTAAAGCCATTGTCCGTTCAGGAAAGGATGTCTTACTGCTTCAACTTCAACTTTTCACTTCCACTGTACTCGTTAGCTCAACGGGTACATGCCGTTTCTTCAAGCATTCTATCACGTCAAAAAAATCGATATCGCACGCTTGTAAAAGCACGAGTAAGTGGAAGAGTAGATCCGCTGTTTCATTGATGAGATCGTTAGGTTTTTGACCCACGGCAGCAATAACGACTTCGACAGCCTCTTCCCCCACTTTCTGAGCGCACCGCTCTACTCCTTCGCTTAAGAGTTGAGTCGTATAACGCTTCGGATCAGCTCCAGCTGCGGCACGTTCGGCAATGAGTGTGATTAAGGTTTGTAAAAAACCCAGGTCGCTCACAACTGGTGGCTGAAAACAGCTAGCGTAGCCTAAATGACAGGCGGGACCTTTTGGCAAGACATGAATGAGTAAGGTATCATGATCACAATCGGTACGAATCGCTTGTACTTCCATGCTATTGCCCGAGGTCTCGCCTTTGCGCCAGAGGCGCTGCTTGCTGCGGCTAAAAAAAGTCACTTCTCGCGTGCTCACGGTCTGATCAAAAGCCTCTTGATTCATGTATCCCAACATTAAAACATCACCGCTTTGAGCATGTTGCACGACGGCGGGAAGCAGGCCATTCATTTTGTCCCAGGCGAGTTGGTTAGCAGTTACTATTTCATTCATATATTTTTTAACAATATAACTAAGATAACTGAAAGTATTCTTTGATCTTCTTGCCTCTCAGTTAGTTTTTTGCTTATAGACGCTAGCTGCTATTTTTTTCAAGAAAGCCTTACCTCAATATTATTTTCAGCAAGCGTTTGTTTTACCTCACCAACACTCAAAATACGATCATGAAAAATGGTAGCTGCCAAAGCTCCATCGACATTTGCTTGTTGAAAGACATCCACAAAATCAGCTGCTTTTCCTGCACCTCCTGAAGCAACAAGAGGAATGCTGGTGATACTTCGAATTTCTTGTAATTGCTCCAGGTCGTAGCCGTGACGCACACCATCGGACTGCATGCAGTTGAGCACAATCTCTCCTGCACCACGTTCTTGGACTTCTAGAACCCAATCCCGCGTCTTGCGTCGTGAATTTTGAGAGGTTGCTGCACTTCCGGTGTATTGATAAACGTAGTAGTCATCCTCCACCCATTGGCTGTCGATTCCGATCACCACGCATTGAGCACCGAAGATAGCACTCAATTGATTAATAAGCGCGGGGTTTTCTAGCGCTGGGCTATTGAGCGATATTTTATCAGCGCCAGCATTTAAAAGTGCTCGCGCTTTTTCAAGGGAGCGAATACCACCCGCTACAGTAAAAGGAATATTAATAGTAGCGGCTACCTGGTTCACCCACTCAGTGCTCACAGAACGCTGATCGCTACTTGCCGTGATATCGTAAAAAACCAATTCATCGGCACCTTCTGTTGTATAAAAATCAGCAAGTGCGAGAATATCTCCGACAATGCGATGATTTCGAAATTGAACACCTTTGACCACTTTGTGATCTCGAACATCAAGGCAAGGAATGATACGTTTGGTGAGCATTGTTTTTTAATCACTGTTGACTCTGAATAGCGGCTTTCAAGTCAAAGTTGGGGTCATAAAGCACACGACCTAAAATCACGGCATCAACGCCGACACTCGATAATTTTTTAATATCATCAAGATCACGCACACCTCCTGAAGCCTGCCACTTCATGGTTGGAAAACGACCTACAGCCTCTTCATACAAGCCTGTACTAGGACCGGAGAGCATTCCATCACGGGCAACGTCAGTACACAAGATCGCTTCAATGCCAATATCTTGATAAAAAGAAACCGTCTCCCACAACGAATGCTGCGTTGCGGTTTGCCAACCATGGATAGCCACGTTGGGCATACCGTGTTCTATCTTCACATCCAAAGCCAAGATGACACGATGAGGAGTAATTTCTTGGATGATCTTTAATGTTTCTTGCGGATTGCTAATGGCAATGCTCCCAAGAACGATCCTTGCAATTCCAGCCTCACGACAGGCACGTGCAGTTTCAAGATCGCGAATACCTCCACCAGCTTGAAGAGAGAGACCTTCTACTTTCAGTGTGTTAAAAAGCTCTAGTTGCTGCATTTTCCCACTTTTTGCTCCATCCAAGTCGACAAGATGCAAGTGGGTCGCACCAGCGTGTGCGTAGGTTGCAGCAAGAACTTTAGGATCTTTTTCGTAAATGGAAACACGGTCAAATTGACCTTGTTGCAAGCGAACACAGCGACCGTTCTGGAGATCGATGGCGGGGATAATGAGCATGATGTTAGTCTAGTTAGAACAATAGGTTTTAAAAAATCTGTAACAACAGCCGATACAGAGAAAAATGAACCACAAAGAACACAAAGCCGCTAAAGCGGCACACAAAGAAAACAGAGAGATAAAATTTTTTATAAAAATTTTGTGCTCTTTGTGTCATCTATGTGTTCTTTGTGGTTAATTCTTTTTTGAAAAAATGACGTTAGTAGTTACCGTTAAGGTTAAAAAATTATGGAGCAAGGTCATTCCCGCACGCGCTGATTTTTCAGGATGGAATTGCACTCCGTAAATATGATCTTTTTGGATAACGGCTGCAAAATCAGTACTGTAGCGGCAGCGGGCTATGGAATGGTCTTGCGATAAGACTGCATAGCTATGTACAAAATAAAAATAGTCCTGGTCGCTCAACCCTTTTTTTAAAGAGCAATCACTACTCCATCGCAAATCATTCCATCCCATGTGTGGAATAGAAAAACTAGGACCAGACGGCAAACGTCGTACTTGACCTGGAAGCAACCCTAGCCCAGCGACCCCTTCCTCATTCCCTTCTTCGCTATGTTCGAAGAGGAGTTGCATCCCTACACAGATACCTAGCAAGGGTTGCGTAAGACTGCGAAGAACGTCGATAAGTTTATGTTCTCGTAGAGCCTGCATGGCAGCTCCCATAGTTCCAACGCCTGGTAAAATTACATGACTTGCTCGCTCTATAATTTTTGGATCATGAGTCATGCAGGAGGTGCAGCCTAAGCGTTCTAATGCATTGGCAATGGAGGTAAGATTGTTCCCAGTAACATCAATAACCGCGATCATAAAACACCTTTCGTCGATGGTAGCGTTGTTCCATGTTTGGTTGTAGCTTGACGTAGCGCACGCCCAAGTGCTTTGAAACAGGCTTCAATCATGTGATGATTATTGGTTCCTTTTACCTGCACATGAATGGTGGCTCCCAGACTTGTCGCAAAGGAATGGAAAAAATGGGAAATCATTTCTGTTGCCAGTCCTCCCACAAAGTTGCGTGTGAAATGGCCTTCAAAATGAGAGGAGCCACGCCCTCCAATATCGATAGCAACCGTTGCCAAGGACTCATCCATGGGCACCGTGAATCCGTAACGTTGAATGCCAGCCTTATCACCTAAAGCTTTTTTTAAAGCCTCTCCTAGCGTGATCGCGGTATCCTCAATGAGGTGATGTTCATCAACCTCAACATCCCCTTTTGCCTGCAGGTCTAGGTAGATTCCAGCATGCTTCGCAATTTGCTCCAGCATATGCGTAAAGAATCCAATAGGAGTATTGATACTACTTAACTCATCACAATCCAAAACAAGCGTCACGGTAATATCGGTTTCATTGGTTTTGCGTGTTATCGAAACAGAACGTTTGGATTGCAAAATTGTTTGAGTGATTTCCTTCCAATTGTGATCGTGTGAAATAGGCAAAAAAGTCAGACCTAAATTTTCAGCCAAAAGGCGGTCCGTGTCGCGATCTCCAATGACATAAGAATACTTAAAATCCATTTTGTTGTTTTCAAGAAAAGCATCCAACAATCCTGTTTTTGGTTTGCGACAGGAGCAACCTCCATTCGGCAGGTGAGGACAGATGAAGATCTCTTCAAAGAAAATTCCCTGTGAAGCAAAAAGTTCTAAAATGAAATCATGACATTTTTGAAAAGAAGTTTGAGGAAAACGAGCCGTGCCGAGTCCATCTTGATTACTCACCATCACCAAGCTGAATCCCTCTTGGGTTAAGGAAAGCAAGGAGGGAATCACGTGTGGCATGAGACGAATTTTAGAGAGTTCATCCACCTGATAATCGTAGGGTTCCTCCACTAAAGTTCCATCACGGTCGATAAAGAGTATTTTTTTCATAAAATGGATTTTTACAAATGAGGTGAAAAAGAATCGAGCGTCGTACGCAATGCCTGATTTTGAGTAGCATCACCCACGGTGATCCTCAATTTATCTTGCATGGACGGATTCCCAGCAAAATGACGAATCAAAATACCATGGTGCTCCAGCCAAGCATGCACGGCTTGTGCGTATTTGGTTTTGATCAAAATAAAATTGGCCTCACTTGGATAAACTTTTTCAACCCAAGAAAGATTTTTCAAATAAGCAGCTAACGCTTCTCGAAAAGTCACAATATCTTCTACTGTCCTTTTGACCCACGATTTATTTTTTAAAAGACGAGAGGCCGTTTCTAACACGAAACTAGAAAAAGTAAAAGGAGGAACAATGGATCTAAGCGCCTTAATCAACGGAGCAGAGCCTATCACACAACCTAATCGTAATCCTGCTAAGCCATGTGCTTTGGAAAGTGTCCGTAATACAAGGAGATTATCAAAGGAGCTAATGAGTGTTGTTGCACTCACCGTCTTAGAAAATTCCACATAAGCTTCATCCACGACAATAATAGAACGCTTCGCAAACTCCTGACACAATGTTGCAACGGTTTCTAAGTCGACAAGATTTCCTGTAGGATTATTGGGGCTGCAGAGCATGATGAGCTTACAATGGGGTTGCCATAGCTGCCTCAGAAGCTCTGTATTCAATCTAAAATCAGACTCTTCCAGCGAACAAGAAATCACACTGGCCTGATGCAACCGTGCAAAAAAAGCATACATCAAAAAAGCAGGAGGAAATTGCATAATGCTATCAATACCGGGCCGTAAAAAAAGACGCATCACAAAGTCGATTCCCTCATCAGCACTTCGTGTGAGAAGGAGCTCCTCAGGAGCAACGTGATAGTTTTTGGCAAGCTCTTGCTCTAGGTTTGATTGAGGTTCTACATCAGGATAGCGATTTAACTCAACAGGTAACTGCTCTGTTCGTACCCAAGGCACTTCATTAATATGCAAACGAATTTTCCCTGGGGTAGAAGAAGAAACGTAGGTTGACATACCCACGAGATCGGGGCGTATTAAATCGACACTCATTCTGTTTCCTCCATCATTTGTAACCGCTGCGTTATCGCATTGGCGTGTGCATCGAGGCCTTCTATCATGGCAAGCGTGCGAGCCGATTCTCCTAATGCCTTTAATCCCTCCTCGGAAATAGATTGAACAGAAATGGACTTCATAAAGTCTCCTGTTGATAAACCGCTGTGATGACGTGCAAATCCATAGGTGGGTAAAATATGATTACTCCCTGTGACGTAGTCACCAAGGGTCTCTGCAGCCCAAGATCCTAAGAAAATAGTTCCAGCGGCAGTGATAGAATCAACCCAACATGTGGCATCCACACATTGAATCATGAGATGCTCTGGAGCATACTGATTTGCAATCTCGATCATCATAGATCGGTTTTGGCAAAGGAGAATGGCGCTATGCCTTAATGATTTTTTGATCAATGCCTGCCTAGTGAGATGTTGGTATTGATCCAACAAGGCCTTATGAACGGCTTCTGCAAAGAGGCGATCTTCACACAATAGGAAGACCTGAGAGTCAGCCCCATGCTCTGCTTGCGCTAATAAATCAGCGGCCACAAAAGCAGGATTGGCTGAAGCATCTGCTAGGATCATCACCTCGGAAGGGCCAGCTGGCATATCAATAGCAGCACCTCCGACATCACTAGAGACTTGGACTTTTGCTTCTGTTACATAGGCATTCCCAGGACCAAAAATCTTATCTACTTTTGGAACCGTTTCGGTTCCGTAGGCCATTGCAGCGATCGCCTGAGCTCCTCCAATTTTATAAATGTTTTCAATATGACACAAACGCGCAACCACTAACAGCACTGGATCGATGTTTCCTTCCGCATTGGGTGGAGTGCACAAAACACGTAAGGGACATCCTGCCACCTGCGCTGGAAGGGCCTGCATGAGCAATGAAGAAACCAAGGGAGTCTTATTGCCACCAGGAACATAGAAGCCCACTCGATGGATCGGACGATAAATCCGCTCTAGAACAACTCCAGGAGCGGTTTCAAGGCGCTTGTTCTCGGGTAATGTAGCTTGATGAAAACGAGTGATCGTTTTCACCGCTGTCATGATGGCTTCCATAGCCTGCGGAGAAATGGTGGCTGCAGCAATCTCTTCAGGAGAGACCTGCAGCCTCGTTAAGCTTATACCATCAAGCTCTCGTGTCCACCCGAGAAGAGCGCTATCTCCTTCCTTCCTGACGGAGCGAATAATTTCAGCAACACGTTTCTTAGCATCATGGTGCTGTGGCGGCCTTGCCAAGAGAGCCTGCTGTCTAGAGGGAGATAAGGACTGCCAGTCTTCGATGGGTAACAAATCCAGTAACGGGTAGCTGTCGCTATGATGAAGAACCATTTTATGAGTTTATTTTTTGTAATTACCAACGTAGCCAATACAGAGAACAATTAACCACAAAGAACACAAAGCCGCTAAAGCGGTATACAAAGAGGACACAGAGATAAAATTTTTTATAAAAAATTTTAAAGTTGAGAAATGATGACCACAGAAAAATTAGAATTCGAAACTTCTTAGAACATCGGCAGCTGGGAAGCTGCGAGGTAGACTGCCTAAACCTGTTTAGGCAGCCCTGAAAGGGCAAGACTTGACGGAAGTCAAGCGAGTCAATTTTTTTATAAAAAAATGCTTTTTGTGCTCTTTGTGCCATCTATGTGTTCTTTGTGGTTAATTCTTTTTTGAAAAAATGACGTTGGTAGTTACAAACCAACTTCGATTTTATACTCTTCACTCATTACCCATTACTTACCCTCATCACTCCAATATTTTTTCAATCGGCAAAATCAAGATGGAGCTTGCTCCTAAGGATTGAATCGTCTCTAACGTGTTCCAAAAAACCCCTTCTGCAGAAACAACATGAACCACAACTTTATCAGGATCCCCTGGTAATGGAAGGATCGTTGGTGATTCGACACCGGGCAGCTGTTCGCAAATTTTATTCAATGCGTTCTTGGGAGCATGAAAGGCAATATACTTACGCTTCGCAGCATGTTGTACGGCGCGAATACGTCGAGCCAGCATGTCGAATAAATCTTGTTGCTCTGGAGTAATAGCATAACCGCCACGAATCAACACTGCTTGGCTCTCCAAAATCGTTTCCACAGGAACGAGTTTATTTTCTTCTAAGGTCTGACCACTAGAAACCAAATCACAAATAGCGTCTGCCATCCCCATGCGTGGAGCCACTTCGACAGAGCCTGAAAGAACAAGAGTTTGGATGGCAACGTTCTGTTTTTTAAAATACTCCGACAAGAGCAAAGGATAACTCGTAGCAATCCGCTTTCCTTCGAGACTATTTGGGCCCGCATAATTCATTCCTTCTGGCACAGCAATCATCAAGCGACAATGACCATTGTCCAACGTTAAAATATTCTGATACTTTTTTTCAGGAAAGCGGAGTGATGCTTCTAGGAGAACATTCGTACCGATGATTCCCCCATCACACAAACCATCAAAAACCAAGGTAGGAATATCGTCATCACGTACAAAGAGAAGATCGATAGGAAAATTTTGCACATGCGTTAACAACGCGCTTTCTTTAACATGAAATTGAAGTCCACAACGCTCTAAAAGCACGATAGAATCTTGAGCAAGGCGCCCTTTTTTTTGAAGAGCCAAGCGGAGTCGAGATGGCATAAATATTAATTCACGTTTTTATTAACAGGGGAGAAAGGTATATTTGAGAGAGATAGCTTGAGTCAATGTTCTAATGTTTTTACCTGCTTCTATGAACCTGCCTAAAACCACCTCTTCCTTTATTTTTTATTTTGTCCGCCAGCAGTGGATGAAATTCCTCATTGCCATTCTTGCTTCAACTGCCTGGGGAATTTATAGCCCCCTTTTCCCTTATTTGTTAAAGAGCCTGATTGATACATTAGGCTCACAGGAGCTCGCTCCTGCTCAGATCTACGCTCAGAGCAGGAGCATTATCGGAGTGATCATTGTTTTCTGGCTGATCTGTCAATTGCTACTTAGGACACAAGGATTTCTTTTTAATGTACACTTTTGCGCTCGATTTCGAGCCAGCATTCGAGAAGTTCTTTTTAGATACGTTCAAGTTCACTCCACTTCTTATTTCAAGGCTCACTTTTCTGGAACGTTAACAAGTCAAATATCGGAGTTGCCAAAAAGTTGTGAAACTATTTTAAACATATTCTGCTCTGACTTTGTGACTGCTTTTGCCATGGGGCTCACATCGGTTATGACAATGTGGATGAGTCACCCTCTATTTGCATGGTTGCTACTTCTATGGCTCTGCATTCATTTTTTGATCACTTTTGTTTTTTTGAAAAAAGGACACCCCTTACTCGAGGAACATGCTAGTGCCGTGACAAAACTTTCAGGAAGTATTGTTGATGTCTTTACCAACATTCAAAGCGTGAAGCTCTTTGCACACGAGCAAGAAGAAGAATCTTATCTTCACGGCGTGCAACATGAAGAATTAAAAAAGTCAAATCATGCCTACACTCATTTGGAATGGATGCAGGTGGGATTCAGCCTGAATCATACTTTTTTAATAGTCGGGATGCTTTTTTTGTTGATGTATGGATGGAATCATCACTGGGTGAGTCTTGGAGATTTTGTGCAAATAATGATGCAATCTTTTTGGTTGTTGGGATGGATGCGTTTTACCAGCAGCCAAATAAAAACGTTTGTTAAAAATCTAGCAAATGCGAGCTCAACACTCTCAGTGATTGAAAAAACAAACGACATTATCGATCTCCCTCATGCTCCTGCATTGATTGTCTCTGAAGGGGAAATTTGTTTTGACCAGGTCACTTTCGCCTATCCTGAAAAGCCCCCTGTTTTTAATCATTTGAATACCACCATCACCGCTAGAGAAAAAGTAGGCCTCGTCGGTTTATCAGGTGCTGGAAAAACAACATTCATGAATCTCATCTTGCGATTGTATGATCTCCAAGATGGAAAAATCACGATCGATCGACAATCTATTGCTGAAGTGACGCAATACTCCTTGCATCAAAATATCGCTGTGATTCCACAAGATATTTCTCTTTTTAATCGAACACTCCTAGAAAACATTCGCTATGGACGTCTAGAAGCCACAGACGAAGAGGTCATCGCCGCCTCTAAAAAGGCTTATTGTCATGAGTTCATTAAACAACTCGATAAGCAATATGATTCCCTAGTCGGAGAATCTGGTATCACCCTCTCAGGTGGCGAGCGTCAGCGCATTGCTCTTGCCAGAGCTTTTTTAAAAAATGCTCCTATCCTCATGTTAGATGAGGCAACGTCAGCTCTTGATTTTACAACAGAAAAAAAAATTCAAGAGAGCCTTGTTTCTCTCATGAGCAACAGAACAACCATCGTCATCGCTCATCACTTATCCACCATTGCAAAGATGGATCGTATCTTGGTTTTTGAAAAAGGAGAAATCGTGGAAGAAGGGACCATTCATGAGTTGCTCAAAAAAAATGGTCATTTTGCAGCTCTCTGGAAAATCAAGCAAGAGTCAGCTGGAGCGAGATAACGTTGCCCGTTCACAAAAATGGATACCGTTGAAGTTAAAGCAGCAAAACCGCATTTATTTCAATACTGGGCACTGAAAATTCACTTTTTTTTGCGTTCTTTGCGTTTCTTTTGTGGCTATTTTTCGTTTTTCTATCCGTTGTTGTGAATAGATACGGATAATGTATTGGCCAAAAACTTTCCCGTGATACTTTGCGAACACGCAGCTACATCCTCAGGGTTGCCGGCAATCACTAATCCTCCACCGGCATCCCCTCCCTCAGGACCTAGATCAATCACCCAATCCGCTGATTTCACAACGCCCGAGTGATGCTCAATAACAATGACGGTATTTCCCCGATCACGTAATTGGAATAAAACGTCCAAGAGTTTTTGAATATCGCTGGCGTGCAATCCAGTAGTCGGTTCATCCAGCAAATAAAGCGTCTTTCCTGTTTCTCGCTTTCCCAGTTCAGAGGCTAACTTAAGTCGCTGTGCTTCTCCTCCGGAAAGGGTCGTTGCTGATTGTCCTAATTTTAGATAACCAAGACCGACCTCGTGCAGACGTGCTAATTTTCCACGGATCACGGGAATAGCGCTAAAAAAAGATAATGCTTCTTCAACACTCATCTCCAAGACATCTGCAATACTGCGTCCTTTGAAAGTCACCTCGAGTGCTTCACGTTGAAAGCGTCGCCCTTCGCAAACATCGCACGGCACAAAGACATCGGCTAAGAAATGCATTTCAACACGACGCATCCCCTCCCCCCGACAATGCTCACAGCGACCACCCTTCACGTTGCAGGAAAAATAACCAGCACTGTATCCACGAACTTTTGCTGCTGGTAAATTTGCAAAAATATCACGAATCGGCCCAAAAATTTCGACGTAGGTTGCAGGATTAGAGCGTGGTGTTTTTCCAATCGGCGATTGATCGATGACAATGACTTTATCAACATGTTCTATCCCTAAAAGAGCAGTGTGCTTGCCAATCGGAATATGAGAACGATGCAACTGCCTCATCATAGCAGGATACAAAATTTTATTCACAAGCGTCGACTTACCACTCCCAGAAACTCCGGTGACACAAGTCAAGAGTCCTACGGGAAATCCAACAGTAAGATTTTTTAAATTATTTTCATGCGCTCCTACAATAGTTATCCAGCCTTGATTCAGAGGAGAAGAGGAAGGAGCAGGATGCCGTTTTGCACCAGCAGCAAGTGTCACAGCTCCGCTCAAATAACGCCCTGTTAAAGAATTGGGGTTGGCGATAATCTCCTTCGGTGTTCCTTCAGCCATAATCTGACCACCCAGCACTCCAGCACCTGGTCCCATCTCAATAAGATGGTCAGCCGCGAGCATCGTCTCTTCATCATGCTCGACCACAATCACACTATTTCCCAAGTCACGTAAATGATAGAGCGTTTTAAGAAGACGAGCATGGTCTCGTGGATGCAAGCCGATACTCGGTTCATCCAGCACGTAGAGAACACCTGAGAGAGCTGACCCCACTTGTGTTGCCAGGCGAATGCGCTGCATCTCCCCCCCTGAGAGCGTCCCACTTTCTCGATGCAACGTTAAATAACCAAGGCCGACCTCTTCTAAAAACTGTAGCCGTTTTTTCACTTCCAAGAGTACTTCTTCAACAAGGAAAGCTTCTGAAGTGCTCAGCTGCAACTGTTCTAAAACTTTTTTTGCTCCGCTAATCGTAAGCTGACAAAAATCATGGATATTCCATTCGCGTTTTTGTGCTCCTGTGCTTTCTACGAGTGTAACTGCTAAAATTTCGGGACGGAATCGCTTCCCACCGCAAGCAGGACAGGGATTGGGTTCCTTGTGATCTAGCCCGAGTCCGTGACACACAGGACATGCTCCGAGGGGACTATTAAAAGAAAAACTTTTGGGAGTCAGCGGAGGCATTGTAAAACCGGTTTTCGGATTACAAAAATCGGTTGAAAAATAACGCTCCTTCCAAAGCTCACTTCCTGGCTCTTGCGCGAGATTCAAAATGCGATTTTTCCCCCACTGCAAAGCGGTCCCGATAGAATCATGGAGACGTTGTCCGATTCCTTCTCCGATGAGGAAACGGTCTACTACTACCTCGAGCTGATGCACTTTATTTTCAGAACCTGTATTCAAAGTCGCTGAGACTGATGAAGAACAAGGAAACGACGGCGCACAGTCCGGGAGTGTATACGAGATACTCGAGGAGACGAGCATCGGCGCAACACTTTTATTTGCAGTCTCAGTAGAGTGTGAATACAGGTTCTTAGAAAAAGAGTCTGCTTCATCAATCCCCATCACAATCCCATCAATCCTTACCCTTACAAACCCTTCACGCCGCACGCGGTCGAACACCTCTTCATACGATTCCTCCTCAGCGCGCACGAGTGGAGAGAGAAGCATTATCCGTGTTCCTGCAGGAAATTTTAAAATTGCATCAGCGATTTGTTGAAGCGACTGACGTTCGATCACCTCCCCACTGGCCGGATCATGGGCAACCCCGACACAAGAGAAAAGAAGTCTGAGATAGTCATAAATTTCCGTTGTTGTCGCAATCGTAGAACGAGCATGGGGCGGTGCTACATGTTGTCCAATGGCGATGGCAGGGGATAATCCGTCGATGAAGTCAATGTCGGGTTTTTGTAAGCGATCTAAAAACTGACGCGCATAGGCAGAGAGGCTCTCAACATAACGTCGCTGTCCCTCGGCAAAGAGCGTATCAAAAGCCAAAGAAGATTTTCCTGATCCACTGGGACCAGTGATCACGACCAAACGATTTTTGGGAATCGTAATGTCTAGATTACGCAAGTTATGCTGACGTGCTCCTTTGATCCGAATAAAGCCCGAAGAGGAAGGAGTAGTTTGCATGTACTTAAGCGAAGGAAGTTTTAGAATAAAAATTCACTTTAAAAAAAAGGTAACTACCAACGTAGCTAATACACAGAATAATTAACCACAAAGAACACAAAGCTGCTAAAGCAGCACACAAAGAACACACAAAGATAAAATTTTTTATAAAAAATTTTAAAGATGAGAAATACAGACTAGAGATAAAAGCTAGGACTCAAACTTTCATCACTTTAAAACACATCACCTTGTTTTCTTGAGTCATCGTCTCAAGCATTAATTAAACTAATGCTACTTGCAATTGGTGAGGGAGGGATTCGAACCCTCGGTACCTTTTACAGTACGGCGCTTTAGCAAAGCGCTGCTTTCGACCACTCAGCCACCTCACCTAGTCATTGCTTCGAGATAACAGTTTTTAGTTGTCCACTCGCGGTTATCAGTAATTTTGGGAATCGCAGATTGTGCAAGAGAGGAGTCGTTAGGTCAACTTGAAAGGTTTTGAGAATAAGGGAAATTTGAGTAATCACCCTTTTCTTATCCTAAAAAGTAACTACTAACGTCTCAAAGAGAATTAAACACAAAGGACACAAAGCCGCTCAAGCGGCACACAAAGACAACAGAGAGATAAAATTTTTTATAAAAAATTCTTTTGTGCTCTTTGTGCCATCTATGTGTTCTTTGTGGTTAATTCTTTTCTGAAAAAATGATGTTGGTAGTTACCCTAGAATTCTTAAATGCGGCAGAAAAACAAGTGCTCCCACTAAAAGTGCTCCCAAAGCCGCTAAGAGAACCGCTCCTGCAGCCACATCCTTAGCTCTTCCGAGGCGCTCACGCTTTTCTTCACTAATTTCATCAGCCAGCAATTCGACTGCGGTGTTGAGTGCCTCTGCCATCCAGACAAAACTGATTGCTAGAATCAGAGCACTCCATTCCATGGCACTCAGATGACAAAAAAAACCGGAAACACCGACAGCAAGACTCACCACAATGTAGATCACTGGATTACGTTCTGTTTTGATGAGAAAAAGAATCCCTTGGAAGGCGTAGTAAAAATTGATCAAGCTCCACCATTTTTTATTTTTCATGAATGAGATTTTTAGCGGGTTAAAAGAGTCAAGAGCAACAGAAGATTAATCCTTTCTGTAATTTAATTTCTGTTTTATCATAGGCATTTAAACTACTGAACCTCTAAAATTTTTTTATGTCACAACAACCTCTCTCCCTCGGCCAAACTGCCCCTAACTTCACCCTTTCTTCCAAAATAGCGGAAGGTCCAACACATTTTTCCTTAAGCGAGTCCCTTAAAAAAGGTCCCGTGGTCCTTCTCTTTTTTCCTATGGCTTTTACTGGTGTCTGCACAGAGGAATTCTGTTCGGTAAGCTCCGAGCTGCATGCTTACGGGGATCTCAATGCTACAGTCTATGGCATTAGCGGAGACAATCCTTTTGCCCAAGAAGCATGGGCCCAGAAAGAAAAGATCACGGTAACCTTACTTAGCGATTATGACCATCAGGTCGCAGAAGCTTATGGCGTCGCTTACGAGAGCTTTCTTCCAGATCATAACCTAGGCATGAAGGGGGTTCCGAAACGTTCTGCTTTTGTCATTGATACCGCTGGCATCATTCAATACGCAGAGTCGAGTGACAATCCAAAACAACTTCCTGATTTTGAAAAAATCAAGACTAGGCTTGCGAAGCTGAAGTAAGAAATTCATTTCCACTTAAATTCCCCCATGGATCCTTTCCACGTCCTTTCTACTTTTGAAGTAACCTCCTCAAAAAAAGGATGTTTTTATTCGCTTCCAAAGCTTGAAGAACAAGGTTTGGGAACGATCTCTAGACTTCCCTTCAGTATTCGTGTGATTTTAGAGTCAGTGTTAAGAAATTGTGATGGAGTAAAAATCACCGAGGAAGATGTAAAGCGCCTTGCCCAATGGAATGCAAAGAAACCCGTTGAGGAAGAAATCCCATTTGTTGTTGCTCGTATCGTGCTACAAGACTTCACTGGCGTGCCACTCCTTGTTGATCTGGCTGCTATGCGGAGTGCTGTAAAACATCTCGGTGGAGATCCTGGAATAGTGGAACCGCTTGTTCCAGTCGATCTCGTCGTCGATCATTCGGTACAAGTCGATTATTATGGCCGCGGTGATGCGATAGACTTGAATTTAGAAATCGAATTTCAGCGCAACCAAGAGCGTTATGAGTTTCTCAAATGGGGACAAGAGGCCTTTAAGACCTTTGGTATTGTTCCTCCCGGCATCGGCATCGTCCATCAAGTCAATTTGGAATACTTAGCCAAGGGAGTGCTCCATACAATATTGCCAACAGATGCTGCTTCAACTTCAACCAGTCACTTAAACAGTCGCGAAGCGACTCCCGGTGCGACACAGCCCATCACAGCTGAAGTAGAGTCTGAACACAGGCTTTATTACCCTGATACCCTTGTCGGCACCGACTCCCACACCACCATGATCAATGGATTGGGCGTTGTCGGCTGGGGCGTTGGTGGCATCGAGGCAGAATCGGGCATGCTTGGGCAACCGATCTATTTTTTGACTCCCGAAGTGGTCGGGGTTCATCTCACGGGAGAACTCCAGGAAGGGGTCACTGCAACAGATCTAGCGCTTCGTATCACTCAGATGCTACGTGCCGCTAATGTGGTTGGAAAATTTGTAGAATTTTACGGTGAAGGAGCTGCTAAGCTTCCTCTTCCAGACCGTGCCACCATTGCTAACATGGCTCCGGAGTATGGGGCCACAATGGGTATTTTCCCAGTGGATGAAGAGTCCGTTGCCTACTTAGGTGCCACAGGCCGCAGCCAAGAAGAATGTGCTGCTTTTGAAAATTATTTTAAAGCCCAAGGACTCTTTGGCATGCCACAGGCCAGTCAGATCGACTACAGCGTTAATCTGGAGCTGGCCCTCAACAGTATTCAACCTAGCGTAGCAGGGCCTAAACGGCCTCAAGATCTCATCCCTCTCTCCGAGTTACAGAAGACATTTTCAACATTACTCCAAAAAAGCGCTTCGGAAGGCGGCTATGGGATTGAGAAGAATCGTCTCGATGTCAAAGCGCACCTTGAGTTTCCTGGTATAGTACCCTCAGACGAGCAGGAGATGATTGATAATCGTCCGACGCCAGATTTACCAGATCAGATGTCTGAATCTCCTTTTCATCAAGATGGATCTCACCTGAAACACGGCAGCATTTTGATTGCTGCCATCACCAGCTGCACCAACACCAGCAATCCATCGGTCATGTTAGCAGCAGGACTCGTCGCTAAGAAAGCCGTTGAATATGGACTTCATATTGATCCTACTGTCAAAACCTCGTTAGCACCTGGTTCTCGTGTTGTTACCGACTATCTTGAAAAAACAGGTCTTCAACATTATCTCGATGCACTCGGATTCCAAACAGTTGGTTACGGTTGTACCACCTGTATTGGAAATTCTGGCCCACTCCATCCTGATATTGAAAAAGCGATTCAAGAACATGACCTTGTCGCTGCGGCCGTTCTCTCAGGGAATCGGAATTTTGAAGCTCGTATTCATCCTGCTATCAAGGCGAACTTTTTAATGTCACCACCACTCGTCGTCGCCTTTGCACTTGCAGGACGTGTGAATATCGATTTTGAAAAAGAGCCCGTTGGCCTCGGAAAAAATGGAGAACCGGTCTTTCTTCGAGATCTCTGGCCACCACTCATTGAAATTAAGAAGCTCTTGCGTGAAGCGCTCTCGCCCGATGTTTTTCAAAAACGTTACACCCACGTTGCAGCACAGAATCCTAAATGGAATGAGATTTCATCACCACAAGGCACAACCTACGACTGGAATAACGATAGCACTTACATCCAAGAACCTCCCTTCTTTGAAAAATTTTCAGTAACACCAGAACCCATCTACGGAATCGAAGATGCACGGGTTCTTGCTATCTTTGGAGACTCCGTCACCACTGACCATATCTCTCCTGCGGGGGCGATTAAGAAGCAATCTCCTGCTGGCGTCTACTTGATAGAGCAGGGAGTAAAGCCAGAAGATTTTAACAGCTACGGAAGTCGGCGCGGCAATGATCGTGTCATGACGCGAGGGACCTTTGCCAACGTGCGCATCAAGAACCTGATGTTAGATGGGGTTGAAGGTGGGGAAACAGCACACCAACCAGAGGGATCTAGGATGAGCATCTTCGAGGCTGCTCAGCGCTATGCTCAGGAAAAAATACCACTCATCATTATCGCTGGAAAAGAATACGGAACTGGAAGCAGCCGTGATTGGGCTGCTAAAGGGACACGACTCCTCGGTGTGCGTGCTGTTATTGCTAACAGCTACGAACGCATTCATCGTTCTAACCTGGTTGGGATGGGAGTACTTCCACTACAGTTTTTAGAAGGAGCCAATGCACAGAGCCTCCAGCTTGATGGAACGGAAACGTATGATCTACTCGAACTTTCTGAAAAATTAGAACCACGGCAAGAACTCCAACTCCGCATCACTAGGAAAAATGGTCGTTCTGAGGAGATTCCTCTCAAAATTCGAATCGATACACCCATTGAAATGGAGTATTATCGCCATGGGGGAATCTTGCCCTTTATCTTGAGGCAGTTGTTACGGCTTTGCTAAACGCAAATCTGTAGTTGAAGTTAAAAGTTGAAGCAGTATTTCTCTTCTACAGCTGAGTATTATACCTTTGTCGGATGAACGTTAGGATTTTTTATGCAGGAGTTTTTGGGGCTAGTAAGGCGTCAGAGTGCACTGCTGCCGAGGCAACAGAAGCGATGACAACGCGGCTAGCGCCAAAAAGAACCAGTAAAATTTCCTAAAATTCATTCGACAAAGGTATATAACTTAAAGTTCTTTATTACTGCGAAGCAGCCAATAGTTAACTTCAACTTCAACTTCAACTTTTAACTTCAACTACCACGAAGTGGTTAATCTCCGTGAATCTTGCCTCCGAAATCCAACGCCTCAAAAAAGAGCGCAATGCCGTCATCCTAGCTCATAACTACCAGGTCGCAGAAATACAAGAAATCGCAGACTATGTCGGCGACTCGCTGGGACTCAGCTACCAAGCGGCTGAAACCGATGCTGAAGTAATTGCTTTCTGCGGCGTTCACTTCATGGGGGAAACGGCAAAGATCATCAACCCTGACAAGACCGTTCTCATTCCAGATCTGGACGCTGGGTGTTCTTTAGCTGACTCATGTGCTAAAGAAGATCTTGAGGCCTACCTTGAAGAGCATTGTGATAAAGACTACTACGTGGTCTCTTACATCAACTGTAGCGCTGGAGTCAAAGCACTTTCGGATGTCATTTGCACCAGTGGGAATGTGGTTAAAATCGTTTCCCATGTTCCCAAAGATCGTCGTATTCTCTTTGTCCCGGATCAAAATTTAGGAGCTTGGGTCATCGAACAGACTGGACGCCCAATGGAGCTTTGGAAGGGAAACTGTCATGTTCATGTAGAATTCACCCGTGACAGCATCGATCGAGCCCGTAAAGAACATCCCAATGCCAGAGTGGTCGCTCATCCTGAATGTCCTTATGCAGTGCGCCTCTTGGCTGATGAAGTCTGCTCGACAGAAAAAATGATTTCTTATTGCAAACATTCCCCGGCAACAGCATTCGTGATTGTAACGGAAGAAGGAATGCTCCATCGCCTTCGTCGTGAAATCCCAGATAAAATCTTCATCCCAGGACCAACAGATCACTGTGCCTGTGCTGAGTGTCGCTTCATGAAAATGAACACCCTTGAAAAACTTTACCGTTGCCTCCGTGACCTCAAGCCAGAAATTCTCCTGCCAGAAGAACTCAGAGCAGCTGCTGAAATGCCTCTGAGAAGGATGTTGGAGTGGAGTCGCTGAGATGCAGAAGTTGAAGTTGAAGCAGAAAAGATATTTTCGTCCCCGTAGTTCAACGGATAGAATAGAGGTTTCCTAAACCTTAGATGTGGGTTCGATTCCCGCCGGGGACAGGCCGCTCTAGCCGTTCAAAGAACGGGTCCTTTCTGCTTTATAGCGTATTAAATTGAAAAGGGCACGCCATAAGCTTGCTCTTTTTCCTTAGGACTGCGTTTTCAGATCTTGCGTTATCTTCAGATAGCGCTTCGATCTTCAGCCTTATCCTAAGAAAAAATTTCTGCGCTTCTCATGCGCCCTTTTCAATTTAATGCGCTATAACTTACACTTTTAACTTCAACTTTAGAGCGTTTTAAAAAATTCTGTAGTTGGGTGCATTGTCAGAACACGACCCGA
>JBMOFC010000038.1:0-18795 GCA_049314455.1 Chthoniobacterales bacterium
ATAGAAAAAGAAACATCCAATATAAAATATTTTGTCAATATTCTTAGCCTGACCCCATTTGCTGACCCCATTTGTTGAGATAGCTTGTTTTTTTTAGATACCTGAGCTGTTACAAAAAAATTTCAACCTATGTTTTCTGAAAAGGAGAAAAAAATGTTGCTCTTGTTAGCGCGAAGAGCACTGGAAGAGTACGTGAAGCACCACCATATACTGACGGTTCAAGAGCTTGACCTTGTCATGACTCCTGCGCTAGAAGAACCTCGTGGGGTTTTTGTCACCTTGTACCAACAGTGGAATACGCTTCCAAAAACACTACGTGGCTGTATTGGAACGATTCCACCACTTCGGCCGCTTTACCAAGGAGTCATTGCTAATGCCATCAACGCAGCATCTCGTGATGCCCGCTTTTTGCCTGTAAGGGAAGAAGAGCTCCAAGAGCTCGTTGTAGAGATTAATGTGCTCACACCACCACATCTCATTGATTCTTATCATTCCATTCGCTTAGGAGAGGATGGCATTATTTTATCTCAAGGCTCTCGACAAGCGGTTTTTTTACCAGCTGTCCCACTCGAATGGAAATGGAGCTTAGAAGAAACATTGCGTCAGCTTTCCAAAAAAGCTGACCTCCCAGAAAATTCCTGGCAGGACGACGTAACTCAATTTCAAGTCTTCCAATCAGAAGCTTTTTCGGAACAACCAGAGATATGAGAAAACACGTTGAATAATTCTATTCCGCCAGCAAATAACAATAATCACGTTTAGGGACCGGTGTAAAACAACGGACCTGAAAATCCACCGCCGCCATGGGCTTCAGGAGCAGTTCGTGTTTCTTAATTTTGTTCTTAGTAGCCTCAAGCTATTTAAAACGACAATGAGCGTACTCCCTTCATGGGCAGCGACCCCTAAGGTGAGTGGTACCGGCATGAAAAGAGCTGCGGTCATCATGATAATAACCGTTCCAAGAGCAATGGTGATGTTTTGATAAATAATGGCACGTGCTTGTTCACTCAAGATACGAGCGAGGAGGAAATTTTCGATACGATCGTTCATGAGAACGATTTCAGCCTGTTCAAGTGCTGCATCGGAACCACGAGCTCCCATTGCGACCCCGACATCAGCTGCCGCAAGACACGGTGCGTCATTGACACCGTCTCCAATCATCGCAACGCGGAAGCGCCCCCCTTGTTTGAGCTCTTCGAGTGCATCGACTTTTTGTGCTGGAGTAAGTTCAGATAGGATAGTGCCAACTCCCACTTTTTCTCCTGTTATTTTGGCAGCATCATGGTGATCGCCGGTTAGCATCACTGTACGTAAGCCCTCTTGATGTAATTTTTTTAAGGTGAGAGCCGCCTCTTCACGAATTTCATCAGTAAATACCATGCGTCCTAGCAGATGTTCGCCAGCGATCCAAACAACAGCTCCTTGTCCTGCTTTGTAGGAGTTGATAGGAGAAGATGAAGTTGAACGTAAGTGAAATTGTTCTTTAAACTGCTCTATAAAACGCAAACTTCCCATAACATAAGATTTCTCATCAATAATCCCCTTAACACCAAGGCCGAGGAGTGTTTCGAATTTTTCTACCTCTTGCGTTGTAACATTCCAAGAAGCTGCGGTGCGACGGATAGCGCGCGATAGGGGATGTTCCGAGAGACGAGCTAGGCTATAAGCCATTTTTCTGAGCTGTTCTTCTTCTCCCTCGAGACATTCAAAGGTCGA
This sequence comes from Chthoniobacterales bacterium, assembly GCA_049314455.1. Classification (GTDB taxonomy): domain Bacteria; phylum Verrucomicrobiota; class Verrucomicrobiia; order Chthoniobacterales; family UBA6821; genus CAIWMF01. Next base: position 1,717 of record JBMOFC010000038.1, read on the forward strand.
AAGCCTCAGGTTTCCCGAAGTAATCGTTCCTGTCTTATCGAGCGCAACGATGGAGACGCGAGCCAATGTTTCAATAGCAGCTCCTCCTCGGTAAAGGATGCCTTGACGCGCTCCACTCGCAATGGCGGAGAGAATCGCAGAGGGAACCGAGAGTACCAAGGCACACGGAGAGGCAACCACTAAGAGCGTCATTGCACGATAAAAAGCACTTGGCATCTCATTAGTTGAGAAGAATGCTGGCTTTTTTAATAGTAGCCACCAGACAAAAAACATGATGGTGCAGACTGTTAAAATAAGAATGGTGTAATGTGTTCCAAAACGATCGGTGAAGCGCTGAGAGGGAGCCTTGAGCTTCTGTGCTTGTTGAATAAGACGGATAATTTTTTGCAACGAGCTTTCGCTAGCAGGTCTGAGTACACGGCCTTCCAGAACTCCCCAGAGATTGATGGTTCCTGAGAGTGCGGTATCCCCTCGATCCTTTTTTACAGGCAATGCTTCACCGGTAAGGTTCGATTCATCACAAGCACTTTCCCCTTTGATGATTTCTAGATCGACAGGAATTTGCTCCCCTGTGGTCACTAAGACAATCATTCCCGGGAGTAGTGCCTCCACAGGAATCTGCTCTTCTTTTCCATCACGTAAGACGCGGGCTGTCTTGGGAGCTTGATGAAATAAGGCACTGATGGCTTTTTTAGTTCGCCCCATCGCAAAATGCTCCATGGCACCAGAAGCCGAAAATAAAAAGAGGAGTAGAGCTCCTTCGCGCCAAGCCCCAATCGTTGCTGCTCCAGCAGCCACCGCGATCATGAGAAACTGAATATCAAGTTCTCCTTTAATGAGATTGTTCAATGCTTCACCCGTGGCCTTCCATCCTCCCGTGAGGTAAGCGAGCACGTAGAGCCCTAACGTCATTGAGGGATGATTTCCATAAAGACTGGAAACGAATCCAAAAATTCCGAAAATAAAACACAAACCAGCTAGCAAAGCCATGAGTGGCCACTCTTCCTCTTCTCCATTAGGTGCAGCATGGTGGCAAGCGCATGCCTGGAGGGATAAGCCCCAGTGCTGCCAGAGTTTTTTTAAAGAGAAGGGTGACACAAAAAATAAGAGGTGAGCGAGATTGAGAAATTAGCTCTAAAGAGATGTGAAGAACACAAAAAAGAGAAAATTAACCCGGGTTAACAACCAAAAATGGAGTTGATGTTGAGCTCTAGCTTGGGTAGCGTCTCGGTTCATCAATGAGTAATTGCTGATAAAGCTTACTAATAATCATTCACAAGAAACATACTCCCCATAAAAAAACAATAAATCACACAATGCACTGCTTGTTCTTAAGCATGGCACTTTTTTCAAGCGTTCTCTTAGCACAGCAGGCCGAAGTAACGACAAGGGACATCTATTTGCCACCCGACTCAGTAGGAGTAAAAGTAGATGAGTCCAAAATCCATTTTGGAACCCATAATAAATATAAGATTCAGATAAATGGTGGTGATGTTCTTGTTAATAAATTTTGTGATTTTTTGAATTACTCCTCTTGTATCGACGACACTATTTTTGAGTCCAAATATTATGACAGTTCTTTTATGAACACTAGTTTTGGTTGGTGGAGCGATCCAATAAACTGTATTTATAGCACAGGATATTCTCATGCTTATGGCTCTGGCTATAGCTACTCGGTAATTCTTTTTCATTGTGCCATTATTGATGCTGTTTCTTCAGAAGAGATCCAAGACGAATTTAATGCTTGGGTTCTATTTGGAAAATGTTCAACAAAGGAAGATTCAAAAACTGTAAAAAGCAATTTGAATAAATATAAGAAATTTAAAAAGTGGGAGTCTGATCAAGATAAGAATCCAACGGACAATGGGAATGGGTCCTATACCCTTCCGAGTGAAGATGATTATAAACGTTTTGTTGTTGAGGGGGGTAATACCTCTACTCAGTAAAGAAATAGAAAATTCAAGAAGTTATAAACTCCACGATGCCTTGATCGGTTTAAGAGCTTGCTGGATTTGAAGGTTAAGAATGCTCTCTTTGTATTGAGATTACTCTTCCCAAAGTTTTTTCAGCGGTACGGCTAAGAAGCGACAATCAGGTAAATGGAACGTGCTATTACCGGCGTAGAAAATAATCCCTTGTTGAAAATTTTTTCCACAGCGATTGGCAAGGCGCCGTAATCCTTGACCATCATGGTCGGTAATAGAAGCTGCTGCTTTGACTTCAATGCCCCATGTCTCTTCTCCCCGCGTAATGACAAGATCGACCTCGACTTGGTCATGATCACGGTAGTGCCAAAATTGTAATTCAGGATCAGTCCAGCCAGCCTGCGCGATGAGTTGTTGTACAACAAAAGATTCCAGGACATGGCCAAAGCGTTCACGTTGTAAAATCCAATCGGTAGCTTTAAGTCCAGCAAGTGCTCCTGCCAGGCCCGTGTCAAGAAAATGAAGCTTGGGATTTTTGATGAGGCGTTTTCCATTGTTAGGATGCCATGGGTGGAGAAAACGAATTAAAAAAATCTTTTCTAAAATAGAGAGATGCTGCTCTACCGTTTTTCGATCGATTTGCAGAGCATTACTCAGGCTTGTTGTGTTGATAAGCTGCGCTGTTGAAAAAGAAAGGAGTCGTAGGAGTGTGATGAGTTGATGCGCATCACGGACCTTGGCCACATCTTGAATATCGCGCTCAATAATGGATTTAAGATAATTTTGATACCATTGACGTGCTCGTAATGGAGAGCGTTTGAGTGGTTCTGGATAGCCTCCAGCAACAATTCTCTCTTGTAGAGAGGGAGGAGCCTCTTTTGTATCAGAGCCTTCAAGGTGGGGTTTGATTTTTTTAGCTAAAAAATTTTTTAAAAATTTTCCTGGATGGCGTTCTTTTTCAGCTTCACTGAAGGGATGTAGCTGTAGAACTTCCATGCGGCCTGCAAGCGAATCACTGAGTTGAGGCAGCAGTAGTAAGTTTGCAGAACCGGTAAGAATAAAACGTCCCGGGCGACGGTTATTATCGACAGAAGTTTTGATGGAGCGAAGCAATCGGGGAGCTCGTTGTACTTCATCTAAAATAACACGTTCTGGAAGATTTTTGACAAAGCCGGCAGGATCTCGGAGTGCTGTTAAAAGAATTTCTTCTTGATCTAAGTTAAGGTAGGTATGTTTTGCAAATGCAGTGCAAACCAGCGTGCTTTTTCCGCATTGACGAGGTCCTAAAAGACAAATCACAGGGGTGTCCTTCATTGCCACTTTAATGCTACTTGTAAGAGGTCTGGGATAATAAGAGGCGATGTTATTCATGCAATAAATAGCGGGCGTTTGGGGAGTTGGTCAGCGGGCATTTGGGGAGTTGGTCAGCGGGCGTTTGGGGAATTATGAAGTAGGTTTTTATAGGAGATCAATGAAAATAAGGGTTTTTAAAGAAAGTTCTTTTTTTATAGGAGCATCTTTGTTTTCCTCTTCAGACATGGAAAATCTTGTCACAGCTGAGGCACTTCCTGCATTGGGAGAAAAATATCGTCGTGAAGGGCGTCATTTGGTCTTGACCAATGGCTGTTTTGATCTGCTTCATACGGGCCATGTACGGTATCTTCAGCAAGCACGAGCCTTAGGTGATGCCTTGATCGTTGCTGTTAACAGTGATCGTTCCGTGCGTGAGCTCAAGGGACCAACGCGTCCATTAAATAATGAGTGCGATCGTGCTGAGGTCCTTGGTGCCTTGCGCTGTGTCGATTATGTGACCATTTTTGAGGAGGAGCGAGTCACGGAAGTCATTAATAAATTACGGCCTTCCGTCTATGCAAAAGGGGGTGATTATACACCAGAAACGCTAGACCCAGGAGAACTATTTGCTTTGGAAAAATGTGGTGCAGAGATAAAAATTCTTCCACTTGTACAAGGTCGCTCTACGACCCGCTTGATAGAAAAATTCAGAGAGTAGCTACTTCATGATATCGGTTTTGTTGGAAAAGAGGCTTTACCCTTGACCTGTCGCTCTTTACTTTCTGAGATGTTATTTTTCTAACCATGTCTTCTGAAACACCTCTTCTTTCGCCCCCTCTCTTTGAAATTTTTTGGGAACAACATCGCCAAAAAATTATTGGAGCAACTTTTATCGCCGTTTTTTTGGTTTTTGTTTTAGCAGGCCTCTTGTTTTGGAAACGATCAGAGCGTCTTGCTGCAGATCATCTATTATCAAGTGCTCATGGGATGGAGGAATGGCAGAGGGTCGTCGATCGTTATCCTCATTCTGGAGCCGCTGCTAATGCTCTTTTGCTCATCGCAGGAGCCCAAGCTCAAGAGCATCACCTGGAAGAATCTCAAAAAACGTATGTTCATTTTTTAAAACGCTTCTCACATTACCCGCTCGCTATTTCTGCCCGTTTAGGAATGGGGATGAATGAAGATGTTATGGGGCATGCAGATCGAGCAGCTCAGGAGTTTCAACAAGCTGTGACTGCCTATCCAACAGCATATGCTGCTCCTGAAGCCTTGCTACTGGAAGCTCGCATCATGGCTCGGCTTGGCAAAAAAGAGGAGGTCAAGCGGGTTTTACAACTGATCGCGACTCAATATCCTGACTCACTTGTGAGTACTATGGTGCTCAAGCAAGGAAAGGGAAGTCTGTAGTAAAGCACTCGTTCGAACGGGTGCAGTTGAAGTTGAAGCAGTAAGGTGCTTATTCCTACGAATAGGTACGCAGTAAAAAAGCGTTGCTCCCCCCTGCTGCCTCCTCTAGAATTAACTGCTTCCACAGATTCTGATAAGCCTTTCCCATGTCTAAAAAAAGCAATCCTCCTGAACCAATTCCATCCTCTCCTGAGACAAGCACGTTAGCTCAGGAAGATCTTGTCCCAGAAAAACAAGATACCGCAGGAGGAGATACCTACGGAGCTGCTCAAATCGACAAGCTCGAAGGTCTTGATGCCGTTCGCAAACGGCCTGGAATGTACATTGGCGATCCTGATGAACGAGGTCTGCATCATTGTGTTTTTGAAGTGCTCGATAATTCCATTGATGAACACCTCGCTGGTTTTTGTTCGCATGTGGAGGTGATTATTCATAGCGATGGGTCTGTTTCTATTCGCGATAATGGTCGCGGTATTCCTGTGGAGATTCATCCGAAGTTTAAAATTCCTGCACTCGAGCTAGTGCTCACGAATCTCCATGCTGGCGGGAAATTTGGTCAAGGAGCCTACAAATATAGTGGTGGTCTTCACGGAGTCGGTGCGAAGTGCGTCAATGCTCTCTCTACCTGGTTCAAGGTCGAGGTCATGCGTGAAGGGAAAGTTTTTTTCATGTCCTTTGCTCAGGGAAAAACCACGCAGAAGCTGACAGTCCTGAGCGAACTTAAAAATAAAAAACAGACGGGAACATTTATCACGTTTTGCCCAGATCCTGAGATTTTCACGATCACCACTACGTTTAAATTCGAGCGTCTTGCCTCACGCTTACGCGAACTTGCGTTTTTAAATCCTGGAATTGAAATTGTGTTAACCGACGAGCGTGATGATGAGCATTACAAACCACGCCGCGAGACTTTTTTTTACAAGTATGGGATTGCCGAATTTGTTCGTCAGCTTGGGGAAACGCGACAGGTCATTCATCCCAAACCAATCGTCATTTCACGGAAGCGAGATGATATTTTTGTCGATGTGGTCTTGCAATATAACGATTCCTACAGCGATCAAATTCTCTGCTTTGCTAACTCCATTCCCAATCCTGATGGAGGAACCCATCTCACGGGCTTACGAACCGCTTTGACGCGTGCGATCAATCAGTACGCAAAAGCCAACAATTTGATTAAGGAAAAAGATCCTGCACTTTCTGGTGATGATGTGCGTGAAGGTCTTGTAGCTGTCTTAAGCGTTAAACTGCCCAATCCCCGCTTTGAATCTCAGACCAAAGTCAAACTCGTTAACACCGAGGTAGACGGGATCGTCAATTCGGCTGTCTACGAAGGGCTCATGGATTATTTTGATCAGAATCCTTCGGTTGCTAAAAAGGTGATTGAAAAAGGCCTCACGGCTGCACGTGCGCGCGAAGCAGCTCGTAAAGCACGTGAAACGGTTCGCAAGAGCGCTCTGACTGGAGGCGGTCTCCCAGGGAAATTAGCCGATTGTTCGGAGCGTGATCCTGCGTTAACGGAGCTCTACATTGTGGAAGGGGATAGTGCTGGTGGTAGCGCCAAACAAGGGCGTGACAGGCGCTTTCAAGCGATCCTTCCGATTCGTGGAAAACTCATTAACGTTCAAAAAGCACGTCTTGATAAAGTGCTTCAGAATACAGAAATTCAAACGATGATCACTGCAGTTGGTACCGGCATTGGTGATGGAAATCAAGAAGGAGCTTTCAACATTGAAAAACTTCGCTACGGGAAAATCATCATTATGACGGATGCCGACGTTGATGGATCGCACATTCGCACGTTGCTTTTGACCTTTTTTTACAACCAAATGCCACAACTTTTGCGACGTGGCCATGTCTTTATTGCGCAACCTCCACTTTATCAAATCAAGCGCAAGAAGCGGGAAGAATATGTAGATGATGATGTGCAGCTCAACCGCATCCTTATTTCTCTTGGGGCCGAAGAAGTAAAATTAACACGTTTTCACGATGGTAAAGAATTTAGCGCCCTGCAGCTCAAAGAAATTTTAGAATTACTCGAGCGGCTTGAAAAATATAATGTAGCAATTCGTCGTCTTGGAGGAGATTTTACAAATTACCTTCAAGCATTCCATCACACAAAAACACTCCCCAATTATCTTGTTGTGGTGCGATCTGGAAATCAGGAGCAAGTAGAATATTTCGATGATGAAACAGCATTGCGTGATTTTTCTTCTGCTAATTCCGATCTGAATCTTTTTGAGGTTTCCGTTTCAGAAACGGAAGTGGAGGGAGTTGAAAGTGACTCTGCAAGTAGTACTGGAGCTCTTGAAAAACGGACACCTCTTTCTAGTAAGACTGCAGTTGTTCGAAAGCGTCGCGCGCGTCTCCTCGAGATTCATGAATCCAAGGGAATTCAGAAACTCATTGGTGAACTCTCTGCTAAGGGAATGGACATTGCTGACTATGCTCAGAGCACAGCTCCTCTTTTCCATATGAAGGAAGGAGAAGAGGTTCATGAGATTTTTTCCATCGGCCAGATTTTAGAACTTGTCAAGGAAGTGGGACGCCGTGGTGTCCAGATCAAGCGATTTAAAGGTCTTGGAGAAATGAATGCTAAGGAACTTTATGAAACAACCATGAAACCCGAGCAACGTCGTTTTCTTAAAGTAGAGCTCAATGATGATAATTCGCTTGAAGCAGGGAGAATGTTTAACCTCCTCATGGGAGAAGTGGTCGAGCCCCGTCGTCACTTCATTGAGGATAATGCGCTGAATGTTCGGAATCTGGATGTATAGAGACGGATAAGACTGTAGGCTGTAGGCAAATTCACTTCAGAAGAAGAATCTATTTTTTGAATGTACCATTTTAATCGTACATCAACTTATGAACCGAACATTTTATTCCATCTTATCACCTATAGCCTAATCCGTTCTGCTAAACGGATACTGAGAGCCCTCTGGGGCGCTTGCACGAGGGTCGAGCTGTTCTGTTATCCGGACCGCTGAACGGATACCGGGTTAAATAGGCAGTCTTCTAAGACCGTGAGAATCCAAAAGGGGTGATTTTTTTGAGTCTTGAGTTTGTCCCGTTTTTGCAGAAGATAATTTTTTGACACTATTGTTGTCGTCTGGAACTCGTTCGTCAGACTTCTCATCAGGGACTTCACGCCAGATGCCATGTTCATCCTCGGGTTCTAATGCTTCTATTTCATTCTCGAGAGCATCTAATTTCTGTTCCAGGCCAATACGGTGTTGTTGCACTTCTGGATCTTCAGTAGTTAAGGAATCTAGTACTATTTTGGTTTTAGAATATTCTTCTTTCAGTTCAGCTCGTTTTATTTGAACCGTGAGATTGTTGAGCTTTTTTTGAAGCCCACAGATAAACGAGAGTGATTCTTTCGTGAGCTCTTTGCGACCTTCTAATCGTTCTGAAGCTTTTTCTCTGCTCGATTCAGAACGGAGAAAATTAAAAATATTTTCAATACTGAAGGCTTCCGATTTTTCTAAGTATTTTTTTACTTCTGGATAGTGAGCGAGAGAGTCATTCAGTAATTTCTCGGTAACAGAATATTTTTTATAAAGTTCTGCTAGTTTTTTTTCACTGCTGGCTGAGGAATCGGTCGTTTCATCGTCACTTTCAGGCATGTTAGGAACTTTGATAGCCATAATTGGCTCTTCATCTGAGTCATGACTTGAATTCAATGACGTAATCAAATGCTCTAACAAAGGGGTAGTTTTCCCATAAGAAGAGCGTGGTGAGTCCGATGATACTGTCTCTACATCTGTGCGCGGGGTGCTTGTGTTGCTTGCACTGCTATAGCGACGTGAATACTCATGATGATTGATGGATAAGTCCGTTGGTCCTGCAGGTGAAGATGGCTCTTCAATAGACAAATCAGAGTAATGAGTTTTGGACGATGAGATGCCATTCATAAGGTTTATTTTTTGATTAAGGTTTCCTGACAACATCGCTCATGATGTTGAGGATAGTCGAGTGTATAATGGAGACCACGACTCTCTTTGCGGCTCATTGCTGACTGAACCATCAAGGTTGCAGTAGTGACAAGATTACGTAATTCAAGAAGGTCTACCGATATTTTAAAATTCCAATAAAACTCCTGAATCTCCATGGTGAGATTTTTTAAGCGTGTTGCTGCGCGTTGTAGGCGTTTGTCGGTACGTACAATGCCCATGTAGTCCCACATGAGGCGTCGAATTTCGTCCCAGTTATGATGGATGACCACCCCTTCATCGACGTCTTGTGCTTCTCCAGAATACCATTCAGGTAATACAAGATTGAAATCTGGATATTCTTGTTGGCCTACATCTGCTGCTGCACGGTGGGCCATCACAAGGGCTTCTAGAAGTGAGTTGCTTGCAAGACGATTAGCCCCATGAAGTCCAGTACATGCTGTTTCACCAATAGCATAGAGCCCCTTAAGGGAGCTTCTCCCACGAAGATCTGTTTTAACACCACCACATTGGTAATGTGCTGCAGGAACGACAGGGATAGGCTCTTTGGTAATATCGATTCCATGAAGAAGAGATGTTTCGTAAATCTTGGGAAAGCGGTTTTGTAAAAAATCTGAAGGTTGATGACTTATATCGAGAAAAACACACTCATCACCTCGTTTTTTCATTTCAGCATCAATAGCGCGAGCGACAACGTCACGTGGAGCCAATTCCAAGCGTTCGTCATAATGTTCCATGAAGCGCTCACCTGCGCTATTGAGTAAAATGCCACCTTCGCCACGTACCGCTTCAGAAATGAGAAACGATTTTGCTTTTGGGTGATAAAGGCAGGTGGGATGAAACTGCATAAATTCCATATTGGCAATCGTAGCTCCTGCACGCCACGCCATGGCGATTCCATCGCCAGTCGCAATATCAGGATTTGTGGTGTAGAGATAGACTTTGCCACACCCTCCCGTGGCCAGCACGGTTACATCAGTGCGTATTGTTTCTACACAATCGGTTTCTTCATTGAAGACGTATAAGCCCACACAGCGAGGAGGAGCTACTTCGCGGCTGGTGGAGTTAAAAGTTGAAGTTGAAGCAGCAGTAATATTTTTTTCACCCAATTTTTCTGTGGTGATCAAATCCACAGCCATGTGATTTTCGAGTAGCGTGATATTGGGGTGTCTTGAGACTGCTGCAATCAGCGTTTGTTCAATCTCAAAACCAGTCCGATCCCGAGCATGTAAAATCCGGCGTTTAGAGTGACCACCTTCTTTTCCCAAATCGAGTTCGTGAGTGCCTTGTTCATTGGTGCGTTGATCAAAATGCATCCCAAAAGAAACAAGCTCCTCCACACAAGTTGGACCTTCTTCAAGAATGGTTCGGACTACTGCCTCGTTGCACAATCCATCACCGGCAATCAAGGTATCGCGCACATGAAGTTCCACGGAATCTTCTGTGCTCGTCACACAGGCAATGCCACCCTGGGCCCAAGCGGTGTTCGAGTCAGCCTTAGAACGTTTGGTGATGATTGCTACAGAGCCCTGTTCTGCTGCCTTGAGGGCAAAGGTGAGTCCGGCAATGCCACTCCCGACGATGACGTAGTTAAAAGTCTTCAAAAAAATTCACAGGGATGAAAGTGATAAAAAATGAGCCGAAAAACTCAAGAAATAACAATAGTAGTTGCTGCCTTTTGTGTATCAGCAAAGTGATTTCGTGTTCGAAGACTCATAAATAAGAATTTTTGATTGTTCGAGGCAATCACGAAAAATGGGATTCTTAACAGAGCGTTCTGTGAGGAGATCAACAGGGTGTTGTAAGGTATGTTCAAGTCCCTGAGTGAGCTCCCAATAACGGTTCACAATTCCTCGTTTGTCACTATCAAAAAACTTCACTAAGCAATCAACATCACTTGTCTCTGGTGAAAATTTTTCTGTGGTGGCTGATCCAAAGAGACTCATGCGCTCAACGCCATAGCGCTCGCACAAGGCGCGAATTTCTGGAAGAGCTGCTTCAACAAGCGGGGCGATCATGGGTGGAAAGAAGTGAATTCTGAAATATAGATTTTTTATGAGAGGAAGCAATAGCAATGCAGGCTGATAGGAATAGCACTTAACAGTGGGTTGACATGGGTTGACATAGGCTTTACAATCGAGCGCATTTTAAATGCTCCATGATTTCGAACTCAGCCATCTACTCTAAAAGACCTTATTCAACACACTAAACACACTAAAATAAAAAATAATGAAAGCAGTAACACACCCAGAGCTCACTTTTAGAAACTTGCTCGGAAGCAAATGTTCTAGATTATTAAGTGTTTTCCTTCTCATTGCCGCAGCCCTCTTGTTTTTGCAGGGGAGTTCTTCCATGGCAGAGGAACAGTCGAAGGAAGTATCGTATACTATTACAAGTAACGAGCTGCCCGATAGGAAGTTTATTACTTATCCTAGCAGGGAGGTGACCATCACATTAAATTGGAAAGGTAGCCTGCCGCTGAAGCCAGGCTATTATACCTGCCCAGTAGAGATTGAACCGATTCAACTAGCAAAAAATGAAATTATTAGATTGGTGATAACTGCTCCAAACCTTCAAAAAGAAAGCAGGGACAAGTACCAATATAACCAAGGCTGTTATGTTCTTAAAACGAATGGCGACGATTGCAATTTTGAAATAGTTGATTGGTTTGATTCGTCAGGTCCTTTATTCGGCAACAATCTTCGTACATCAATGCATCTTCATAAAAGTAAATTCAGTGGGCGTGAATTCTATAAAGCAATGTTAGATGAAAGAACAGACTTTATTGTTATCGCTGGCAGTAGTGCGTCAGGCGCGTCAGATTGTTATTTTACTGTACCCTTTTTTCATGAATCTACAAAATTACAACTCAATATTCCTCTAAAAATTACTTCTAGCGAAAACAACCAAGATGATAACAGCCAAGTAAACAACTAACGATCTATCGATTCTTACTTTTAAGTAAAAAGATCGTGTATCCGTTCAAAGTAACGAATAGGAAGATGGTAGATGGGGTTTTGGTCTGCTTACATAGATAAAGAGAAGGATTATTCTTGGAGGAGAGCTTTTGATCTTATCTTCCATCTTCTTACCCGTTGCTGTGAACGGGTATAATACCATCTTCACTCATTAACTGGACCATAGAACTTGTTCTTATTGGTGTCTGACTGCGTTGTCATCACTCACGTTACCAGAAGGTAGCGCTCGATCTTCCGCCTTGTCAGACATCAAAACTCCTGCGCCCTATAGTCCAGTTTATTCACGAAGATGGCATAAGATCGTTATCATCCAATCTAGAAGTCGGATTCGTAATTTTTACGGATCCGACTTTTTTTGTGCTGATCGTGACTGTATAGAGCAGCTTTCGAACTGTATCTCCTCGCTTCTAAAACTAAAATAGCCCAACGTTGTCAATTAGTCGCGTCTCACCAATTTTCACGGCCACAAGTAAACGGGCCGGTGTTGTGACTGTAACAACTTTTTCCAGAGGTTGTAATGTGTTATCCTCAACAAGTTCTACATAATCGATGCTCGCGTTGGGAATAGCCTCGAGAGCTCTTCGTGTCGAGGCAAGAAGTGTTGCCACATCGCTTTCTCCCGCCAAAAGATGCGCTCTGGTTTGCATGAGCGCCTCATAAATTTGTGGGGCCACCGCTCGCTCTTGCGCAGAAAGGCGTGCGTTACGTGAGCTCATGGCAAGACCATCTGTTTCGCGCATGGTGGGGTGGGAGATCACTTCGATGGGAAAATTCAAATCGCGTACGAGACGTCGTACGATTGAGAGTTGTTGCCAATCTTTTTCGCCAAGGATCACTTGATTTGGAGCAACGATATTAAACAACTTCGTGAGCACGGTGACAACGCCTTCAAAATGTCCAGGTCGTGAAGTGCCGCAGAGGCCTCGGGAGAGTTGATCTTCATGAACGGTGAGTGAGGCTCCCGGAAGATAGATCTCTTCAACGCTCGGATGAAACAGGAGATCCGCTCCTATTTTTTCGCAAAGAGCTTGATCAGCAGCAAAGGGACGTGGGTAGAGTTCCAAATCGTGAGCCAGATTAAATTGCTTTGGATTGAGAAAAATAGAAACAACTACGGTGCCACTCTTGCCCGCTAGCGTACGGGCATGACGTATCAGCGAGGAGTGTCCTTCATGGAGCGCACCCATCGTAGGGACAAAGACGACAGGCCGTGCGGCACATTTGCAGGCCTGCTGCATGAGGGCAACCTTCTCAATAACCTGCATCGCAGTATCAGTGTGTCTGTGTTGCTGGTACCGCTTCTTTTTTAACAGTAGGCGCTGGCTGTTTCATGAGTTGCTCTTGAATTTTTGTAGGTCCACTCGAGGATTTCACATAGGCAATGGAGATAACCAACGTGAGCAAGAAAAATAAGCCACCAAGCCAGACGGTGAAGCGGGTTAAGATGTTACTTGTCTGCGTACCAAAGAGATTATCGGTCATGCCGCTTCCAAAGGCAGCTCCGAGACCTTCATTCTTAGGACGCTGCATTAAGATAACAACAATTAACAAGAGAGAAACAATGACCAAGGAAGTAATAAGAAAGGGAATCAGGAGCCACATAGGCTGAAATAAGTTGAGGTTGAAAGTTAAAGGTGAAGTAAAATTCTTCGATTTGTGAGCAGCCTCTTCGTCACGATCAGTATCAAATATATGGGTTAGTATTGCTTAGATTTTTGCCGTGATAAGCCGGGCATTATCGTCTTAGTGATTATCTTTTGTAAAGCTGCAAAACCACCTTCCTGGCTGCTTGATCCGCAGTAATAATTTCCCCCAAGGTCGGTTGAAGGATGTATGGGATCAGCTCCATGGCTTCCTCAACATATTTCCAGATGTCAGGGAAGGCAATGGAGCCTGCGAGAAAAAGTTCAACAGCTTTTTCATTGGCAGCATTGAGAACGGCAGGCATGGTGCCACCGATAGCGCCTGCTTGTCTGGCTAAGCGAAGTGCAGGGAACACATCATGGCGTGGAGCTTCGAAGTGAAGAGCGCCAATGCCTGGTAAATCGAGGAAAGGGCATGGGCCAGCCACGCGATCGGGGTAGGTGACGGCGCATTGAATCGGAAACATCATATCGTTCTGACTCATGTGTGCTAAAATGGAGCCATCCACGAATTCTACCATCGAATGAATGATGCTTTCGGGATGGACCACGACGTCGATTTTTTCCATTGGAATATGAAAGAGATGATGGGCTTCAATCATCTCGAGTCCTTTGTTAAAGAGAGTTGCCGAGTCAATGGTAATTTTTGGACCCATGTCCCACGTCGGATGACAGAGCGCCATGGCAGGAGTCACGGTTGCTAACTCTGTGGCGGCTGTTGTACGAAAAGGGCCGCCCGAACAGGTGATAATAAGTCGGCGAATAGTAGCAGGGTCGCGTCCTTCGAGGCATTGGAAAAGCGCATTATGTTCACTATCGACCGGAAGAATGTGGCATCCATGGTGTGCAGCGGTCTTCATGATTTCCTCTCCAGCCATGACCAAAATCTCTTTGCTGGCTACTGCAAGATTTTTTCCTGCTTTTAAGGCCGCAAGGGCAGGTTTCAGGCCAGTGGTACCTACAATGGCAACCAAGACTAAGTCAGCTTCTGGTAACGTAGCCAATGTTAGCAACCCTTCTTCTGCATAGGAAATAGTGGGGGTGAGCATCACAGAAGCGAGTGCTTCTAAAAGCGTGTTTGCGCTCGCTTCATCCTTGGTGGATATGGCACGTGGTTGAAATTCTCGCGCTAGTTCAAGGAGGCATTGTTGATTGTTATGGCCAGAAATACCAACAATCTTCATGCGCTCTGGAAGTGCTCGAGCAACTTTGGCTGCGCTTTCTCCAATGGAGCCGGTCGCTCCTAAAATAACAACACGACGTGGAGAAGGAGGGGAAGGCATGGAAATTAGTAAAGAGTGAAGAGTAAAGGGCATTTCAAAATCGAAGGAATATCAGTTTAGAAAATTCATTCGAGAAAGGTATAGATCGTAGTTTTTAAAAATAGAACTTAGAACCTGTATTCGTACTCTACTGAGACTACGAATAACAGCGTCGCATCGAATGTCATCCCCGCGAAGGAGGGGATCACGTCCTCGAGTATCGCTGGCTACACTCCGGGTCTGCGCTCCGTCGACTCCTTGTTCTTCATCAGTCTTGAGCGACTTTGAATATAGGTTCTTAGCAAGGCACTCTTTACACGTTAGTTACCCCAGATAATTCCCTGCAACATAAAATAAAAAATCGGAGCAGTGAAAAGAACACTATCGATTAAATCAAGGCCACCGCCAATTCCTGGTAGCATATCGCTAGAATTTTTTGTTTGTAGTGTACGTTTGAGGAGTGATTCTGCGAGATCACCTACAATAGCTGCAATACCGAGTATTAAGGAGATAATGACTACCGTGACTGGTTGTAAGAGTGGTAGACGTTGTGAAAAAAATGTAAAAAAGCTCCAACCGCTTAGCACGGCAAATACAAGGGCGCCGATACATCCTTCTTGTGTTTTTTTAGAACTGACATGAGCAAAAAAAGGATGACGTCCAAAAAGACTTCCACAAACAAAAGCCCCCATATCGGTGAATTTTGTCACGACTAAAAGAAAGAGGACATAATACTGTCCAGTGAGGGTTCCTTCGGTAGTACGGGGGGTGAGGTAGATGATTTTTGCAACAAAAGAAAAAAGCCATGGGATATAAATAATTCCAAGAAGTGTGAAGGCAATGGCATCGGCTGCTTTGCGGTGTGGTCTTGAAGAAAATAATGTTTTTGAAAAAAGAATGATCACCACAGCAGCCAAAAGCAGTGCTTCAAAAACAAAAATAGAGCTTCCTCCTAGGCATAACGGGCTTCCAAAGCAGGGTTTGCGGAGCAGCCAAAAATTTCCGGCTAACAAAATAATACCAGTTGTATACCCAAGGCTCCAATGACGTGGAATCGCAGCGACTTTTAAAAGCCAGAAATATTCCCAGAGTGATCCGAGTGCAGCAGCTGCAATAAGAAGCAAGTAGCCATTTTCTGATTGCTTCACCACCGTGATCACAATGAGAGCCCAAAGCGTCAGCGTGCTCAGTAAACGAGGTAGTAAAGAGGTTGGGATGGGCTTCATGAAGCCACGGACTCTAACGAGAGTTTGTCATAAAGGGAATTCAATTGTGAGCAAGGCTTGCTTTCGATTTTTAATCCTTTAGAATTTCAAATCTTACATCCTCTTTGCAAACCTCTTTTCAAAAATATCCCATGGCCAAAACTGAAGAAAATATCGCTGCTGCCGTTTTAAAAAATTCTGCGTTGAGTGAAAAAGCCGTTGCCGCACGTGCTAAAAATCTTGATCTCGCGATTCAGCAGATTGCAAAAGATTATGGAGATGGTGCGATCATGAGACTTGGAGCTGAAGGCTCCAAAGGGATTTCGGTGATTCCCACAGGCAACCTTCTCATTGATCGTGCCCTGGGAGTAGGTGGTTTTCCACGTGGTCGGATCATTGAAATTTATGGACCAGAATCTTCTGGAAAAACAACCCTTACACTTAGTGTTATCGCTCAGGCTCAAAAAAGAGGAGGTCTCGCTGCATTCATCGATGTCGAGCATGCTCTAGATCCCATTTACTCACGTAAGCTGGGGGTGAATTTAGAAGATCTTCTCGTCTCTCAACCGAGTTCTGGTGAAGAGGCATTGCGTATTTGCGAAACGCTCGTACGCTCGAATGCACTCGACGTGGTCGTTCTAGATTCTGTAGCTGCTTTGGTTACCAAAACAGAACTCGAAGGAGAGATTGGGGATTCCGTTGTAGGAGCCCAGGCCAGGCTGATGAGCGCAGCGATGCGAAAGTTGACAGCCTTCATTTCCAAGGCGGATACATGTGTTATTTTCACCAACCAAATTCGTGAAAAAATTGGAGTGATGTTCGGAAACCCTGAAACAACACCTGGAGGAAAGGCACTCAAATTTTATTCTAGCGTGCGTGTTGATATTCGTCGTATCGGTGCGATTAAAGTAACCGATGGCACAGTGACCGGAAATCGAACACGGATCAAGGTTGTCAAAAACAAAGTCGCTCCTCCCTTTACCGAAGCGGAATTCGACATTATGTACAACGAGGGAATTTCTAATACCGGATCCTTACTCGATCTTGCACTCGAAAAAAATATTATCGAAAAACGTGGCTCCTGGCTGAGCTACAAAGGCAATCAACTTGCTCAAGGCCGTGATGCTGGAAAAGAGGCGCTCAAGAATGATGCAGCGCTCTATGCCGAAATTGAAGAGGCTGTGAAAGCGGCTCTGGAAGCGGAGAAAAAATAAGAAGAATTCACCACAAAGATCACAAAGTCGCTAAAGCGGCAAACAAAGATCACAAAATAAAAACTTTTAAAGTTGAGAAATACAAACCAAAGGAACAATCTGGAACCCAAAATTTCTGATACGGCCTTTATAGCGTATTAGAGCGTGTTAAAAAATTCTGTAGTTGAGTGCATTGTCAGAACACGACCCGACGGGAGTCGGT
>JBMOFC010000039.1:0-18718 GCA_049314455.1 Chthoniobacterales bacterium
TTTTCTCATGCTGTATTTGATATCACTTTATTGTGTTATCTGGTACAGCCCCAAATTTTCTTTTGGAACAACTACAATCCCCACCTAACTCTTCAGATGAAAGAAAGATGTTTGCCGAAATAAAACGGGACCTCCCTAGGGCAACCTTCATTATTAAGGGAACTAGTCTTGATCCAAACCAACCTCCAGAGGAAGAACTTCTTTTTAATCACAACGACAAAATAGGAGTTATGGCAGAGCTTTCGGCAGAGGCAGAAGCACATGGAGAATCTCCAGACGAAAAAATCCTTGCGGAAAGGTCAACTACTATACTTCAAGAGAGAGGGATTCAGAAATTTAAGTCGTATGTCGGTAACAATCGAGCCTTACAAATCGCCATTGGATCCTTAATGTATCAGCGTGGAGCAGCCGATCTGGAATTTATGAAGTATGATTTTTCCCGCGATCCTCAAGCGGCATTAGCACCCTATTTTACTAAGGGACTTCAGAGTGTAAGGATATTACAAGATAATTCTACTCTCCGCATAGGAACTAAATCTGAAAAACAGATTATCTACTCTCTTGAAAAAGAACCGTTACAAGATAACCGTAATCTTTTTAAGTTAACCATCTTTAGCTCCTCTACAGAAGAACGTGTTTATCTTGAGAATGAACAAGAATTCACGCTTCATACTGCTGATCTTCTCATATATACCTTTGAAGAAAATCCCTCCTTTAATGTTAACAACCCATTATCATTAGATCATCTGCCAGTTATCATCAGTTGTAATGCCGGTAAACTGTTGCATCAATTAACTCCTTTTGAAGGGGTGCGACCCCCACTGCCTGATACAATCAGCCTGAGCCAGTGGGATAGCCTCACAGAAGATCAACAAGCAGTTGTAACGGCTTATCAAAAAGCTGAGCACAAATATTGTGCTGCAAACGAAAATTGGAAATCCAGATTCGCTTACTTGGCAAGTCACCCGAATCTAGGCCCTTTGATTTCCTCAGAGAGGATTAAAGGAGAAAAGCAATTGAAATCGCTACACAGCGTTCTTCAAGAAAAGGCTGCTCTAGTAGCTCAGGATCCCATCATTGCACCATTTCTGGAGCGAAACTTCACTATCGCCAGTGGATTTCATTTTACTTTTTTGAATGAGGAAAACAAAAAATTGGATCTTCCAGAAAAATTTTCTTTTGTAGGTGGTAGAAAATTACAACATCTATTCACACGTCAATTTGAGGTAACACTGCTTAATTTCATTAACAACGGGCAATTAAATCTTAATGGTTTGGTAGGCACTGCAAAAAAATTAGGAATCGAGAGTGTAGAGGGTCTTTCTAGTTCATTCGCTTCATTAAACAGCACTTCAGATGAGGGAGCAAGTCAAGCATTACTCGATTTGACTGAAAATAAGGAGATCACAAGAGGGATCCATATGTTGATCGAAGATGCTGCTTCCACAATGATTCCTCTGCTACACGAAGAACCTTTTTTTGGAGATATGGTACCTCTTCTTTCAAATGCAGAAGCACATTTTTCTTTAGAAAAAAAAAGACACCCTTCGAGTGAGAAGCCTTTCTTTATTTTAACGTCTGAGTGTCAGATAACGCACACGAGTCCTGATTATATGGATGAAAACAAAAACATCCTCCGCACCCTTGATGTTCGGGTTGTGTATGCCCTAAGAGAAAACCCTGCTTGGAATTATAATAAGTTGAACTCTCTTACAAACCTTCCTATCGACGTTAGATGTGTCGACATCCATGTTGATCAAAACGTTCAATGTGTTCCTGTAAGTACGCTTATCCGAGATAATATCGGATGATATACTCTGAGCCAGTTTTACTCCAGTGCATCGCCAAATTCAATTTGTAGATGGCGCGCAAGGCGAATGAGTTCGGAAGAGGGATGCTTTTTAAAACCGATGACTTTGTCCAAATCGACAAGGGTCACATGTCCGCGTTCTAGACCTGTCATGCTGCCACTTTCTCCTTGAAGGAGACCAAGCACTGCTAGCTCTCCAAAACGGGCTCCTAGGATGCGATCAAAATGAGTTGGAATGCCGCCACGTTGAACATGTCCTAAAACGGTTTTGCGAATTTCTTGATCAAAAGAAACACCTGCCTCTTCTGCAAGCATGCGAGAAATAAAGGTCTCCGCATCACACACTCCCTCGGCAAGAACGATAATAGAGTTATCGCGCGTTTTTTCAAAACGTCTTCGCAGGAGATGCACAATACGACTCATATTATGGGCAAATTCTGGGATGACTGCTACTTCTGCTCCACAGCTGATGGCTGTGGTTAAGGCTAGGAAGCCAGAGTTGCGCCCCATGACTTCAATGAGGAAGCAGCGTCTGTGCGAACGTGCTGTATCACGAATACGATCGATGAGTTGCATGATGGTATTGGCAGCAGTGTCAGCACCAATCGCCATTTCTGTTCCAAGCATATCGTTGTCGATGCTCGCAGGAATGCCGATGACGGGAAATCCACGTCGGTGTAGTTCTCGAGCACCTGTGAGGGAGCCATCGCCTCCAATGACAACGAGGCCTTGAATTCCAAGTTGGATCAAACGTTCTTTTGCTTCATCAATCCCAGCGGGATCATAAAAGCGCTTGCAGCGACTCGATTGTAAAATAGTACCTCCTCGATCAATCATCCCGGAAAGAATCGTGCCTGTTAACTTTTCGACTGCACCTTCGAAAATACCATCATAACCGTTACTAATGCCAATCACATCACAGGAACTTTCCATGGCTGTACGAACGACTGAACGAATGGCAGGATTCATTCCAGGGGCATCTCCTCCGGAAGTGAGAACAGCGATATTTTTGAGCATAACAAGCATAGTAAGTACTCAAAATAAATTCTCGTAACAAGAAAATTTGAAAAACCCCTCAAGTGGATGCTTGGCACCCAAGGACTTTCTGACACCCTATTCCCACTAAATTTTTGTTTTGGGTACTGGGCGTCAAAAATATTTTATTTTTTTTTGAACGTTAAGCGAATTTTGTGGTCTACCGTTATGTAGTTTATTTTATTTAGCGGGCCATCGCGATCTGTTTCTTGGTTTTTTCAGGTCGAGTAACGGTGGTCCGTGTCTTAAAAAGCGGGCCATTGCGATCTGTTTCTTGGTTTTTTCAGGTCGATCAACAGTGGCCCGCTTCCTTTTTTTTAAGATGAATTCGTGAATTCGAATAAAGCCCTTTGAGAGAGTTGCGATGTTTTGAAATGAGGTCAATATAAAAGTTGTTCCGATTGCTTCGCAATAGTTGAAGTGCTAGAATCCATTTTCCATTTTCCAAAAAAATCCCATGTCTTTCCTTGATCATTTAGAACGCCGCCTTCCCTGGCTTGCCGTACCTGGGTTGATTCGTTTTGTAGCGCTGTTTAATGCGCTTGTTTTTCTATTGCATTTGATCGCTCCAGGCTACGAGTCGGTTTTGACGTTAAATCGCGAAGCCATTCTGGAGGGCCAAGTGTGGAGGTTAGTCACTTGGATTTTTATTCCTGAAACGTTTCAACCATTTTGGATTTTATTTGCACTCCTTTTTCTCTGGTTCTTAGGAGATGGCTTAGAAGCGGCTTTGGGTCCCTTTCGCACAACTCTTTTTTACGTTACAGGGATGATTGCCTGTACGAGTGTTGCGCTAATTTTTGGAAGTTATGGTGCCAATACTTTTCTCAATCTCTCGCTTCTCTATGCTTTTGCGACGTTGCATCCCGATTATCAAGTGCTTTTCTTTTTTATTATTCCTATGCGTATCGGCTGGCTGGCCCTTGTGAGTTGCGTGCTGACAGCCATTGGGACGCTGGGTCAACCAGCCGCTGCCAAGGCAGCCCTAGTGGTAACACTCGCAAATTATCTCCTCTTTTTTTGGCCAATACTCCTTTCTAAATATCAAGGTTCTTTGGGACCACGCACTCAAAAAATAAAAATTCCTCTTTTTAAAAAGAAGTCTGCAGAAGAAGAGATTCCGCTACATTCTTGTGTTGTTTGCAAGCAAACAGATAAAACAGCTCCCCATCTTGACTTTCGGGTTGCAGCGGATGGAGAAGAGTATTGCGTAGAGCATTTATCGCCTCGCGATAAGGTGAAGTAATAAGTTGAAGTTGAAGCGCTGAATTTTTTCAGGCTTGTCTTAACTTAAACTTGTACCTTCAACTATCAATCTTGCGGATGAGAATCTGCTCGGGGGGGGACTCGAACCCCCACGCCTTGCGGCATGCGCCCCTTAAACGCACGTGTCTGCCATTTCACCACCCGAGCTATAAAGATTCCTTAAAAAACGGATCGGCATCATAGTGCAAGTCAAGAAATGAGCAAGAGAGAATTTTTTTGTTGCTCTTCCAACCAATCTGTGGAATCTTCTCCCCCTCGCTTTTATTTCTATTACGCTCATGTCTTACGCAATTATTCAAACAGGTGGTAAACAATATCGTGTTACCGAGGGTGATATTCTCGATGTTGAAAAACTCGATGTCGCACCAGGTCAGTCGACCACCCTTTCCGATGTCCTCATGATTGCTGATGGTGCGAACGTGACCTTCGGTTCTCCTTTTGTCACGAGCGCTTCTGTTCAAGCGGAAGTTGTCGATCAATGGAAAGATGAGAAAGTCATTGCATTCAAGTTCCGTCGTCGTAAAGGATACCATCGTACGGTGGGTCATCGTCGTCAGCTGACGAAACTCAAAATCACGGCGATTTCCAGCAAATAATTTTTTTCAACAAATTTTTTCAACTTTAGTTAACCCCATCTCATTTTATGGCTCATAAGAAAGGTCAAGGAAGTGTCAAAAACGGACGCGATAGTCAAAGCAAACGACTTGGTGTCAAAAAATTTGGCGGTCAATCAGTCATCGCTGGCAACATCATCATTCGCCAACGTGGCACAAAATTTCTCCCAGGTCGTAACGTCGGCCTTGGACGTGATTACACCATCTTCTCCCTGGTTGATGGTAAGGTCCTCTTCGACCGGGCTGGTCGTCGGGTGAATGTAGAGCCGGCGCTGGCGTAAGATTACTAACGGTCTGCTGCTTCCTTTGAATTTCTGCAGGGAATTCTTAGGTTGTTTTATCAGATCCTGGACTTGTACCGTTAGACTTCGCGACTTCTTCATCACAACGCAGTTCGCCGGGAGGCTGCTTGGCAGACTGCCCAGATTGCCCAGATTGTCTTAAGGCAGCCCGATAGGGCGAACCGAGCGGGAGCGAGCTAGTCAACTCAGTATGAAGTATTCAGGTTAGTATTCTAATCCTAAATTTTTCAAAATACTCTTGATGTCTCCAAAGCCATTAGAGCATTTTAAAAAATTCTGTAGTTGGGTGCATTGTCAGAACACGACCCGACGGGAGTCGGTCGGGCAGACTGCCGTTAGGCAGCCCAGCAAGGGCGAGGTGAGCTTCGCAAAGCGAGTCAAACGAGGAGCGCAGACCCGCAGTGTAGCCAGCGATACTCGAGTGTAGCCAGCGATACTCGAGGACGCGATCCCCGCCTTCGCGGGGATGATGTTCGGAGTGACACCACAAGGCGCAGCTACAGAATTTTTTAAAATGCTCTAATGTAGATAAGGAAGCCGATGGATCGTGACGTTCCCGCAAAAGAGGGAACCAGTAGCCCCAAAAAATCCTGAGTAAAAAATCCTAAAACTCATCCGAAAAAGGTATATTACTTCTGTAACCCAGAGACGAGTATAACAATAGAACGTGCTTCAACACGATAGCTTGATTCAGTGACTGTTGAGGCCTCCTTCCAAGCTAAAATATCATCAGGTGGCTCCAGAAAAGTATCAATGCAACGACGCCACGGTGTATAAGGATCAGCACAGGGTGGAATTTGAAATTCTAGAGGTTCCCAATAAGAACTGATCATGATGTGAATCATGATCTCTTCTTCAAAATAGCGAATGGTAGCTGCCAAGGCATGAGACTCAGAACCAAAGTCAGGTGAGTAAAGCTTGACTCCATGCCATTCAATAGCTTTCTCGATAAGAATTTCTCGGAGAGTTTTGCTGTGGTTGCCACAAAGATAGCTGTGGTCTAAGCGAAAATGAATGAGTTTCTTTGTAAAGCGATAAATGTCTGGATGCTTTGTTAAGAGAGACCAATCAAACCGTCCTATTTCTCCAGACTGACAGTAGGCATTATTATTTCCTAATTGAGTCCGTCGCACTTCATCTCCCGCTAAGATCATTGGTGTTCCTACCGAAAAAAAGAGGAGTGTCAAGAAATTTTTAATCTGACGATTGCGCAGCTTTTCAATTTCAAGATCGTCTGTAGATCCTTCTGCGCCGCAATTCCAGCTGAAGTTGCTATTTGAACCGTCAGCATTATTTTCTTTGTTGGCTTCATTATGCTTGTCGTTGTAACTCACAAGATCATTGAGCGTAAAACCATCATGGCATGTGATAAAGTTAACGCTCTGACCTGGACCACGTTTTTCTTGTTCATAAATATCAGGACTTCCTGTCATGCGATAAGCCAGTGACCGGATAATGTTGTTATCTCCTTTAATAAAAGAGCGCACATCATCGCGAAAACGTCCATTCCATTCATTCCAAGAATCGCCAGGAAAATTTCCAACTTGATAAAGTCCGGCAGCATCCCATGCTTCAGCAAATAATTTAATATTGGCTAAAATAGGATCCGATTCAATATCCCAGATCGTTGGTGGATAAGCCATCGGATTTCCTGATTCATCGCGAGAGAGGATGGAGGCAAGGTCAAAACGAAAACCATCGACATGCATTTCTTCAACCCAGTAGCGTAAAGAATCTAGAATCAAGCGACGGACAATTGATTCATTGGCATTAAAAGTATTACCGCAACCACTGAAGTCGGCATAGGTCGATTTATCTTTTCCTAAAATATAGTAAGTTTCATTAGCGAGGCCTCGGAATGAAAGTGTTGGGCCATGGACACCTCCTTCTGTCGTGTGATTAAAGACGACATCTAGGATGACTTCGATGTTCGCACGATGGAGTGCCTTAACCATGGAGCGAAATTCATCGAGTACAGCCAAGGGTTCTTTTTGAGATGAATATTGAGGGTGTGGTGCAAAGAAAGCAATGGGTTGATAGCCCCATACATTGGTTAGTCCTTCTGGAGCATCCTCGGGATCAAAAGCAAAAATGGGGAGTAGTTCTACCGCTGTGATTCCTAAATCTTGGAGATAGGGAATTTTTTCAATAACTCCGGCATAGGTGCCTCGTTTTTCAGGAGAGACACCAGAATTGGGATCACTCGTGAAAGTACCAACATTCATTTCATAAATGATGGTGCTACATAAGGGGCGCCGTGGATGAACATCACCTTCCCAATCGTAAGATTTAGAATGAACGACCACATTTTTGAGTGCAGTGGCACTATTATCACCGGGTAGCGTAGCAGCCTTGCGAGAGCGTGACGATGGAGCGGCTATACATTTTCCATAAGGATCGAGCAGCACTTTTTCTGCATCAAAACGCAGGCCTTGAGTTGGATTAAAAGGACCATACATTCTCCAGGCATAGACTTGACCTTCTTTAATTCCCGGGATGAAAATATGCCAGTAGTGATAAGATCTATTTTTATTCGGAGTAAGACGAAATACGTGAGCAGGGGTAGGATCCTCAATCGAGTCGAAGAGCAGAAGCTCTGCTTCTTTGGAATTTTTGGAAAAAATACTAAAATTCACTCCATAGGCATACACGGTAGCACCTAGAGGGAAACTTTGGCCGGCTCCTTTTCGAAAGGCTACTTTTACAGTTGAGAGTTTCGTCAACCCAGTACTCACGCTTGAATCATTTTTATTGGCAGCGAGTTCTGGCATAAAAAGCAACTGTTGTGGTCAAATTTCTTTGAAGTCTGAAATTTTTTTTGCGGTATGCTTTTTTACTCTTTATGAAATAGTATCTACCTTGCTTAAACGACGTAGATGTCGATTGGCACGGCTATAGTTACTTTGAAGATAGGTTTGAACCAAATCCCAAGCTACTTCCAAACCTGTGGTCCTCCCCCCCATGCAGAGAATGTTGATATGGTCATCTTCAACTCCTTGTTTGGCAGAGAAGTGATCTTGAATGAGTGAGGCTCGTACTCCTTTGATTTTGTTAGCGCAAACAGTCACGCCGACACCACTGCCACAAATAGCAATACCACGAGCAACAGTTCCTTTGGCCACAGCTCGTGCTAAAGGAATCACATAGTCAGGGTAATCATCTTCTGAAACAAGCGATGAGGCCCCAAAATCAGTCACAAGATAGCCTGAAAACTGAAGCCGCTTGATGAGTTCTTCTTTCAGTTCAAAGCCGCCATGGTCTGAGGCAATGCCGACGCTGCGTGATGACTCTTTCCACAATGATAAATCTAACGAACCTGCTGCGCTTGCATCCGCAAAGAGCGTGGCTCTGCTTTGCTCAACAACTCCTCCAGGAATAAAGGTTTCGCGGTTTAAAAGATGGCTTAGAGCCTCTGTTTTTTCGGCGCCGGTAACTACCCAGAGAATTTTCCTAGAGCGATTAATGGCAGGGTAGGTCAAGGTCATGCGTTGGTGATTTTGATAAACACCGGTGATCGCAACATCTCGATCAATGACTTTTAAGACGGCATCTTCTGGAATGAGTGAGGCTGTGTGTCCATCGGGACCAAGTCCGAGGTGTACCAAATCAAAAAGAATGGGAAACCCTGTTACCGATTCTATCAAATGTGCATATTTTTTTACAGCAGCTCCAAAGTCAGCTTCTTCCACCGGCATTGCATAAATTTGCTCAGGCTTGAGTGGGACGTGACTGAGTAAACTTTCTTGAAGATGTGTTAAGTTTCGATCCGTTGATCCAGTAGGAGCAATGCGTTCATCCACTTGGAAAATATGGACATTTTCCCATGGGACTTTTTCGTTGGCAAGAGCTCGTAGCATGATCCATGGGGTCTTACCACCACTTACTGCCATAACAAAACGGCCTCGCTGAGCAACGGCCGCACGAGCCTCAGCGGCGATGAAGGATGCTGCTTCTTGGGCGACCGTAGTGGCATCAGGAAAGATTTCAATATTCATTATTCGCGTTGTGAAGTTGAGGGTTTAAAAATTGAGGGGTTTAGAAGGTTAAAAGAAAAATAATGCATATCCGCATAGATAGTGAGTGAAACTATATTACTAACCAATCGTTGTTTTTGACGAAGTATGAAGCGATTTTACAAACCTTCTAAACCTCTCAACAGTTGTTTTAGCAGCGATTCAACCTCTCAACCTTTATTGCGGATTATGCCATCCTCCTTTGGGAAGAATGGTCGCATCTGTTTCTTTGGGGCCCCAGGTATGAATTTCATATTCATAAACGGGTGTCTTTGCCTTAATCATCGGATCCACAATACGCCATGCTTCCTCAACATAATCTTCACGTGCGAAAAGGGTGGGATCACCCGCCAGTGCATCCGTTAGGACACGCTCGTAAGCGGTCATTTCTATAGCATCTGGAGTATGGCTTGCAATCAGCTCTACTGGACGACTTTCTGCTTCATTATCAGGATTAATCGTATTGAGTCCCATCGCAATAGTGACCTGTGGGCTAATACGAATACGAATATAATTCTGTTCGAGTTGGTGATTCGTATAAGTCGTGGAGGTTGGCTTTAGGCGAACAAAAATCTCGGTGCATTCTACGGGAAGATTTTTTCCAGCCCTTAAGTAGATAGGAACCCCTTGCCACCGTTGCGAATTGACTTCGAGCTGTAGGGCCGCAAACGTTTCGGTGGTGGAGCCGCCCACAACGCCTGGTTCTTGGAGGTAGCCTTTAAACTGTCCACGGACAACACTCTTCTCGGAAAGTGTGGTCATGGCCTGAAGTACTTTTACTTTTTCATCTCGGATCGATTCACTATCGAGTGTTTGAGGGCGTTCCATGAGCAGATTGGTGAGGAGTTGAAAAAGATGATTTTCCATCACATCACGCACAGTGCCTGTTTTGTCATAAAAATTACCTCTTCCTTGAACGCCAAAATTTTCAGCCATAGTAATTTGAATGCTTTCGATATGCTCACGACTCCAGATGGCTTCAGGAACCATATTTGAAAATCTGAAAAAAAGCATATTGTGCACTGGCGGTTTTCCTAAATAATGATCGATACGGAAAATACGCGATTCATCAAAGGCACTTAGCAAGATTGCATTCAATTTTTTTGCTGATTCCAAATCA
The DNA here is from genome assembly GCA_049314455.1 of Chthoniobacterales bacterium. GTDB lineage: Bacteria > Verrucomicrobiota > Verrucomicrobiia > Chthoniobacterales > UBA6821 > CAIWMF01. Next base: position 10,161 of record JBMOFC010000039.1, read on the forward strand.
GTGCCAAAGGGCTTTTCAACAACTACTCGTGAATGTTCTTTGGCATATCCAGAGGCGCTGAGCTTTTCAACAACAAGACCAAAGAGGAGAGGTGGAATGGCTAAGTAGTGAGCCGGACAGATTGATGAGCCAAGTTCTTTAGAAAGCAGTTGGTAGGTAGTGTCATCATTGTAGTCCCCATCGACATAACGGAGAAGACTTGAAAGTTTTTTCCAAGCATCGGGATCAAGGCCTCCATGCCTTTCAAGACTATCTTGAGCACGTGCTTTTAATTGCTCAAGGTTCCATCCAGCTTTGGCAACTCCAATCACAGGTATATTGAGGTGACCACGCTTGACCATCGCTTGCAGCGAAGGAAATATTTTTTTGTAGGCGAGATCACCGGTGGCTCCGAAAAAAACAAGAGCATCAGAAGGTTGGTTTTTCATTTTATGGATTTAGGTTTTTTTAACATTCACGTTCTGGAAGTTTGATAGAAACTGGGCGAAAAGGTATTATCATGAGTAATAGGGAATGCGTCTTGAGCCTAAAGGCATTTCAGGAAATTTTATTCGAAGAGAAAATTATTTCAAATGATGAAAATCGTAACTACCAAGGCAGTTCAAGCTTAAGTAAATTAACCGCAAAGAAGATGTAGGTTACACAAAAAGCACAAAAAGATTTGTTATTAAAAAATTCTAAGAGCTCTTAATAAGTGGAATATTTTTTCATTTTTTCTATCATTGAATCTGTTTTTATTTTTTTTTGATACAAATATTTAGCCTATCTATAAGTTCGTTGCATTTGTCCTCAATCTGTCTCGCTCTGGTATAAAAAGTGTCAATGTTTTTTTGATCCGAACGAGGTTTATCATTTGTTAGAAAACAGTAAGTACTACTGTTAGTATTACTTGGTTTAGGATTTTTTTCTATATAAAACATATCTTGCGTAGTAAGCGCTATCTTATGTTCAGCTAAGAGAAACTGAAGTCGTGCCCGCAAAGTTGTAAGTTCATTGAGCTCCAAGCTAATAAATGGCTTATTTATTAGAAGATAGTCAATAGTGCGAAGAATAGCTCTTTGAGATTCTGTTACTTTTCTTTTCTCATCATCAGTGAGTCTGGTGGGTTCCGTCTTAAACTTAGCGAAAGATGAGCTAGGAAAGCCTTTTTCTAAAGAATCAAAAAATGGCTCATTCTTTACTTTATTTAAATCAGGAGCTAGTAAATCCATTAGTAAATCTGCTAAAGCCTGGTTAGGGTTGCGGGTATTCCTCATGGAAAGACTATTAGCGGCCTTCCTGATAAACCAATTTATCGTTTTTCCGAGGGTTATTGGCACACCAAAAAAGGTGCAAAATTTAGCATCACTTGTTTTAGGGGAGCGAAGTGGATTTAAGCCATAAGGCTCAAGTATTTTTTCAATAAAGTTCTTTGTTGAGCTAATGTTGCTATTCATAATGAGTTACTTTGATGAGCCGATTTTTTTTAGAATTTCATAATTTGAAATGACTTTCTTTTAGAATACAACTGTTCGAAGTGCTTTGAGTTTCAGAACGCATTACCCATTACTCTTTACCCGTCAGTTAGCCTTTCTTTTCCAAGTGTCCTCCAAAGCCAAACCGCATCGCAGAGAGGATCTTGTTTTGGAACTCTGCTTCTCCACGCGAGCTAAAGCGCTCGTAGAGTGCAGTGGTGAGGACAGGAGCAGGTGTCGCTTCGTCAATAGCAGCCTTGATCGTCCAGCGGCCTTCCCCTGAATCAGAAACGCGGCCTGCGAATTTACTGAGCTCTGGATCTTGGGAAAAAGCATTGGCTGTGAGATCAAGCAACCAAGAGGCGATCACGCTTCCACGGCGCCAGACTTCAGCTATTTCCGGAAGATCCATGTCGTATTGATAATGCTCAGGGTCACGGAGAGGGGTTGTCTCGGCATCAATCTCATGAGACTGTTTGCCCACATTGGAATTTTTAATAATGCTCAAGCCCTCTGCGTAGGCAGCCATGATGGCATATTCAATGCCGTTATGCACCATCTTGACAAAATGCCCAGCACCATTAGGACCGCAGTGGAGATAACCTTGCTCGGCCGTTCCTTTGTTAGGAGGACGACCTTCCGTACGTGGAATATCACCCACGCCTGGAGCCAAGGTGGCAAAAATGGGATCCAGATGCTGCACGATTGGTTTTTCTCCCCCGATCATCATGCAGTAGCCACGCTCCAGCCCCCAGACACCGCCACTGGTGCCGACATCGACATAGTGAATATTTTTGGAAGCGAGGTTCTTGGCCCGACGAATGTCATCCACATAATACGAATTACCACCATCAATGATGATATCCTCTTTTTCTAAATGCGGCAGGAGTTCTGCAATGGTCTCATCGACTACGGCAGCAGGAACCATGAGCCAGATGGCGCGTGGAGTGCTTAATTTGGAGACCATATCGGCAAGAGAGCTGGATCCAGTAGCCCCCTCCTTACTTAGTTCTGCGATTGCCTCTGCAGAGCTATCGAAGACGACCGAGTGATGTCCATTGCGAAGAAGGCGACGGACCATGTTAGCGCCCATCCGACCTAGACCGACCATTCCGAGTTGCATTGTTGTTTTAGGAGTATTCATTATTAGTTTAGTTTTTCGATGATCTTGTTTAATATATTTATTTTTGGATCTGTCTTTCTTGTTTCTTTGTTGATATAGCAAAGTCTAATATTTGTTTAAGCTGTTCATAGCCAGTAGTGATATCGCTCTTGGGGGCGTTGTCATCTCCTGTAGTGTCGTCTAAGGAATTATTATTAGCATAGTCACTGAAATCAACTGTCATAACATCTATTTTTTTAGCATACTTGTTCTGGAGAAGCTCAAGTCGTTTCTTGAAATTTTCGAGTTCATGAAGATCGAATTTTGATAAAATTTCGGCATTCTCACTAACATAGCCAATAGCCCTGGTAAGAGCGTGTTTATTATAACGGTCAGTGTCTTCTTTTGTGTTGTTTTTTGTGTTATAAAAGCCTCTTTTTAAGGTTTCGTGCGTAAATGACCCAAGCGATTTAAGCATGCCCCCCTTTTGTAGTATATCTAATAGTAAATCTGCTACAGCCTGGTTGGGATTGTAAGAGTGCCTCATCGAAAGACTGTTTGCAATCTTTCTAAGAGACCAATTTATAGTTTTTCCGAGAGTTACGGGTATACCAAAAAAGGTGCCGAATTTAGCATCACTTGTCTTAGGAGAGCTGAGTGGATTTAAGCCATAATTGTCGAGTGTTGCTTCGATAAAATTGCCTGATTGTTTTGGATCAATGAAAGACATAATACGTAATTTGGTTTATTAGGTGATTTTTATGACTGTAGTTGACTTATCGCAGCAGCTATTCCAAGGGGAGACTTGAAAATAGATGTGCCTGCGACAAAAACCGTGGCGCCTGCATGTTCAGCACGCGAAAGAGTCGTGGCGTCAATGCCTCCATCCACTTCGATTTCAGCATGGAGATTGTGCTGATGGAGCATGGTTTGGATCTGAGTGATCTTAGGGAGGGTGAGTGGCAGAAAATGCTGGCTCCCAAAACCAGGGTTCACGGTCATGACCAACACGAGGTCCAGTTCTGGCAAAATGGCCTCTAAGACTGAAGCTGGAGTAGCTGGGTTGATGGCTACTCCAATTTTCTTGCCTAGGGATTTGGCTTTCTGCACGGTGCGATGCAGGTTGTTGTTGGCCTCGTAATGAACAATAAAACTATCAGCTCCAGCTGCTGCAAATTCTTCTAAGAAAAGATCAGGATTGGTAACCATGAAATGAACTTCAAAAGGAAGTTGTGTCACAGGCCGCAACGACCTCACAATCGGTTCTCCCATGGAAAGGTTGGGAACAAAATGTCCATCCATCACATCGATATGGATACGATCGGCTCCTGAGTGTTCAGCAGCTTGAACCTGATTGCCTAAATTCGCGAAATCAGCAGCAAGAATCGATGGTGCGAGTTTGCGCGAAGGGGAAATATTCACAGGGATGGAAGTCAAAGCAAGTAAAGAGTAAAGAGTAAAGGTTAAAGAGTACGTTTGAGCTCAAAATAAAGAAATGCTTCAGAATGCATGTTTTTATTAAACAGTCTGTGGTGGCAGTAAAAATTTGATAAGACAATTTATCATTATTGCGCAAGCTACCCTTTACTCTTAACTAAGCTATTTGTTCTTCCGATAAAGCGCAATGAGGTGATTTGTAGAGCTATCATGTTTGAGCTCTGGCTCTGTGGGACTTTCGAGTTCAGGAATGATTTTTTGTGCCAAGACCTTGCCTAACTCGACGCCCCATTGGTCAAAAGAATCAATTCCCCAAATGGCTCCTTGGGTGAAGACGTTATGTTCGTAGAGGGCCACTAATTTTCCAAGTGTTTCTGGGGTCAAGGAATCTGCAAGGAGCACATTGGAAGGACGGTTTCCTTCAAAGACCCGGTGAGGGATGAGTGCTTCAGGAGTTCCCTCAGCTCGGACTTGCTCTGCAGTTTTGCCAAAAGCCAGCGCTTCGGCTTGTGCAAAGACATTGGAAACGAGTAGATCATGATGGCGGCCGAGTGGATTAAGACCTTTATAAAAAGTAATAAAGTCACAAGGGATCAGGCGTGTCCCTTGATGAATTAATTGATAAAACGAATGCTGGCCATTCGTGCCAGGTTCTCCCCAGTAAATTGGGCCCGTTTCTGCAGCAACATACGTTCCTTCAAGGGTCACATGCTTTCCATTGCTCTCCATAGTGAGCTGTTGGAGATAAGCAGGGAAGCGCTTCAAATATTGATCGTAGGGAAGAACGGCGACGGTTTGAGCCCCAAAAAAGTTATTATACCAAATGGAGAGAAGTCCCAAGATGACTGGTAGGTTCTGTTCAAAGGGCGCTGTGCGGAAATGCTCATCGATGGAATGAAATCCTGCGAGTAGTTCGTAAAAATGATCAGGTCCAATAGCCAGCATCGTCGAGAGTCCAATAGCAGAGTCCATCGAATAGCGTCCACCAACCCAATCCCAGAATCCAAACATATTAGCTGTATCGATTCCAAAAGCAGAAACTTTTTCAGCATTGGTGGAAACTGCTGCGAAATGTTTAGCAATAGCCTTTGGATCGCCTCCCAAACCAGCTAGTAGCCAGTCGCGTGCACTATGAGCATTGGTTAAGGTTTCGAGTGTTCCAAACGTTTTAGAAGAGACAATGAAGAGCGTTTCTGAGGGATCGAGATCCCGCGTGGCTTCTACAAAATCAGTGGCATCTACATTAGAAACAAAGCGAAAGGTCATCAAGCGGTTGCTATAGTGACGAAGGGCTTCGTAGGCCATGACTGGACCAAGGTCTGATCCGCCAATGCCAATGTTAATAATATTTTTGATTGGTTTTCCAGTATGGCCCTTCCATTCTCCAGAGCGGATGCGGTTGGAAAAAAGAGCCATTCTTTCAAGGACTTCATGGACTTTAGGAACCACATCTTCTCCATCCACGATAATCTTTTCTCCTTTCGGCGCACGCAGAGCGACGTGCAGAACGGCACGGTTTTCGGAAATATTAATCTTATCACCACGAAACATGGCGTCGATCCGTTCACGTAGGCCCGATTCCTTAGCGAGCTCTAGAAGAAGTTTGATCGTTTCCTCTGTAATGCGATTTTTGGAATAATCGAGAAAAAGATCAGCTGCCTTTAAGGTCAACTTTTCTCCCCGCTGGGGATCTTCGGTGAAGAGTTGCTTGAGGTTCTTTTGATCGAATAAGATTCGATGTAACTCGAGTGCTTTCCATGAAGCCCGCTCGGTGAGTTGAGAAGATGTAGAGGACATAGGTGGTCTTTTTAGAAAAAAATTACTTCTTCTTAGGAAGAATGTTTTTAACAGTTGGTTTTTTGGGAGTCAAATTTTTAGAAGTTTTTTGCTTTTTAACAGATCTTGGAATCGCTCTGAGTTGACCAGGAAAGTGTTCCCAGAGGCGAAAACCTCCAATAAAGGCATTGGAATTTGCAGCAATGACGCAACCCACAGGAATTACCGTAAGATTCTGTGCGTTTCCACCGCCAAGCACTACCTTTTCAGGCTGTAACGCTGCCTGTAAAATTTGAACAACATGATTCACTTCCTTTTGCCATTTCTTTTTCCCATATTTTTTAAAGCCACGAATTCCAACGTAGTCTTCAAAGGTCTTTCTTTTGTAAGGAAGGTGAGCTAGTTCCATCGGAAGTATGACCCCATCTTCAATCAAGGTGGAACCTAGTCCTGTGCCTAAGCCTAGAAACAGCATTCGCCCTCCTCTGTAATCCCCTAGAGCCTGCATTGCAGCATCATTGATAATATGCACTGGACACCCAAAAGCCGACTCATAGTCAAAATCGATCCATCCTTTTCCCAGGTTGACAGGTTCTTTGAGTAGCTTTCCATCTTTAGAAACAGGCATGGGGCATCCAATGGAGACAACATCGTAATGCCATCCTTTTGCCAGTTGTTTTACTCCGTCTACCATCATTTGAGGAGTCATTGTTGGTCCTGAGAGAAATTTCCGCTCCTCCTTACGACCCGTAGCTTTAATTTTGACCCTACTTCCACCAACATCAATCACAAGGATTGATAGTTTGACGTTTTTCATTTTTTGGAATTTAAAAATAATCAAAAACTATGCACTTAATGAGGTGCTTTTAGAATCGATAATCGCCATTAAGTCTTTCCATGAGGCGACGAATGATTCGGCTCCTTCTTTTTGAAGTGTTGCTCCAAGTTCTTGAAGATCGATTCCTGTCTTGGTGATCTCAGAAAGAATTTGTGCCGAGTTGCCGCCATTAGCAGGTACTTCTCCAGCTAATGTGCCATGGTCTCCAAAAGCAAGGAGTGTTTTTTCTGGCATGGTATTGACGGTATAAGGAGCTGCTAGTCCTCCGATATAGAGGGTGTCAGAAGCTTTTGGATCTTTCGTTCCTGTGCTTGCGAAAAGAAGTCGTTGAACAGAGGCTCCTGCATTGAGAACTTTGAGATAGCGTGGTGATTGAATGAGTTTGCAATAAGCTTGGTAGCTCTCCGTTCCAATCGCAATTCCAAGTTGATCTTTAAGTGTTTCAGGGACTTTAGATGCTACGGCAACATCCCATCGGCTAATAAAAAGAGATGCTACAGAATGAACATTGGGATTTAACCCTGCTGCAATGCGACGTTCAATGGCACGCAAGTAAGCATCGGCTGCAGCCAGATAGTGTTCACAGGAAAAAAGGAGAGTCACATTGACTGGGATTCCAGAAAAAATGGATTCTTCGATCGCAGGGAGTCCTTCTTTTGTTCCAGGAATTTTAATAAAAAGATTGGGGCGTTCAGCGCGACGATGAAGTTCTTGAGCTGCCTTGATTGTTGTCTGCGTATCGTATGCTAGAAGTGGTGAGACTTCTAGTGAGACCCAACCATCAACACCATTCGTGCGATCGTAGATAGGACGAAAAAGATCCGCAGCGGCAGTGATATCTTCAAGTGCTAGATCAAAAAAGAGATCTTCACCTTTGCGACCTTTTTGAAGTTCCACTTTGATTGCTGGATCGTAAGAGAGGCTGTTTTTAATGGCATGATTAAAAATAGTTGGGTTGGAAGTTAACCCTGTCACCGACAATTCTTCGATATATTTTTTGAGCGTCCCATTGTTGAGCAAATCGCGAGTGATGTTGTCAAGCCAGAGGCTCTGACCCAAATCGTGGAGTTGTTGTGTTGCTTTCATGGTTTGTGGTGTGTTGATAAACGTGGTGGAAGCTAGCCCTCATATTTCATACTAATTCTACTGCGCCTCGTGAAGAATCAGCATGAAGTATGCGGGCTAACTAATTTTTGAAAAAATAAAAATGTAGCTGCGTCGAGAACTAACGAAAATAAATAAACTCTGCAACCCTTGATTTTTTGGGAGTGAATAAAAAATATTTGCTCATCGAGAGATTTTTGCTCATAACCAAATCTGTTTTCATTAAAATATTCATCAAAGTCTATGACCAAAAAACCACTTTCTCAAAAAATTGCTGCTGCTACATCTAAGCTGAGTAAGGCAGTTTCCACGTCTGTTAAAAAGCCTAAATCTGTTTCTCCAAAAAAAGAGAAGAAACAAGAGTGTCCTATCAATCTCGCACAGGAACATATTTCCCTTCGTGCTTATTTCATTAGTGAGCGTCGTCGCGAACTGGGTTGGGAAGGAGATGAGCAAGAAGATTGGTTTGAGGCTGAAAAGCAGCTCCTAGCAGAGCTGGCCGCTCAAAGGAATGGGCACTGTTAAACCTAAAAACGTGAATGGAAGCAGAAAATCTGACGCAATATACGTGGCCTCAGCTTGGTTTTTCAAATCGCTTACGCACCATCCAGGTGCGCTGCACGCTTTTAAAAATTAACCTTAGGCCAATTCCTTGCGCCATATTTCCCATTTCGATTCACGTTTTTAGGTTAAAGTGAAAAGCTAAAGTTGAAGCAGTAAAAAAGGAATTTTTTGCCAAGCATTCATTTTACCTACGGCCTAGTGCGTTGCCTATTTTGCTTAACAGATGTGTGTTATAGTGTGTTAAATCGATAAAGGCACGCTATAAGCTGGATCTTTTTCCTTA
>JBMOFC010000040.1:0-18509 GCA_049314455.1 Chthoniobacterales bacterium
GTCGGGTCGTGTTCTGACAATGCACCCAACTACAGAATTTTTTAACACGCTCTAGTGTTTTAAATTGAAAAGGGCGCACTAGAAGCACTGAAATTTTTTCTTAGGACAAGGCCGAAGATTGAGGCGCTATCTGAAGATAACGTACGATCTAAGAACGTAGTCATGAGGAAAAAGATCCAGCTTATAGCGTGCCTTTATCGATTTAACAAACTATACATCAGTTAAGGCCTGACAACAAAGCTAGGGACCAAAAGAACAAGCTGCAATGGTCCAATTATTTAATGAAAATGGTATTACTTTGCAAACTCATTCGCCCACGCCTTGACTGCAGGATCCATCTTGACTAAGTCAGGCCAGCCGCGCGTATATCCTTCGCCGGGCAGTTTTCGCGTTGCATCAAATCCCATGTGGGATCCCAGATTGGCAATGGTAGGAGCATGATCGAGGCTGTCGCTGGGATTTTTCGTGGTGATACTATCGCGCTGCGGATCGGTATTGGAACAAAAACGGAAGAGGACTTCGGAGGTGTTTTGGACATCGCAATCGTCATCCACCACAATGATATATTTAGAAAACATCATTTGGCCCATGCCCCACAGGCCATGCATGATTTTAAAAGCCTGCCATGGGTATTGCTTGCGAATGCTGACAAAAACAAGATTGTGAAAGACCCCCTCTGCAGGAAGGGCCATATCAACAATCTCCGGAAAGTTCATTTTAAAAATAGGAAGAAAAATCCGCGCAGCAGCATCTCCCATATAAAAATCTTCCATGGGAGGCACACCCACAATCGTTGCTGGATAAATAGCTTCACGCCGATGGGTAATCGCGGTGACATGAAAAACAGGATAGTCATCCACCGGTGTATAAAATCCAGTATGATCTCCAAAAGGACCTTCCGGGCGTGTCTCTCCGGGATGAACGAATCCTTCTAGCACAAAATCACTCTCGGCTGGAACCTCAAGTGGCACACTCACACACTTGACAAGCTCCACGGAACGCTTGCGTGCAAAACCAGCAAAGAGAATTTCATCGATTCCATCAGGAAGCGGAGCCATTGCTGAAAAAGGAAAAACAGGATCCCCTCCCAGTGCTACTGCGACTGGCATGGGCTCTCCTCGTTCGTAGTAGCGCTTTCCATGCCGTGCAGCCACTTTATGAATCTGCCAATGCATTCCTGTGGTGGAGCCGTCATAGACTTGCATCCGGTACATTCCGATATTGCGCACGCCGGTGTCAGGATCTTGCGTGTACACCGTCGGCAACGTGACAAACCGCCCACCATCATGGGGCCAGCATTTTAAAATCGGAAGATCATGAAGCGAAAAAGAATTTTTGGACTCACCCAATAGATGCACCACCTCCTGACACGGCCCGTGCTTAACATGACGGGGACGTGCATGTACCAGGTCAATTCCTTGTCGCAACAATGTTAGCCCATCACGAAATGTTTTAGGCGGTTTTGCCTTCATCAGAAATTCCAACTGGCCTGCTAATTCATCAACCGAGTTAAGACCTAAGGCCATGGCCATCCGTTTGCGTGAACCCATCGCATTGATAAGCACAGGAAATTTGGAAACGACTCCATCGATGGTTGGCTTTTCAAAAAGTAATGCCTTCCCTCCTCCTGGCGTCTTCATTTCGCGATCAGCTAGCTCTGTGATTTGGAGCTCTGTCGCTACAGAAAGGCTGATGCGACGTAATTCACCAGCCTCTTCGAGGGTTTTTATAAAATGAGCAAGAGAGGAATAAGCCATAAAACAGGCTACAGGCTACAGGTTGTAGACTGCAGGGAACAAGTGACAAAATTTCTTTTTTTAAAAAATAAGATTGATCATAAGCAGAATGCATGGATGATGTTCCCTCTTCGTTATCGGTTTTATTTTTCTAGGAGTCGTAGCTCAATTGGTCAGAGCACCGCCCTGTCACGGCGGGGGTTGCGGGTTCGAGCCCCGTCGACTCCGGAAATTTAGAAGTTTGAAGATGGCAGAATGAATCTTCAGTAGGCACACGAGTTCTAGCTCGGATATTTCATACTGATCGTGACGAGAAAGCCACGAAGACTGATGGAGTAAGGAAGATAAGCATTTTAGCTGGGCTGTATGTATCCATACCACCCAAGTCAAAATGTGAGTTAACGCAGCATCCATCAGGCTTCCCAGCTTCCGCAGTAAATCGGCATGAAATATCAGTGCTAGGGCCAATACCGTTTACTTAGAGTTCGTTCCTAATCAAGCTCTTTATTTTAGAGCTCTTTATTTCAGAGAATGACTCCTTTCAACACTTCAACCTTTCAACGCTTCAACAAGCTGTTTGCCTAAAGTAAACAGCATTGGGGCTAGGGCACAGATCGAAAAAATTCCTACTTCAAGTTTGATACTAATTCACGCTCTTTACCCATCTTCCATTTCCTATCTTCTATCTTCTAGTAAGCGTCATGCTCTGCCCCAAGTGTCATTCTCTCGACGATAAAGTTATTGATTCTCGCCTTTCCAAAGAAGGTAGTAGCATTCGTCGTCGCCGAGAATGTTTAACATGTCAGCACCGCTTCACCACTTACGAAGAAATAGAGCGTATTGAAATGCTAGCGGTGAAGCGCGATAGTCGACGTGAGGCTTTCGATCGCCAAAAAATTCTTTCTAGCTTGGTAAAAGCGTGTGAAAAACGTCCGATTTCACTCGAGGTCATGGAAAAGGCCATTGCTCAAATTTTACAAAACCTAGAATCGTTACAGCAACACGAGATTTCTACAAAACTCATCGGAGATCAGGTGATGGAACAGCTTCGCCATATTGACCCGATTGCTTATGTTCGCTATGCTTCCGTTTATCGTGCTTTTCAGGAAGTGGGAGAATTTTTAGAAGAAATTCAATCGCTCCATCGGCAAGAGGTAAGTTGAGGAAATTCCAGGATGAAAACTAAATTGAAATCCAACACTCATTCCTCAATAAGTTTAAGCGCATCGCAATAAATAAACTATTTTTTGAGTAATTGTTCAAAAACTCCTTAACTTAGCACCATTCAAAACTGATCCACTTTAAGAAAACCGAATGATCGCTCTACGTCACGGAATCCCACTCGTCATGACTCCTCGTGGCCATGCCACTTGTTTTAATAAACAATGGATTACTGCTGCTCTGAAACAAGCTGCAGAGCGTTCTGGCCAGGAGCATTGGTCACTATCAGAAGCAATCACTGATGCTATTGCCATTTATCTTCAACAAGAATTTGAAGGAACCATCATTCGACTTTCGCAGCTAGAGCATGTTATTCAAACACTCCTTATATCACTTCATCATCGTGACGTAGCTACTTGTTTTTCTCTTCCTGATCCTCCTATCTATCTCTCGCTGGTCGATCTTGTGCAAGAAGCAGGAACAGGTTACGAGCTTGCTTTTTTTCAACTCCTTCGCAAACGTCTTCAAGAGAGTGCCGAATCTAGCAGCCTACGCCTTGAAATTGCTGATCTAGAACCGTGCTTACGCCTTCTCAAACATCGCCTCCGTTTAGGACGCCATGATCTTTTGCGTGATGAAATCGTCAATTACATCAGACGCTACGGTCATTCTCGCTTTTTTCGCAACAAACGGAAAAATCAAAAACCACTCGAAATAGAGCTTTCCTAAAATGACTGCAGTAAAAAGCACCAAGTAATGGGTAAAATTTTTGAATCTGCCACTCAACACTCATAAAATACCTTCCGTGACTCTCTTTGAAAAAATTATCGCACGCGAAATTCCAGCTGACATTGTGAAAGAAGAGGAGGATTGGATTGCATTTCGTGATATTGAACCACAAGCGCCAACACATATCCTGATTGTTCCGAAAAAATCGATCCCTCGTATTGCTCAGGCAACGGCAGAGGATCAAATCATCTTAGGTAAATTACTACTTGCTGCAGCAACGCTTGCAGAGGAACAAGGCTTAACAGAGTCGGGTTTTCGCATCGTTATCAATAATGGAAAAAATGGAGGAGAAGCAGTTCCTCACCTTCATCTGCATCTTCTTGGAGGACGTCAGATGAAATGGCCGCCAGGATAGAAGAAGCTTCGCCGCTTGTTGAAGTTAAAAGTTGAAGTTGCAGCAGAAAATTTTTCTTTTTCCAGTTGAATTTCTCTTCTTTTGAGATTAGGGTTTCCAACCGCTCTTAAAAATCTACCCTCAAATTTATGGAGGGTACCGAAGGGACAGAAAGCCAGCAATTCCATTCTTTCGCACAACACCAATAGATTTTTGACCCTATCGTCCAGAGGCCTAGGACACTCCCCTTTCACGGGAGTAACACGGGTTCGAATCCCGTTAGGGTCGCCAGTAGTCGTTCAAGGGAACGGCTAAGAAGATGGAAGGTTTAAATGAGTATTTTCCACCCACCTCGTCCATCAGATTGCTCCACAATTTTAAAATCATTGCTTACTGAAAAAAGATAGATCCAATGATTACGAACAAGGTCAGCCACAGAAAGATGTTTTTTTAACACTCGGTCGATTGCTTCTCGAGGCGCTTCAATACAGACATGGAGCCTGATTGGTTCATGCCTCCACGATTTTCCATCATGGACCGACTGGAACGGAAGACCAGTCTTAATATCACCCCCATTGCCTTCTAAGACGCCAAGCAAACTAACCACATTATGAATAGTTTTATCACCACTGCCAAAATGCTGATGATCGACTGTGGAAGCAAAATATTGTAGGTTGATCCAACTTGCGACAACCACTGGAGCAGTAAGAATCAGCTCTAAGGTCGATTCACCATCATCATCTTCATAATGATAATCGTGTAGAAAAACTCTCCCTCCAAAATTCATTCCTCTCGTACGCTTGCGTGGAGCAATGACAAATGCATAATTCCCAGCCAATCCCCATTCTGGACGAATCTGAGACCAATCAGCACCTCGCTTTGCGATCTTTTTTTCTAAACAAGGTGCCTCTGCAGCAAGACCCAGGGCAGGAGCTCTCTCTTTTTGTGCAAGCGTTGTAGCTTGATTCAAGCGTCCCAGGAGTGATTTTATTTCTTCGTGATGAGAACGTGGTGCTACCTCTATTTCAAAGAGGGTCACCGTATCTGTTGTTGTATTGTGTAATCCGGCCAGAAACCATGTTTCCTCAGGGATAGAGATTCCTTTTTTTGAAAGTTCAGCACGAACTCTGCAATCGTTAAGAATAGTCGCTGCTGTTTTTGCATTTACTTCGCCGCTATGACCTCCACAAGCGCCGCAATCAAGGCTAGAAGCGTAAGGATTGTTCTTACTGCTGCTGCCGTGAGCACAGAAAAGAACGGTGCGGGAAAACTTTCTCTTGTGAAAGCCCATATGTCGCAAAGCACCAGCTGCCATTTCAACCTGCTTTTCTAAAGAAATTTGATCAACAGAAACATGCGAGCCACAGCAGCTGGAAGAAGCCGCATGAGAACAACCAAATAAGTCTTTTCCTATTTTCCAAAGAAACCCGAGACCACAGACTTCTACAAAAATAAAACTCGAAACAGCAGAAGATTTAAAAGCCTTCCAAGCACTCCTTATTTTTTGACGTGCTTTCATGGAGGCCATTGCCGTTTTTTTGTGACACTCGAAAACACGCTCTGTGGGGGCTATGAGTACAGGACACTGCGCATGACCACTTGTTTCTCCAGCTGAAATCGATTCTACTGGGAAACCAAAAAAACCGGCAAATCCAAGTGTTTGTATCTCTGGAGAAATCTGTTCGAGACGACGTCGGTAGATCTCCGATCTCACATCAATACAAAAAACAGCTTGAACAAGAGGCTCAGGAATGAGCTTTGAAGCTACAACAGAAGGATCCTGCTGCTCTCTAAATTTTACAAAAAGCGTTTTTTGGAGTGCATACTCATGAGCACGTTGCCAAGAGAGTCCGATCGATAAGATCTTCACATCATGATCACTCAACGTAGGCAAAGAAAACGGAATCGCTTTTTCTTCTTGTGATAATGAATTCCAGAGAGCCATTTCATAGACCAGACGTATTGCTAAGAGATCTTGGAGAGCATTATGATCCTCTCCTACAAAATGCGTCTTTAATTTCTTTTGATGGGCTAAGAACTGCAAATACCCCGCCCATCCTGCCACGCTGGTAAGCAAGCCATGAAAAATATCAGATGCCTCTTGTGCATTGATCCCCATTTTAAGAGTTATCTCTCTAATCACGAGAAGAGGATCATCAGATACCCCAGAAACCAACTTGCGCCACCCTTTCATACCGGAAATTTCTGGATTACAATCCATCGATGCTGCCTGTTTCCAAGCTACGAAGAGGGGCATCTCCTTCCAAGGAAACGTCCAAAAAGCTTGCCCTTGATCAAAATAGGAGGCACACCATTTTGAAATTTCCTCCACAATAAAAGCATTCCAACGCGTTCCATAGGTCGCGTCTAAAAAAGAACTAGGATAGAGCCACGAAGATGGCTGCTCAACACCCCAATGATCGGCATCCAAAGCGGCAACAAGTTCATCCAATGAGCAGCGCTCTTCCCTCCCTTCACGAAGGACTTCTTTTAAGTCATCTTTGGTAATGAACCCGGATTCATACCGCTCCCGATAAAAAGCAGGAGGCATGGAAAAAGAAGTCCTGTTTATTTTTTTAAGCAATGCTGCTGCCTCTGAAAAATCGATATTAGAAAAACCTAAGAATGGATTAACCGCGACAAAACTAGAAAGAGGCCAGAGAGGTGGAATACGGTGGATTGCTGCTTGAATAGAGTCTTTAAGGAGCATGGTGGTGGCATTGATCATAAAAAAATGATTATTTTTTAAAGCAAGAGGAAGGTAGTAATAGAGCAATCAAGCGATTGCCTATCGTATGGATATAAAATCCATTGTAGGTATGCACAAAAAGAGCATGTCCCATTTTTGTGGAAGAAAGCTTTGGTAAGAGGAAGAGACGAAGAGCCAGGACAAAAAACCCAGCTACAGTCGCCATAACAATTGGCCAACCAACAGTAAAAGAACCGAGAGGAGGAAGGCTACTACCCACAAAAAGTTGAATTCCCTCATGAAGCAGAAAAAAGAGTGCAGCGAGTAATAGTCCAAGCAAAAGCCCTATGAACCTACTGAGTAACGTCAAGGTCATGGACCACCAATGGAATAGAAGCTGGGTAATAGCGATGAACAGAATAAACAATAAGCAAAACTCCCCAGCGTGAAGCCATGGTTGTAATCCAGCAATAAGCGTGACCAATAAAACTAATCCAAAAGCGGTGAAGAAAGCGGCAAGGAGCTTGGTAAAATGAAGGCGAGATGACTCCTCCTGCTGATCTGCTGTAAAAGCAGCCAAGACCCTCTCATCCGTCATGGTACCAGAAGAAAGAAATGCATGCGCTTTGTAGAGGGAATGGGTCACGATATGGAGTAATGCAATGCCAAAGGCGCCAAGACCACACTCCAGCATCATAAAGCCCATTTGAGCAATCGTTGAAAAGGCGAGACTTCTTTTAATGCTCGTTTGTGTCGTTAAGACAAGTGATCCAAAAAGAGCCGTTATAGCACCAATAATAGCTAGTAGCTTTAGGGCTGGAGAACTCAGGATAATCAAAGGACTCAAGCGAATCATTAAAAAGCCACCAGCATTGATGATACCAGCATGCATCAAAGCGGAAACAGGAGTTGGTGTTTCCATCGTCTCTGGAAGCCATCCATGAAAGGGAAACTGCACTGATTTGATCGCTGCCGCGATTACTAAAAGAAATGCTATCTGATCAAAACAAGGAACCACGCTACTGGCGGGTATTGTTGTAATAAGTTTTTGAATATCGAGCGTTCCAAACTCATGCCAAATTATGACGAGAGCCAACCCAAGCATCATGTCAGCACAACGACTAAGGATAAATTTTTTCCTGCCAGCAAATTTGGCTCCATGACGCTCTTTATAGAACGTCAACAAATGATGCAACGAAAGACTAATGGCTACCCATGCAAGAGCAAAAAGCGCTAGATTGCCCGAAATGAGGAGTAATAAAACACTCCCTCCAGTAATCGACAGCCACTTTAAAAAAAATCCCTCCTCCTCATTTCCTCGTAAATAGTTTTGTGAAAAAACAGCAACGGTAACAACCAAAAGTCCGACGAGCACAAGCATGCTAAGCGAAACAATATCGATATAGACAGTCAGTGCGATAGGGCCCCAAGCTATAAATTCACGTTCTATAAAATTGGGTGCTAGCACAAAGGCGGCTGTCGTTAATAAAATGAGCATTAGGGACACTAAACTCAAAAATAAAACCAGTAACCCCATGCGCTCTTGTAAGTTCTTTGTCATCTTCCTAGGAAGAAATACTGGTAGTAAAAGAGGTGCCGGTATGAGCAGAGAAAGGAGTGGGACTAATGGCAAAAGAAACGTTTTGAAAGAATTTATAAAAATCATGCCTCAAAGAATAAGTTCCTTTTTTTATTTCATCCAATAGATAGATTATATTATATTGTTTTATAAAATAAAACATAGTGTCTTTCCTCAACTACCATCATCTCCGTTACTTTAGATTTATCGCTCAAGAGGGAAACCTCACGCGTGCTGCGAAAAACCTCAACATATCACCCTCTGCGCTGAGCATTCAGCTGAGTCAATTTGAAGAGAGCCTTGGCCTTGCACTTTTTGAACGAAGGCACAAACAGCTCCTTCTAACGGAAGCTGGACGCCTAGCTCTTGACTATGCAGAGATCATTTTTCGCACAGGAGAAGAACTACACGATGTCTTAAAACACGGCATGCCGTCATTACGTCAGGTTCTACGGATAGGAGCAGTACCAACACTCTCGCGCAACTTCCAACTAGAGCTCGTACGACCACTTTTAAAAAACAACTCGCTAGAAATCATTTTTCGAACCGCTTCTTTAAGTGATCTTTTAAATATGTTAGAAAATCACGCCATCGATGTAGCCCTTTCCAATATGCCTGGCCCCACAGAGACTCGGATCGGATTTCAAAGCTATCTTATCGATCGACAAAAAGTCATTTTAGTCGGGCACGAGCGTCCTAAAAAATTCCGCTTCCCAACGTCTCTGGATGGCGCTTGCATGGTTCTTCCAAGCAGCGAAAGCAATATTCGAGAGAGTTTTGACACCATGATGAGTGAACAGAATATCAGGCCAGTTATTGTTGCTGAAGTTTCCGACATGGCCATGCTCCGATTATTGGCACGTGAGATGAATGCTATTACACTCCTTCCCCGCGTGGTGGTGCAGGACGAACTCAAAAATCGAACTCTCGTAGAGTTGCATTCCATCGATCAAATTCAAGAGAATTTTTATGCAATCACGCCGTCTAGAAAATTTCCTAATCCTTTAGTCAGCGATATCCTACATTCTAGGAAAAGAAAGAGCCGATAACGAAAAGGAGTCGTATCCGTTCACGGGAACGGGTATAAGGAGTCATTCCAGACTGACCTCTTTTTTAACAGATAGATTTTTCTGCCGTTTCAACTTTTAACTTTACCTCTACCCGTTTTGTTGAAGGGGTACAAAAATTTCATCAGCAAATACAATCCCCCCCCCACAAGCAGACTTGCAGCTGCTGTTCTTAAAGAAAAAGAAAATCCCTCTGCATGATTTTTGGTATGGGAGAGGAAATAAGAGGTCACAGAAGGCCCTAAAATCTGACCGAACCCATACATGGCAGTAAGAAGACCCATGAGTATAGTGGTTTCAGCAGGACGCAAACGTCGCGCTTCTTGCATTCCAAAAAGTGAAAGTAGATTGAAAGGAAACCCAAGCAAAATAATCCCTAAGAAAAAACCCCATTGATTGGGAAACCAGAGTGGCATGAGAACTCCTATGAGTTGCATCATGTAAATCCAGAATAAAATAGAGCGGCGATCTATCGTTATAGGAATTTTTTGTGCAGAAAGTGCCCCTATCACAACACTCACACCAAAAAGGGGCCAGAAGAAATGAATCCAAGGTGATTTAGGAATCGTTTCATGGGCAATGACCGGTAAAAATGTCGCAGTAATGATATAGCCAAATCCTGCTAGCCCATAAGCAATGGCCAAAAGAATATGTTCCCATTTCCAAACTTCTTGGACTGGAATAAAGGGATCTTTGGTTTCTAAAACCGATGCTGCTTTGCAGGCATCAGCTTGAAAGATGTTCCAAACAGTTCCTGTGAATAAGGCTGCCAGTAAGGAGAATCCTAGCCATGCCATACTTGAAGAAAAATGAAGAGAGCCCATTGCAATGGAAACCAAACCAGAAATAACAATCCCCAACCCTGGTCCTGCATAGATCACTCCGCTCAACGAAAGCGACTCTAACTGTGCAAGCTGTTCAAGACACCAACCCGAAGTATAAACAAAAGCAACAGCACTCGAGACCCCCGTCAAACATCGGAATAAAGGCCAAAGCGAAGGAAGAGAAAGCGACATTCCAAAAATGAAAAGTGCCGTTGCCACAAGGCTGTAGCGCACCATGGCAGACTGGCTGGGAATAGCCCAATGACATTGACGCAGCAACCACGGCAAGAGCATACAAAACAATGCCCCCAAAAGATAACCGACGTAATGAATGCTCGCTAAAAACGTCCCCCCTTGAAGATCAATCACGTGATCATGGAGCATCATTGGTAAAAGAGGAGTGAAAGCAAAGCGACCAAGACCCATCACAATCACAAAGGAAATCGTCCCAGCCCACACAATAGAACAAACCTGCCGTGAAGTTTTTGTTTTCATCCTAATCCTCCGTCGTAGTGTTGATTTCTGGCACCGCTCTTTTTTCAACCCTCGGTTCCTCAGCGGGATCTTCTACCCAGCGTGCAAGAAGAATACAGACCTCATAGAGAAGCACCATAGGAACTCCCATCAATAAATAGGTCATAAGGTCGGGCGACGGGGTAATAAAAGCAGCCACCGTAAAAATAGTCACGATGGCTATAGAACGTGTTTTACGTAAGGTAGCTGCCGTGAGAAATCCTAATTTCACAAGAATCAAAACCACTATTGGCATTTCAAACGCAACTCCAAAAGCAATGAGAAACTGAGTTGTAAAAGAGTAATAATCTCGCACGGTCCAGGTTGGAACCCAATGCATGGCCTTGGCATCTCGGAAAAAAAAGTCGAGCGTCCCTGGAAGCACCACGCAGTAGCTAAAACTCACGCCTAGCACAAAGAGAAAAAAACTAGCCCCAGTGATAGGAATAATCAGGCGTTTCTCTGCCTGATGGAGCGCAGGAAAAAGAAACTCCGCTACAAAAAAGAGCAACAATGGTAACGAAAGAATAAAGCCTGCATAAAAAGAGAGCTCCAAAGAAATCGTCATGGAGTCCGCAACGCCCAATGATTGCAAACTTCCCACACGCGTCGGATCAACAAGTAATAACGGTCTTTGAATCAATGCGGCTAAGAAACCACGAAAGAAAAAACTCCCTACCATTGCTAATACAAGAGTGACGGCTATCTTAATAACCATCTTACGAAGATCATCCACATGCTCTAGAAAAGGACGTGGTTCTTCATCAGTCTCACGAAAGGAAAAAAATTTACCGTAGTCCATGAGAGATAAAGGCTGGAAACTTGAGGCTGGAAGCTATCGGCCTCAAAGAAAGCAAGTAGCTTCCCTCAATTAAAGAGAAAATTTCAAAAAAAACAGAGAGCATCAATAAAAGATTGTGAGCCTATGATTCAGCAACCACTACAAGCAGCGGATTCAAAAACACTTACCTTTTCTTTATTAAGTAAAATTACCTGTAGCCTATAGCCCCAGGCTTACTGCTTAGCAAATGACAGCAACAAGCAGTATAGAAAAAATCTTTCCAAAAATATACCTTGGTCGGATGAATTTTAGGATTTTTTTACGCAGGAGTTTTTGGGACTAGCAAGGCGGAAGAGCGTGCTGCTACCGAGGTAACAGTAGTGATGACAACGATGCTAGCACTAAAAAGAGCCAGTAAAATTTTCTCAAATTCATCTGAGAAAGGTATAGATTTGGATAAACAAAGAAAATGTCAGAGGACTACGACAATAAAAAGCTAACTGCCGTTGCTGCATTCCTGCCCTGGCGGGGTTCGCTAGTTCTTATTTCATAGCCTCTGACGCGCTTGACTCTAACGCAAATGAACGATGGATAAAGATAAAAATGGTCGCTACGCTTGTATTTCGAATTTTTCATCCGATGACTCCTCCTTCAATACATTTCACTACCTATTCCTCAAGCGTCGAAGAAACCTTGGCACTTGCGGCAGAGCTTGTTCAATCAATTCAAGGTCGTGGCATTATCAGTCTTGAAGGCCCGCTGGGGGCTGGCAAAACACACTTTGTCAAAGGTATTGCAGCGGCTTTGGAGATCAAAGAAGAAGTGACAAGCCCCACCTTTACGCTTCTTCACAGCTATGGAGCCAACGAGAAACGCCTTCATCATCTTGATTTCTATCGATTGAAAGAGGAGGCTGAAGCCATTGACTTGGGACTCGAAGATTATTTTTCCGAAAGCCTCACCATCATCGAATGGGGCAATAAATTTCCACTCCTCCTCCCCCCTGAAACAATCAGAGTCATCATCAAGCCACGTGAAAATGAGGTGAGAGAAATTTCCTATATCCTTCCTCATTCATGAAAATATTAGCCTTAGATTCTTCCTCTTCCATGGCATCGGTTGCTATGGTTGATTATTCCGACCTCGAAAACAGCACTTCCCTTCTCTATCATTATCATCAAACTCACGAACGAACCAATTCTTCGGCATTGTTTGAGGGCCTGGAAAAAGCCGTTCAAATAGCAGGAAAACCTGATTTCATGGTCGTAGGAATTGGCCCAGGATCTTACAATGGATTGCGTGTGAGCATAGCAGCGGCTCAAGGAATGGCTTCTGCATTGGGGGTAAGACTCAGAGGAATGCCTTCGGTCTTAGCGATCGATCAAGAAGCACCACACTATTGGATTGCTGGTGATGCCCGTGGTGGAAAATATTGGTTGGCCTCCGTTACCAATCATCACTTTGCTCAAGAACCAGTGCTGCTCTCGCCAGAAAATATTCCTGAATTCTTACTCGCTCGCCCTGATCTCCCTCTTTTTGCTGCTACGTCCTTACCAAAAATTCCTGATTCACCAAAAATCACAATTGCTTATCCATGCGCCATTGCCTTAGCACGCCTCTCACAAGACCCCTCCTACAAAGAGGACTCACTCACACCTCTTTATTTGAAAGAGGCTCATGTCACTATGCCATCAGTTCCCATTTTTCAAAAAAATGGGAACTGAGTTGAAGTTAACGCAGGACATTCAAGTTTCTTATCATGCCACAAAGCGGCCAAATTATTAACTTCAACCTCAATTGCCAACTTAAACTGTCATGAAGTGACAATAATCCCTGTGAATCAAATTTATTCAGCAACTCTTTTTTTTCTATTACTGCTTCCTGTGTCATTAGCAGCAGAAAGCTCTCTTTTGGAAAATCCAAAGCCGACGTGGGAAACACAATGCGATTCTCAGAGCTTTTATTTTTCGATTCCTGCACCACGTGGACAGATTACCGATTGCCACGGTGATGCATTGGCTCAGAACTGCCTGAGCTTTAATCTTGCGCTGCAGTTTCCAACGCCACTCCATTTTACCGATGCACAGGCTCTGAGCTTCGCCAAGCAATATATCACCTTTGCTCAAGGCTTGTTAAAAAATCCCATTAACCTGAGTGATAAAACAATTTTAAAGCATTACCACCGCCGCGGTCTATTACCCCTGGATCTCATTGAAGACCTCTCACCAGCTCAGTTAGCCGTGGCACGGCGAGGCTTACCGGAATGCCTGATCATCCGTCAAACCTACACACGTTTCTATCCTGAGGGTACATTGGCATGTCATATCATTGGTTATACAGGACGAACAGCTCCACTTTCTGTGCGTGCCGTTGAGAACAAAGATCTCATTTTTCCAGAGAGTGAGGGCCGTGAAGGAATTGAGCAAGGTTTCGATGATCAACTGAAAGGCCACCCTGGAAGCCTCTCCACCACGTATGATGAGAATGGTAAAAAAAATTCCGAACGCATCACACAACGACCTGTACCTGGAAACAACGTCGTGACAACCTTGGATAAAAATATCCAACGCCTCTGTGAAAAGGTATTGCATGAAAATTGCAAGCAAGGAGCCATTGTTTTTCTTGATCCTAACAACGGAGAAATAAAAGCCATGGCTTCTTACCCAGGATTTAACCCAAATGATTTTGTACCAACACTGAGCCCTCAGATTTTTGAAAAACTCAATCAAGATCCTTCTGTTCCTTTATTACCTCGAGCTTTTCGATCTGCTTACCCACCGGGATCTTCTTTTAAAATTGTCGTTGGAATCGCTGCACTACAAGAAGGAATCATCACTCCTCAAGATACCTTCCGCGGCCCTGCTTCATTTGCTGTTGGTAATTTTGTTTTTCACAATTGGAAAAAAACAGATGTCGGAAAATTAAATTTTGTTCAAGCTTTTACACAATCCTGTAACACCTGGTTTTATCAATGTGGTTTAAAAATGAAAGCAGGACCGATCATCACCTGGGCTCATCATCTCGGCCTTGGTCATCGCACGGGTATTCCGCTCAAAGGAGAAGCTCAAGGAAATATTCCTAATGATGACTACATGCTTTGTCTACATCATCGAAAGATTCTTCCTGGAGATATTGCCAACATGAGTATTGGCCAAGGAGATATCTTAATCACCCCACTGCAAATGGCTCAAATGGCAGGAATCGTTGCTGCAGAAGGAAAATTCCATCAAACCCGTTTGATCCAACAAATTCAAACTCCTGATAATAAAGTCATCGCAGCCTATCCAGATCGTATTCGAGCAGATTTGCAACTCACACCAGAAGTTGTGGCTACGCTCCGTGAAGCCATGATTGATGTTACTGAAGATGCCCAAGGAACGGCACATCGTGCTCAGGTTGATGGCATCCATGTAGCTGGCAAGTCAGGAACGGCGCAATGGGGCCCTCCAAACAAACAACGCACCGCCGCTTGGTTCACAGGATTTGTACCAGCTGATCATCCTCAGTACGCTTTTGCAGCGGTTTACGAAGGTGATCCCGGTGATAATAGCATCCATGGAGGAAGCCATGCAGCCCCACTCATTGGAAAAGTGTTGCGCGAAATCTATGGAAAAAATAAAAAAGAAGAGACTCAGGACCAAGTAGCACCCTCAAAAAAGAATCCTGGAGAACAACCATCTGAAGAGGATAACAGTACCGGGGATTAGTGAGGGGATAGCCGTTCAAGAGAACGGCTAAAGCATTTTAAAGAATTCTGTAGCCGCGCCTTGTTGTGTCACTCCGAACGTCATCCCCGCGAAGGCGGGGATCGTGTCCTCTAGTATCGCTGGCTACACTGCGGGTCTGCGCTCCTCGTTTGACTCGCTTTGCGAAGCTCACCTCGCCCTGGCTGGGCTGCCTAACGGCAGTCTGCCCGACCGACTCCCGTCGGGTCGTGTTCTGACAATGCACCCAACTACAGAATTTTTTAAAACGCTCTAAGAAGATGGAAATTTGAAGATGGAATTCGACCTGCTTATGCAAGTAAAAATAAGCTGATTATTTACTGAAGGCTCAAATTTTATCTACTATCTCCTATCTTCCTATCCGTTCTCCTGAACGAATACGCACCAGCAGCGTTAATATGCTAATGCCCAAAAAATAAAATGGCATAGCATACACTGTTTTATTGTGCAGA
Source organism: Chthoniobacterales bacterium (assembly GCA_049314455.1). Classification (GTDB taxonomy): domain Bacteria; phylum Verrucomicrobiota; class Verrucomicrobiia; order Chthoniobacterales; family UBA6821; genus CAIWMF01. The sequence continues at coordinate 15,651 of JBMOFC010000040.1, forward strand.
GTTCCCATCCCGAACGTAAATAACGACGTGCCACTGCAATAAAAAAAGCCTAATAAACTTGAAGCTGTTCCAACACACCATTTGTAATCGACTAATGCGATCGCAAGAGCGTTGGTGATGGTCATGCAAATACCAAATACGATAATCGTTTGAGAAGCAACGGTAGCAACAATCAAAACTTCTCGTGAAAATGACAGCCACGCATGTAATAACATCACGCTTGAAAAAAAAAGAGCTCCACCAAAAACAATCTTGAGTCCATAGTCCATGACTTGCCCAGAAGTATATATATTGTTCAGTTTTAGAGAGAGCATTCCCCCTAGGAACATGCCAATAGCGAGGAAGATAAAAGTAAGCCCATAGTACCTTGGGGCAAGCTTCAACAACTCGATAAAATAAAAGGAGCCTTCTGCAAAGTAGCTATAGCTAATACCATGAGTTGCCGCCAAAATAAATGCCAGCGTCATGACTTTTTTATCTCTGAGTAATATCCCAGCAACAGTGATAAAAGAAACAGGTTTTTGATCTTTTTGATGATGTGTTTCCTTCACATTCACCATAACCGAGATGATTAAAAAAAATCCAAAAAAGGAGAGCAGTAAAAAAATTGCATGCCATCCAAAACGCTCATCAATAAAAACGCCGAGAATAGGACCAATGATAGGAAACAGCGACAAGGAACTGCCGACAAATGAGTACATTTTTCCTAATGCTGGACCAGAGAGCACATCACGTACGAGAGCTTGCACTAAAACACTTCCAATACTTGCTCCAAAAGCTTGCAGCAATCGTCCTCCCATGAGCTCCATGATGGAACCTGAATAATAACAGCCAAGAGATCCCAAAACAAAAATCAAGAGACCAACCAGCATGCATGGTTTACGACCGAAATGATCAGAAATTTTTCCGAAAAAAAGAGTCCCAAGAGCAAATCCTAAAAAAAAGATTGCGAGCGTATACTCGACTATTGACGGCTTAGCGTGGAACGTACGGGCAATAGCTGGCAACGAAGGAGTATAAACCGTTTCAGAAAGTTGAGAAATTCCGGCCAAGGCAATAATCAACCATACAGCTGGTAATAAAGATGAACTTTTAAGTGCTTTTGATAAGCCACTCATTTGTTATACCAATGCTTCATGCGGATTAAAATCCGCAGCATGATACGAACTTCTCACCAGTGGACCACTCGCCACAAAGGCAAATCCTTTGCGACGAGCGATCTCTCCGTAGAGATCAAAGGTTTCAGGAGTGATATATTCAATGACGGGAAGATGCCCTGCTGTGGGACGCAAATATTGCCCCAAGGTGAGAACAGTCACATTGGCCTCTCGCAAATCATCCATCGCTTGGAAAATTTCTGATTCTGTTTCACCCAAGCCGAGCATGAGTCCGCTCTTTGTTGACATCCGTATCCCTGCAAATTCACTGAGTTCACGTGCCCGTTTTAAAAAATCAAGCGACAACCTATACTTCGCGCGTGAGCGTACGAGTGGGGTGAGCCGTTCCACTGTTTCCAAATTGTGATTGAAAATATGAGGTCGCGCATCAATAACCGTTTGGAGAGAGGCCTCCTTACCATTAAAATCAGGCGTTAAGATTTCAATCGTAATCGTTGCATCCATGGCACGAATCGCTTCAATGGTTTTTGCAAAATGGAGCGCTCCTCCATCTTTTACATCATCACGGGCAACAGCAGTGATGACTACATGTTTGAGTTTCATACGACGGATAGCCTCGGCCACACGTGCTGGTTCGTCTTCTTCAAGCGGGAGTGGTTTTGCCGTATCCACAGCACAAAATCCGCAGGCACGTGTACAACGATCGCCTGCAATCATAAAAGTCGCCGTTCCCCCACTCCAGCATTCCCAACGATTGGGACACTGCGCACTTTCACAAACAGTATGTAAACGCAAATCCGAAATGAGCGCTTTGGTCGAAAAGAAAACAGGATTGGAAGGGAGTCGCACCTTGATCCAATCAGGCTTTTTAGCCTGGTGAAGAGAGGGATCGATTTTGGAGAGAGCCATAGGAAAAAAGGCTACAAGCTAATCCAGAAAGGCTGAAGACTAAAATAATATGAAATTAAATTCAACTTTTGACCCACCTCAGATGTCATTTGCTTTTGAGTCAATGCGTTTATTATTCTTTCCTGCTGAATGAAAGCATACTAGGAGTATCGCTATCTCTCGTGATGCTGCTATTAAAAGATAAATGATCATCTTCGCTGCTGGATGAAAATATATTAGAAGTAGCACTATCTCTCACCATGCTGCTATTAAGAGATAAATTATCATCCTCGAGAGCTTCAGGTCTGAATTCTTCTAATTGAAAATTTTTGATTTTATCAACTAATTTTTTGATTTCAGTTGCCTCGTTTTTGGCCTCTTCAATTTTTCTCTTTCTGCTACTTATATCATCATTTTTTATTGCTTGATCTATATGCTTCTTAATAGCACTGGCAGAGGATCTCACTTTTTCAGCAATCCCCTTCAGATCAAGATAAAATTTCTCAACATTGCTAGCATGCTTCATCTCTGCGGCGAATGTAGTCTCTCCAGGTATAGAAGCCTCAACAAGAGCTAAAAAATGGGCATGAAATTTTTCAACAGAGCTATCCATTTCTTGAACTAGAGTCGTAATATCTTCCTTAAAAGTATTTCCTTCATATTGAACCTTACCCTCTGCCAGGCTATCGATATGACCTATAGTTTTCTCTAATGCGATTGTGACAGCATTGATGGCACTATCAATCTCCTCAAAAGTATCGCCAACTGCTTTAGCAGCGACAGCAGATCTGACTATATGTTCCAGAGGATTAATGCTATCATCGTCTGCTTGTCGGGGAACTATGCTATCCTC
>JBMOFC010000041.1:0-17923 GCA_049314455.1 Chthoniobacterales bacterium
GAGGTGAGCTTCGCAAAGCGATTCAAACGAGGAGCACAGACCCGCAGTGTAGCCAACAATACTCGAGAACGCGATCCCCGCCTTCGCGGGGATGACGTTCGGAGTGACACCACAAGGCGCGGGCTACAAAATTTTTTAAAATGCTCTAGCAGCCGCCACCACAGCCTCTGCCGTGATACCAAGCTCTTTTAGGACGATGGCTCCCGGAGCACTCAGGCCAAAGCGATTGATAGCAACGCTCTTTCCATCGAGGCCGATGAACTGGAACCAGGGTTGAGAAATGCCAGCCTCTACAGAAACACGCTTGCGGCATGCCTTGGGTAGGACCTCTTCTTGATAAGCAGCATCTTGACGGAAGAAGCGCTCCATGCATGGCACAGAAACAACACGTGTCCCCTCACCTAATGTTTTAGCGGCTTCGAGTGCCAATTGAAGTTCACTCCCAGTAGCAAGTAAGATCACTTCTAATTTTTGAGTCTCTTTCTTAGCAATGTAGGCTCCTTGGAAAACACCATGACGGCGCACAGCTATAGGAATATCGCTTAGGTTAGGAAGATTCTGACGGCAGAGAGCTAAGAGCGTCGGTCCATCAGTGCGCTCCAGAGCTGCTGCAAAGGCACCTGCCGTCTCCTCGGGATCAGCGGGACGTATGACATCGAGCCCTGGGATGGCACGCAGCGCAGCAACCGTCTCTACCGGTTCGTGGGTGGGACCATCTTCCCCAACAGCTACCGAGTCATGGGTGAAAATATAGAGCACTGGCAGATTAGAAAGTGCTGCCAAACGGATTGAAGGACGCGCATAATCACTAAAGACTAAGAACGTCGCACCACTGGGTTGGAAAATTCCATCGTAAGCAATCCCATTAAGAATCGCCGCCATGGCATGTTCACGAATACCAAAATGAATGTTGCGACCCTCAGGGGTTTCACGCGTGAGATCACCCAGGTCATTGAGATAATTCATCGTCGATCCAAAAAGATCGGCACTTCCAGTAATGAAGAGTGGCAATGCTTTAGCAATCGATTGTAAGACGACACCACCAGCCTTGCGTGTAGCAATGGTTTCGGTCGGTGCAAAATGAGGGATTGTTGCTTCCAGGTTAGGAATTTTTTTATCCAAAGCATCCTCAAGCACCTTGGCCATATCAGCATTGCCAGCACGCCATGCTTGATAGGTTTTGTTCCATGCTTCATAAGCCTTGGCACGCTCTTCTTGGCGTTCTTTGAAATAGGCGCGTACTTCGGGAGAGACAAAAAACTTATCATCAGGAAGACCAAGTGCTTTGCGATCGGCATCGATGTATTTCACACCAGCTTCACCGTGAGCTTTGTTGGTTCCTGCAACCTCAGGAATCCCTTTTCCAATGAGGGTGCGAGCGATGATGAATTGAGGTTTGCCAACCGCGGCCTTTGCTTTTGCAAAGGCTGCGACAATTTCATCGATATTTTCTCCATCAATTTCTTGGACATCCCAACCATAAGCGCGGTAGCGCGCCCCTACATCTTCGCTCTGGCTAACATCCAGCATAGCGTCGAGCGTCACACGGTTGGCATCTTGAAAGAGAATGAGGTTATCGAGACCCAGATGTCCCGCAAGCGAGGAGGCTTCTCCAGATACTCCTTCTTGCAAACATCCATCACCTGCCAAGCAAACAATATGATTGTCTAAAATCGTGTGCTCCGAAGTATTAAAACGAGCTGCTGCCATCCTGCCAGAGATAGCAAGTCCCACAGCATTGGCAACACCCTGGCCCAAAGGACCAGTGGTGGCCTCAACTCCCGGCGTATGATGAAACTCAGGATGCCCTGGAGTCAGACTATGTAAGGCACGAAACTTTTTAATATCTTCAAGGGAAATTTCAAAACCAGCGAGATGCAACCAGGCGTAGAGGAACATGCTACCATGACCTGCAGAAAGGACAAAGCGGTCGCGATTGAGCCAGCGTGGCTCGGCAGAATGAAACTGAAGTAATTCACCGAATAGCACGGCGCCAAGCTCTGCAGAACCAAGAGGAAGACCGAGATGGCCTGATTTGCAGGTAGCCACGGCATCCATGGCGAGTCCACGTGCATCGCGAGCAGCTTGTTGAAGAATTGGTTTATTCATAAAAAAACAAATATTTAAAATGAGGTTGCGAACAACCTTCGGTTAGAAGGCATGAAACGAAAAGCTAACAGCGATTCCAAAAAATCACAACTCTTTAGAGCTTGTCCAACCCAAAAGCTGTGTGCGTAAGCTGTGCAGCTTTCCGAATACTTTCTTCTTCGATAATGACAGCGATTTTAATTTCCGATGTGGAGATCATCTGAATGTTGATACCACCTTGCGCCAAACATTCAAAAAGTTTGGCAGCAACCCCAGAATGTGTTCGCATGCCGATACCAACGACACTGAGTTTGGCAATACCACTTTCTTTGCGCACTTCTCCAGCTCCTATCTCAGCTGCAATGCGCTCGAGAAGATCACCCATTTTATCCAGCTCTTCATTATTGAGTGTGAAAGAAATATTCGTTGTCCCGTGAGCGGAGACATCTTGCACAATCACATCGATGACTAATTGAGCCTCTGCCACTGCAGTAAAAATGCGAGCGGCACAACCAGGATGATCGGGAACATTCGTGATGGTAACCTTTGCTTGATTCCCCTCAACGCTAATCCCGCGCACCACGACCTGCTCCATCCCTGGCGATTCTTCCTGCACGATCGTTCCCGAAGTATTTTTAAAACTACTACGAACTTCAAAAGGAACATTAAATTTTTTAGCAAATTCAACGGACCGCGATTGCATCACCTTGGAACCACTGCTAGCCATTTCGAGCATCTCTTCGTAAGCAATAACCTCAATTTTTTTGGCTTTTGGTACAATACGAGGATCACACGTAAAAACTCCATCAACATCTGTCAAGATATGACACTCATCGGCATGAAGCGCTGAAGCCAGAGCAATGGCGGTTAAGTCTGAACCCCCACGGCCAAGCGTTGTGATGTCTCCCTGTCGTGTCTCTCCTTGAAATCCAGCAACAATCACAATGGCACCCTGATTCAGGTGTTCTTGAATTTGTTCCGGGATAATTTGATCGATCTTGGCTTTGGTATAGAAATCATCGGTCACAATACCAGCTTGAGCTCCCGTCATGGAAACAGCTTTGCCTCCAAGCGCTTCAATCGCCATGGCGGTTAGCGCCATGGTCGTCTGTTCTCCAGTAGCTAGCAACATGTCGAGCTCACGTCTCGCTGGCGTGAGCGCCACCTCTTTTGCTAAGCGAAGGAGCGAATCGGTCACTCCTGACATGGCAGAAACAACACCCACGACCGAGTTGCCTTGTTGTTGGGTTTCTAAGAGACGCTGTGCTACTGCTTTAATCCGCTCAGGATTAGCAACAGAAGTTCCACCATATTTTTGAACGATGAGGGGCATGGAATAGGCTAGAGGCTGGAGGATTTTGGAACCATACTAACTAAGAAAGAGATCATCTGCATCATTTGGAAATCAATGAGACTATCTAAAAACCTTAAAACGAAAATAAAAAACATAGGCGTAGCATTGCGATATTTGCTTGATTCTTCTAAAATAAAGCAATTTAAAATCCCAGCTTCCAGCCTATAGTCTGCTTAGCACCCCCTCCACACTTGCTTCTGCCTGCAACGGCTCGGAAACAGCATGGGATGCGGTATCGGGATCTTTCAAGCCATGACCAGTAATCGTGAGAACCATCGTTGGATGCAAGGGAAGTTTGCGGAAAATAGAATGGGAGTGACACGACTCAGGATGATCTGATTGAGAGATTTTCAGCAAGAGAGCTACTGGTACCACACTGGCTGGTTCTGCAAACACCCCTTCCTGACTGGCAAGCCATTTTTGAGCTTCTAAAATTTCTGCATCGGTCACGATATCAAAACCACCCGAAGATTCCTCTACCGCCCTCATCGCTCCATTCCAGCTTGCAGGCTGACCAATGCGAATAGCAGTTGCTAACGTTTCAGGATGAGCCATGGGTGCTCCGTGATAGAGTGGGGCAGCTTCTGAAGCCTGCACACCCAGCATGATGGGAAGCGTTGCACTACGACCTAGACGATGAAATTCACGATATCCTTTCCAATAAGCAGTGATATTTCCTGCATTTCCCACAGGCAAAATATGAAGGTCAGGAGCGCCACCTAAATCTTCAATGATTTCAAATGCTGCTGTCTTCTGGCCTTCGAGCCGGTAAGGATTTGTGGAATTGACCACGACAAAATCACCACGCTTCCCCAGCTCTTGAACAATACGCAGTGCATCATCAAAATTTCCTTGAATGGCCACTACCGTAGCACCGTAGATGTGGGCTTGGACCATTTTCCCTCCAGCAATGCGTCCTGCGGGAAGAATCACCACGCATTGCATTCCCGCACGTGCGGCATAAGCTGCTGCAGAGGCGGAGGTGTTTCCCGTTGAAGCGCAGAGAACCGTCTTGGCTCCCTGCTCCGCCGCCTTAGAAATGGCCATGGTCATGCCACGATCTTTAAAAGAACAGGTGGGATTGAGCCCTTCGTACTTGAGGTAGACATTTCCTTGCACAAGCGCACTCAACTTGGGTGCATGAATCAAGGGAGTCGATCCTTCGTTCAAGGAAATAAGTGGCGTTGCGTCACTGACTGGAAGATATTCTCGGTAGCGGTGAATGATGCCATTGCTCTGCAATGACAGTTGTCGGTTGTCAGTTGTCAGTTGCCAGTTTTTGTCAGCTCGTTGCGCCATGAGAAAAGAAATATTATTTTTAAAATGTATAATTGTAAGTTATAAAAAAAATTTACGGAATTTTTGTTCGTTGCTTTTGGTATTAACATGAGCTGCCTTTCATTCAGCTTGACAACTGATCCTGCCATGCAGGATCTCACAATGGCTCCGCATTCAAAAGAACTGGCTTTGCTTTCACGCACGGAAGAGCTGTGATTTTTTGAAGTGCGATTTTCATGAGGCCATAAGGAGCTTTGTGGATCATGAAGACAAGTGGCGTTTCAACATCAACAATCGATTCTGGTTGCACGAGCGAAGAGATACTAATCCCATGTTCTCCAAAAATGGTCGTAATCATCGCGAGCACACCAGGTCGATCTTCCACAGTCAATCGTAGGTAGTAAGAGGAAATAATTTCTTCTGAAGGTCGACTCTTCCCATAAAGTCCATGGGAAGCAAAACCAACGGAATGAGTCGAACGTTCCTTGTTTGGCGCTGTATAGAAATTTTGGGCAGCTGCGACGAGATCCCCAATCACAGAACTCGCCGTAGGTTGACGGCCAGCACCACGTCCGTAGAAAAGCGATTCGCCTACAAGATCGCCTTTGATCGCAATGGCATTAAAGACACCACTGACAGAAGCTAAAATACTTTTTACAGAAATCAAGGTAGGACTGACTCCCACCTCGATAAGCCCATCAGAACTGGCTCGTATGGTGGCTAGCAATTTAATCGTATATCCGAAATTTTTTGCAAATTGAATGTCAGCGGCCGTGACTTCTTGAATTCCTTCGACGCGAACCTCCTCAGGCCGAACCCAAAAACCATATGCCAATGCTGCTAGAATCAACGCTTTATGTCCTGCATCCCATCCGCTTAAATCGAGTGTTGGGTCGGCTTCTGCATACCCAAGAGCTGTTGCTTCCGCCAGTGCCTCCTTGTATTCCAGGCCCGCATCTTGCATGCGCGAGAGAATATAATTGGTCGTTCCATTGAGAATTCCATGAATCGATTCAATGTGATTACTCACAAAAGCATCACGCAAACTTTGAATAATGGGTATACCACCTGCCACCGCAGCTTCATAAAAAATGGGAACGCGATATTTTTGCGCAAGTGCAAAAATTTCCTCTCCACGTTCTGCCAGTAGTGCTTTATTCCCGGTCACCACCATACGACCCGACTCCAATGCTCCTTGAATGAGTTCGAAAGCATCAGTAGTTCCTCCCATGAGTTCTACGATAATTTGAATATTGGGATCGTTAAGAAGATCGCGCCATGAATGAACGACCAGAGAATCAGGAAGTGCCTCCTCTCGTTCTTTTTTGGAATCACGCACGGCAATAGCACGCACGTCAAAGATAACTCCAGCTCGCTCCTCAAGAAGTTCGCGTTGCTGCTGTAAATATTTGAAAACACCCGCACCAACTGTACCAAAGCCTGCGAGACCAACACCAATAGAATGGATCATAGAAATGGGCCCGAGGATAATGGAATTTTAACGAATGACAATTATTTTTGTAACAGCTCAGGCATCTAAAAAAATCAAGCTATCTTAAGTTGTTATGATCTCCTATTTCCAGGTTTAGGAGTTGCGTCGCTGCTAACGCAGCTGTTTAGGGGTTTAAGAGGAGCTTTTATCACATTCCCAGCATATGCCCCTGGTTGCCTTCTGGCTCAACCCCTAAACTTCTAAACATCTCGCTTTTCATATTTTTTATAATGGCATTCAATTTTTATTTTGGACAAGAGTGCCGACTAAGTTATCTTAGGTTCTTAAGACTCCTGAGTAGTTACTTATTTTTCAAGTGCTTCTTTCAATCTCTCTTCTTGCCTGAACAACTGCTCGGGATTTTTTTGAACCTCATATTCTATCTGATCAGCAATCGCGGAGACGACCGCTTTCACCTGTTTTTCTGCATGAGTGCGCAGCAGAGGAGCAATAATACTTCCAGGGTCCACAAAATTAGCATAGCAGATCAAGGTCTCCTGATCATGAGGAAACACAAGGAAGCTCCCTCTGCCTGACTTGCTATATTTAGAACTTAAAACTTCCCAGGAAATCTCATAAGCACCTTCGTGAGGAAAGTTGGTTAAGGTGTTACGTACTTTTGAAATCTCATTGGAAAAAATAGGAATCTCAAGCTCATAGCCCACCTCGGTAACATTGGAAACGGGATGCCCATCGATCACAGCCTTAACACAGTGAGGAATAAAATGAGGAGCATTTTCAACATCCCAAAAAACAGCTGCTGCCTGAATAGGCGTGGCATGCACAAGACGATAAATATGAAAGAAAGGCCACGGTGCATCTTTCACTTTTTCTGTAACTAAAACTTGTTTTCCCTCTTCTAAAGAAACATGTTCTTTTGCGTCCAGTGAGTTCCAAGGATCTAAAGGAGCAGCACCAGAAGAAGTGATACTCACGAGTGAAAGGAAACATAAAAAAAATTTCATATTCAGAGCATGTTAAGAGTCCAACAGGAATAATAATAATTACCAATGTTCCGTTGGCAGTCAGTTCGTAGTTCGTAGAAAATTTAGAATGATGCTGATATTAAAAAGAACGTAACTACCAACGTAGCCAATACAGAGAAAAATTCACCACAAAGAACACAAAGCCGCTAAGGCGGCACACAAAGATGAAATTTTTTATAAAAATTTTTAAAGTTGAGCAATAAAGACTCCAGAAAAAAGCTGAGACTCAAAAATTCTTCTTATGCTCTTCGTGTTATCCATCTGTTCGTTATGTTTAATTCTTCTTCAACAACATTCCACTCAAAAAACCGATGAAACTCCAAGAAGCACCCTACGAAAAAAAAATTACAGGAATTCTCGCGCCTCTTTTTGCACTGCGAGGAAAAAATGACCTCGGTGTTGGTGACACAGCAGCGTTGAGCGAAATGATTGCTTGGGTTGCAGAACATGGTTTTCAAGCACTCCAGATGTTGCCCATCCATGAAACAGGAAAAGCGAATAGTCCTTATGAAATTCTCAGCGCCATGGCGCTAGAACCATCCACGATCACGACCCATCCGAGCTGGCTCCCTGACCTTACTCAAGAAGATTATGAGCGCATTCTTCTTCATGATGACTTCACAACCCTACAGCAAGAAAAAGTCCAATACCCACTGGTTAAAAAATGCAAACAAGAACTCCTCTCCGCAGCATGGTCTCACTTTCAACAACAAGAGACCCATGAACAACGTGTTCAAGACTATCACCATTTTCAAAAAGAGGAGTCTCATTGGTTGGATGATTATACACTCTATCGTGCTCTGTTAGAACGCAACGACAACCAAGAGGACTTTTCATGCTGGACCCCTCACACCCGCACTGCCTCTGCTGCAAGGCGTTGGGTTGAGACGCTCCCAGAACAAGAACGTCTCCACCTGGAACAACGCCGTGATTTTTTTTCCTACGTACAATGGATCGCCATCACACAGTGGAGAAAAATTTTCGTAACAGCAGAATCTTTGGGGGTGCTTCTCATTGGTGATCTTCCTACAGGCGTTCATCACGCAAGCGCTGACGTTTTTTCTAAACCCGAACTATTTGATACAAAAAAATTTGGTGGAGCTCCTCCAGAAAAGGTGTTTCAAGCCGATCCTTTCACCATGAAATGGGGACAAAACTGGGGTATCCCTCTCTACCGCTGGGATGAGATGGAGCACGATGATTTTCAATGGTGGCGGCGGCGCATTCGATTTTTACGATCTTTTTTTCACTTGTTACGAATCGATCATACTTTGGGCCTCTTCCGTATCTATAGCTTTCCATGGCCACCAGAGAGCAATGCTGACTTTGTGTCACTAACACCAGAAGAGACTCAGAAAAAAACAAAAGGCCTTCTCCCTCACTTTGTCGATTACGCTGATGATACAGCAGAACATAGAACTCATAACGAAGAACGAGGAAGAAAGTTGCTACGTCTGTTTCAAGAAGAAGCAGGAATGCACAACCTGATTGCAGAAGACCTAGGAGAAACTCCTCCCTATGTTCCGGTTGTGTTAAAGGAACGTGAAATCCCTGGCTTTAAAATTCCACTCTGGATTCGTGATGCTGATAAAATCATGATTCCAGCACGTGACTATCCTAGAATTTCTGTCGTTACTTATGCCACCCATGACCACCAACCTTTGAGAAAACAATGGGAAACATGGCAGCAGGAAATCATAGAACAAACCCCCACCGCATCAGGAGCAGAAAAAACGATCCGAGAACTTCTTACTTTTATAGACCTTCCTGCGTTAGATCCCTTGACGCCCTACGAAGGAAAAATTCACAAAGCGCTCTTAACAACATTGTACGAAAGTAATTCGTGGCTTGCAGCCGTGATGATCACGGATCTCTTGGGACTGACTAAGGCTTTCAATCAACCAGGAGATAACACTCATTCAAGTTGGGTTGAACGCGTAGAATCTCCTATCGCTTCGTGGAATGAAAAATATGCCACCATCCTAGCTCACTCGGATCAAGCAGTGAAAAAATCTGGAAGATGTTAGTAATAAGCGCCACCAAGATGGTTTATTTTTAATCTAACCTCTTTTTTGAAGTCTCTACTTAAATTGATCCAACTTGCTCTTTATCAGCTGGATTCCCTGATTCTATCGGGCTCCGCGATATTCTTCAAAAATTTTATTATTGCGAAGAGAGAAACATTATACTACAATGCAGGCCTTCCTGCTTTCCACAAGCAAGTTATCTGACCTACTAAAACTTGATTTACTAAAACCACTCATTTCAATATTTATGCCAAACCTAACAAAACGTGATCTTGTCATCGCCATCAGTAACGAAACGGGCCTTATTCAAGCAGATGTATTTGCTGTTATTCAAAAGACGCTTGACCGGATTACGACTGCCCTTGCTCAAGGTCAAAATGTTGAATTAAGAAATTTCGGTGTTTTTGAAGTGCGTTTGACGCGTCCTCGCGTCGGCCGCAACCCTAATCGTCCCGAAGTTGACGTTACCATTCCCGCTCGTGCCACCGTCAAATTTAAAGCAGGAAAAATCATGCGCCAGCGCGTACTTCTTCGTACAGAAGAACTCAAAAATACTCCTGCAAAGTAGGGTTGTTTTTTTGCTAGAAGCCATTGTTGTGATTTTAATTCTATAGAGTGCCTACTTCTTCTCGGATACGTCTTCGCGGTGTTAGGCAAAATAATCTTCAAGGTTTCGATCTTGATTTGCCAACTCAATCGCTTATTGTTGTTACTGGCCCAAGCGGCAGTGGCAAATCGAGCCTTGCCTTTGATACAATTTATGCAGAGGGACAGCGTCGCTATGTCGAGACATTTAGTCCCTACACACGCCAATTTCTAGATCGCATGGACAAGCCACAGGTGGCTTCGATCGATGGAATTCCTCCTGCTATTGCTATTGAGCAAAACAATAATGTTAGAACAACGCGTTCTACCGTTGGGACGATCACAGAAATCAATGACTACCTGAAACTCCTCATGTCACGAGCTTCTGAGGCTACGTGTCCAGAGTGCAAGCGTCCCATTCAAACCGAGTCAGCAGAATCAATCACTAAAAAGATCCTCAAAAAATTCTCGCAAAAACAGCTCTTCATCACCTTTTCAGTCACTACGGGAATCGCTCCAGAAGAAGAAAAGGAGGATGATGGCATTTCTGCTTTTGAAGATTTTTCCAAGCCAGCTTCTCCCAAAAAAATAGCGCCACCGCGAGAACGCACTCCAACTGATTTTTTTCATTTTTTACAAGAACAAGGATACCTCCGCGTCTGGATCAATGGGAAAATTCATCGTACTGATGAACCACCTACCATCAAGGTCCTCCCTCCTAGCGTCTCAGTCATTCAAGACCGTCTTGAAATCAGTCAAACAGATCAAGGAAGACTCAGTGAAGCTATCGAAACAGCATTGCGCTTGGGCAAGAATCGTATTGCTTTTATTTCTCCGGAAGATGGCAAGAGTTATCCTTTTTCTACAGGTTGGCATTGTGCCCATTGTGATATCAACATTCGCCCTCCAACCCCTTCTCTCTTCAGTTTCAATAATCCTCTAGGAGCATGTCCTACATGCCATGGCTTCGGACGTGTTATTGGACTCGATTACAATCGCGTGATGCCAGATCGCTCTTTGAGTGTCGCCGGAGGCGTTGTGAAGCCATTCCAAAGCGGCCAGTCACGTAATTCGCAACGCGATCTTCTACGCGCCTGTGCCTACCACGACATCAATATTCATACACCGTTTGAAAAACTTTCCACCAAGGATCAAGAGTTCATTATTCAAGGAGAACCAGAAGCGGACGTCTCTCGCGAAGAATTAAATGGATCCACACGTTGGTATGGAATCGAAGGATTTTTTAAATGGCTAGAACGGCAATCCTACAAAATGCCTATTCGCGTTTTCTTGAGCCGCTATCGTTCTTATAAATTATGCCCGGACTGCCACGGTGGGCGCTTCCAGCCAGAAACATTAAACTATCGCCTTCCCCTTAAAAAACCGCGCACGCTTCCTGAAATAGCAGCCTTACAAGTCAGCGATCTGATTCCCTTGTTGAAGGAATTTCGCCTTACGCGCCAAGATCCTAGCATTATCATGCTATGCGATCAGATCATCTCCCGCCTGGGATATCTAGATGAAGTTGGCTTAGGTTACCTTTCTTTAGATCGTCCTACGCGCTCCCTTTCAGGCGGCGAAATTGCCCGTGTCAATCTCACAACCTGCCTCGGAGCCTCTCTGGTCAACACCCTTTTTGTGATGGATGAGCCAAGTGTAGGGCTTCATCCACGTGATGTGCATCGCTTGCTTCACATCATGCAATCACTCCGTGATAAAGGAAATACCCTTCTTGTTGTGGAACATGAAGAGGCCATTATGCGTGTTGCAGACCATATTGTGGATCTTGGGCCTGGTCGTGGTAATGAGGGAGGCAAGCTCATGTATTCAGGCACTCTGAATAGTCTTGCAGAATGTAAGGATTCACTCACAGCATCGTATTTACGTGGCGACAATGTGATCCCAGTACCAGCGAAGCGTACAAAACCAAAAGATTGGATTACGATGAAAGGAATCTCTCATCATAATCTTCGCAAAATTGATGTTAAAATCCCTCTTGGAGTTTTTTGTTGCGTGACGGGTGTTTCAGGTTCTGGAAAGAGCTCGCTGATTCGCGATGTACTCTATCGTAATTTAACTTCTGTTGATTCGGAAGAAAACGAAAACATCGGCTCTTGTCGTTCTATCAAGGGAGGTGAAAATCTCAGTGACATTGTGATGGTTGATCAATCACAACTCGCCCGCACCCCACGCTCCACACCAGCTCTTTATCTTGGTGTTTTTGATGCTATTCGTGATCTCTTTGGTTTTACGAAGGAAGCTATTGATGCAGGACTGAGCCCTTCTGCATTTTCTTTTAATTCAGGCCAAGGGCGCTGTAGTCGCTGTTCTGGTCTGGGATATGAAAAGATAGAAATGCAGTTTTTGAGTGATATTTATTTGCGTTGCCCAGAATGTGATGGTCGTCGTTATCAACAACGTGTTTTAAACATCCTCTACCGAGGAAAATCGATTCATGACGTTCTTGAAATGACCGCACGTGAAGCTATTGAATTTTTTAAAGAAGAAGACCAAGCAGAAAAAATTGTTCGTCCCTTAGAGCTTCTCTCTGAAGTAGGGCTTGATTACTTAAAATTGGGACAGCCCATTAACCTTCTCAGTGGTGGTGAATCACAAAGACTCAAGCTTGCAGCGCGACTCGGAAGTCAAGAGCCAGGTAATGCGCTTTTAATTTTTGACGAACCCACAACAGGACTCCACATTGATGATATCGCTATTTTGCTCAAAGTATTTCAGCGACTCGTCGAAGAAGGCAATAGCCTCATTGTGATCGAACATCATCTGGATGTCATTAAATCAGCTGACTGGGTTATTGATATTGGGCCCGAAGCCGGTCAAGGAGGTGGCAAGCTTGTTGCTGCAGGTTCCCCAGAAGAAATTGCAGCACATCAAGGTTCTCATACAGGTCATTATCTTCGTGAAGTTCTTCAAGGTCGTACACCACTCGTAACAACCACTGATCTTGAACCACGTCGTGATACAACCTCAAAGGCTATTAGAATTCATGGTGCACGAGAACATAACTTAAAAAATATTAGTCTCTCGATTCCACGAGATGAAATGGTTGTGATCACAGGACTCAGCGGCTCTGGCAAATCAACGCTTGCCTTCGATATCTTATTTGCAGAGGGGCAGCGACGTTTCTTAGACAGCATGTCGCCGTACGCACGCCAGTTTGTACAACAGCTCGAAAAGCCAGATGTGGACGAGATCGATGGACTTCCACCAAGTGTTGCCATCGAACAACGAGTCACACGCGGTGGTGGAAAATCAACGGTTGCCACGGTGACAGAAATTTATCAGTTTCTCCGACTACTTTATGCCAAGCTAGGAGTGCAGTATTGCCCTGAGTGTAATGTGCCTGTTACCAAAAACTCTCTGACCTCGATTGCTGATACGGTCGAAAAACTACTGGAGCAAGGTCCTGTTCAGCTCTTTGCTCCTTTAGTTCGAGGCAAAAAAGGTCTTCACTCAGAAATTGCACGATGGGCCAGCACCCAAGGATTTACTGATCTGCTCATCGATGATGTATTGGTACGCGTAGAGGATTTCAAACCACTCAAGCGCCTCCAAGAACATACGATTGATGTGCTCATTGCGACCTTCACCAAAAATTCTCACAACGGACTCCTAGAGTTCATTCAGCGTGCTATTGAGATTGGAAAAGGAACAGCGAAAGCCCGTCAAGAAAATCCTAAGGGTAAAGATAAAAATAAATTTTTAACGCATTTCCTAAGCACAGAAATGAATTGTCCGGAGTGTAGCCGCTCTTTTGAAGAACTCGATCCGCGTCTCTTTTCTTTTAATTCACCACATGGATGGTGTGAACATTGTCGTGGCTTTGGAGAAGTTTGGACAGAAACAACGCCCTCTCGCGAGTTTGATTCGCAACTAGAAGCAGAAATCGTGGAGGAGAAATCGTTTGATCAATGCCAGGAAGGAGAAACACGCCCTTGTCCTGTTTGCCATGGTCAGCGCCTGAACCCCGTGGCCTGTGCCGTTAGGATTCATGGTCTTTCACTCCCAGAACTCACCGCACGTTCTTCGGACCAAGTGCTAGCAGAAATCAACAGCTGGAAATTTGAAGGACGCAATCAACTCATCGCTCGTGACATTATTCCTGAAGTTCGTCAACGGTTAGAATTTTTATCACGTGTGGGCCTTGACTACCTCGAACTACATCGCTCTGCCAAAACATTGAGTGGAGGAGAATCCCAACGCATTCGCCTTGCTGCCCAGCTTGGATCAAACCTCCGTGGTGTTCTTTACGTTTTGGATGAACCGACGATTGGACTTCATCCACGCGATAACAATCGTCTTTTGGATGCATTAGAAGAACTCACGGATCATGGAAATTCTTTGGTAGTTGTCGAACATGACGAAGAGACCATGCGACGCGCTCATTCTATCATTGACTTGGGGCCTCAAGCAGGATCTCGAGGTGGGGAAATTGTGGCACAAGGGACGATTGAAAACATCATGGCGACGCCAAACTCGCTTACGGGTCAATTTCTCAGGAATCCCCCTGCTCACCCCTTACGAGGATCGCGACGCTCTTTGAAAGATGTTCCTGAGTGGCTTGAGTTACAAGGAGCCTCTAAGCACAATCTAAAAAATATTGATGTTCGTTTTCCTCTTCAACGTTTGACGGCCATCTCCGGCATCAGTGGTTCTGGAAAAAGTACTCTCTTGCGAAATGTTCTTCTTCCAGCAGTAGAAGCGGCTCTCGCTCCAAAACGCAAAAAAACAGGATCTGAATGCTGGACCTCTTTAACGGGAGCCTCATCGCTCGCCCAGGTCATTGAAGTGGATCAATCCCCCATTGGCAAAACATCTAGATCGACCCCGGCTACCTATTTAAAAATTTTTGATGCCATTCGTAACCTCTATGCAGAACTTCCTCTTTCACGTCTTCGTGGCTACAGTGCTAGTCGTTTTTCTTTCAACAACCATGGAGGACGTTGTGAAAGCTGTGAAGGGCAAGGAATGATCAAACTAGAAATGAGTTTCCTTCCTACCTCTTTCGTCTTATGTGAAGACTGCAATGGAACGCGCTTTAATAGACAGACACTTGAAGTGAAGTATGACGGAAAGTCCATCAGCGATGTCCTCTCCATGACGGTGGAGCAAGCATTAGAATTTTTTGCGGCCCATCCTAAAATTAGCCGCCCTTTGAAACTCCTTGTAGAAACAGGTCTCGGCTACCTTCAACTTGGACAACCAAGCCCTACCTTGAGCGGAGGAGAAGCGCAGCGTATCAAATTAGTGACCCAACTAGCACGTGGCGGCAGTGCTGATAAACCACGTATCCGTTCTAAAGGAAATACACTTTATATTTTGGAAGAACCAACCATAGGACTACATGCGGCTGACGTCGCCTTACTCCTAGATGTACTCCATCGCCTCGTTGATGAAGGCCATACAGTTATCGTTGTCGAGCATCATCTCGACCTCATTGCAGAAGCAGATTATGTCATCGATATTGGTCCTGAAGCAGGACACCGAGGAGGGGAACTAGTAGTTGCAGGAACCCCTGAAGAAGTAGCAGAACATAAAACAAGTCACACTGCTCCCTTCTTAAAAGAGCTTTTCAAGCACGCCGGCACGGACAATGCTCCAAAGGAGAAAGAGAAACTCCCTCAAGAAAATAGAGGAAAAAGAAAAAGGGTTTAAAAAATTAAAATTCTTGAAATCCTCTAATAGCAAGGATACTCGTTTCCACTCTTCTCATTTTCGTTGAAATGAAGTCCTAAGCGCGCACTAGCTTCTTTTTAGTCTAGCAATCCGAACATATTCTTCGGATCATCCAGCGCGCGTTCTCCCAAGTCGTATTGCGACTTGTGCCTGATCCCCATTCTGTCGTGCCACTATGGTGGCGTTCCTTTTCATTTAACCTTCTAACCAGGATATTTCGTACTGATCTACTGCGGAAGTAGGGAAGTCTGATGGATGGTTTGTTAGAATCGCTTTCTGAATAGACCTGTTCTTGCTGCTTCAACTTTGAACTTCACCTGTACCCGTTTGCTGAACGGGCACCTCTCTTTTTTATGAGTCTACCCAAAACCGTTTTCCCATTTATTTTTTATTTTGTTCGCCAGCAATGGATCAAAGTTTTCATTGCCATCGTTGCTTCTGCTTCTTGGGGCGTCTACAGCGCTCTTTTCCCCTATTTTTTAAAGAACCTGATTAATGTGTTAGAATCTCATCAGCTTTCTGTTGCTCTCATGCAAGCTGCCAGCATCAAAATCATAGCACTAATTATTGGTTTCTGGATCGTGGCGCATCTCTTCCACATTCTTCAAGGATTTGTTTTCCGAGTCCGTTTTTGTGCACGCTTTCGAGCTTCTATTCGTGAAGCTCTTTTTAAGTATGTTCAAACACACTCAGCATCTTACTTTGCCACCCACTTTTCAGGGACCATTGCCAGCAAAATATCAGACATTCCGACGAACTGTGAACTGATGGTCAATGATCTATGCATCCAGTTCACCACCGCTTTTGTGATGGCTTTGAGTGTCTTTGTAAGCATGTGGATGAGCCGTCCACTCTTTGCACTTCTGTTACTTGTCTGGCTGATCTCACATTTCGTGATCACCTTTTTCTTTTTGAAAAAAACAAACCCTGCCTTAGAAAAACATGCGCATGCTGTCACTGCGCTTTCAGGAAGGATCGTGGATGTCTTTAGTAATATTCAAAACGTGAAACTCTTTGCGCGTGAAAAAAAAGAAGAGATGATGTTGCATCGGGACCAAGAAGAAGAGGTGAGACAGTCTCATCAGGCCTACACCCAGGTAGAATGGATGCAGATAGCATTTAGCATTAACCATACTTTTCTCATTACCGGAATGCTTTTCCTCTTGATTCGAGGATGGCAGCACCATTGGGTGAGTCTTGGGGATTTTGCACAGATTATGATGCAATCTTTTTATCTATCGGGATGGGTCTGGTTTGTGAGTGAACAGATCAATGGCTTCATCAAACGAGCCGCAACGGTCAATGCTGCTCTCTCCCTGATTCAAAAGCCGCATGATATTGTTGATGCGCCTCATGCTTCTATCCTCTCGGTGCCTCGTGGAGAGGTCTGTTTTGAAAATGTCACTTTTTCCTATCTAGGAAATCACGCTGTGTTCAAAAATTTCAGCGTTACCATTCCTGCTGGACAAAAAGTAGGGCTGGTCGGCCTCTCAGGGGCTGGAAAAACCACCTTCATGAATTTAATGTTGCGCTTGTACGACCTTCAAGCTGGGAAAATTTTTATTGATGCACAATCGATTGCTGCGGTAACCCAAGAATCATTACACGAAAATATTGCTGTCATTCCTCAAGATGCTTCCCTTTTCCATCGCACACTTCTGGAAAATATTCGCTACGGACGCCTGGAAGCTACCGAGGAAGAAGTGATCACCGCCTCCAAGCAGGCCCATTGTCATGAGTTCATTGAACAACTTGACGAAAAGTATTCATCGCTTGTGGGAGAGCGTGGCATCAGACTCTCCGGGGGACAACGCCAGCGTATCGCCATCGCACGAGCCTTGTTAAAAAACGCTCCTATCCTCGTTTTGGATGAAGCTACCTCATCGCTCGATTCTGCAACGGAGAAAAAAATCCAAGAGAGCCTTGCCCTTTTAATGAAAAACCGAACAACCATTGTCATCGCCCATCGCCTCTCAACACTAGCCGCCATGGATCACATTTTGGTTTTTGATCGAGGGAGCATTGTCGAAGAGGGAACTATTCAAGAGCTCCTTGAAAAGAACGGGCATTTTGCAGCCTTTTGGAAAATTCAGCAAAAGGAGTGATGGCGCCTGTTCAATGGCGTCAACTTAAGGAAAAATTTATTTAAATTTGGCACTATAGTCTTTTAAAGAGAGAAGGGCGCGATAAGACGATGAAATTTTTCTTGATAACAAGGCCGAAGAGCGAGAGCTATCTTAAGATAACGTGAGTGATGAGAACGCTGTTATTAAGAAAAAGAGCAAGTTCAGATCGTGCCCTTATGGATTTAAAAGACTATAACGTCTCAAAGAGAATTAACCACAAAGCTCACAAAGCAGCTAAAGCGTTTTAAAAAATTCTGTAGTTGGGTGCATTGTCAGAACACGACCCGACGGGA
>JBMOFC010000042.1:0-17124 GCA_049314455.1 Chthoniobacterales bacterium
CATCTCTAATTTTTAGAGATGTCTTTTTTAAACATATAAGAGCATTTTAAAAAATAATCCCTGTTTGCACACCCAAGACAAGAGCATTAGGGATACTTCCTAGTCCATTCGGATTAATAATCCATTGCATATCGGGTTGGACGTAGAAGAAACGTGAGAAGTTAATGCGATAACCCAACTCACTGACTAATTCATACTCTGGATCTTGGTTGCTTTGAGCTTCCACATAGGAAATATAGGAAGAACTAAAGCCACCATATCCAATACCAAAAATGGTGAAGTCATTTTTGCGACCTGGGATCAGTCCAGTATAAATAGCACCACCTTTGGCCTGAAAAGTGATCACCGTGTTTTCTGTTTGAGGAGTGTAACCAAACTCAGTCCAGAGTAACAACCCAGCTTCTGTCATCGGATTAGGGCGATAAACCACCTGATCGCCATGCCAATAAAATGCATAGGAATTTGCAAGAGAAGTATTGCTGGTGTACTGAGAGGTTCCTTCAGCGTTGTAATAGCCTCCCACAAAATAGTGACCAGAAAATTTTTTGAGCTTAGAAATATCGACTCTCTCTTTGAAAGATTTGTCAGAAGAAGTTTCTTGATGGGATGTCACGGAATCCTTTTTTTTGCTGCCCTCAAAAAGCCAGGTGCTGCCTGCCTTACCAAATTCTGGATTCCAATCGTATTGAGTAAAAAGAGAGGCTGTGTCATTAGGATAAAAATTCCAATTGAGTCCATTAATAGAAGTCTTGGTGATTTGAAAAATACCAAAGCGAAATTCTGTATCATGCGTAGTCAATATTTTCAGACGACTTGCCCAACTGGTATTGGGATTCCATGTTGTTTTAATATTCGTGGGATTAGCTTGCAAGGTACCGATATAGTTAAAAAGAACAGGCGAGTTATCAAATTCATCCATAGCTGCAAATCGACCAATGTTAATATTGATACGATCGTGGTAAAAAAGTTGTTGGTAGTAGAGATTCACCCATTTAATGGTGGTTCCACCAACCGCTCCATTAACCAAAAAGAAGTTACCGACATTTTTTGTTGAAAGATTATTTTGAGCCCCACCATCCTGTTGCTCGACACTCATGATAAAATGTCCTCCATGCCAGCCAAATAATTTTTCCGTATCAATCAAACTCGTTACGGCAATATTATCAATATAGGTGGAACCTTTGGGATGAATGCCCCCTACGGGATTGCCGGCTACTATAGAGGTGTACGTTGCAGAAAAATCGATGCCATGTTTACTTAATTGATCACGAGGTCCACCAATAAAAAAAATGCTGCTGGAGGCAAATTGCATTTCTTTAACCGTATGTGGCATTGCGGGCATTGCATTCTGAGGAGTGATAGGTCGTTGTGCAGGAGAGTTAGGATCAAAAAGTTCTTTGATCAGGTCCTCTTCTTCTTCGTCGACTTTTGATCTGACATAGTTCGCTACGACCGATCGTTTTTCTTTCTGATAAGTCGGAGAAGAGGGTGGTGTTGCAGTTGGTTGAGGATCTTGATTTGTAGAACCAGAGGTAATGGCAGCAGCTATAAAAATACACAATGGTAAAATCATAAGTTGTAGTAGTGGAGGAACAGATAGAGTACAAAGCTATTAGAAAAATGCTCTAACAGTTTTTTTATTAGAATCATCAGAAATCAAAAATGATGTAAGTGACGTAACATCTTTATTTTTAGTTAGCAAGAAAAAAATTACTTTTTTATTATTTTTCTTGTTTCAAGGAATTACTTGAACAGAAGAGGGGAGAAGCCTATAACCTTCGTTCCCATAAAAACAGTCTCTACAGACTATTCTTTACTATTTTCCATGCAATTTTTTAATCACGGTGAGTTTGACAATCATGAACATGTTTCCTTTTTTAGCTGTTCTAAAACAGGGCTCAAAGCAATCATAGCCATTCATAACACAAATCTCGGTCCTGCTCTTGGGGGATGTCGGATGTGGCGTTATCAAAGTGATGAGCAAGCCCTCCATGATGTTCTTAGACTTTCCAAAGGAATGACCTACAAAGCTGCGCTAGCAGGCGTCCCCATTGGTGGAGGAAAATCCGTGATTATGGGAGATCCTAAACGCGAGAAGACACCCGAGATGATGGAAAGCATGGGGAGAGCTGTAGAAACATTGGGAGGTAAATATATTATTGCAGAAGATGTAGGAACCTGTGTAGAGGATATGAATCAGCTCAACAAAGCAACCAACTATGTCACAGGAGGTTTTCAAAATAATAAAGGCTCAGGAGATCCTTCACCTACGACGGCTTATGGTGTTTTTCTTGGCTTGAAGCCTGCTGTAAAACATCGTCTTCGAAAAGAGAGTCTACAAGGGCTCACCGTTTCTGTGCAAGGTTTGGGGAGTGTGGGATACCATCTTTGTAAATTTCTGCATGCTGCAGGAGTCAAGCTCTATGTCTGTGATATTGACGAGGAGAGGGTCGATCTTGTTGTCAATGAGTTTGGAGCAATACCATTACCCTTTCATGAAATTTACGATGTGAAGGCTGATATCTTTGCACCGTGTGCGTTAGGTGGAATACTCAATGATGAAACCATCAAACGCCTCAAGGTAAGCATTGTTGCTGGTGCTGCCAATAACCCATTAGAAGCACCACAGCATGGCACGTTGCTTAGTGATCGTGATATTCTCTATGCTCCCGACTATGTCATTAACGCAGCTGGTCTCATTCGTGTTTATTATGAGTATGCGGCCAATGAGAATACTCCCTTTTCTGAAGAATGTGTTTTTAAGCATGTCGAAAAAATTCCTGAAAGATTAGAAATGATTTTTGCCTATGCCGATCAGCATGGCATCTCCACAGCAACGGCAGCAGACGCGTTGGCGGAACAAATTTTCAAAAAGCATTCAGCAAGGCAAATTTTATCCACGTAACCTCATTACCAATGAGCAGTAAAGTTAAAATAAAGCCTGATATTGGTCTTGGTGATGCCATCACGTTTAAAATTCAAGATATTGCTTTTGGAGGGAGTGGTGTTGGCCGCATCAATGATATTGCTTGCTTTATCAAAGGAGTCATCGACGAGGAGATAGTCACGGCGCGCATCATTCGGAAAAAGCCTCGTTTTTTGGAGGCGACTCTTTTGGCGCTTGAACAAAAATCTCCTCTTCGCATAGAGCCACCATGCCCTTATTTTCTCAAGTGTGGAGGCTGTTCTTATCAACATCTAGAGTATTCGCATCAACTGAACATAAAACAGAAACAGCTGCGAGATGCCCTAGAGCGAATCGCCGGGATCCAGAATCCACCTGTTAAAGCGATGATTCCTTCTCCGGAAGCTTTGCATTATCGTAATCGTATTACGGTGCATGTACGCAAAGGGGCTCTGGGATTTTTTGTAGAGAAAGGACGTGATCTTATTGAGGTGGATCATTGCTTGATTGCTTCAAAAGAAGTTAATAAGGCTCTTGCTCAATTAAAATCACAACGCCCTATGGACGGCGATTATCTGCTTGGGGAAAAAGAGCGCTATGGAGGTTTTCGTCAAGTCAACAATGCGGTTGCCACGCTCCTGCTTGAGGAAGTAAAACGGTACGCCATACAGAATCCAGCAGAAATACTCATCGATGCTTATTGCGGAGCAGGCTTTTTTTCTCATGCATTAGCTACTTCTTTTTCTCAGGTCATTGGGATAGAACGCTCTCAGAGCTCTATTGCCTTAGCGTGCCAGGGAGCCGACCCCAACGAGCTCTTTGAAGAGGGGAGCGTTGAGGAAGTACTTCCACAAAAACTCCTAGAATGCTCTTCAGCTAAGACAACATTGATTCTAGATCCTCCTTCCGAAGGGCTTTCGGAGCTTGTGGTGCTAGCTATTTTAAATAATCCTCCCTCTTCCATGATCTATGTCTCTTGCAATCCAGCGACACTCGCGCGTGATCTCAAGCGGCTTTCAAGCCAGTATCAACTACAAGAATCAACCCCTCTGGATATGTTTCCTCAGACAGCTGAAATAGAATCGATTAATTTTTTGAGAGTTCATAACTATGTTCATTAATATTGCAGGTTACCATTTTTCAACTCTAGAGGATCTGCCAGCATTAAAAAAAGATTTAGAGCAGCTCTGCACGACTCTTGGTTTAAAAGGAACGATTTTACTTTCCACAGAAGGAATTAATTTTTTTGTAGCAGGCCTTCGAACAGCTACTGATCAACTTCTTGCCGAGCTGCGTCAGATTCCAGGATGTGCTGCTCTTGAGGTCAAAGAAAGTGAAAGCCTTGGGCAACCTTTTCGACGGATGTTGATTAAGATCAAAAAGGAAATCATTTCCTTTGGGGTGGAAGGAATCGATCCTGCTCGTTACTCTTCGCCAAAACTTTCTCCCAAGAAGTTGAAAGAGTGGCTCGATGCAAAAAAACCGGTAGTTCTCTTAGATACGCGTAATGACTACGAAATACGGATGGGTACTTTTCAGGGAGCACTTCCGGCAGGAATTGAGCATTTTCGTCATTTTCCGGAAGCTGTTAAAAAACTCCCTGAAGAGTTAAAGGAGGCAACGATCGTGACTTTCTGTACGGGAGGGATTCGTTGTGAAAAAGCAGGGTCGTTTATGGAGCGAGAAGGTTTTAAAAATATTTTTCAACTCGAAGGTGGTATTCTAAACTACTTCAAAGAATGTGGGGATGCTCACTATGACGGAGAATGTTTTGTTTTTGATAAGCGAGTGTGTGTTGATACTGGCCTCCAAGAGACACAATCAATCCTGTGCTTCAAATGCCAGATGCCCTTAACAGAAGCAGACCAAGCGCATCCTCATTATAAGCTTGAAGTCAGCTGTCCACACTGCTTTGGCCGAGAGAAAAAAAAGAAAGCTCCTAACACGCGCAGGAGTAGGAGGCTTAAGAAAGAAGCTGCCAGAAGCTTCCATGAGGTAGTGAATGTAACAAGTTGAAGTAGAATCGATGATTTCTTCTTCCTCCCATCTTTGTAAAGCTTGTGGACTTTGCTGTAATGGGGTTTTGTTTGACACGGTACGTCTTCAACCTTCGGATTCAAGAGCAGAACTCAAATCGTTAGGAATGCTCATCAAACACAAAAAAAAGTATGATTTTTTTCATCAACCCTGTTCCTCATTTGAAGAGGATTGCTGCTCCATTTACGCACAGCGTCCAGAACGGTGTCGACTTTTTGAGTGCCAACAGTTAAAACGCCTGGCTGCAGGAGAAACAACAGAGATAAACGTTTTAGAAACAATTGCAAAAGCTTGCTCTCAAGTGGAGCATGTGCAGCAGCTGCTTCAACGTTCATGCTCCCTGAACCACAAAAAATCACTCGCTCAACAATACGACAAAGTCCTTGCAGAACCAATTCATGAATCTTCTGGGGTGAAAGCCTTAGAAGAGCGTTCAGAGCTTGTTCACGCGTTTCAAGAACTTCAACACTTTCTTAACAACGAATTTCGTATCTCTCCATCATGAACACACTCCTCACTCGCACACTCTTTTTTTATTGTCTTTTTTTTACTTTTTCGCTTCTAGCAGCACCGCTTTCTTCAAAGACTTATTTTTTAAATACGACTTCCTGGAATTTCCGGCAGATCATTCCACCTCCTGCTAATAAAAGCCCGGAACAGGAAAAAAAAGATCTTAATCTTTTAAAAGATGCCATGGCTGCACGTACTAAGAAGCAGCTGTTTCGGGCTTTGATTGCCTCTTCGGATAGCGTTTTTGATTACGCTTCTGCTATCAGTCCTGAGTTTACCGCAAAACAGCTTCCTCGCACAGCGGAAGTCTTTAAAAAAGTTAGAAATGATACCAATAACGCTATTCATGCTGCAAAAGAGGCATTCCACCGCACACGTCCAACGACTTGGGGAGAGACAAAAAGGGAAGTGGTTAACGATGATGGCTACGCCTATCCTAGTGGACATTCTACGCGGGCTTTTGTCTGGGCTGGTTTATTGACTGATCTTTTTCCCACAAAAAGAAAAGAAATAGAAATAGAGGCCCGCACGAAAGCTTGGAATAGAGTTATCTTAGGACGCCATTATCCTGATGATGTTTACGGGGGAGAACTCTATGGTCAATATTTAGCGAAGCAATTTCTGAACAATCCTCTTTTTCAAAAAGAGTGGGCTCTTGTCAAAGAAGAGGTCAACAAAGCTGGCTTGCATTTCTAATCCGGATATTCCGTACTGATCTACTGTGGAGGCTGCGAGGCCTGATTGGGTAAGGCTGTAGACTACAGACTTTAGGAAAATCCACTCTCTTTTGTGCTTCTTTTGCGGCACTTTTTCATTTTTCTCCGGTTTTATAAACGGGTGCCATTAAACAGGTGTATTTTTTGCTGTGTCAACTTCAACTTGCAACTTCAACTGTACCCGTTTTCGTGAACGAGTGCTAATTGGGCTCCAAATGCAGTGTAATATCTTCTAGTGCCAAATTAGCATTGAGAAGGTGGTCTTTGACCTGATGAGAAATAGTATGACCTTTGAGAACGCTCAACTGTCCATCAACACGAATGTGTAAATCTGCTAGAAGTGAGAGACCACTTTTTCTGACACGGCATTTTTCAGCGCTTTCAACGCCATCGATTTCACATGCGAGCTTGAGGATTTTTTCTTCTAGGTCATGCGAAACTTGGGCATCCATAATTTCTCGAAAAGAGACATGAAGTATTGTGGTGGCATTGTAAAAAATGATGAAACAGACGAGCAATGCAGCCCAATCATCGGCATTGGCATAGCGTTTGCCACCAAAAATAGAAATAGCAATACCGATGAATGCGGTTAATGAAATCATAACATCGGAACGATGATGCCATGCCTCAGCAAGCATCGATGTGCTCCCTATTTTACGAGCTTGATGCGTTAATACTCGAAAGAATCCCTCCTTGATCACAATCGCAATCAACAAAATGAGGAGTGTATATTTTTCTGGCGGATGAGGAAGAGTACCATGCTGGATGCTAATAATATTTTGAATGCTAAAAAAAGTAATCGCAATTCCAGTAGTCAAAAGAATAAGTGCTCCAGCAACGGCCGCTAGTGATTCTGCCTTGCCATGTCCATAAGGATGCTCTTGATCTGGTGGTTTGGCGGCATATTTCAAAGCTCCCCAAGTCATCACAGAAGTAAAAACATCCACAATAGAATCAATTCCATCAGCGATCAGCACATTGGAATGTCCTAGCAAGCCGGCGGTACTTTTGATAACTCCTAAAAAAATATTTAAAAAAATCCCTGATAGCATGACCTTTTGGCCAGAGACTGATTTTGCTTGGAGATCGCTCTTCATCTGCTTTTTGTTTCTTGGACATACTCCTTCACAGCTGTTTGAAAAGGAGTAGCCAAATCAACTTTTGGTTTTACAAATGAGGGTCTGAACCATGGCTGTAAACCGACCAGGTCGCTAAATACCAGCATTTGACCGTCACAATAGGGGCCGCTTCCAATACCGATGGTAGGAATTTTTAATTCACGTGTAATTTGTTGTGACACAAGTGGCATTACAAGCTCTAGAAGGAGAGCGCTGGCTCCTGCTTCTTGCACTGCATGAGCTTCACGAAGTAGGCGGGCTGCATCTTCTGGGGTCTTTCCTTTAATGCTATATTTTTTTTCAATCAAAATTTGCTGGCAAAGCATTCCTAAATGCGACATCACAGGAACTCCTGCAGCCACGATAGCTCTGATGTGTGGTATCAAAGGTCCTTCTAACTTGACCATATCAGCCCCAGCAGCTTGAAGCCGCAATGAAGATTGAACAGCTTGCTCCACGTGATCTACTGTTCCAAACGGCAAATCGGCGAGAATAATGCTGTGCGAAGCACCACGCCGCACCGCTTTCACATGGTATTCGATGTTTTCTAAGGTTACTTGTGTGGTATCAGGATGGCCTAAGAGAACCATTCCAAGTGAATCACCCACTAAAATGAGATCAATCCCTGACTCCTCAAGGAGACGTGCTGTTGGATAATCATATCCCGTAAGACAGGCAATTTTTTCATGAGAAATTTTAGAGGTCTTAAAAAAATTGTTTACTTCAGTTGCTTCCTTTTTATTCATGAGAATTATTTTTTTCTAAAATTTTTAAATAAGCCTGAGTACTCAATTCCCAACCTGGAAGGATAAGATGAGGATTAATTTCTACCAGTGGTTTCAGCACGAAAGAGCGCTCACGAATTCTTGGGTGTGGCAGTTCTAATTCAGGAGTGAAGATAGTTATTGAATCGTAATAGAGCAAATCGAGATCCAGTGTTCGAGGAGCATGATAGGCATAAGGAAAAGAGCGACCTGATTTTTTTTCTAATGTTCTAAGAAAATAGAGCAAAGCATGTGGTAATAATTTTGTTTCTAGCTCAAGGACTGCATTGAGAAAAAATGGCGACTCTGGAGGACAATCAACAGGGGCCGTTTTGTAAAACGAAGAAACACGAAACGTATCATCTGTACCTTGATGAATTTTTTTCAGTTCTTCGATGCTGAGTGTTAAAATTTTCTCACTCTCTCCAAGATTAGAACCAAGGGCAATACCGACGGACATTAATGCAGACTATAGTCTACAGGCTACAGGCTACAGAAAATTTTTTCTTTAGTTTGCGTGATTACTAATATTCCATTGTTAAGTTATTTCAGTCCCAAAACATCTTCCATGTCGTAATAGCCCGGAGACTTCTCGTGAAGCCATGTGGCAGCTCTGAGTGCCCCTTTTGCATAGGCTTCCCGTGAAGAAGCGCGATAGGTGAGCTCTAATCTTTCTCCTAAGGTTCCTAACAAGACCGTATGTTCTCCAACGGCATCACCAGCTCGAAGTGCATGGATGCCTATTTCGCTCGAAGTGCGTGCTCCAGGGAGACCAATACGTCCATGACGCGCATCGGATTTATACTCTAGGCCTCGCACTTCAGCAATAATCTCTGCTAAACGGCGCGCTGTACCACTGGGGGCATCTTTTTTAAAACGGTGATGCAGCTCGACGATTTCAGCATCGTACTCTGATCCTAAAATTTCAGTGGCTTTTCTTGTGAGCCAAAAAAGCGTGTTCACGCCAACGCTATAATTTGGAGAAAAAATCAGCGGGATGTCGCGTGCAGCACTTTCTATTTTTTCTCTCACTTCAGTTGAGTGCCCTGTTGTCCCGATCACAAGGGCTTTTCGGGCGTGTACACATTTTTCAAGAAGGGAGAATGTTGCTTCTGGAGCGGTGAAATCAATCACAACATCAGCCGCTGAAAGAATAGAATCGATCTCATCATGAGAAGCAATAGCCCCAACAAGTTCTAAATTTTTTTCTGAGGTGAGGCATTGAAGAAGGGCTTGCCCCATTCTTCCAGAGGCTCCGTAGATGATGATTTTAGTTTTCATAATGAAGATGCTTCCAATGAATGAAGTGTTTTCAACAAAACTTCTCGATGTTCTTTGGTTAAGGGAACAAGTGGTAGACGAAACTCTTCTTGAATCAAGCCTCGCAAGGCCATAGCTGTTTTAATAGGGACAGGATTTGTTTCAATAAAGAGATCTCGGAAGAGAGGGCTTAAACAAACATGAAGTTCTTCTGCTTCTTCCAAAGCTCCAGATTGAAACAAAGAAACAAGCTTCACAATTTCTGAGGGAATAAAATTCGAAGCAACACTAATCACCCCAACGCTACCTACTTTCAAAAAAGGAACGGTCCAGATGTCATCTCCCGAGAGGAGTTGAACGTGTGAAGGAAGAAGGGTATGCAATTCTGCAATATGCTTCACGCTGGCATTACAATCTTTAATGGCAACGATGTTAGGGCAATCGTGAGCAAGTCGTAATGTAATGGGAACCGGGAGTGAAATACCACAACGCCCCGGGGCATCATAGATCACTAAGGGAATTTTCACTGCATGAGCAACGGCTTTAAAATGCTCATAGAGTCCTTCAGGAGAGGGTTTGTTATAGTAAGGAAGTACTAGCATCGCTGCATCTGCTCCAAGGCGTTCTGCTTCCTGAGTGGTCTCTATTGTCTTTGCAGTAGAATTAGAACCGGTGCCAGCAATGACTAGAGTTTTTTTAGCAGCTGTTTTTATAGCGAGTTCCATGACACGGAGCTGCTCTGCATGGGTGAGGGTAGGAGATTCACCGGTAGTTCCAACAGGGACAATGCCCGTAATGCCTGCTTCTATCTGACGTTCGATCAGTTTTACAAAAGTGATCTCATCGAGTTGACCGTTGCGAAAAGGGGTCACAAGTGCTGTATGTACTCCCGCAAGTGAGGGATATTTTTTCATTATAGTATCATGTTTTAAATTTTAATTGTTGTAACCGTTCAGCCAATGGCCTCAACTTAATCCGAATATTTCATACTGATCTACTGCGGAAGCCGGGAAGCCTTATGGATGTTGCGTTAGACTCACATGTTGATTTGGACAGTATGTACGCATACAGCCCGGCATCAACATGCTCGTCTGCCTTATCCCATCAGTCTTTGCAGCCTCCTCGTCACGATCAGCATGAAATATTCGGATTAAGGAAATGAGTTGGCAAATTCTTGCTTAAAATATACCAACGTTATTTTATTTCTAAAAAGAATTAACCACAAAGAACACATAGATGGCACAAAGAGCATAAAAAGAACATCGGCAGCTGGAAAGCTGCGAGATAGACTGCCTAAACGTGTTTAGGCAGCCCTTGAGGGCGAGACTTGACGGGAGTCAAGCAAGTCCATTTTTTTATAAAAAATTTTATCTTTGTGTTTTTTTATCTTTTTGTTTTTTTATCTTTTTGTTTTTTTATCTTTTTGTTTTTTGTGTGTCGCTTTGGCGGATTTATGTCCTTTGTGGTGAATTTTTCTACAGCCTCATCCGTGGATATAAATTGTTCCTTCAAAAACAAACTCAGCAGGACCTGTGAGCGTGACTTGGTTTATTTTAGGAAGATCATGAGTTGTGAGAAGTGCTGAAACAAACGCAACTTCTAATGTTTCTCTGCCACGAACAGTAACACTCACGGGAGATGCTACTTTTGAAAGTAGATGATGTATGAGTGCAGAAGCCACGACGCCTGTGCCGCAAGCGAGCGTTTCATCTTCAACTCCACGTTCAAAGGTCCGTATCGCAAGATGATTGGGAGCGATGATTTGGACAAAGTTTACATTTGTTCCAGCTGGTGCAAAGCTTACATGATGACGCAAAGCTCTTCCCATCTCAATGACAGGGGCGTGTTCCAAATCATCAACAAATAGGACAACGTGAGGGACTCCTGTATTGATACTGTGCACTTCTTTGTAATCTCCGACGACCTCATGCAACGCAATCGTATGAGGATCACTCATGGAAATTTGCACCTGATCTTCAAGAAGTTCTCCCTCGAGAATTCCAGCGGCCGTTTCAAAGGTGATGCTACCAGTTGTTTGTTTCCAAAGACCAGCCACGTAGCGTGTAAAGCAGCGAGCCCCGTTACCACACATTTCAGCCTCGTGACCATCGGCATTGTAGTAGCACATACGAGCTGCCGCATGAGTAGAAGAGGGCTTTTCTAGTATCAACAGACCATCGGCTCCAATGCCACGATGGCGATCACAGAGATGAGCAATGTGTGTGTGATTTAACGTCAGATGACCTTCACGATTATCAAGCATGATAAAATCGTTACCGGCCCCATTCATTTTTGTAAAATTAAGGAACATCGGCTGATTTTATCTTTTTAGCAAAATTGGTCACGCTTCAATTTATCGTGATGTGAAGATCGTACCACTATGCAGTAGCTGCAGCGACAGCAGCAGCATGCGCATAATTTGTAAAAAGATTCGCAGGCACTTCTATATTGGCCACATTTACGACTAAATGATAAGTTATACCACCACCAATACCAAGTGTGGCACCTGTAATTACGCCTAACCCAGTATAAAAAGGAACAGCTGCAACACGAAAAGCCCGAATGCTTGGATCTGTATCTGCCATCGCATTATATTGTCCAAGGCCATAAATAGCTCCAAGACCACCACCCACAGCAGCACCGATGGCTGCATCTTCTAAAATAGGAGTGGCTATGTGCGTAACAACACTACCTACAGTAGTAGTTTTTGCTCCTACCGCTGCTGCAGCAAGGCTGCTTCCCATGAGAGGTGTGCCATGTGTTGCCGTCAACATCGATAAAGCCCCGCTAGAATGGAAGAGTGTTGCCATAGGAAAGGTAAGGGTTCCTCCACTTGTGGCATTCAGTGCAGCTCCGAGGGCGATTCCACCTCCTAAAAGTAAAAGTGCTGTTTGATGTGAAATACCCGTTTGTTTTTCAAGAGAAGCCATCCATGTCTCTGCCTCATTTTTGAGCGTAGGGTTCATCTCAAGGGCAACAACGGCTTCATCTGCTTTTTTTAGCACTTCAAGATGGGCTGAAGCAGCTGAGTCGTACTGCTTCAAATCAGATTTACATGATTTGAGAACTGCTTTTTGGAACTCATTGATGCTCACTTGCAGATCTTTCACATAGGCTACCGTTAATGCTTCCCATCTCACTTTTTCAGGATAGAAAAAATCGATAGCTTCTTTGCCGTAGAGAAGATTCAGTTGGTTTACAAAAAAGTCTTTCACCACTTCATTGGATGCTTCGATATCGAGCGGAACCTTTTCTTTGTTTTGGTAAGTCTCTATTTTATTTTGCTCTTTATTAAGAACGAGGAGGTCGGAAGGATTTTTTTGTGCATCAATGGCAGGATTGTCCCAGAAGGAAGCAAGATTTTGAACGATAGTCTTCAAGCTCTCTTTGAAGGCGTCACTATGAATAAAATCCTGACGTTTTGCTTCAAGATCGGCTGAAGGAAGTTGTTCTTGAGCGTCTAATTCATGAGGAATGCTGTTTGCATGAAACTCATGTGAGGTGGATGGGACTTGCTAGATGGAAGGTCCTCCAGAAGGAGGGTTTTCAATAGTGTTATGCTTGAGTGGTGTTTGCCCAGCGACGTGAGTTGCAGTATGAATATCCATGAGAATAAAATTAAGATTAACAATTTAAATTTACTTCAACTTATCCTGTCGTCCTCAGACCACTGGCAATAGCATTGATTGAAAGCAATACTCGCGGCAAGAGTTTTGCTGCATGGGTAGGATCATCTTGCTGAGCCTTGCGCCAAGCTTTTAAGGTGATGATCTGCTGTTCATGGAGAAGGTCGAGAGCCTTTGCACGGAGATCTAGTGTCTTACCCATGCGTGGCCGACGTTCTTCTAAGGTTCCTCCAAAAATCTGATATAATTGATGTTTCGTTTGTTGAAACTCTTTAGTAATGATCGAGAAAAAATGTGTTCGAATCGTAATGTCGCTTACGAGCTCTGCATATTTTTCCATGATGGAGAGATTGGCACTTGCAAGATTAGTTTCGACATTAAGAAAGACATAATTAAGGAACGACCAATCACGATGATGCTCTTGAAGTGCTCTAAAAAGATCGGGACGCTCTCTTTCCAGTGCGCTGAGGGCACTTCCAACACCAAACCATCCTGGAAGAAAATAGCGTGCCTGATTCCAACTAAACACCCATGGGATAGCTCTTAATTCGGCAAGACACCGTTGTGCCGAGCGTCGCTTAGGGCGAGAACCAATACGGCTTGCTTCGAGAGCATCAATGGGAGTGGCGTGCTCATAAAATTTCAAAAAGCCAGTGGTATGAATAAAAGCCTGATATGCATAACGGCTTTTGGTGGCTAAAAAAGATCCAACAGCATCTGCCTGTGGAAAGTCCTCTTCCTTCTTGGGAGATTTTTTATTGAGAAAAGAAACACTAGTCACTCCTGCTAAAAGTAATTCCAAATGGTAGGTCGCGGTGGTTTGATTTCCATATTTTTGAGCAATGGTTTCACCTTGCTCCGTCATTCTAAGGTCTCCTTGTAATGATCCAGCTGGTAAGGCTTCCAAAAAGAGATGCGTTGGACCTGCACCACGACTGATGGTGCCTCCTCGACAATGAAAAAATTGCATTTTCACATGAGCTCTCTTTCCAACTTCTGTCATCGCTCTTTGGGATTCATGAAGAATCCACTGACTAGCCAAGATGCCACAATCCTTGTTGCTATCACTATAGCCAATCATCACTTGCTGATTTTTCACTCCTTCTTGTTGATGCTCGATTGTGGCCATTCCAGATGGCTCAGCGAGATAGTCACGAAGGACTTGAGGAGATTTTTCTAGATCTTCATAGGTTTCAAAAAGAGGAACGATGGGCAACAAAGAATAATGAGTTTTTCCATTCCAGCCGGTAATACCTCCTTCGCGAGCCAAGAAAATAACCATGAGTAAATCAGAAAGACGGCGTGTCATGCTCACAATGAGAGAGCCCAAAGGAGCCACCCCATACTCTGCAATTTCATCGCGTAGGAGCTGATAGCAGCTCAGAAGATGAGTTGCTTCGTATGGTAAAGCTTCCTTTGTTTTTAAAAGCGATTTATCTGATGCTAATTCTTTTCTCAAAAAGGTGAGTCTCTTCGATTCATCCCATTCTAAAAATGAGTCTGCATCAGGAATCTGAGCTGCCTCTAAAATCTGTTTCACCACCAGATCATGCACCTGGCTATTTTGACGAATGTCAAGATGGGCTAGATGAAATCCAAACACATTTAAAGAACGCAAAATTGGCCATAGTGCATGTTTCACCAGGCGCTCTGCATGAATATCTTCAAGGCTCCTGGCAAGTAATTTCAATAATTCTTGAACTTCCCGTGGTTCTTTAAAAGGAACCGGCGCAAGGTGGCTATGTGATGCTTGAAGATTTTTTGTAAGCGATGGAAGTTTTGCTTGAATGAGCAACACAAATTGACGCCATGGTTCTTCAGGGTAGCGTGTCATAATAGGTTCTGCCGCAAATCCGAGTTCTTTTTTTAATTTTTCAAGAGCCTGACAAAGTTGCTCTGAGGGTTGTTGAAAATGAATGGAAAGTGGAAGTGCTCTTGCAAGTTGATCGAGTTGTTTTCGTAAAAGTGTTACCGCAGCCAAACGCAATTCTTCTAAGGTTTCACGAGTCACCTCTGTCGTCACAAAAGGATGTCCATCACGATCGCCTCCCACCCACGTTCCAAAGTCTAGTCGAGGTCTAGATTCAGGAGAGGCAATGAGTGCTGCAGGAAATTGTAATTCTTCCCAAGCTGATTCTAGTCGATGGTCGAGCTGATCTATTGCTTCGGGAAGAATACTGCGAAAATAAAAAAGAATACCACGGCGCTCTTCTGAAACTTTAGGTTGCTCTAAAAAAATTTCTCCACTACGCCATAGCTTTTCGAGGGCTATTTTTATTTCTTCACGAATATTTTTTTTCTCTAACGGAGTAATATCTTCCTGATGACTCGCTGCGAGCAGTTGATGTAAAATGCGATGCTGTTCCAAAACAGCTCCGCGTTTCGCTTCTGTCGGATGGGCTGTAAATACCGGTTCTACACGGACATATTGAAGAAAAGAGGCAACCTCTTCTGGACTGAAACCTAAATTTTTAAGACGCAACAACTGTGCTCCCCATAATCCTCGTTCAGAAGTTAACCCGCTACTGATTTCCCGAAGTCGACGTGTTTTTTCCGCAGCATTTGCTTCCACAATATTGAGGAGTTGGAAAGCGATTGAATAGGCCTGCTCAAATCCTTTTTGCGCAGCTACGGAGGGTTTTAATTCCTTGAGCCAGGGAAGGGATGCTGCCATCCCATGTTCTCCTAACTCTTCTAGGACCTCTTGGAAACAGAGCATTAAAAAATGGAGGTCACGATCAATTTTTTTAAATCCATCCAAAAGATAGTTGGGTTCTTGTTGGGATTCTTTTTGCTCGAGGCGTTGTTTCATTGATGGATCGTTTTTAAATTGCTTATATAACAGCTGTCTTTTTTCTACACGCATTTACAGTCTAATTTAAGATGACTTTTCTTCTACGAGATTTTTTTGAATCTTTAATCATTATTTTTTTTGGCGGAATCTTTATTTTTATCGATGTTTTGCTGGGTGCCAGAAAAAATACTTTTAACAAAACAGAAGCTCTTCGCTCCGCTCAATTTCTTTTTCGTCTTGTTGCGACTTTTTTATTTACCTTAGCAGCCATCCTCACAGGAAAACATCTCCATCATTTCTTGTGGCATTTTCCTCATTGGGAACATCCGTTGATTTTTATTCTGGTCGCGTTTGTGATAA
The DNA here is from genome assembly GCA_049314455.1 of Chthoniobacterales bacterium. Taxonomy (GTDB): domain Bacteria; phylum Verrucomicrobiota; class Verrucomicrobiia; order Chthoniobacterales; family UBA6821; genus CAIWMF01. The sequence continues at coordinate 16,091 of JBMOFC010000042.1, forward strand.
CGTTGCTCATCTCGTTTTTTGGAATCATCATTCCACGTTTTCTTGCTGAGTCTGATTCTTCATGTGGACCAGTTCGCTTTATGAGTCAACTCGCCCAGCATCTGCTTTCTTCCATCACTCCTTTTGTCTCACTACTTGATTTTATTGGGCGTAGGATGCTTTCGTTTTTTGGCCTCTCTTTTCGCGAAAATCATGCCGCTTCCGAGGAGGAGGTGATTCAAATGATGGATGAAGGTCTTCACGCTGGAGTCTTTAATGCTTCTGAGAGGGAGATGGTAGAAGGAGTTTTAGAGCTTGATGAGCAGACAGCTTCTTCACTCATGACTCCACGCTCGCATGTTGTTTTTTTAGATCTTGACGATGAAGATGAAAATAATTGGCGTCGTATTATTTCCAGTGGACATTCTGAATTTCCAGTCTTTCAAAAAAAGCATGACACTATTGTGGGAATTGTTTCTGTAAAAGCACTCTGGGCGAATCTTTCCCTCGCGGGATCAGCAAAATTGCGCGATCTCATTACACCACCGCTCTATGTGTTCCCCAATATGACTGCTTCCAAAATCATTGAAGAATTTCGTTTAAAAAAACATCATACGGCACTTGTCGTGGATGAATTTGGGGTAATTGAAGGGATTATTACTTTAAAAGATGTGATTGAATCAATTCTAGGAATGCTTCCAGAGCGTGAAGTCAAGGGGCACTATCCTGAAATTAAAAAACAAAAGGATGGGAGCTTTCTTGTGGATGCCATGCTTCATTACCAGGAAGCGCGTCAAAAATTAAAATTTCCACAACAAGAGGAAGAGGAAGAAAGCCGCTATCAGACCATCGGTGGATTTTTTCTACATCACTTAGGCCATATTCCTCGAGTAGGAGAAACAATCACGATTGAAGGTTTTCGCATGCAAGTCTTTTCGATGAATCGTCATCGAATTGATAAGCTCCGTGTTGTGAAGATTGAGAAATAACAGCAAAAAACATATAGTCTTTTAAAGAGAGAAGGGCGCGATAAGAGGATGAAATTTTTCTTGATA
>JBMOFC010000043.1:0-17026 GCA_049314455.1 Chthoniobacterales bacterium
TGTCAGTTGTCAGTTGTCAGTTGTCAGTTGTCAGTTGTCAGTTGTCAGTTGTCAGGCTGAATTAAAAGCGGTTCAGATAATGCCAGAAAAAAAAAGAAAATTTCGTAATTTTTTTCTACGAGTTGCAATCATACCGTTCTAAAAATAATATTTCTTTTCTCATGGCGCAACGAACTGACAAAAACCGACAACTGGCAACTGACAACCGACAACATCCATCGTGCAGCGATGGCTCTAGCCCCCGCCTGATCGTCGGCCTTGCAGATCCTGGAACCAAGGTTCGCCTGATCGTCGGCCTTGGTAATCCCGGCCGCGAGTATCATGGGACGCGGCATAATATTGGGTTTGCTGTTCTTGATGCACTAGCAGAGAGTCATGGGCTCCACTTTTCTTTTGAATCAAAATGGAATGCAGAAGTAGCGAAAATTCCTGCGGTTTCTTCTGCGGATTCTGATCTTCTTTTAATGAAGCCGATGACGTTTATGAATTTGAGTGGAACAGCCGTTGCTTCCTACGCACGTTTTTTTCAGCTTGCCGCAAGTCAAACCCTCGTAGTGCTCGATGATGTAGCGCTTCCGTTGGGCAAGTTGCGTTTCAAAGCAGGAGGGAGCGCTGGAGGGCAACGTGGGCTCGAATCGATTTTAACTCATTTTTCAACACAAGAAGTACCACGCTTGCGCATTGGAGTGAGTCCCTTGCAGGAGGAGGAGCAGGCTTTTGCCAAGCCTCTTTCTCAATTTGTACTCTCTCGTTTTTCTACAGCAGAATTGACTCAGGTAGAGGTTTCCATCAAGCGTGCGACAGAGGCGTTAGAATATCTTTTTCAAGAAGGGCTCGACAGGACGATGAATTTTTATAATGCTGACCCCTCCTCAAAAGCGTCGTAATGGCTCTTCATCACTTTAAAACATCCTATCAATATACGCGGTAACTTATTATGAGAAAATATTATGAAATCCTCCTTGCTCTTGTAGTGAGCAGTAATGAAGAAGAGATCAAAGCGCTGTTAGAGCGTCTTGAAAAAACAATAAATTCGGAAGGAGCTATCGTGGAGGAAATCCAACGGCTAGATCGCAAAGAATTCGCCTATCCTCACCGTCATATAAATTCTGCTTTTTATGTGAATCTTCGGATCACTGCAGAGCCTGAGTCGATTGCTAAAATAAGACAGAAGCTGACCTTAACAGAAGAAGTGACGCTTCAAAATTATTTCCAAAAAGGAGAAGTCTCTACTGCTGCTAAGAAAGCGCCGAAGCCAGCAAGAAAAGTGAAGCAAGTCGAAGTTGTGGCTTAGCTTTTAACTACTAGTGGCTCGTTGTTTCATCTTAACCTTCTAAACTTCCATGGCTAATCTCAACAAAGTCCAACTTATCGGTAATGTGACTCGTGATCCGGAAATCAAATACACGCCCAAAGGGAGTGCTGTTACCGACCTGGGTCTTGCTATCAACCGGTTTTTTTCGGGTGACAATGGAGAAAAGAGAGAAGAGACAACCTTCGTCGATGTGACTCTTTGGGGGCGTCAGGCAGAAATTGCTGCTGAATATTGCAAAAAGGGACGCTCCATCTATGTCGAAGGACGTCTTCAACTTGATTCTTGGGAAGACAAAACTTCTGGTCAAAAACGGACACGCTTGCGTGTTGTGGGAGAAAACATGCAGCTCCTTGGACCACGTCCTGGTGCTGGAAATGCACCTTCTCATAACGAAGAAGATTCTTCTTACCGTCCCTCCTCAAAGTCTACTAGTGCCCCTCGTTCTCAAACTTCAGCTCCTGCCTCCCCAGTAGAATCGAGCGATGAAGAGGATGATATACCGTTTTAGTGTCATCTCATTTTTTCAAAGAAAAAATGAGATGAGTTTAAGTTTAATTTTTAAACGCTTCACGAACATTTAGAGCATGTTAAAAAATATATTTATTTACAGCAACATGCAGGAGGATGAAAATAGCTGCAAAAGAAACGCAAAGAATGCAAAAAGAGTGAATGACCAGAACCTCCTACTGAACAGATAGTTTTTTGCCGCTTCAACTTCAACTTTTATATGTCTACCAATGCCCTTGATTCCATTCCTGTTGGGACACAGATCCCTAGGTTTTCTCTTTCTGATGTCCTGACTAGACACAAAGTTACTCCAGAGGAAATGATAGCCTCTTTTCCTAAGGGATTACTCGTTATTTTTCTGTGTCGTCATTGTCCTTATGTGAAGCATCTACAGGGAGCACTAGTGAGCATGGCGAGAGAGTTCCTGCCTCAGAGAATTGGTTTTATCGGGATCTCTTCCAATGATATTATTACCTATCCTGAAGACGCTCCTGAGTCCCTCAAGGAGATGGTCCAGGAAGAGCAGATTCCCTTTCCTATTTTGTTTGATGCAACACAGGAGGTAGCCAAAGCTTTTTCAGCCGTCTGCACTCCTGATTTTTTCCTCTTTGATGCTAAGTTGAATCTCGCCTATCATGGGCGCTTTGATGCGAGCACTCCTAAAAATGGAATTCCCGTGACAGGAGCTGATTTGCGGTTGGCACTTGAAGCGACGGCTCGCGGCGAAACTCTTCCAGAACCATTTCATCTCTCGCTAGGATGTAGCATTAAGTGGAAACCAGAATAAAAAATTAACCGACAAGAACACGAAGAAGAGTGAAATTTTTTTTCAAGAAAAGTGTTTTGATTATCTTCCTGTTTTGCAGTGTATCCGTATTGATTTATTTTTCTTTTCTAGCTGATGCTCCTTTGCGAGCGTTCATTCTCCAAATAGAAGGAGCAAGCTGGAATCACGCTCCGCAAAAACTTTTTCTGAGTGCTGTGAGTCGCTATGGGGATTGGCCGGAGCTGATGCTTGTGGGGGCATTGGGATGGTGGATCGCACGACGTGTTGGGAACACTCGGTGGCAGCGTCTTTTTTTAATCGCCATGCTGGCCTCTACCCTGGCCGGGGCAGTGACTAACATGCTACGCCTCACGACTGGAAGAACACGCCCGCGTGTTTCTCCTGCACAGGAGCAAGCTTGGTATGGTCCTTATCATGAGGGAAAATGGACGGTGGGGCGTGCAGAGTTGAATAGTTTTCCCTCAGGTCATACGGCAACAGCTTTTGGTTTTGCCTTCATTATTTTTTTTGCAGATTCTTTTTTTGGAATAGGTGCCTTGTTCTTAGCAGCTCTCATTGCCTCATCACGCCTCTTTCTGGGAGCTCATCATCCTTCTGACTTGCTAGTGGCAATCGTGATCTCATTCTGCGTTGCTTGGGTCTTATGGAGTTATTTTACTAAAAAGTTTCCTCAATGCATCAGACAAGAGCATTCTTAATTCGTAAGTATCGTTTGTCAGAAACGAGTCTCATCCTCGTCTGGTTGACTCAAGAACAGGGAAAAGTCAAAACAGCAGCCCGGGGAGCGCTCAAGAGAGAAAGTCCCTTTGCAGGATACTTAGATCTTTTTAGCGAGGTTGAACTCTCTTTTTCACTGAGTAAAAAAAGTGATCTTCATCTTTTAAAAGAAATCCTTCCCATCGTGCCACAATATCCGATCAAGCCCGGCTACCTCACCTTGCTCTCTGCTTCTTATTTTGCGGAGTTATGCGATCTTTGTATCGAGCCATCACATCCAGTTCCTGAGCTCTTTGACTTGCTATCTCGTGCTTTGAGATTTTTGAGCGAGCATGTTCCAACGCGTGTGGCTATTGAACATTTTGAAAAGGAACTAGCGAAAGCCTTGGGGATTTATGATCCCTCCTCACCGACATTAGAGTCGTTCCATCGCACGGGTTCTTTACTGCCCCCAAGTCGTAAAAAACTTTTGGAGCAGTTCCCTACACCCGTTTAGAACAGATGAGGCTGTAGATAAAACGAGGTCTTTCGCAACTGATTGTTTTCTTGCTGGTTCAACTTCAACTTTTATCTTCAACTCTACTCGTTCTAAAACGGGTGCCATTCGGCAATTGATGCTCGGGTTGCAATGCCGTAAGCTTTTCTTTCTTATGGAACAATATCACCGCCTGCTTCGCTTGGTTTTAGAACATGGAGAACGCAAAGAAGATCGTACAGGAACAGGGACGCTCTCGATTTTTGGAGCTCAAGAACGCTTTGATCTTCGAAAAGGATTTCCACTTCTGACCACCAAAAAACTTCACCTTCGCTCCATCATTCATGAATTGCTTTGGTTTCTGGCCGGAGAGACCAATATTGACTATCTCCACAAAAATCAGGTTACCATTTGGGATGAGTGGGCTGATGAACAAGGGAATCTGGGCCGTATCTATGGAGCTCAGTGGCGAGAGTGGCGTTGCTACAATGGTCCGTCGGTGGATCAAATTGAACGACTCGTTCATGGGATTAAGACGAATCCCGATAGTCGTCGGCATTTGGTCACGGCCTGGAACCCTGGAGAAATAGACCAGATGGCGCTGGCTCCCTGTCATGCGCTGTTTCAATTTTATGTTTGTCAGGGGGAGTTAAGCTGCCAGCTCTACCAGCGTAGTGCCGATCTTTTTTTGGGAGTGCCTTTCAATATTGCTTCCTACTCCCTTCTCACCATGATGATTGCTCAGGTTTGTGATCTACGTCCTAAGGAATTCATCCATACCTTTGGAGATCTTCATCTCTACCTTAATCATTTGGATCAAGTGCAAGAGCAACTTTCTAGGATGCCTCGCGCACTTCCTCAAATGAAACTCAATCCAGCAGTTCGCACGTTAAGTGATTTTTGTTATGACGATTTTCAGCTGGAAAAATATGATCCTTATCCAGCGATCAAGGCTCCTATTGCGGTATAAAAGAGATGAGCTTTTCAAAAATTCCAGATGCTAATTCTCCAGCTTTTGATGCTGGCTTTCAACAGCACCATGCTTCTCTTGATGCTGGTGAAGCAGAGGCTGGTGTACCCATCAATATACGTTCCGAAAATTTCGAAGCTTCTCTACCAACTGACAGGCATATCAGCTTTCACCATGACGATAAGCCCATTGAGAAGGTTTCTTCTTCTAGCTTGGAGGAACTCATGGCCGCTGCAGAAGCAAAAGCGGACGAGGCCCAACAATTGCTAGAACTTTTTACAAGTTTTTTAGACAGAGGGATTCGAGATTCAAACGCTCTCTATTTTTCTATTTCACACCAAGGTGCCATCATTACTCAGCCTCAACAACCAACTCACCAACAAAATAGAGTGGTCTGGGAACGTTTTACTGAAGCCATAGAAGCCTCGTATGGCACAATTGCTGCACGACAATTCTTGCCTCAAGGTAACTCTGCTCCTTTGGAGTCCCGTCACGTTCAACGTATTTTGGATCAATGTAACGAAGCTCTTGCTGGATTCGTGAATAGGATGGATGCGCTTTCCATACCGGAGACAGAGATGCCAGGAGCATTGCTATTGTCCCATAGAGTTCAAGTACAGTATGAGCAGCTGCATCCCGAAGCGAAGCGCTATTGTGAAGAGTTTCAAAAAGCAAGTTGGCAATTATTAAAGTTGCCTCCTGATGCTCTCAAAGCTGGGGTGCTTTTTGAGACGTATAAACTTGGTCCAGCCGTGACACATGCCGCGATGCATGCAGGTGGAGCCATTGCTGCAAAGAGTGCTCTTGCCGCAACAGCCGTGAGTCTTGGAGCTCTTGGATTGGGGGTAGTCACCGCTATGGTGGCTGGTTATGCCGTTGGTACTGCTGCTACTTACTGGGATCAAAAAGTCAATGCTCTTGTAGATGGACCTACTCCACCTGTTGACGATGCTCTAGCGCTAGGAGCTCAGTTTGCTAACGAGATTGCTCTGCATAAAGCAACGGGAGATTGTCTTGGTGCGCACCCTGGTGAGCAAATCGCTGGAGCTGCTCTTAGTCATGTAGCCAATGTTACAAATCTGCCTGGGCCACTTGTCATCAATTTTCCATTGAACCTAGCTGGTTTTTTTCTCTCTCGAGCTGCGTTGCATAGTGGGTCGAATCCTCATGAAGCGATACGTTCTGGATGGCGTATGGCAAACTCAGTAGTTTCTTTTGTGCGACCATCTCCTCAGCAACCAACCAGGCAGCCTCATCCAAGAGAGGCCATTCAAGAGGGAGTGGGGAATGAACGTGTGATTTTGAAAAATGTGATGCGCTTAGCAACCCTCACTAAATTCACCGTCCTTCTCGCCTCAAGCCAAGTGGAGCGTCCTTTTATTATGAGTTCTCTTCAAACAAAAATGATCATGGAGGAAAATTATGGTGATATGTTAGATGACCTTGCATCATCATTCAAATCGAACAGTCATGCGGATTATCGACCAGGCCTACGTTCTAGTAGAGAGGAACTCTCTTTTGAAAATGTGTTAAAAGATATTTCAACCCATTATTGTTTGTTGAAAAATCAACCTCCTGATCGGGCGAGCGCAGGTGATCAGGGTGAGCATGAAAATTTTCATCAAGAGCGGTTAAGTGAACTTAAGACACTCTATTGTGCTCTGAAACAGTACGAAGATCGTCCAGAAATGGAGCAAAGAATAACACGGATAGCCTGTGAGGCTTACAATAGAATACTCGACGCAACAGCGCGTGGAGCTGATCCGACAGGTGCTTCTAGCGGTCTTTACTCCACCAATCTCTATCCCTATGCATGGAATATTTCCTATACGGTTCCCGAATTGCCGTAAATTTATTTTATGAAAGCCATTGTTGCCATGTCAAAAAATCGTGTGATTGGTGCTGTAGGAGGAATTCCGTGGCACTTGCCAGAAGATTTTCGGTTCTTTAAAAAAACCACCTTAGGCCATCCCATTGTCATGGGTCGTAAGACCTACCAGTCGCTTGGAAAGACACTTCCGGGCCGGAAGCATCTTGTTTTAACACGTCAATACCTAGAAGTTCCTGAAGAGGTGAGCGTCATTCATAGTATCGAAGAACTATTTCAATTAAAAATTCCCTCCGAAGAAATTTTCGTTATCGGAGGAGCTGAGATTTATCGATTGCTTCTCCCTGCATGCGATACGCTTTTTGTCACGCATGTGCACCGAAGTGTGGAAGGGGATACTTTTTTTCCTCCCTTTGAAGAAGAATTTGAGCCGCGAGTCCTCCTCATGCAAACAGAGGATTTTACGATTCGTGAGTATGGGAGGAAGATCCGTTCATAAGAACCGATGAGGCTATAGGCTATAGGCTATAGGCTGTAGGAACATTCACTCTCTTTTGAATTCTTTGTATTTCTGTTGCGGTACTTTTTGAGTTTCATCTTGCCGGCGGCAAGATACTCATCCCATTGTCCTTCACTCTTTACTCAGCTATCTGATCTTATGCTTCCTGCTCTTCTTACTGCCTTTAGTCTCGGTCTACTTTATTTCATCAGTGCCATTCCTGCGGCCACAATGGCAGGCGCTCCACTTTGGGCTGCAACGCTCCTGGCATGGTTTGGTTACAGTTCAGGCGCGCTGATCATCATTCTCTTTGGAGCTCCGCTGCGAGCCTGGCTTCTCAAAAAAATGAACCTCTCCCTTCAGCCCGATCACAACAAAATATTTTGGAGAATATGGAATCAGTACGGCGTGATCGGAGTGGGATTGATAGCTCCGGTGACCATTGGACCTGAAGTGGCTGCATTGCTTTTACTAGCTCTTGGAGAAGTGCCCAAAAAAATCGTGGGATCGATTGCACTTGGTGCCCTCCCATGGGCGTTGGGATTTGCCGTCGTGATACGCTTGGGGTTGCATCTCATCACACGAGGCTAAGATCAACATGCCGTTTTTCCTAAGTCTCTATAGGTGCAGTATCCGTTCGAGAGACGGGTAAGGCTGTAGAGTGTAGGCCATAGGCTGTAGGCAAATTCACTTCAGAAGAAGAACCTATTTTTTGAATGTACCATTTTAATCGTATATCAACTTATGAACCGAACGTCTCACTCCATCTTATCACCTGCAGTCTACAGTCTATAGCCTAATCCGTTCTGCTAAACGGATACTGAGAGCCCTCTGGGACGTTTGCACGAGGGGTCGAGCTGTTCTGTTAACCGGACTGCTGAACGGGTCGTAGGTGCAATTCACACTCACGCACAAGCTCTCTAGCTTGGCTGCGTAGTGTAGAAAAAACGTTTTCGCTCGTATATTCTGGCTCGTCTTGAGGCTGTAAGAACACTGTTAAGGAAACTCGATTTTTTTCTAATCTTTTAATGAGATCACCGATAGTTGCCTTGCTAGAAAGTTTTAGAGGATCCTTTCCTATGGCTACGAATTCTTCTTTGTTGCAGACGATTTGCCGAACCATATTTTCACACTTCCCAACACACTCAAAAAATTCCTGATATGCATTCATCAAGTCAGCATTACCTAGATTCAGGTTTTGGGTTAATTTTTTATAAGCAGGTTCAATGGTCTGAATGAATTCTATTGCTTCATCTGATGAAGCCGTATCTTTAATTGCAGTTTCTAATGAGACTCGTTTTTCGTCAAATGTGGTGAATTGTTCTTGAGATATTTTCTTTCCAAAAGGAGTTCCATATTTATCGATAGCTCTAAACGTGCGCACCATTTCTTGGAAGTCTTTTGTATGCGCTCTCACCGCGGGAGGTAGATATTGTTTGCGCTTTTCTAAAACCGCGCAGAGTGGTTCATAGCTTTTTGCAATAGCAGCAAAAGATTCATGATTGAGGGTTTCAGGAGAAGAAGTGGCGTCTATAATTCTTTCTCTTGAAAAAAGAACCTTGCTTTTAGAAGAGGTTAGAGCTCTTCCTACTTCTAGAAAAACTGGTGCATCGAATTTTTCAGAAGCTATGGTACCACGCTGATTTTCCACGATATTGCTTAAAGCGGCACCTGAAGAGGGCGTATTAAAATTACAAAAAATCCTATGAGCATTATATAAAAATCCAGGAAGGTGATAGAGGACCACAAAAGGAGTAGAAAAAAAAGTGAGTAAGGTACGACCGCATACAGCGAATCCATTTCTTCCAACTTTTTCCTCGGTTGTTGTCGTAGCGCCTGTTTTGAGTATTCCCCTGTGCTCTATTTTCGTCGTCGTGGAGGATAGATCTCTATTTTTTCCAACTCTATTTAGAGATGTACTCATCCACCAAAGATGAACGATTCTTTTAGCAGGAACAATTGTAAATAGAGCCTGTCCAAAAAATCTTTTTTTGGAGAGACTCTCTCTTTTTAGCAAACATGCAAATATCCTCTTCTCCCCAGCGTCCTCATAAGATTGGTCTCTTGACTACTATTTGCTTAGTGGCGGCGGTGATGATTGGGAATGGGATCTATACCAGTCTTGGTATTCAGCTTTTAAGTATTTCAAGTGGTTTTGGGATTCTAGCACTCTGGGCCCTAGCAGGTCTGGTGGCTCTCTCTGGTGCTCTTTGCTATGCGGAGATTGCATCGCAGCTCCCTCATTCTGGAGGAGATTATTATTATTTGACGCATATTTATCATCCTGCCATCGGAACCATGGCTGGGATCATTACCCTCTTAGCTGGATTTGTGGCTCCCATTGCTTTGGCGAGTATGGCCTTTGGAAAATACCTGCAAGATTTTCTTCCAGGAGTTCCACCTATGCTCTCTTCGATGCTGTTAGTAACGGTCATTACAATGGCCCATCTGTTACATTGGAATGTGAGTGTTTTTTTTCAAAACGTATTAACAACCCTCAAGTTTCTTCTTATTGCTGGCATTCTTATCCTCGGATTTCACTATGCCACGCTTCCACCAACAATCTTACTCCCCTCCAAAGCAGCTATTCATGGACTTTTCGAGCCGAGTTCGGGAGTAGTTTTGCTTTTTTGCTTCTATGCCTATTCGGGTTGGAACTCTTCGGTCTATATTGCCGATGACATTATTTCTTCTCGCAAAACAGTAGGATGGTCTCTTGTGATTGGAACACTTTTGGTGACGATTCTCTATTTATTGCTCAATACGATTTTCCTGCTGGCTGCTCCAATAGATGTGCTGCGTGGAAAACTTAATGTAGCAACCATTGTGGCAACACATTTGTTAGGGCCTGAAGGAGGACGTTTCATGGCAGCGCTCATTGCTATTGGGCTAGTCTCAGGAGTGAGTGGGATGATCTGGATTGGTCCTCGCATGACGCAGACGATGGGGCGAGATCTCTTTGCACTTCGTTGGTTAGCTCCTCTTTCTCGTAGTCGAATTCCGATTCGTTCTACAGTGCTTCAATATGTTCTTACGATGATCTTGCTAGCAACCGGTTCTTTCAAAGCGGTGCTCCTGAGCACACAAGTTCCTGTCACCTTTTGTTCTTTTTTAGGGGTGCTTGGGGTGATTGTCTTGCGTCTGCGTCGGCGAAATCACGCTGACTCAATAATAGGATTTCGTTCTCCACTGTATCCACTTCCTTCTCTTTTTTTTGTGACACTCAGTATTGCAGCGCTTGTTTACACGACCATGACGAATCCTCTCGAGGCAGGCGTCGGTGTGCTCATTATTTTGGGAGCCTTGGGGTGTTATCCGATCTTGAGTAAGCGTTCATTATTTTTGTGAAAAGCCGCAATTACCTGATTCAAAAAAAACTGATGGCCTGGTTTGAAATCGATGGGCGTCATGAGCTACCATGGCGTGAAACTTTTGCACCTTATGAAGTGTTGGTTTCAGAGTTTATGTTGCAGCAGACAACAGTGGCAACTATCACTCCTCGTTTCAAAACATGGATGAAGCTTTTTCCCAGCATTGAAGCACTAGCTAATGCAGCAGAAGAAGAAGTCTTAGCAGCTTGGCAGGGTCTTGGATACTACGCGCGAGCTCGGCGTTTACACGCGGTTGCAAAAACCGTAATAGGAAAACATAAGGGCAAAATTCCAAATGACTTAGAAAAACTCTTAGCCCTTCCTGGTGTTGGACCTTACACTGCAAAAGCACTTTTGGCCTTTGCGTTTGATCAACCCGTGGAAGTCCTCGATACGAACATCATCCGAGTGATTGTACGTCTCGATAATATCACCGAAGCCATTGATACAAAAGCAGGACGTTTGTTGCTCGAAGAAGCTGCTCGGAAATTAGTGCCTCAAAAAAAAGGACGCGCTTTTGCATCGGCCTTGATGGATCTGGGAGCCACTATTTGCAAAGCTGCAGAGCCACAGTGTGCACGCTGTCCTCTCATGCACGATTGTGAAGCGCATGATCCTGCTACCTTGCCGCGCAAACAACCACGTCCAGTTATTACAAAAAAGAAAGAGCAACGCGCTTTTTATCAACGTGGAGACAAAATTTATTTAGAGCAATCTCGAGGACCTCTTTGGAAAGGGCTCTGGATCTTGCCTCACTGCTCTTCTCTCCAAAAGCCCCGAGAGATCATTGCTTCAATTGTTTATCCGATCACACGCTATCGTGTGACCATGGAAATTTATCAACCTACAGGTCCGATTCCGAAATTTCTTCATCCTTTTTCACGGCGAGAGTTAGATGAGATTGCCCTTCCATCTCCTCATCGCAAAGCTCTTGAAGTTCTGTTAGGAAAATAATTTTTTCTAATGACGTTGTTCTGGAAGTTAGCTCCAATGGTGTTTGCCTAAAGTAAATAGCATTGGGGCTAGCCCGGCTATTTCATGCTCATTCTGCTGCGGCTTGCGGGAGCTTGGGTGTATACGGCGTCAGTCTCGAATTGCTCCTTGGGCAATACAGCTGCCCGAGAGGGCGCAGGATAGACTTTCTGCAGGAAAGCCCCAAAGGGGCGAGTCGAGCTTCGCCAAGCGAGTCAATATGAAACATACAGCCACGTCACTCCCGCGAAGGCGGGAACGTCGCAATCCATCGACTTCCTTGTCTACATAAGGCTGCGCAGCGCCTCGCAACGAATCAGTATAAAATATCCGTGCTAGAGATCATAAGCATGAGTAGATGTAGTAAAGAGTAGCGTTTTTGGCTAAATTGATATGTTGTGATCCGGTTTCTTTAGCTCTATTTTGCCGAAGGCAAGATTTTAACCCGTTACCCTTCACTCGTTACTCTTTCATTCTTTACTCAGCCTCAAGATGACTTTTACTCCTGAAGAATTAACACGCTACAGTCGCCATTTTCTTTTGCCAGGAGTTGGCAAGGAAGGTCAGCAAAAACTAAAAAAGAGAAGTGTGCTCTGCGTTGGCCTTGGAGGTCTGGGCTCGCCAGCTGCGCTCTATCTTGCTGCGGCAGGAATAGGTCGTCTGGGGCTTGTCGACGATGATCATGTCGATCTTTCCAATCTCCATCGGCAACTTCTTTATGGTACTGCTGATGGCAACCAGCAAAAAGTAGAGAGTGCTCGCAAAAGGCTTCATGATTTAAATCCGAACGTGCAGCTCGATCTCTACGATGTACGACTTGCAGTGGAAAATGCGATGGCACTTATGGCTCCCTACGATCTCATCATCGATGGCTCTGATAATTTTTCTACACGATACCTTGTCAACGATGCAGCTTTTTTTCTGCGAAAGCCACTGGTCTATGGCGCTCTTTTTCAGTTTGAAGGATATTGCACTCTTTTTAATACGGCACAAGGAGGTCCTTGCTATCGCTGTCTTTTCCCAGAGTCCCCTGGCGCTAATGTCATTCCAAATTGCTCAGAGGCTGGTGTATTAGGTGTACTTCCTGGAATCATCGGGACATTGCAAGCAACAGAAGCCCTCAAATGGATGTTGAACATGGGTGCTTCATTGCAAGGGCGACTGCTTCACGTCAATGCTCTCACGATGAAGTTTCAAGAATTTCAGCTGCGTCAAGATCCACGCTGTCCGCTTTGTGGGAAGAAGCCGACGATCACGAAGTTGATCGATATCAATCCACCCTGTAGTCTCTCTGCTTCCATGAGTACTACTCCCACAACACTTCCTTCCATCACCGTGGAAGAGCTCCAAGCAAAACTTCAAGGCACAACACCCATTCAATTAATCGATGTACGTGAGCCCGTTGAATATGACATCTGCCACATTCCTGGTGCACAGTTGATTCCGCTAGAAACCTTGCCCAATCGAATTGCTGAATTTGACAAAGACCAAGAGATCTACCTTCAGTGCCGTTCAGGAGGGCGCAGTGCCAATGCTGTTCAATTATTACAACAAGCTGGTTTTTCCAAGGTGTTTAATGTGGAAGGAGGAATTTTAGCGTGGGCAGAACGCATTGATCCTACAGTTCAAAAATATTGACAGTAAAAATCCTTTCTTGGAAACTGTGGCGGTTATGATACAACCAATTTCCCTTCATTCAAAATTAGCTCACCCCAATCAGATCGCTACGCATGCTAATTACACTCCTTCGGAAATAGAAGATATACAAAAGCAGCTGGAGAATTCTGACGCAACTGCTCTTCGCATAGCTGCCCAACCGAAAAAAGTGGAGAGAAAAGGATACTCTCATTCCAATAAACGAAACGTTTATGGGCAACATCTTGTCTATTCTGAAATGAAACTTGAAGATGCTCCGGTTACTGCTTTTGATGCGCCAGCCACTACGTAGGACTCATGCAAGCACATTCTGCTTCTCGTTCTCTTTCTTCTAGGCCTGATGGCGATTCCATTTCCAATAATGGAACAAATATCTCTACGGCTCCAAGAGTACAACATGGGAAGAGCCTCTACACGACAATCCTAAGCCAGAATTATCGTCATGCACACAATTCCCATTATAAGTCATATGCTCAAATTATGAATGATGCCGAAAGTTTTAAGCCTCTAAAACCTGGAGAAAAACATGTCCATTTTGAGGACAAACCTTCACCGTGGCTCCACCCAAATCCTAATAACAGTCATCATCCAGCAAAGCCTACTTCTCCGCGTCTTCATCCCAAGAGCCGAGTTTAATGAGGTGACTGCCAATGTACTGTTGACAGCGTTAAAACGTTGGAGAAAAAAATTCTATCTCCGTTCACAGGAATGGGTAAGGAGATCAAAGGCAGGATCAAAGCCCTCTTACAAGAATAATCTTTCTGTTTATCTATGAGAGTAGACCAAAACCCTATCTTCTATATGCCATCTACTATCTTCCTATCCGTTGCTTTGAACGGATACGAATTTCTCTTATTTTTTTCTGTAGCCTTCAGCCTACAGTCTATAGCCTTCAGTCTTTCTTATGACTGAACTAGAAACCCTCAGACACTCCTGTGCTCACATCCTAGCCAATGCCATTTTGGTCCTTTGGCCCGAAGCCCAATTCGCCGCTGGTCCGCCTACGAGCAATGGTTTTTATTACGATGTCGATTTGCCTCATCGCATCACGCCGGAAGATTTTGAACGTTTGGAAAAAGAGATGCAAAAGATCGTACATGCAGCTCAACCTTTTGAACGTGATGTGATCAGTCGTGAGAAGGCTCTTGAAATGGGGCGTTCTGGAGAGCTTGCAGGATTAGGAGCACGTTCCGTTCCGAGTCATTTTAAATTGGATATTATTGAACGCATTCCCTTTGGTGATGAAATCACGCTCTATCGCAATGGGGCTTTCACCGATCTCTGTGCTGGGCCACATGTTGCCGACACTTCTCGTGTTGGGGCTTTTCGTCTGACTCATGTGGCGAGTGCCTATTACAAAGGGGACGAAAATAATCCTCAGCTTCAACGCATCTATGGGACAGCTTTTGCAACTCAGAAGGAGCTGGAGGATTATTTTAACATGCTCGAAGAAGCCAAAAAACGAGATCACCGTAAGCTTGGCAAAGAACTCCAGCTTTTCACCTTTGATGAAGAGGTAGGGCCGGGATTGCCACTTTGGTTACCCAAAGGAACGGTCCTTATTGAAGAGCTTGAAAAATTAGCTAAGGAGACAGAATTTCAGGCTGGCTACGAGCGTGTGAAGACACCACATATTGCGCGGGAGCAGCTTTATAAAACGAGTGGGCATCTCCCTTACTATGCCGAGAGCATGTTTCCGCCGATGGAACTCGAAGAAGAAGGTGGAAAAAATAGCTACTACCTCAAGGCGATGAATTGCCCACATCATCACAAGCTCTTTGACGCGTTGCCTCGTAGTTATCGAGACCTTCCTATTCGTTTTGCAGAATATGGAACGTGTTATCGTTATGAACAGTCAGGTGAACTCATGGGACTCATGCGGGTTCGAGCCATGAATATGAACGATGGCCATATCTATTGTACCGAAGAACAATTCGCTGAAGAATTTCGTGCGGTCAACGAGATGTATTTAAAATATTTTCACATTTTTGGTATCACGCGTTATCAGATGCGCTTTTCTACACATGATCCAGCTAGACTCGGTCAGAAATTTGTGGATGACGCACGGCTTTGGGAAAAAACAGAAAAGATGGTTCGTGATGTTCTTGTCTCAAGCGATATTAATTTTGTGGAAGTTCCTAACGAAGCGGCTTTTTATGGACCCAAGATTGATGTTCAAGTTTGGAGTGCTGCCGGTCGTGAATTTACCCTAGCTACAAATCAAGTCGATTTTGCGGTGCCATCTCGCTTTGGCCTAGTTTACACAACTTCAGAAAATAAAAAAGAGACTCCACTTTGTATTCATCGAGCTCCTTTGGGTACTCATGAGCGTTTTATTGGGTTTCTCATCGAACATTTTGCTGGCGACTTCCCCGTTTGGCTCGCACCAGAGCAAGTACGGGTGATGCCGGTTTCGAGTAAAATTGCGAGTTATGCAACAACCATTGTGCACGAACTAAGATCTCGTGGCGTGCGTGCAACGGCTGATCTTTCCTCGGAAAAAGTAGGAGCCAAGATTCGTCTTGCTCAGCTTGAAAAAATTCCTCATATGCTCATTGTAGGGCCACGTGAAGAGGCTTCAGGCGAGATCTCACTTCGCAGCCGTCAACATGGAGATGAAGGGAGTTTATCCAAAGAAAATTTTTATCAGCGTCTTGAACAAGAAATTTCAGAACGAACACTGACCGTCACTACCAACTGTGTTAGTAGTGAGAAGCTAGGGAGATAAAAATGATCAGCTGTTTTTATAAAAAGAAGATTAGTCATTTTATTTTCGTGCCATTCTCTCCATTTTTCTTATAACGTTATCTTTTTATTTTATTATTCACTACAAACCTGCCGTAAAGGCACTCCAAGCCTATTAATCCTGACTTCATTCGCATTAACGAACGCATTCGCTCTCGCGAAGTTCGCGTTATCATTGGCTCTACAGGCCAGCAGCTAGGTATCCTTAAAACGGATGAAGCAATCCGCCGTGCTAAATCCTATGGTCTTGATCTCATCGAGATTTCACCTAATGCGGTTCCTCCGGTGTGTCGTATCGCTGACTTTGGAAAATATAAATACGAACTGACGAAACAAGAAAAAGAAAAAAAGCAGCATCATATTAAGATTAAAGAAGTCAAATTCCGTGTGAAAATTGGGGCTCATGACTATGAGACGAAGTTACGGCATGCTGAGGAATTTTTAGAAAAAGGAAATAAAGTAAAAGTCAACCTTCAGTTTCGTGGTCGTGAAATGGCGCACCAAGATCTTGGGCTCGCCATGATGGAAAAAATTAAAACGGATCTTGAAGGAATGGCGCTTGTCGACTTGCCTCCTAAATTATTAGGCCGCTCGATCAACATGACGTTGACTCCTCTTCCTGCCAATAAAAGGAAAAGACGCTTTGCAAAACCAGAGCAGAGTTTTGAAGAAGTGGAAGCATCTGACCTTTCTCGAGAATTGGAAGAGGATCAGGACGAGGATTGATATTCAGCAAAAACTGCCAACGTCTATTGGCGACCGTTTAGAAGAAGGGTTATCGATTGTTAACCGAATTTTCAATAAACGGTAAAAACTTCCGTTGCCTTTTGTTTGATAGAGCAATGACGCTTTTGGCGTTTGCTAATTTTAAAAACCAACATAATGAATACGTATTTCGATCCCATACATTCCTCAGAAGGCTTTAAAACAATACCTCTAGAGCATTTTTAAAAATTCTGTAG
Organism: Chthoniobacterales bacterium; assembly: GCA_049314455.1. GTDB lineage: Bacteria > Verrucomicrobiota > Verrucomicrobiia > Chthoniobacterales > UBA6821 > CAIWMF01. The sequence continues at coordinate 16,805 of JBMOFC010000043.1, forward strand.
TTGGGTGCATTGTCAGAACACGACCCGACAGGAGTCGGTCGGGCAGACTGCCGTTAGGCAGCCCAGCAAGGGCGAGGTGAGCTTCGCAAAGCGAGTCAAACGAGGAGCGCAGACCCGCAGTGTAGCCAGCGATACTCGAGGATGCGATCCCCGCCTTCGCGGGGATGACGTTCGGAGTGACACCACAAAGGGCGCGGCTACAGAATTTTTTAAAATGCTCTA
>JBMOFC010000044.1:0-16485 GCA_049314455.1 Chthoniobacterales bacterium
TTATCAAGAAAAATTTCATCGTCTTATCGCGCCCTTCTCTCTTTAAAAGACTATACTCCTCGTGCTATCAATGAAATCGTTTTGGGTAAACGTTCCATCACGATTGAAATGTCACTGCGCTTTGGAGAATTTTTCGAACAATCTTCCGAATTTTGGCATGGTCTTCAAGTTGAATGTGACTTTCGTGCAGTGAAGAAAAAAAAGAACAGTCTGGTTAAAAATATCATTCCGGCTCGCAAGCTTATGGCTACAGCGCCGTAGCACTTTGTTCCTGTGCTCATTCTGCTAAACGGCTATCCGCCGTTATGCTTGAAACGCCTCAATCTTCTCAATAACCATCGAACGATTTCCTTTTTCGGCGGGAAGTACGATCACGTCACCTGCGGGATGACCTAACAAGGCTTGTCCGATCACGGCTTGATAAGAGACCCAGCGTTTTTCAGGATCTCCATCCCAAGCACCCAAAATAGAGTAGACTTCTTTTTCGCCGGTGACCTCATCTCGGAGCGAGACGACTGTGCCGATAGAAACTACCGATGTATCAGGATTTTCAAAGTTGGTGCCACGAGCTCTATGGAGTAAGAGTTCGAGCTCTCCTTTTTGTCGCAGCAAGACAGTCTGTTGTTCCTTGGCCGATTTAAATTCAAAATTTTCACGCAAATCACCATAAGAACGTGCAATGGAAATATCTTTTGTGTTTTGTGGAATTAATTTGTTAACGAGATGTTCGTACTCATTCTTACGTCGTTCCAAGCTCGCCCAGGAGACGGTGAGGTTTTCATCACGAGCCGCAGGATTTTCTTTCTCCTGATGGCCCGTAAGGATGGATTGAAGCTCTGGGTGGACTTTCAAGATGCGTGCCAAAAGAGAGCGACGATCCAAATCGCTAAACACTGGGCTCATCATGATTTTGCGCATAACAGTGCGTGCTGCATCGTCACTAGCGGTTGCGAGAAGATCGGCAATCAACTTACGATCATTGAAAAGAAGTTCTTGCAAACGGTTACCCTTTTTCCCTTCGACATGCATATCACGTTCTAATGAAGAGATAATGGCTGAAAGAAGCTCGCTATTGATAAATTCCGGGAAATCTTTTGTTCTTTCTTCGCAGATCCAGGAGAGTAGGTCAGAGCTAGCAGAGCGGTCTTGAATCATGCGGGCCAAGATAGCAACGAAGGCGTCACGATTTTTATTTTCTTTAAAGAGATGAAAAAGTTCGCCAATGAGTCGCGGTTCTGCATGGCGTAATAATTGTTGAGCCTGTTCTTGCCACTGTACGGGAGAAACATCTGGAAGGTTTTTAAGAATGCGACGATATTTTACGGCAGGAAGCTCCGCGAAGATATCGTACAGTCTTTTTGAGGTGTTGGCCAAAAATGAAATGATGGAAGGTTGATGGGAAGTCGATGCAATCTCCTCAAATTCTTGATGGAAGCTACCAAGTTCATTGCGTGCCAAGAGAAGCTCAAGCGCTTTTGCTGTATGGAGGCGTTCCGCACGCAGTGCTGCTTCTTCAAGATGACGTATGAGAACTTGAAGTTCTTCGACGCTGAGCGTTGTTGCATCAACTGTTTTGAGCAATGAATCAATGGCTGCAACCTGTTCTTTAGGATGACGTGATGCGTGAAATTGCTCCAGAATTCGATGATGAGGTTCTACTTTGACTTCTTGTAATTCTATCGGGGAAGTCTTTTTAGTAGGGATGGCAAAATGACCATCGGCTTTCAACTTCTTTTTTGCAGCATCAAACCATTTTTTAAAACTAGCAGTATCAAAAACAGTAGGTACTAAGGTTGCTGCAATTTCTTCAATAGTTGCAGCACCGCCATGATCTTTCAAAATAGAACGAATAAGTTCCACTGAGTTTTTTTTTGCTTCTTGTCGAATTGCTTCAGGGTCCTTCTCAAGCCGTGCTAGAATGTGGTCCTCAGGAATTGCAACCAAGGTTTCGATAGCATACTGCAATTGCATCGGATGATTTTTTTTTCCTGCAAAATCAATGATGACTTGATCCGTTAAGAGCTGCCATGCTGCGATACGACCAAATCCCCAGCTGCGATGCTTGCAGTAAGATCCTGGTTTAAGAGCATCAAGTTTTTCGGCATCAGTAGTGCTGATTTTACCAGCATCAATACATTGAGTAAGTTCGTCGGTCATAGCCATCTATTCTGTCGTAAATAAGAACATATTGAAATCATTTTCTGTTTTTGTTTTGGGTGTTCCATCTGCGTTGAAGAAATTTGGTAACTACCAACGTCATTTCATTTCTTCAAAATAAAATAACATTGGTAGTGTTGAAACATTAAAGGGTTGAAAAGAAAGTTCACTCCTCGTTGACCATGCAGTCAACAAGTGGTGATAAAAAATACCGATTTCTCATAACTCCTGAGAGCATCTTAAAATGGACCTCTTTTCAACCCTTCAATGTTTCAACACTGCCAACAGCGCGTTGGCAGTTACGAAATTTGAGTGCCATCAGTTTGAATGTGAGCCGAGAAACTGCTCCATAATTACGAGGGCTTTTTGCATTGCCTTATAACCAAAGTGTCCTTGATGGACCTCTTCGTAATGGGCCTTCCAATTGGAAGAGAAAATTTTTAAATGCTCAGGGGGTGCAATGAGATCGTACTTGCCTCCGATGATGGTGATGCGTTTTGGAGAGGTGAGTGGTAGGGAGTGTGATGGTTCTGTAAGATGAGCATGACGCTCAAGATGTTTTCGAGTAATTCCATTGGCTTGCAGTAGAGACCCCATCACGCGTGCTAGGGGGCTTTCAAATGTTGCTCTTCCCAAGTTGATGATTGGCTGCAAGAGAATTGCAAAGTCAATAGGCTCGAGCGCAAGCAAGAGTGAGGCAATCCAACCGCCATAACTGGTGGCGAGTAAGCCAATGCGTCTCGACCCTAGGTCTTGCAACCAGACCATCAGTTGGCGTATTTCTTGAACTGCTTGACGAACTGTTTCGGCAGTGCGTATCAGGTCAGCAGTGATAGCGAGTGCTCCGTTAGCGTGATGTTGTGGTTTTCGAGAATAATGAAAAGGAAGATGTGGGAAGAGCACATTCCATCCTTGGTGATTCATGCGGGCTGCGATACGTCGATAACCCAGATCGGTTGCCGACATGAGCGCATGCAGGATGATCAAGGTGGGAGCACGGTCGCTGTTTTTTCTGGATGCAGGAAAAAAGAGAGTGCGTGCACGATTGTTTTCGAGGAAGGAAGAGCTCCGTGGACTTTCCCACGAAAAAACACTTCCTCCGATTTCTAATTTTTCCATTGGCATGATGGAAAAATAAGAAGAACGATCCCAAGAAGCATACTCCTGTAAATAGGCTTCTAATGAAGCTTGTGAGCCAACTTCATGACGCAACTGCCATTGCATGTAATTCATCATCCCGTACATGATAGTATCGATGGAGTGGTAATGCAGGCCTTGTAAGGTCGATTTTTTAGGAGCGGTCATTTTTTATTTTGCGTGGTGCTTTCAAGGAGATGCTGAAAAGTAAAGAGTAAAGGATGGAGGGTAAAGAGTGATAAAAATACGATTTCGAGAGTTTTGAGTTTTATATTTGCTAACAAAAAAAGGTTCTAATAGCTGATTTAAAATTATTCTAAAACGACTCTTGACGCTTTACTGCATGAGATTGCATTCCTTTCTTTAGCCGTTTTTGGAAGATCTTCTGGAGTTAATTGGAAACGATTGCAAAGTTCTTGTTGCAAAGCTGGAAAGGCAGTGCTCAAATTTTTTTCAAACTCACTGCGGGCTTTTTTTGCATCAGATTTGTGAGGTTTGGGTGGAACGATGGCCTTTCCAATGATGATCCAAAGAGTGGGACGACGGAGCCAATTCTTGAGGCGATAGAGTCGATCTGTTCCTAAAACAACGCATGGAATAATGGGGGCTTGAGAAAGCAAGCTAAGCGATACAAGACCAGGCTTCATTGGAGCCTCTTCTAAAATCGAGCTGCTCCCAGATCGAATCCCTCCCTCTGGAAAAATACCAACAGCTCGTCCCAGGGAGAGTCGCTGTAGTACCGTACGTAGCGAGCGACGATTGATGGCCACATTTTTTCCGAAACGGTCTGCGCTAATGGCATGAAGATGCTCAAAAAACCAAGCGCCAAAGCGACTGCGAAATAATTCTTCCATGGCTACCCAATCGAGCAAACGCGGGAAAAAAGCTCCCAAGAGTGCTGGTTCAAAATGGCTGATATGGCTTGAAGCCATGATGCAAGGGCCTTCTGCGGGTGGAGATTCTAAAATGACGAGCTCAACACGACAAAAAATCTTAAACAAGAGTTGTGCTAGAAAACGACAGCAGCGGTAGAAGCTATTGCTTTGCAAGGGCGGTTGTCGGCCTATGCCCTTGCTTTGCAAGGGCGGTTGTCGGTTGTCAGTTGACAGTTGACAGTTGTTGTCAGCTCGTTGATTCATCAGGAAAAGTGAACTTATACCATCTCTCTGAGATAACAGCTCCTATTTTCCGGATACAGTGGGCATTTGCTTTTTGCCACCAGCACTAGGAACCAAGGCATGCTTTGTATGGGTATTTATCCCTTTTTTCTTAGAACTCTTTTTTTTGAAAAAATGTTTCCATGGGGCAGGGATGTCAAAATGTGTTACAGGGAGAGGTGTTGTTGGAGCATTGGTGGGGAGTTTGCGCCTTTTAACAATAAAATCAGTTGGGATCCAATAACTGACGAGCGTCCTTACAAAGCCAGTGTGATTGACGCCGATGCGGAGATCTTTGTGCATCTCAAAATGAAGATGAGCTGGATACATTCCATGATTGTTTCCCATGGTTGCAATTTTTTGCCCCCGCGAGACATATTCTCCTTCTGTGACGTCGATACGATCGAGATGGGCATAGAGGGCATCAACAAACTTAACTTTCCCTCCTTCTAGATAAGCATGGCGTGTGATGACTACCTTTCCCCAAGCTACATGGATATCACGTGCCAAGATCACCTTGCCTGCAGCGATGCTGTAAATGGGCTTTCCAAGGCTATGATGACTTCCTTGTGTGCTAATCCAATCTTCACCAAGATGAACTCCTGGAATAAAACCTCGAGATTTGTAAAATCCATCTGCATCAGGAGGGCCCACAGGAAAATCAAAGCCATTGCAAGGGCGAAGAGAAGTAATTTGATGAATTTGTTCCGTAGCAACCGAGTGATTCAGAACAAGTGAAAAAACGAGGGGTAAGTAAAAAAGAGAACGCACGAATAAATATTCTCGCTAGAATTCATCAACAAGTTGCAGCCGTCGATATTTTTTTATTTCCTATTGTTGAAGAAAGTGATTTCTTTTCAGGCCATGCTTTCGCTTGTTCATCCTCCTGCTATTCTCGCTTTAGAAGATGGTTGTATTTTTAGAGGGCTTTCTTTCGGGGCCATGGGGACATCTCAAGGAGAGATCTGTTTTAACACCTCGATGAGTGGTTATCAGGAAGTCCTTACGGATCCTTCGTACCGCGGCCAGATGGTGGCAATGACCTATCCCTTGGTTGGCAATTATGGAATCAATGAGGAGGACGGTGAAAGTGAAAAAGTCCATGTACGTGGCTTTATTATCGAGGAAGCAAGCGATCTTGCCAGCAATTGGCGCTCCCAATCAAGACTCCAAGAGTATCTCCAAGCCCGTCATATTGTGGCGCTCAGTGGCATTGACACTCGTTCTTTAACAAAACATCTTCGCATCAGCGGTGTGATGAGAGCCTGTTTAACCACCGAACAGATGACAGACCAAGAAGCAGTGGCACTTGCAAAGAGTGCTTCCTTTCTTGAAGAAATAGACCTTGTAGCAGAAGTTTCTACAAAGGAAATTTACGAGTGGGATCCTGTAGGCAATGAGCGTGCTCCTTGGGGAGATGTGAGACCTTTTTTTTCTAAAAAAACACGAGAGCCGATGATTGTCGCTTACGATTTTGGAGTGAAAAAAAATATTTTACGATTACTGCGATCTCATGGGTTGCGCGTGATGGTGGTGCCTGCACTCACTCCGGCCGAAGAGGTTTTAGCAATGAATCCTGATGGAATTTTCTTTTCGAATGGTCCAGGAGATCCTGCGAAGCTTTTCTCTATCCATCGCACTGCACGCGTGCTTTCTGATTATAAACCTGTTTTTGGTATCTGTCTCGGGCTGCAAATCCTCGGCCACGCTTTTGGGGCCACCACTTTTAAATTAAAATTTGGACATCGTGGGGCTAATCAACCTGTTCAAGATCTACGCACAGGAAAGGTCCTCATTACCGCACAAAATCATGGTTATGCTATCGATGAAGAATGCCTTCCTTCCTCACTAGAGGTGACTCATCGACATCTCAATGATCGGACTGTGGCTGGATTACGCCATCGTGAAAAGTCACTCTTAGCCGTACAGTTCCATCCAGAAGCATCTCCAGGGCCACATGATGCGATTTATTTGTTTAAGGAATTTGTAGAAATGCTCTGAGGAAAATAGCAGGGATGAAAGCTGCTACGCAGAAGTTGAAGTTAAAGTGGCATGTTGCTTCTTTCGTAACGACCAACGCAGCCCAGATAAGGGAAACCCAAATATTCCATACCGATCTACTGCGGAGGCCGGGAAGGCTTATGGATGCTGCGTTAGACTTATATTTTGACTTAGGCGGTATGTACACATACAGCCCTGCGTCAAAATGCTCGTCTGTCTTACCCCATCAGGCTTCGCAGTTTCCTCGTTACGATCAGCATGAAATATCCGGGTTAACCACACAGAACACAAAGCCGCTAGAATTTTTTACAACGCTCTAAAGCGGTACACAAAGGAAACACAGAGATAAAAAAGATGAGCAATTACCTTTATGGTTCATTTTTTGCTTCAAATTCAACTTATCACTTCAACTCATCTCGATTTTTTACAAAAAATCGAGATGATAAAGTTGCATTCCTTGCTCATTTGTAGATAATCGGCGGCTCGTCGCATTTTTTATGGCGACAAATATCCTTTGATCCAGCGTAGCTCAGTGGTAGAGCGGTCGGCTGTTAACCGATTGGTCGTAGGTTCGAATCCTACCGCTGGAGCCATCCTGCTTGATTGCAGTTAGCTGTGATCAAACTGAAGTTAAAGGTAAAAGTTGAAGTTGAAGTAAAATAAAAAAACAGACACAATTCGGGGTGGCTTTTTAAAAGCTCATGAAATTTCCTGAAAAAGACTCTTCTTCATTGTGAACTCCGAATCCCTATTGTCCATGAATCCTTCCGCTTCGCCCCAAGCAGAGAATATCCCGCAAACGTTGCTAGATCGAATTGAAGAGGCGATCACACATTATCCTGTTTCTAAACGCAGTGCTGCGCTCCCCCTGCTTCACTTGTGGCAAAATCATTTTGGTTTTATTGATGAGAGTGGAGTGGAGTGGATCGCTTCAAAATTGGAGCTCCATTCTATTGCGATTTTGGAAATCGTGACCTTTTATCCTTGGTTTCGTCAGAAAGCACCTGGCAAAACCATCATCCGTGTTTGTCGCACATTGTCTTGTGCTATGGCTGGTAGTTATGAGGTGCATGAAAAGTTGTGTAAAAGCGCTGGTATCGATTCCTCTTGTGAAGGTCATCATGGAATTCCAACGAGTGATGATGGAAAATTCAGTGTGGAATTTGTAGAATGTTTAGCAAGCTGTGGCTCTGCGCCTGTTTGTCTCGTAAATGATGACCTTGTGGAAAAAGTTTCTCTAGCAGATGTCGATAGCATCATTCAAAAACATTCGTAATTCTATGTCTTCCTTAATCGAACATCCTCATCCTAAAGAACGGCGTATTGTTTTTGCAAACGCTGGAAAGCCCGATTACAAACCTGATATCGAGACGTATCTAGCTCATGGAGGTTATGTCGAGGCTAAGAAGGCTTTCACGATGACTCCTGAAGCGATTGTGAACGAAGTCAAGGCTTCTAATTTACGCGGACGCGGTGGTGCTGCTTTTCCTACAGGAGTGAAATGGGGGTTTATTCGTCGTGATGATGGAAAGCCCCATTATCTTTGTGTCAATGGAGATGAATCGGAACCTGGCACGTTTAAAGATCGCTATATCCTGCATCGCGATCCCCACCAATTATTGGAAGGTATGATTATTACCTGCTTTGCGCTGAATATTCATCTCGCTTACATTTATGTTCGTTGCGAATACACACAGGCCAAAGGAATCATGGAAAAAGCCATTCAAGAGGCTCGTGATCGTGGTTTTTTAGGGAAAAATATTTTTGGTAGTGGATTTGATCTTGATGTCTATTTTCACGAAGGTGCAGGAGCTTATATTTGCGGTGAAGAGACAAGTCTTTTGGAATCCTTAGAAGGAAAGCGTCCTTATCCCAGGATTAAGCCTCCTTATTTTCCTGCTGTACTCGGTCTCTACCAATGTCCAACGATCGTCAATAATGTAGAGACGATTTGTCACGTGAAGCATATCTTGCGTCTTGGTGCTGCAGAATATGTAGCCATGGGAACTCCTGGCGATGGAGGAACTCGTGTCCTTTGTGTGAGTGGGGATGTGATGAAGCCTGGTCCTTACGAAATGGCCGTTGGCTCAGTGACCTTGGGTGAACTGATCTTTGATATCTGTGGTGGTCTTCGCCCTGGAAGAAGCCTTAAAGCCGTGATTCCTGGAGGGAGCTCTTCTAAAGTATTACGTGCTAATGAAATTTTTAAAATCAAAGTCAAATCCGATGATGGTAACATGATCGATAAAGAGGTCCCTCTTCTTGACATGGTCATGGATGCTGCTTCTGTTGCTGCAGCGGGCTCCATGATCGGAAGTGCAGGAGTCATTGTGATGGATGATTCCCGAGATATGCTTTGGGCTCTCAATAATCTCAATCAATTCTACGCACACGAAAGTTGCGGTCAGTGCACTCCCTGTCGAGAAGGGGTTCTTTGGATGTCGAAGCTCTCGACACGTATGATTGCAGAAGGAACTCAAAAATCAGACTCCACCATGCTTCATAAAATCGCCGATAATATTGCCGGCCGGACTGTTTGTGCCTTCGGAGAAGCTGCTTCATGGCCGACACAAAGCTTCATCGATAAGTTTCCAGAGGAGTTTAGTCATAATATCTAGAGCCTGTCCCAGGATGAATTATTTTTCATTCAATCACTCTCAAAGCTTTGTAAGATCTGGATGTAGAGTTCAAGTAATGGGTAAATATAAAGAGTGGAAAATAGCACTTTTGTTAAAATTGGTATGTTATGACGAGGTTTCTTGAGTTCTATTTTGCCAAAGGCGTTTATAACCTTATTGCTCATCACCCGTTACTTCTTCTCTACACACCCAAGTGTTGCCAAGCTCTCAGGGCAGAAGTCATTGCTCCTTGAGTAGACTCTAGTTACTCTCTCCTCTTTCATGAGCAAAATTTCCCAAGAGAGTATTGAGCAAGTAGCCACAGCTACTGATATTATCGATCTTATTGGATCCTATTTTCCGCTCAAGCGCGTAGGGACAAACTTTCGTGCGCTTTGTCCTTTTCATAACGAAAAAAGCCCTTCGTTTTATGTGAATCCAACCCGTCAAACATTTCATTGTTTTGGATGTGGCGCTGGGGGAGGAGTGTTTCGTTTTGTCATGGATTATGAGCATCTTGATTTTCCGACAGCAGTGCGGCGTTTGGCAGAACGCGCGGGAGTAGCCTTGATCGAAGAATCGAGCTCACATGACATCATCCGGCGGAATGAGCGCGGGAGGCTTTTGGATCTTCATCGCAAAGCAGCGCTTTGGTACCATCACCAACTGCTGCGATCTACCGCGGCTGCTCCTGCACGCGAGTATCTCAAGAAACGTGGGCTGTCTAAAGAAATTGCGATTGCCTGGCAGATTGGCTACGCCCCTAATGGTTGGAATGTTCTTAAAAAATGGGGTATCGCAGAGGGGTTTCACAATTCAGAACTTGTGGCAGCGGGACTCGTTCTACAACGTGACTCTCAAGAAACGTATGATCGCTTTCGACATCGTTTGATGTTTCCTATTCGTAATGACTATGGTGATGTCATTGGTTTTAGTGGCCGCATTCTTACGGCAGAAACCTCAGAGGCCAAATATGTCAACTCTCCGGAAACCTCCCTTTTTAGCAAAGGGAAAATTCTTTTTGGTATTGATAAAAGCAAGAGAGCGCTGGTTCAAGCTGGAGAGGCGATTGTCATGGAAGGTCAGATCGATCTCATCGCAGCTTTTGAACATGGGTGTCAAAATGTCGTTGCGCCTCAAGGTACAGCCTTCACTTCCGAACAGGCTCGGTTATTGCGACGATTTGTAGATCGTGTGATTCTCTGTTTTGATTCAGATGCTGCAGGGAAAAACGCGGCGGAGCGCTCGTTACCAGCACTCTTGGCACATGGGTTTGATGTTCGCGTTGCAGCTTTGCCCTCCGGAGAAGATCCTGATTCGCTGATTCAGAAGCAGGGAATAGAAGCTTTTCAACAGATCGTTGCAGGTGCAGAGAATTTTTTTGATTACACCATCACGCGTTTTCAAAGAGAGGTTGAGGCTCCTTTACCTCCTCATCGCGTAGCAGCTTTGGCAAAACAACTCGGTGGTTATTTGAACTTATTGCCAGATGCTGTGTTGAGAGAAACAACAAGTTCTCAGGTGGCCTTGAGGCTTGGCATTTCTACCTCAGCGCTTCAGACAGTAGCATCTTCTGTTCCCGTCCCTTCTGGAACATTGGTAGAAAGCTCAACACTAGTAACGTCTGCAAAAATTTCCGCAGGCACAGAACTTTTATGTCGTTTGGCACTCGTTCATCCTGAGGTGCGATCGTGGCTATGTGAGCAGAAATCACCCATGCCTCACGAGCTGGATGCTGAATTAGCACTGCTTGAAGAATTACTTTCTCTTGATTTTTCTTCAGCTCAACCGGTCGGAGTCTTGCTCCCATCGCTTTCTCTTCCCTTACAGCAATTCGTTTCTTCTTGGGACCTTGAAAAAACCACATCCGATCCTCTCTGCACAGCAAAAGATCTATGGTTGGGATTTCAAGTTGCCGCTTGGAAGCGCCGGCAAGTTGAGATCACAGCGCAGTTGAAAAAAACGGGAATTTCTACAGATCAAATACTGCTGTTGCAGCAAGAACTTCTTGACCTGCAGCATGCTATTGGCGAGGTTTCGGGGCCTCGTTGAGAACCTGTATTCACCGTTGGATGAAGGTTCTAAAAATCAGGACTAGTTTTTCTTAAAAAAGCTAGTATAGTTCTGTGCCGGTTGTTTTTCACTCCTACCTTCTTTTCATTTTCTACCGCTTTTAAATCAGTGACTAAAAAGAAATTTTCCTCATCTCCCAAAGTTCTTTCTTCTAAAAAAAAGAAAGGTGCAGTGCCTCAGAAAAAAGGGGCTCAAAAAGTGGGCTCCTCTAAAAAAATGGTCACTAAAAAATTGACTTCTAAGAAGTCCACTGTTGTCTCCAACAAAAAACAACAAGCAGCACCTGCTGTGAAAAAAAAAGTGCTACTGAAACAGAAGCCGGCAGTGCAAACTAAAAAGAAGCCAGTAGTTCAGCGTGCTAAACAGCCAGCGCTCCCAGTATTAAAAAAAGAGTTTAAAAAAATCTCCTCAAAGGCAAAATCTCCTTCTAAGAAATCTTCCGCTGTGCAACCAGTGTTAAGGAATCAGGAGACCAAGAAAGTTCCTGCTGCTTCGGTCAAACAGCCACCTGTTAAGACGCACAAGGAAAAAAAGCCTTTGGAGGAATTTCTTCCTAAGTCGGTTTCTACTGGAAGTGCTCTTTTTATTAAAAGTGATATTGCTCCTAAAAATCCTCTTGATGCTCAAAAACTGCTTCAAGAAAAAGTCCGTGAACTCTTAAAACTAGCCAAAGAGCAAGGGTATATTACGTTTGAAGATCTTGAAGAGCATCTTCCGACGGGTATGAATAACCCTGAGACAGTTGAATCGATTCTCACGCAGCTTCGTATTGTTGAAATCGATATTATCGATTCTTCTGACGTTGATCGTGTCAAAGAGGTCAAGAAATCGGATGATGATGATGATAAAGACGAAAAGGATGAAAAGTCAGATGGGCGTCTTGATATTTTAGATGATCCTGTCCGCATGTATCTCAAACAGATGGGCCAAGTTCCTCTGTTAACACGTGAACAAGAAGTAGAAATTTCCAAACGTATTGAGCAAGCGCAAATGGAGATGCAAAATGTACTCTACCGCTTTGGCTTTGTCGCTCATGCACATATTGATTTAGCACAGCGATTGCTGGATGCTCGAGAACGGTTTGATCGTGTGATTTTGGATAAAAAAATCGAAAGTCGTGAACGCTATTTAAAAACGCTTCCTCGTCTTTGCCAACAACTCCAACGGTTGGCTTCAGAAACATCTGTGATTTATATTAAAAAAATTGCTTCTAAAAAAGAACCACTGCCTAAAGACACCAAAGAAATAGGGAAGCAGATTGAGGAAATTATTAGATTATATCCTAAATTTTTCTTCAAACAAAAGATCACAGAAGATTTTGTTTCTTTAGCAGATGAACATGTTCGTTTGTTGCAAGAGCTGCGTGTAGAGCATGAGACTCATCTTAAAAGCTCTAGTGATATGTCGCGCCGCTTGAGGCAGGCTATTGCCGCTCAACGCGAAGAACATCATCATCGCAATTGGATGTCTACAGAACAGTTTGAAACGCAGCATCGTGATCTCAAAAAACACTTTCGAGCTGCCCTGCGTGCTAAGACAGAAATGGTCGAAGCAAATTTACGTCTCGTTATTTCTATTGCAAAAAAATATACGAATCGGGGACTTTCATTTTTGGATTTGATTCAAGAGGGAAATATGGGGCTCATGAAGGCTGTAGAAAAATTTGAATATCGTCGCGGATATAAGTTTTCTACCTATGCAACCTGGTGGATTCGCCAGGCTATTACTCGTTCTATTGCGGATCAAGCACGTACAATTCGTATTCCTGTACACATGATTGAGACGATCAACAAATTGATACGTGTCCAAAAACAACTTGTTCAAGAATATGGTCGAGAACCGACCCCAGAGGAAATTGCAGATGAAATTCAACTTCCTGTAGAGCGCGTCCGAGCCGTTCTTAAAATGGCTCAACAGCCTATCTCCTTGCAGGCACCTGTAGGGGATAGCGATGACACGAGTTTTGGTGACTTTATTGAAGATAAATCAGCAGAAAATCCTGCTGATATGGCAGCTATCGTATTGCTCAAAGATAAAATCAAAGACGTTTTAGAATCGTTAACAGAGCGTGAGCGCCAAGTTTTAGAACAGCGCTTCGGTCTTGTTGATGGCTATTCTCGAACATTAGAAGAAGTTGGAAAACAGTTCAAAGTCACTCGTGAGCGCATTCGTCAGATTGAGGCTAAGGCTCTTCGTAAAATGCGTCATCCTACACGTCTGCGTCAGTTGGAAGGTTTCTTGGAGCCGAAGGATTTGTAGCAGTTCAAGAGAACGGCTAAGAGGATGGAAAATGGAGGAGTCGACCTGCTTGTGTGGGTGAAAATAGTTTATAGTGTGTTAAATCGATAAAGGCACGCTATAAGCTGGATCTTTTTCCTCATGACTACGTTCTTAGATCGTACGTTATCTTCAGATAGCGCCTCAATCTTCGGCCTTGTCCTAAGAAAAAATTTCAGTGCTTCTAGTGCGCCCTTTTCAATTTAAAACACTATAACTAATTGCCGCAGTTCTTGGGTCCTATCTTCCTATCTGTTTCTGTAAACGGATACGGGTACTATTGAGAATTGCACTTACAATAATCATCCGATAAGGTGAACAAATGTCTTTGCTGACCAAGATCAAAGTTGCTTTTCCTGTTCCTAGAATGTGGTGTCAAAAAAACTATTGTTTGAAAAATTTTGTTCGTTTTTTTCTTTCTTTGTTGCTTGTAAGCACCCTAGCAGCAACCGAGTTGAACGATCCTGCGCAGGAGTTTTTAATAGCCTATCAAAGTTTTCAACAAGCAGAGCGCCTCGAGCGAGCAGGAAAACGCAATGAGGCAATTGCTAAATATCGATATGCAGAGGCTGTTTTGAAAGCCCTCAGCAGTAAAAACCCAGATTGGCAGCAACCTGTGGTAGATTATCGTTTGCACAAAGTAAAAGATAGTCTTACAAGGCTTACAGGCACTTTAGATGAGGGTTCTTCAGAACAGGAGGAATCTTCAGGAACTAACATTTCCGAAGAGACTGCTGCTAGTAGTGCACCTCAAAACGGCCTTGTGGATAAAGCAGGAGAGCAAAAAGTAAATGATGCACCCAGTATTTCCATTACGCCTCCCTCCACAGCAAAGAGTCTTTCTGATCCGCAAATCACGCAACTTCAAAGACAGCTAAAAAAAACCGAGTTGGAATTAGAAAAAGCGCGTCATGATCTGAACGATAAAGTCACGGAGCTTGATCATTCTAGGGTCGTCATTGTTGATATGAAGTCACAACTTGAGAAGACGGAACGCCAAGTTGCCGATTTGAAAACAGATCTTTCAAAAACACGTTTGCGTAGCACAGAGCGTGAAGAAGCACTCAAGCAGTCTGTACGAACTTTAGAAAGTAAAGTAGATGCTTTAGCGGCAGATCAAGAAGTTGTCTTAGAAGAAAACAAACAATTACAAGATCATTTAAATCAAGCTGCCGCATCTCTCGTCGCAGGTCTGGGAACGAAGAAACACTTGGAGGAATTACAGGTTGAGTTGAATACAGAAAAAAATAATGCAGCGGCGTTGCACCAAAAACTGCTAGCCGCCCAGCATGAACTCAGTGCCACGAGTGAGCTTAATAGCACGCTTAAAAAACAACTTTTGGAAGCCACGACATCATTGCATGCTGCCGAGAAGGAGGCTCAAGCAGCTGGTTCCTTGCATTTGCAAATAGAAAAACTTCAAACGGATCATGCGGCGTTAGAGACCCAAATGAGTGGAATGAAAAAAGAGCAAGAAGAGACTGCCAAGCGTTTAGCCGAAGCTCGTGCAGCTCATGTAATGTTAGAGAAGAACCAACAGAAGGCATTGGCTGATGCTCAGGGCAAGTCAGAAGCATCCATGCGCGAATGTCAATTGATGGGAAGTAAAAAGCTCGAA
Organism: Chthoniobacterales bacterium; assembly: GCA_049314455.1. Lineage (GTDB taxonomy): Bacteria > Verrucomicrobiota > Verrucomicrobiia > Chthoniobacterales > UBA6821 > CAIWMF01. The sequence goes on from JBMOFC010000044.1 coordinate 15,039, forward strand.
GTGGAGAAAAAGCTGGCTGAGGCTTATGAAAAGATGAAGACATTTGAAGAGTCTTCATCTCATCAAGTGGCAGTGAAGGAGGAGATTGCTCGCTACAAAAAGCAACTTCAGGAAAGTTCAGTCAAGTTGTTAGAGCAAGAAAAGAAAATTGCTGCCCTAGAAGAAGCTCAGCCAGAAAAAAGTCATCTTCTAGTTGCAAAAGAAAAGGAACTTGCTGATGCACGTCTTGATTCTGAGAAGCTTCAAAAAGATCTTGTTTCTGCTACTCAAAAATTATCAGCACTGCAAGCAGAGGTACAGCTCAAGGATGATCGTTACAATCAGCTCAAAAATCAATTGGGTCAAAAAAATGAAGAGCTATTTGCCCTTAAGAAAAAAAGTGACTCACATCAGTTGCAGGAGAATGCTATTGCTGAAAATGAATTGCTCAAAGGAATTGTTATTCGTGAACTGAAAGCAGAAGCAAAACGTCAGCAAATTAAAAAATTAATCACAGAAGATCTGGAGAAATTAAAAGTAAATTCTGTGACGCTTTTAAGTGAACTGAAGAAATTAGCAAAACCTATCAAGCTTACTCCTGAAGAAAAAGCTCTCTTCAAAGATGCGCCTGTTCCGCCTAGTGCTGCGGCAAGTGCTGAAGAGGAAGATGATGACTTGCTGATGCTTTCTGCTGCTGCTCCTAAAAAAGAAGATCACTCCAAAGAGAAAGAAGAGACCACAGGATCCAAAGATGCTCCATCAGCCAATACCCATAACGCTGGAAAAGAAAAAACTGCTGAACCTAGTGCCCCATCTATTCCCTCTGAGGAAGAAAAAATAAAGGCAGATACTTCCGAAAAGCATCGTGCCTTGGTTGCAACTGCAAAAGAACAATTTGAGCATCACAATTATTTTGAAGCAGAAAAAAATTTCCAAGATGCACTGGCACTTGTTCCCGATGATTATTTGACTCTTTCTAATTTAGGAGTAGTTGAATTTCAACTCGGTAAAATGTCCGAAGCCGAAGCCGTTTTGAAAAAAGCTGCAGCCCTAGATCAAAAAAAATCCTTTGCCCTGACCACGCTTGGCATTGTCGAATACCGTCAAGAACGCATGGATGATGCAGAAAAAGATTTACGACAAGCCATCGCGATCAATAGTCAAGATTTTACAGCTCACAATTACTTAGGAATAGTTCTCGCGGCTTCTGGCAAGGGAAAAGCAGGTGAAAGTGAAATTATGAAATCTCTGGAGATTAATCCACAATATGCCGATGCACATTTTAATTTGGCAGTGATTTATGCAACGGGTAAGCCACCAGCAAAAGAAATGGCCAAGACGCATTATCAAAAAGCGATTAGCCTAGGCGCTCCAGCGGATGCGGCATTGGAGAAGTTGTTGAATTAGAGTATCTGTATAGTCTTTTAAATCCATAAGGGCACGATCTGAACTTGCTCTTTTTCTTGAT
>JBMOFC010000045.1:0-16208 GCA_049314455.1 Chthoniobacterales bacterium
GGGAAGAGTTTGAAAGGCCGTTCACGTCCTTGGTGCTAGACACCGTACTCGAGTAAGGTCTTCAAACTCTGCTTGGCTTAACTCGAACTACTACAAGGGGCTTTAGACCTCGCATATAAGGCTGAGTAAAACCATCTCCTTAACCATAACAATACAATCATAATTATGAAGAATAAAAAATCTACCATAACCTATCTTGGTCTTGACGTTTCCAAAGTAAAATTGGATTTATCAGGAACTGAAAATAGCACAATCAAGCATCAAATCTTTGAAAATACATCCAAAGGGATTAAAGAATTAATTCATTTTCTCAGATCATTAACCACAAGCTTACAAATCGTTTTAGAACCAACAGGAGGTTATGAGCGTCTTGTTATTGAAGCTCTGAGAAAGGCTCAGATAGTCTTTTCTAGAGTTAACGCTCATCAGGTTCGTGCTTTTGCTATTGGTCTTGGTTGGTTAGCCAAGACAGATAAAATTGATGCTTTTATCTTAGCAAAATTTGGAGAGTGTGCTCAGCCTAAGCCAAGTCAATTTGCAGAAAAAGCTGAAGAAGAATTACGGGCTCTCTATGATCGACGTCAGCAACTTATCAGTATTCAGACAAGTGAATGCAATCGTTTAGAGACAGCTTTACCAGCAATGAAATCTCATTTGATGGAAAGTCTTTGTTTTATTAACAAGCAGATTAAAAAAATTGATCTGATGATTGAAAAATACTTTTCTAAGCATCCTCAAACTCAAGAGAAAATAAGACGCCTTCAATCAGTTGTCGGTGTTGGTAAACAGACTGCAACTGCTTTTGTTGTTTATATGCCAGAGCTTGGTAAAATCAGCCATAAGGCTGCAGCCGCTTTGGTTGGTGTTGCTCCTTTCAATCGCGATAGTGGAAAAACTTTTAAAAATCGTTCCATCCAACGTGGCCGATCTCAGCTCAGACGCGTGCTCTACATGGCTGCTGTATGTGCTTCACAAAGAAATCATATTTTAAAAAAATTCTATGCTCGTTTAAAAGCTCAAGGAAAGCCCGCTAAGCTCGCCCTTGTTGCCGTCATGCGCAAGCTTGTTATGCTTCTGAATCACATGATGGAAAATCCTAACTTTTCGCTTGCACATTAACACTACTACTCGAGTATCTCTTATACACTGCTGGCCTGCGCTCCGTCGACTCCTTGTTCCTCATCAGTCCTAGCGACTTTGAATAAAGGTTCTAAAAAATTTTCAAAAATTTTCACTTTCTTCTTGCACTTCTAAATTATTTGCCTACATTCACCCCTCCGGTCTTTCATGGAGCTATTCATGAGCATGAAGGTGCCATCCTTAAAATTTCTTGAAATCAAGAAAAGGAGAAGCGCGAGACCCATCCCATATCTATGCCGACTATTAATCAACTCGTACGAAAAGGACGCCGCAAGGTCTTGGTGAAATCAAAGTCACCAGCCCTCGTGAACTGTCCGCAGCGTCGTGGCGTTTGCGTTCAAGTGATGACTCGTACGCCCAAAAAACCCAACTCTGCTTTGCGCAAAGTAGCAAAGGTTCGCTTGACGAACGGTCAGGAAGTGATTGCCTATATTCCTGGGGAAGGCCACAACTTGCAAGAGCACTCCATTGTTCTCGTGCGCGGCGGACGTGTTAAAGATCTTCCTGGTGTTCGTTACCATATCGTGCGAGGCACCCTCGATAGCCTTGGAGTCGACGGCCGTCGCCGTAGCCGCTCCAAATATGGTGCCAAACGTCCTAAAGCAGGAGAAGAAGCGAAAGCTGCAGGCAAAGCAACTGGTAAGAAAAAGTAAATTTTTAAAACAGCTTTCGAAATAGCATTTATGTTGTTCCTTTCAACCTTTCAATCTTTCAACCTTTCAACAGCTGCGAAGCAGCACTAATACCATGTCCCGTCGCAAACGCGTCATTCATAAAGAAGTTAAACGTGATCTTCGCTATGCCAGCCCTCTGGTAGCGCGACTTATTACTTCCGTGATGCGTGAAGGCAAGCGCTCTGTTGCAGAAAAAATTGTTTACACTGCTATTGAGACGACACGTGCTACAAGTGAAGTTGTGGACCCACTCGATGTCCTTCAAAAGGCAATTGAAAATATTCGTCCTCGTCTTGAGGTAAAGAGCCGCCGTGTGGGTGGTGCTACTTATCAAGTTCCCATGGAAGTAGCCATGGATCGTTCTTTGGCACTTGCCATGCGTTGGATCGTTGGGTTTGCTCAAAAACGTAAAGGGATCCCAATGGCTAAGGCCCTCGCTAATGAACTCAAAGATGCTTCGGCTGGACAGGGCGCTGCCATCAAGAAGAGAGATGATCTTCATAAAATGGCGCAAGCAAACCGGGCATTCGCTCACTTCCGTTGGTAGTTCTTGCCTTATCTCAATTTCCTAATTTCCTTTTTCTAACTTTTTGTTTCCTGAACTCATTTATGTCCGCTGCTAAAGTCGATACTTCTAATCCGAATTCCCCGGATCGCGCTTTCCCTCTGGAAAGAACGCGTAATATCGGTATTTGTGCGCATATTGATGCTGGAAAAACGACACTTACCGAGCGTGTTCTTTTTTACACCGGCATGATCCACAAAATCGGAGAAGTTCATGAAGGAACAACGGTGACGGATTGGATGGAACAGGAGCGTGAGCGTGGTATTACGATCACTTCTGCTGCGACAACGTGTAGCTGGAAGCAACGTGTTGAACAAGGTATCATCAAACTTTTTCCAGGTATCGAACAACGCGTGAATATTATTGACACGCCAGGGCACGTCGATTTCACCGCAGAAGTAGAGCGTTCTCTCCGAGTCCTCGATGGTGCCATTGCTGTATTCTGCGGCGTTGCTGGAGTGCAGCCTCAGTCAGAGACGGTTTGGCGACAAGCTAACAAGTATGGTGTGCCTCGCATTGCTTTTGTCAATAAAATGGACCGGACTGGTGCTAACTTTGCCAATGCCGTTAATGACATGCGTGTGAAGCTAGGGGCTAATGCATGGCCTATTCTTATTCCGCTTGGTGCAGAAGATAACCTTCGTGGCCAGATTGATGTCGTGAATCAAAAAGCAGTTTTCTATGATGATGATAGTAGTATGGGCTCGACCTATCGCATAGATGAGATTCCTGAAGATCACCAGGCTTTAGCTCAAGCAGCCTACGACGATCTTGTGAATCAAATGATGGATCTGGATGAAGAAATCGGAAATCTTTTCTTAGAAGAGAAGCCGGTAACGAAAGAGGATTTAAAAAGGGCAATCCGACGCCAAACCATCAATAACCGTTTTGTGCCAGTAGCAGGTGGCTCTGCATTTAAAAACAAAGGGGTTCAGTACCTCGTTGATTCTGTTGTTGATTATCTTCCAAGTCCGATTGATATTGCAGCCGCAAAAGGACAAGACCCAGATACTGGTGCAGAAAAATTAGCTGAAACCAATGACTACGCTCCTTTCTGCTCGCTTGCTTTTAAACTTTGGAGCGACCCTTTTGTTGGAAAGTTAGTCTTCTTCCGCGTCTATTCCGGAAAATTAAGCAAGGGAGATACCGTCTATAATCCTCGTACTAACAAACGCGAGCGTATAAGTCGCCTCATCCAGATTCAGGCAGACAAACGTCAAGATATCGAAACCTGTTACTCTGGCGATATCGCAGCTATTGTGGGTATTCGAAACATCACTACGGGAGATACGCTTTGCAACGAAGATCATGCTATTCTACTGGAGCCTCCTTCTTTCCCAGATCCCGTTATTTCCATGTCGATTGAGCCTAAGACAAAGGCTGATCAAGAAAAAATGGGTATTGCTTTGCAGCGCCTTGCTGAGGAAGATCCTACCTTCTGCGTCTTCACGAATGAAGATACCGGCCAAACTATTATTGCTGGTATGGGAGAGCTCCATCTTGAAATTATCCGAGACCGTATGTTGCGTGAATTTAAAGTAGACGCAGCTTCTGGTAAGCCACAAATTGCTTACAAAGAAACGGTGCTTCTTCCAGCGGACGGAGAAGGCAAGTTAGTCAAACAATCGGGTGGTCGTGGTCAATACGGACATGTCGTTGTGAAGATCGTCCCCAACGAACGTGGCAAAGGAATTACGATTGAAAACGAAGTTGTTGGAGGCGCTATTCCCAAAGAATTTATTCCAGCTGTTATCAAAGGTCTCAACGAGGCTACGCTCAACGGTGTGGTGGGAGGATATCCCGTCATTGATCTTCACATTGATATCGTTGATGGATCGTATCATGACGTTGATTCCAATGAGTTGGCCTTCAAGATGGCTGCTATTTTCGCACTCAAAGATGCGATGAAGAAGGCAAAAGCAATTCTTCTAGAACCAATCATGAAAGTAGAGGCTATCACTCCTGAAGAATATCAAGGTGATATTATGGGTGACCTTAATCGCCGTCGCGGAAAAATCATGTCCATTGAAACAAAAACAATCAGTACTAGTGTTAATGCCGAAGTGCCACTAGCCGAAATGTTCGGTTATGCAACGGCTATTCGTTCTCTCTCCAAAGGGCGTGCTGCTTACTCCATGGAGCCATCACATTTTGAACAAGTCCCAGCACAAGTCTTAGCTGCGGTCCTTGATCAGAAGAGTTAATTAACTTCAACTTCAACTTTACACTTAAACTTTTCATGGCCTCCGGACAACGCATTCGTATTCGACTTAAAGGTTTTGATTTTCGCCTTCTTGATGTTTCTGCTTTGGAAATCGTGGAGACAGCGAAGCGCACAGGATCCAAGGTTGCAGGACCGATCCCTTTACCAACACACATCGAAAAATTCACCGTAAATCGCTCCCCGCACGTTGATAAAAAATCGATGGATCAATTTGAAATTAGAACCCACAAACGTTTGTTAGATATTCTGGAGCCAACGGCAAAGACAGTTGATGAGCTCCGCAAGCTCAATTTGCCAGCAGGTGTCGATATCTCGATTAAAATCTAAATTAAATTTTTATGCCACTTGGAATCCTTGGAAAAAAGATTGGAATGACCCGTGTCTATGATGCGCAAGGTCACGTGCACGCTGTTACCGTTTTGGAAGTCAAGGGAAATCATGTCTTGCAGGTCAAGACCCTCGAAAAGGAAGGGTATGCTGCTGTTCAACTTGGTTTTGACAATCAGAAAGAACAGCGTGTGACCAAATCACAATTGGGTCATTTTAAAAAATCAGGATCAGCTCCAAAGCGCTTTCAAAAAGAATTCCGCCTAGCTCCTCATGAAATCGCCCCAGAACTCGGAGAGTGGGGAATCTCTAATCTTCAGGCAGGTCAATTTGTGGATGTTATCAGCACTTCCAAAGGAAAAGGTTTTCAAGGTGTTGTGAGACGTTTTAAGTTTGCAGGACAACCTGAAACACACGGTTCGATGATGCATCGTCGTAATGGTGCTATCGGAAATCGTCTAACACCAGGTCGTGTCTGGAAAAACATGGGAATGCCTGGACACATGGGCTGTGATCAAATCACAACACAAAATCTCAAAATTGTTCAGTTGCGCGAAGCCGAGGGAGTCATTCTTATTAGTGGAGCTGTTCCAGGCGCCAAAGGAAACTATGTCGTCGTTCGTCCCTCCAAGAAAAAAACAGCCCATAACGCTTCATTAGCAGCGGCTTCTAAGGCTGCTTAATTATTTTTAGATTTTTCAAACTTTAGATTTATGGCATCAACTCTTCTCACTCCCGATCTCGCAAAAAAAGCGAATATCGATATCATTACCAATGGAAAAGGGACGCAAGCAGTGCACGATGTTGTCGTGGCCATGAGAGCAAATCGTCGCAGTGGTACAGCTTCTGTAAAAACAAAAGCAACGGTTAATCTCTCTGGTAAAAAGCCATGGCGCCAAAAAGGAACAGGGCGTGCTCGTGCTGGCTATGCAAGTTCTCCTGTTTGGGTTGGCGGTGGCGTTTCTCACGGTCCACATCCACGTTCTTATGCTAAGAACGTCACTAAGGCAGTTAAGAAATTGGCTTTTAGAAAGGCATTTAGTGCTCGTATTTTAGCTAATGATGTTCTCTTGACGGAATCTTTTGAAGTTAAAGTGCCTAAGACAAAAAATTTCTTAAATCTTTTGCTAAACCTCCATGGATCAGATGCCAATTTGAAAGCTCTTCCCACATCGCTTGTTATTTCAACATCATTTTCCAAAAATACCTTTCTTGGTGCTCGCAATGTGCAAACAACTCTTTTAATGAGTGCTGAGGAAGTGAATACGGAACAGCTCCTTGCTTTCGATAAAATCATCATCACTCAGGAAGCCCTCACCGCGCTGGGAGAACGCATTGCATAATATTTTTATGAAGGAAGCCACTCAACTCATTCAAAAGGTTCATATCAGCGAAAAAGCCAGTTTGGTTGCTGAGAAGTTGAATCAATATGTTTTCCGCGTCAGTCCGGAAGCCAATAAAATTGAAATCAAAAATGCTATTGAGCGTCTTTTTAAGAAACACGTCGTAGCGGTTCGTACCATGCAATATGCTGGAAAAAAGAAAAGAGAACGTCGCGCTGATTTTGGGCGTCGTGCTCATTGGAAAAAAGCTGTTGTAAGCTTGGCTCCTGGCGAAAAAATTGAACTTACGTAATCCTAAGAACAAAGAATCACAAAAAGTTTACAAAAAGTTTCACGGAAATTTTTACTACTACTTATGGCACTCAAGACTTTTAGACCTCTAACTCCTTCTCGGCGTTTCATGGCGCTCCCTTCGTTTGAAGAGATCACCAAAAGCAAGCCGGAAAAGTCGCTTTGCGAGATCAAGCCGCGTACTGGTGGACGTAATAACAGAGGTCGTAAAACCTCACGTCATCGTGGTGGTGGACACAAAAAACTTTATCGCATCATCGACTTTAAACGTTTTCATCGCGACGTGGTCGGTGAAATTTTATCCGTTGAATACGATCCCAACCGCACCGCCCGTATCTGTCTTGTTCAGTACCCTGATGGCACCAAGACCTATATCCTAGCCCCCAATGGTATTACCGTAGGCACCAAAATTTCTGCAGGAGAGAAAGCAGAACCTTCTTTAGGAAATGCTCTTCCTTTAAAATTGATCCCTCTTGGTTCTTCGTTGCATAATATCGAGTTGACTCCTGGCCGCGGTGGTCAAATTGTGCGTAGCGCCGGATCACAAGCTATTTTAAGCAATAGAGAAGCGGGCTATGCACTCATTAAAATGGCCTCCGGAGAAATTCGTCGTATTAACGAAGAGTGTTATGCAACTATTGGTCAAGTGAGCAATGTGGAGCATATGAATGTTTCTAGTGGCAAAGCCGGTCGTAGTCGTTGGCTTGGCATTCGTCCTCAGACGCGTGGTATGGCTATGAATCCTGTGGACCATCCTATGGGTGGTGGACAAGGGAAAAGCAAGGGTGGTGGCGGACGCCATCATCCGATGAGTCCTTGGGGTCAACTTTCCAAAGGCTTTAAGACGCGTCCCAAACGAAAAGCCTCTGATCAATTTATCATCCAACGTCGTAAAAAGAAATAATCCACTATGGCTCGCTCACTCAAAAAAGGTCCCTTTGTCGAATGGAAGCTTCTCGAAAAAATCGATAAGCTCAACGAAGCAAATATGAAAAAGCCGATTAAGACTTGGTCTCGTCGTTCTACCATTGCTCCCGATTTTGTCGGTCACACCTTCAATGTTCATAATGGACGCTCTTTCATTCCTGTGTTCGTCACCGAGAATATGGTGGGACATAAATTGGGAGAGTTTTCTCCAACGCGTATCTTTAAAAAACATGGCTCTCACACAGCTAAAGTTACTAAGTAATTTCTAGATTTCTTCTCATGCAAGTATTATCAATCCATCGTTACGCAAAAATTTCTCCCTTCAAGGCTCGCGAGGTTACGCGTGAAATTCAAGGGAAGCCCGCATTGGATGCCCTTGCACAGTTGAAACTTGTTCCTAAAAAAGCAGCTCCTTTGATTTTCAAAGTGTTGAAGAGTGCGCTTGCCAATGCAGAGAACAACAACAACCTCCGCCCTGAGCTGCTTGTTATTAAAGAAGCAGTCATTGGAGAAGCCGTGACCATGAAGCGTATTATGACCAGAGCACGTGGAAGCGCAGGAGCCATTCGCAAACGCACGAGTCATATTCGTATTGTTCTTACAGATGAAATTCCTATTGATCGTCGCGCTGATCGACCTCAGAAAAAAAAGACTTCTAAGAAAAAAACGAACCACGCAAAAGCAACAGTAGCTTCTTCCCTAAAGCCAGTTAAGCTAGTTGAGCCAGAAGTAGAAACAGCTCCTGCCTTTATCACAGAGCCAGTAGCCGCTTTAAAAGAAGCTACTTCAGAAACAGCCTCTTAATTTTACTCACACAACCCAATCATTTAAGTATCTATTTTATGGGACAAAAAGTTAACCCTATCGGATTTCGACTTCCTATCACTCGGGACTGGAGTTCGCGTTGGTATGCTTCTGAAAAGGAGTTTGCTGATTTTCTTCATGCCGATACAAAAATTCGTCGAGGCCTCAAGAAAAAATTAAAGTCTGCTGCTGTTTCTCGGATCATTATTGAACGTGCTTGGAATAGCGTTCGTGTCACTATTGTGACTGCACGTCCTGGGATCGTCATTGGCCGCAAAGGCTCTGAAATTGATACGATGACGCAAGAAATTTCTTTACTTGCTGGCGGAAAACAGGCAAAGATAGACATTGTCGAAGTAAAGCAACCAGAAATCGAAGCAACGCTTGTTGCGGAGAGTATTGCTTCTCAGCTAGAACGCCGCATTGGCTTTCGTCGCGCCATGAAAAAAGCGATGCAGCTTGCGATGGATCTTGGCGCTGAAGGTATCAAAATACGTGCTTCAGGTCGTTTGGGAGGAAGTGAAATTGCCCGTACGGAAATCGTACGCTCAGGTACAATACCTCTCCATACGCTTCGCAAAAATATTGATTATGGTTTTGCAGAAGCCGATACGGTTGCTGGAAAAATTGGCATCAAGTGCTGGATTTGTAAAAAAGATGAGAGTCCGAATCTTGATACACGTCAAGCCACTGCTGCTGCCGCCTAACGTAACACTGACCACCGAAAATTTTTCCACTTTTTGACAAGCTTCGTAGTAAGATTTCTACGAACGAACAACTGAAAACTAATTTTAAGCCATGCCTTTACTACCTAAGAGAGTTAAATATAGAAAGACACAACGCGGAAGCCGTTCCGGTATGGCTTCGCGTAATTTGAGTATTGATTTCGGGGAATTTGGACTGCAGACACTCGATCGTGCTTGGATTACAAACACACAAATTGAGGCAGCACGTATCGCCCTAACCCGTAATATGAAGCGCAAAGGTAAGCTTTGGATCCGTATTTTTCCTGATAAGTCAGTGACAGCCAGACCGCCGGAAACTCGAATGGGAAAAGGTAAAGGCCAACCAGAATATTGGGTTGCAACAGTGCGTCCCGGAAATATTTTATTTGAATTGGATGGTATTCCTGAGTCTCTCGCTCGCGAATCGCTTCGATTGGCTGCCAATAAACTTCCCATTCGTACAAAATTTGTCACACGCCATCATGCAGTTGCCTAACAATTTGAGTTATGACTACTACGGAAATTAAAGAACTAACCCCCAAAGAGCTTTCCTCTCGGATTCAGGAGCAACGTCAAGAAATATTTCATTTTCGTCTGCAACAACAGGCTGGTCAGCTAGAAAAGCCGCATTTGTTGCGCCTTGCACGCCGTGAGATTGCGCGCCTTCAAACCATCCTTAAACAGAAATCAGCTTAAATTTTATTCTCTCACTTTTTTACTCCGCCACTTTTTTATAACGCTCACAGATGAACGATACAGCAAATCATAATAACGACCGCGGATTGCATCAAACGCACTCTAACGCAGATAACAACCGCGGATTGCGTAAAACACGTTCTGGCGAAGTCATCTCTCACAAAATGGATAAAACTATTGTGGTGAAAACAGTGACTCGTGTTCCGCATCCTCGCTTTGGGAAAATCGTCAAGCAGGTCAAAAAATTTCACGTCCATGATGAAAACAACGAAGCTAAAGTTGGCGATCGCGTTGCTATCATGGAAACACGTCCTATCAGTCGCTTGAAACATTGGCGCTTGGTGGAGATTATGAAGCATTAATGGAGATTACTATTTTACGATCATGATTTATTTACGTACTCGCCTTGATGTTGCCGACAATACCGGTGCGCGCATGGCAACAATGATTGGTGTTATTGGTAAAAAGACCCTTTGCGCTCGCGTGGGTGATATCATTACGGCCAATGTTAAAGAAGCATCAACGGGTGGAACTGTTAAAAAGGGAGAGGTTGTTCGTGCCGTTATTGTGAGAACACGACAAGTCATTATTCGTGAAAACGGTTTCTGTGTTCGCTTTGATAGAAATGCCATTGTTATTATTGATAAAGATAAAAATCCTCGCGGAACACGCATTTTCGGCCCTGTAGCCCGTGAACTTCGCGAAAAAAGCTTTATGAAAATTGTCTCTCTTGCACCTGAAGTAATATGATGTTGATGAAAAAAAATAAAACGCACGTCCATACAGGCGATACTGTGAAAGTTATTTCCGGCAACCACCGCGGTGCTGAAGGCAAGATTCTTCGGGTGGTTGCTGAGAAGAATCAGGTGCTCATTGAAGGTGTTCGTATGATTAAAAAGCATCTCGGACGTTCTCAAGAACGAACTCAAGGTGAAATTATTGAGCGAGAAGGCCCCATTCATATTTCAAATGTAAAATTAGTTGAAAAAGTGGCTGCTGGGAAAAAAACAACCTCTAAAAACAGCAACAAAGATAAAACTTCTAAGAAAAAGGAATCTTCTGACGAAGAAAAGTCTCCCAAGAAAAAAAGTGCTCCAGCCTCTCAGTCTCATCAAAAGGAATAAGTAGCCATGCAACAAGCATCAGAATTTTTTACCGATTATCAAAATAGAGTAGTTCCAGCGCTTCAAAAAAAGCGCGGATACAAAAACAAGCACCAGGTGCCTAAACTCATCAAGGTTGTTCTCAATACTTCTGTGGCTTCGTCTCCTGATGTCAAGCAAGCACTTGAAATTGCCAAAGAAGAATTAGCATTGATCACGGGTCAAACACCTGTTGAAACCATTGCTAAAAAAAGCATTTCTAACTTCAAACTACGCGCAGGTCAGGCTATCGGAGCAAAAGTAACACTGCGTGGTCGGATCATGTATGAATTTTTGGAACGCTTCATCAAAATGGCCCTGCCTCGTATTCGCGATTTCCGTGGCGTTTCCACAAAATCTTTCGATGGCCAAGGGAACTATACTATCGGAGTAGCCGATCAATCCATTTTTCCTGAAATTGAACTTGATAAAATTAAACGCAATATTGGCTTCGATGTCACTATTGTAACCTCTGCTAAGAACAGCGAAGAAACAAAAGATTTTCTAACAGAATTAGGAATGCCTTTTGCTGGTCGTAATAGTTCTAAAAAAACGGCGACAAAAGCAGAAGTTTCCAATGATCACACTAACGCAGAGCTCTCTGCTGAGACAACTGGAGAGCCAATCCCTTCCAATATCCCTTCTGAATCATGAGTGCCTTAACCGACCCTATTGCTGATTTATTAACGCGTGTTCGTAATGCAACACGTGTCCATAAAAAAGAATTTTTTGTTCCTTATTCCAAAATAAAAAGCGATATCATCGCGATTTTAAAAAAAGAAGGATACATCGAGCGTTATGAGTTAGACCACACAGAAGCGCATCCACGTTTAAAGGTGACTCCACGTTATGTTGGAAACAAATCTGCTGTAACGGGATTGCGCCGTATTAGCCGACCAGGTCTCCGTCGTTATGTTAGCAGTCAAGAGATTCCTCGTGTGCTCGGAGATATGGGCATCGCCATTATTTCAACCTCTCGAGGAGTATTGACTGGTCATGAAGCACGTCGCCAGCAAATTGGCGGTGAATTACTCGCTACAATTTGGTAAAATGAGAAGATCAGAGATAGAAAATGCTGATAAAAGGCTCTAGGCCTCTAGCAAATTAAAAAAGACTGAAGCAGATCGTTCGTAATCAAAATTAAAACAGCAATATTTCATCAATTTCAAAATAATCATTATTTCTATTTTCCTGTATTAGCAGGTTCTCTCTTCCATTTTTTATCTTCTATCTCCCAATCATTATGTCACGTATAGGAAAAACTCCAATCACACTCCCTAAAAACATTAAAATTATTTTAGGTGAAAATGGTTCTGTTACTGTAGAAGGTCCTAAGGGAAAACTCTCTTGGGTATTGCCTCAAGCTATTACTCTTAATATTGAGGGCGAAATAGTAACCCTCAATCGTAGTAATGAACTGCGTGCAACACGCGCCCTTCATGGTTTAGCACGCGCTCTAGTCAATAACATGATTCATGGAGTCCATGAAGGATTTCGCCGTGATTTAGAAATTCAAGGTGTCGGTTTTCGTGCTGCAGTGAAAGGAGAGCACCTAGATCTTTCTATCGGTTATTCACACCCAGTTCTTTTCAAAATTCCCCAAGGAATTAAAGTGGTTGTTACTGATAGCACCAAGATAAGTATCGAAGGCATCGATAAACATCTTGTTGGTCAGGTTGCCGCAGATATCCGTGCCTACTATCCTCCCGAACCTTACAAAGGAAAGGGAATTCGCTATGCGGGAGAACAAGTTCGCCGCAAAGAAGGTAAAACCGTTCAATAACAATAATCGACAACTATTATGCCTAGTATTTCTTCTCGTCAATTGCGGCACCGCCGCCTTCGCAAAAAAGTTTCGGGCACCACAGAACGCCCGCGCCTTTCTATCCACTTTTCGGGACAACATATCACAGCTCAGGTTATCGATGATACTGTAGGTGTGACGTTAGCAAGTGTTCATACCACTGAGGAAAAATTTAGTAAGGACACAACGACGCGTCCCAATGTAACAACCTCTATTAAAGTGGGTCAACTTATCGCGGAGCGTGGTCTTTCTAAAAACATCAAAAAAGTTGTCTTCGACCGTGGTGGATTTAGCTATCATGGAAAAGTCAAAGCGCTTGCTGATGCAGCGCGTGCTGCAGGATTTGAATTTTAATTATTTGAGATAAATATTATGTCTGAAAAATCGAACAAAAGAACGACATCACGTCGCGAATCTACAAGTGAAGCTCCCCCCAAAGAGACAGTTGAAAAAGTAGTCTTTATTAACCGCTGTGCTAAGGTCGTCAAAGGTGGACGTCGATTCAGTTTTAGTGCCTTGATTGTTTGCGGTAACATGAAGGGAAAAGTGGGCGTCGGTTTTGGTAAGGCTAATGAAGTGAGTGAAGCAATTCGCAAAGGTTCTGAGGCAGCTAACAAAGCGATGTTCTCTGTTTCCATCGGCGAGAAAACAATTCCTCATGAAGTCATTGGTACCCATGGTGGTGGTCGTGTTTTATTACGTCCCGCTTCTCCTGGTACTGGAATCATTGCTGGAGGAGGAGTTCGCGCTGTGATCGAGGCTTCTGGTGTTCGTGATGTCCTTGCGAAGTCACTTGGATCTAACAACCATGCCAATGTCGTTAAGGCTACCTTGGATGCACTGTCACAGCTACGTCCTCGGGAAGAAATCTATCATCTTCGTGGAAAGAAATTCCAAAAGCCATCGACTTCAAAACATGTTGCTTCAGTAGAGCCGACTATTCCAGAAATACCAATAATCCTGGAAACAGTCATAGAGTCACCTCTCAAAGTAGTTGAAGAGATCGTTACCATCGTCGATTAGGTCTTGTTTTAAAAAAACAGGAACCATTATTTTTATTATACTCAACTTTTAAACTCCCAAAATTTTTTATGAGACTTCATGAACTTTCCCCTCGTCCCGGTGCCAAACATCGTCGCAAGCGTCTCGGTTGCGGAGAAAGCTCTGGCCATGGCAAAACATCGGGTCGCGGTCACAAGGGTCAAAAAGCGCGTTCCGGTGGTAGTGTTCGTCTCGGGTTTGAAGGTGGTCAAATGCCTCTTATCCGTCGTCTTCCTAAAAGAGGATTCAACAATACCAATTTCAAACCAATTTTTGCCGTTATCAATCTTGATACGTTGGAAGAACGCTGTGAAGTAGGGGGTATTATTGATGAGAAAAAACTTCGAGCCCTGGGCCTCGTTAATGGTCGCAATGATGGAATCAAATTATTAGCACGTGGAGAAATTAAAAAGGCACTCACCCTGGAAGTTGATAAGGTAAGTGCTGCCGCTCGTGAGAAGTTTGAAAAAGTAGGTGGAAAACTGGTGTTGCGTCCCGCGAAAGTAGAACAGACACGACGTCTTGAAAAAGGAGCGGAGCGTGTCAAACGTGAGCGTCTCCCGCGTCGGGAAAAATCTGGCTGCTCTGCAGCTGTTAAAACCTTGAAGAGTTGAAACGTTGAAAAGATTTCATCAAGCTGCTTTAGTGTGTTA
Organism: Chthoniobacterales bacterium; assembly: GCA_049314455.1. Taxonomy (GTDB): domain Bacteria; phylum Verrucomicrobiota; class Verrucomicrobiia; order Chthoniobacterales; family UBA6821; genus CAIWMF01. The sequence goes on from JBMOFC010000045.1 coordinate 14,357, forward strand.
GCAAATAGGTTAGGATTTATACTTGATAAAACTTAACACGCATTCATCCCACTCAACTTTTTAACGCTTCAACAGCTGCGAAGCAGCGTTCAACTTCTTCTCATGATTTCCGCTTTTGCCAATACTTTTAAAATTCCAGAGCTTCGCTCTCGAGCCCTTTTTACGTTGGGTATGGTTATAATCATGCGCCTTGGTGCTGCCATCACGACCCCTGGAGTCAATGCTCAAGTACTGCGCCAATGGTTTTTAAATGTTGCTGATGCCAAAGTTGGAGGTGGTGTAGCAGCCATGTTTAACCTCTTTAGTGGTGGCGCATTAAGTAACTGTGCTATTTTTTCTTTGGGAATCATGCCCTATATCAGCGCCTCCATCATGCTACAGCTCCTAGGTGCTGTTATTCCAAAACTTGGAAAATTGGCACGTGAAGATGGTGGTCGTCAAAAAATTTCGCAATATACGCGCTACGCTACTATTTTTCTCTGCATTTTTCAAGGCTGGTTGTTGGCGCTTTCTTTCGAATCGCCACAGTCGAATCCCTTTCTTCCTGGCATTGCCGACACCATTATGCGTCTTGGAATTCCTCTGGTTGCTGACCCAGGATTGGGCTTTCGTCTCGTTACCGTCATGACGATGACCGCAGGAACGCTTTTTTTAATGTGGCTGGGCGATCAAATCACGGAACGGGGTATTGGTAATGGAGTCTCGTTAATCATCACTGTGGGTATTTTAGCACAGCTACCTGCTGGTCTTGTGCAGGCATGGCGGACCTTTGTGCCTTCGGGTGGTGAAGCTGCCATGGTAAGTCCGATTGTTTTGGTTATTCTTTGTGCTTTCCTTTTCATCGTGATCGCTTCGGTGATTGCTGTGACGCAGGCACAACGCAAGATCAGCATTCAATATGCAAAACGGGTTGTTGGTAGAAAAGTCTATGGTGGCCAGACACAGTATATGCCACTCAAAGTCAATTATGCCGGTGTGATGCCGATTATTTTTGCACAAGCTATTTTGCTTTTTCCTTCCACCATTCTCAATATGGCTTTTCCAGGAAAGGCCTGGGCTCAAGAACTCGCCTCGTCTTTAACAATTGGTTGGGCTCACTATCTCCTCTACGCACTGCTCATTTTTTCGTTCAGCTATTTTTGGGTGGCAACTCAATTTCAACCAGCGCAGATTGCTGATGATCTCAAAAAAAATGGAGGCTTCATTCCTGGAATCCGTCCTGGCAAGCCAACGGCTGATTTCCTGGATCACACGATGAGTCGGTTGACGTTTGCTGGAGCAATTTTTTTAGTTGTGATTGCAATCTTGCCTCAGCTCTTAAGCCGTGGCCTTCAAGTTCCTTACATGACGGCTCAGTTTTTCGGAGGAACTGGTCTTTTGATTATTGTTGGAGTTACGCTTGACACTATGCGTCAGGTCGAAACATTTTTGCTCCAGCGTCACTACGATGGTTTCTTACGTAAAGGAAAAACTGCTGGGCGCACTTCCTACCGCCAGCCGATGAATAATGGAGCTCTGGTGAGCGATACGTTCCTCGTTTGTTTTTATACAGGCCTGGGGGCCTTAGTCATTGCGGGGGTAGCGATCTTCTTAACGACACATCGATAGGCGGCTGCTGGCTGGCTCGAATGTCGTACCGCTCAAGAGACCGGTTACAGTTGGAGTATCCGTTCAGAGGAATGGGTAAGAAGATGGAAGATAGGATCAAAGCCATCTTACAAGAACATTTCTTCTGTTTATCTATGCGAACAGATTAAAACCTATCTTCTATCTACTAACACTCTTGTCCAAAATAAATTTTGGGGCTGTACCAGATAACTAGTTTAAATTTTTCGCAACCCATTGTCTGAGT
>JBMOFC010000046.1:0-15584 GCA_049314455.1 Chthoniobacterales bacterium
CTTCGCAAAGCGAGTCAAACGAGGAGCGCAGACCCGCAGTGTAGCCAGCGATACTAGAGGACACGATCCCCGCCTTCGCGGGGATGACGTTCGGAGTGACACAACAAGGCGCGGCTACAGAATTTTTGAAAATGCTCTAAGAAATTTTCATGGCAGGCGCTACTAACCCCGCTGACATAATGAGCTTGGTTACTTGCTCGAGGGTCAATGTGCTTTCAACTACTTTGTGATTTTCCACAATGATTAAAAATCCCGTGAGAGGATTGGGAGAATGAGGCACAAAGACCATGGTCATCGTGCCACCTAAATTGGGCTCGAAGATTTGCCCAGTCACATACCCAACCAACATACAACCGGTTGAGGGACACTCCACGTAGGCAACACGCTTGAAGTTCTCGGTCGACTTCATGGTCTTGAACGATTCTAGCGCTTGCTTGACCACGCTGTAAATTTGGGCAACTAGGGGAATGCGACCGATAAAACGTTCGAGCATTTGTAAAATTTTATTGCCGACCACATGCGAGGCCATAAAACCAAGCAACATCAAAAGGAGCAATGTGGTGATAAAGCCAAGCCCAGGAATACTGATCTTGAGCGCTCGATAGAGAGGAGCCGTTACTCCATTGATGAAATTATAGGAAATTTCTAACACTAAAACAGTCGCAATGATAGGAACTGCAACCGCAACGCCAGTCAATAAGCGATTCCCAAGATGACGCAAAAGAGAAGTTGCTTCCTGTGCCTCTGTTATCAAGGGATTGGGCGTTGCAAGAAAATCTTTAGGATCAGGATTGGAGGAAGAGTCACTCATGGCATGCCCATTGTATCATTGATTAAAGCGATCACCACTAATTTAGAGTATTTCAATCCCTACCAACGTTCCGTTGGTAGAGACGGTTTAGGGGTTGAGGGATTGAGAAGTTTAGGGGATACCCTAGAAGCTGCTACGCAGCTTGTTTGAATACATGCTGCTGAAGATCGCGTTGCGTATTGTATTCATGATTTCAAGAATTTTCCCCTCAACCCCTAGACTTTTAAACTCCTAAACACTACCAAGGTTATTTTATTTCGAAGAAATGAAATAATCTTGGTAGTTACGCACTTTAAATTAAAACAGGATGCCGCTCTGCAAGTACTGGAAAAAATTTCTTTCCCCATTTTTTCCAAAGTTGATTCATCACAAAAACAACCACAACCCCATCGACAATGCCTATGAGAGCGCCCACAAGAACATCTAATGGCCAATGTGCACCCGTATAAATCCGAGAGTACGCAACACACAGAGCAATACTGTAGAAAAAAAATCCCAGCCGCCGATAAAATAAAAAAATAACCGTTGCTAGGACAAAAATATTAGCAGCATGCGACGAAGGAAAAGAGACTCCTCTAACCGTTGTTCCCGGAGGAGGTGTTAACCAAAAATCAACATTTGGGGTTAACAAGAGCGTTTTTATTTGAGGCGATGCCGGAACCAGTTTCACCACACGAGTTCCAGGTTCTACCTGAAAAGGACGAGGACGCCCCACCAGATGTTTCATTCCATTGACGATCATACCATCAGTCAATCCAAGCGTGATGAGCAACGCGAGCAGCATGATACGTACTCGAAAATGACCGAAAAGCAAACTGGCCATCACAGCGACAATAATAATAGGACGCCAGAGAGAAAAATTCGTTATTACTGCCATGAAATGATCCATCACGGGAGAAGTCATCTCACGATTGATCCAATGCTGTAAGAAATGATCCATGTTTTAAAAAAATCTGCTTTATCAAATAGCAGATTCATCTTCCTTGCGCTATCTTTTCTCCTTCATGAATTCAGAGAAACCGAAGATAGAACAACCCTACCCCTTAAAAAATAAGGCACAAACTCGCCGTGCTATCATCGCGGAGAGGCAAACAAAATCCCTCTTCTGGCAGGTCGTTCATCTTCTAGGATCGCTGCAACTTGCCCTCATCTTACTCGCAACTATCGGTATTGCTTGTGCCGTAGCGACCTTTACGGAATCGCATTTTGATAGCAAAGTAGCTCATGCCATGATCTACAAAGCCCCTTGGTTCCTTGCCTGGTTGGGCCTGTTGTGCCTGAATCTCTTTGCCGTTACCATGACACGTTGGCCCTGGGAAAAAAAGCACCTCGGCTTTGTCATTACCCATTATGGAATCATCACGCTGCTCATCGGAGCTGCCATTGGATCCAAGTTAGGATTTGAAGGGAATGTCACCTTGCACGTTCACGGAACACAAGTTCAAAAAATCACGACCAGCCAAAGTGTTTTAGAAATCGAAACCCCACTCAACTACCATCTCTATCTTCTTCCTTTTGATGCGACCCTCGCACGCCCCTCCACAAACCATCCCACACGACTTCCTATTCCAGAAACAAAGCTTCAGATGATCATTGATGGATGGAGTGACGCCCTGGAAGAACAACCTAAACTCGTTAACAGCGAGGGAAAAGAAGAACACATAGCTGTGCTTTTACGTCTTAGCAGCCAAGCATTACATCAAGAACATCTCGTAGCTTTAGGTTTGGGGGAGAATGATACTGATCACTTTGATTTTTTTGGTCTTGCCACCATCAAACTCTTCAGTTCTGACAAGCCACTCGAGCCTCCGGCCAAAGAAATAACAGCACCAGCGACCCCCACAACGAGCGTCACAAGCCCTTCAGCAACCTCGATTACGAACAACGTCATCATGATTCCTGCCGCAACCCACAAACCGTGGCTAGAACTAGCGCTCGATCGTACAAGTGACACAGTTCATTTTTTATTAGGACGCAATGATATTGTGAAAAAAAATGGAACGTTACTTCCAGGAAACACCATGCCACTCGGTTGGGCTGATTGGCAGCTCGAGCTGCTTGAAAGTGGACATCATGAACAAATTGTTTTTTCAACGCTACCACGTGCCACAACAACTTCTTCTCCAAAAAATAGATCTGAAGGTGCCCCCGGTTTTCACGCTTTTCTTGAAAACCAAGATGGAATAAAAAGCAGAGCAACCTGGGTTGCCTCGGGACAAATCACTCCCCTTGTGTTGAATAACGTCCCGATCCGTGTCGGTTATGGCCTAGAACTACACCCTATCCCCTTTTCAATCGAGCTCCTCGATTTCCAAATTCCCCGCGATGAAGGAACCGAAACGCCAGGAGATTTTCAAGCAACGGTCCGTTTTCAGGATCGCAAAACTGGTGTTTCGCGTGACCGTCTCATTCGTATGAATCACCCTGCAAGCTTTCCTGGAGGCTTCTTGGCGAACATAACAGGAATCAATTATAAATTTTCGCAAGCAGAATGGAACCCACAAAATCCCGAAGAAACCACACTTCAAGTCCTCTACGATCCAGGCTGGCTCTTCAAATGGATCGGATCCCTCGGGATCTGCATTGGCATTGGGATGATGTTTTATTGGAAGGGGAAGAAATAATGTACCTGTTCACAAGAACAGGCACAGTTGAAGTTGAAAGTTGAAGTTGAAGCAGCAAAAAACGTATCTTCCAAGTCAATGGTTTTCCGAAATTCACTCTTTTTTTGCTGCTTCAACTTTTAACTTCAACTGCTGCGTAGCAGCCTCCAGCCCATGACCTCCCTCTCTTTCGCCAGCTTCATGCAAAAAGCACTCTACGATCCAGAGCATGGCTACTATGCCTCGGGCCGAGTACGCATTGGAAGGCAGGGAGATTTTTTTACCAATGTGAGTGTCGGGAACATCTATGGAAAAATACTAGCGCTCTTTTTCCAAGACCTCTGGGAAAAACTGGGAAAGCCAAAACCTTTTTCTATCGTGGAGCAAGGAGCACATGATGGAACGCTCGCGCTCGATATTTTAGAAGCACTACAAGCCTCTCCAGAAATTTTTGATGCTACTCACTACTATATCGTCGAGCCATTTTTGCTTCATCAACATGCGCAGCAAGAAAAATTAGAATACTTCAAAAATATTTCTTGGGTGACACAACTCAGCGAGCTTCCTGAATTTGAAGGAATCCATTTTTCTAATGAACTCATCGATGCGTTTCCCGTTCACCTATTAACTTGGAATAGAGAAGAGTGGCTTGAAAAACGAGTCATTCAAACAGGAGAGCACGCTTTTTCCTGGATCACAGCTCCGATCGAAGAAAAAGAACTTGACACGGTTGCAGCATCATTACCACGCTCGCTCGCTCCTGGATTTCTATGGGAGGTGCGCCTTGGCATTGCTCCCTGGCTCACGAAGATTGCCTCCCGCATGAAACGTGGAATGATCCTCATTGCTGATTATGGTTATGCTGCTCCCCAGCGTTTTGCTCCCTACCGCGCCGAAGGAAGTATTGCGTGCTACTACGAACATCGACGCTATGACAATCCACTCGAAGAACCAGGAAAACGAGATATCACTGCTCATGTTGATTTTACAGCACTTGCGGAAACCGCACGACAGCTCGCTTGGAGCCTCCTTGGCTTTAGCGACCAGCATCATTTTCTCATAGGAGTCTCAGAAGAATGGCTACGCACCTTCGAGGGAAAGCCACCGAATGCGGGCACACAACGTGATTTCCGACGCCTCCAAACCCTTCTCCACCCAGAAACGATGGGACGCCAATTTCAATTTCTTGGACTCGGAAAAGAAATGACTGCAACTCCAGTATTGAACGGCTTTCGTTACGAGCGACCTGGCCTTGCTTCGCTCGGCTAGCCCGGATATTTCATACTGATCGTGACGAGAGAGCCGCGAAGGCTGATGGGGTAAGGCGAGCGATGGAGTCTGACGACGGCTGTGTGTGTACACACTGCCTGAGGAAGACTTCGAGCTCAACGCAGCATCCATCAGCCTTCCCGGCTTCCACAGTAGATCAGTATGAAATATTCGGGCTAGTTACACTTTACCCTTTACTCTTCACTCTTTATTGTTTTTTTCTTCCATCCCTTGCATCCTTTTCATTCCTGTGAATAATTTCCTTCTTCCATCCCTGTAAATTCTTTTTTCTATGTCCCATCCCCGCACCGCACTTCTCTTCTCAGGCCAAGGAGCCCAAGCCGTAGGCATGGGCCGCGACCTGGCACTGAATTTTCCAACAGCAGCTGCTCTTTTTGAAGAGGCCAATGTCATACTCAACACCCCTCTTTCTCAAATCATGTTTGAGGGGCCTGCAGAAAAACTTACGCAAACTGTGATTTGCCAGCCTGCACTCTACGTTCATGGACTTGCCTGTTTGGCTCTCTTAAAGGAAAAAGTCCCCTCACTCACCTTTCATGCAGCAGCGGGTCTTTCACTCGGAGAATTCACTGCTCATGCGGCTGCAGGAACATTTGATTTTGAAACGGGCCTACGACTCGTCGCGCAGCGTGCTCAATTCATGCAAGAGGCCTGTGAAGAGACGGAGGGAAGCATGGCTGCTATTATTGGAGCCGAAGAAGAAGCAGTCCGTCGTCTTGCAGCGATTGCTGATGTGGATGTCGCAAATTTTAACGCTCCCGGTCAAATCGTCATTTCTGGCAAAAAAGAAAATATTACCAACGCCATCGCCCTTGCCAAAGAACATGGCATTCGCAAAGCCATCGAACTGACTGTGGCAGGAGCTTTTCATTCTCGCCTCATGAATTCTGCACGTCAGGAACTGAACATCGTTCTTGAGGCAACACCGATGACGACCCCCTCCATTCCTGTCATCTGCAATATCGATGCACGTCCTGCAACTTCACCAGAAGCCATTCGCAGCGCCCTCGCCGATCAGGTCACAGGATCGGTCCGATGGACCGAAACGATTGAATACCTCCTTGAGGAATGCCATTGCACACGCTTTATCGAATGTGGACCAGGAAAAGTCATTGCTGGACTCGTCAACCGCATCCGCAAGGGAACAGAGGTCATTAGCATTAGTGATAGTGCTTCCTTGGAAGCGGCGGTAGAGCTGCTAGGCAGCTGTTGAAGTAGAAAAATAGGGGTCAGGCTAAGAATATTGACAAAAAATTTAACTTGAGCGCTGACTGTTCTGTAGCCGTACTTTTGTCAATATTCTTAGCCTGACCCCTATTTTGTATTTTTCCTCCTGTGAATATTCTTTGGATCCGCTGGCTCAGCCTCTTTTCGCTTGATGCCGTGCTTGTCGCACTCTCTTGGCAAGAGGTTCTAGCGCGGGCTAGCCATGTTCATCCCACCTGGCAAGAACGGGCTCTTTTGGGAATTTCTGTTTGGATCATCTACATTGTGGATCATTTGCTAGATGCAACAAGTAGGACAAAATTAAAAAACACAAATCAAGCGCCACGTCACTATTTTGTTCTCAAACATCGTTTCTTTTTTGTCAGTGCCATCGTATTAGTATTGCTCATCGATATTGCGCTTTTGCCACAGATCTCGTCTTCTTTGCTCGTTGCAGGAAGCGTGCTTGGCCTAATCACCGTTCTCTATCTTTTTTTCAACACCTCCCTGCTTACCGGTGGGATCTGGCCACGTGGAAAAGAGATTCTTATCTCGCTGATTTTCACACTCGGCTGTGGATTGGTTCCGTTCGTTCACACCCACGAGTATACGATTTTATTGTTCGCGATGATGGGATTTCTTATTCTCAACACAATCAATTGCATCCTCATTGCACGCTTAGAGCGAGTTGTTGATAGAACCGATCTATCGAGATATCTAATCCCCTCACCATCATGGATTGTGCCTAGTGGGCTCACCCTCTTGCTACTGAATCACCTTGCTGGCAATGCTCCTATGGTTACGGCGTTTTTCATAAGTCTGATGGGATTATCTCTTGTACCTGGAATTGCAAAACATTATGGCTATGAAGTGGCTTCGCTCGCTACGGATGGAGCCCTGGTGCTGGGAGCAGTGGTTTCGTTTTGGAAATAGGGGTCAGGCTAAGAATATTGACAAAAAATTTAACTTGAGTGGTGACTGTTCTGTAGCCGTATTTTTGTCAATATTCTTAGCCTGACCCCTATTTTTCTGCCCTCCAGCCTTACCCATTTTCCGAACGGGTCCCCTGTGAGGCCACAGCCCCGATCGCTACTGCGATTTTTTCTTGATCGCCTAGGTAATAGTGCCGCAGTGGATGAAGCGCCTCATCGAGTTCGTAAACAAGAGGGACTGCCGTTGGAATATTGACGTGCAGAATTTCCTCCTCCGAAAGTTGATCGAGATGTTTCATCAAGGCGCGAATTGTGTTTCCATGGGCCACAACAATGATTTTTTTTCCAGCACGAAGAGCAGGTACGATCTTCTCTTCCCAATACGGAAGGACCCGCTCGACAGTATCTTTTAAACATTCGGTGAGAGGCAGCTCATCTTTTGAAAGCGTTGCATAGCGGGGATCATAAGCAGGAGCACGTTCATCACCTGGTTCGAGCGGTGGTGGTGCCACATCATAACTCCGACGCCAGAGGAGCACTTGAGCATCACCATACTTGGCAGCAGTCTCCGCTTTATTAAGCCCTTGTAGGGAACCGTAGTGACGTTCATTGAGCTTCCAAGAACGTTCTATCGGAACCCAAAGCTCCTCGAGCTCCTCAAGAATCATCCAGGCCGTCTTGAGTGCTCGCTTGAGTACGGAGACAAAAGCCATATCAAAGCTAAACCCCTCCTCACGCAGCAGCGCTCCAGCAGCCTTGGCCTCGGCGACTCCTTTTTCTGTGAGATCGACATCGGTCCAACCAGTAAAACGATTTTCTTGATTCCAAAGACTCTCCCCATGACGAATAAAAACGATTTTGTGCATCCGAGAGATACTACTTTTCTTTATTAAAAATTCAATCGATCATTCGAAAAATCCAAAACCAAAAAACCATGAACACTTCGAATCTCACTCAGGTCAACAGCAACCCGAACGCCAATCCTGAAATTCAGGAATCCAACTCAATAGTTCGAGATGCAGCACCAGCGACTGCCCCTGAAGGAAACCTCGAGGGAATAAGCCTCCGAGCGCTCTTTCCTAATCCTATTGCTCATCAGGAGATGACAAGCTCCCTCGATTACTTCATGCAATTAATCGGAAATCCGGTGAGAACAGTAGTGGCAGTCAGCGAGCTCCATCCTTGTACTGATTCAACTTCTGTTTTTAGTACTTCTGTCTTACTTCCCAATGATGTGGCAGAAGCTCGTAATAATCTCTCTAGCTTTCACAACACTCTCTTAAATATCGAAGCCTCCTTAGAAGGCCCTCAAATCAATCGTGCACTTCCCGAGTATGAACCTTGTAGAAGAGCTTTAATCAAGGCGATCCAATCGTTTCGCACCGCCTTTGAAATTTTGAATAACGACTCAAAATCATGGGCCCAATATGCTGATGCAATCACGGAAGCCTCTCATGATTATACGGCACTTGCAAATGCCACACGCATTTTCACCGATGCGCAACGAGCTCACTCCTTAGCAAGCCCTCCCGGTGCTTTTCATATTTCTGCTGCCGAAGCCGCTACTCAAGGAATCCATCAGTACGATGATGCCAGCAGACCAATTATAGAACCCGAGGCAGTTCCTTTTGCTGATGCTACTACAATCCAATTCGCCCCAGATCATGTGATTGCTAAAACAGCAAGAACTCCCAATAACCCTGATGGCTATCCGGTTGTCCGAGCAACGCTAGGAACACTGGCTGAAGCCGAAATTCCAACTAACCAGGTTCGCAATCTTTCAACACATACTACAATAGAAGCCTTGATGGCTGAGAGAATAGCTGGAACGGATATACCTCAGCCTACTCCACCACCTTAATCGCCTTTGGCACAGAAAGATTCATAACAGGAGTACCGCTCGGAAGATCTATGGGACGGACGGGCTCGGCACGACGGACTTCAGGAGTCACAGGGATTGCCTTCTCAATGGGAATCGCCTTTTCAATCGGAACTGCTTTTTCTACAGCGATCGCTTTTTCCACATGTGGAGCATCAGCTGGAGAAGCTGACGGAGATGGAGTTATTTCCAAATGATTTTGATCAACGGCAATAGCCTTAGCCACGGGAAGATGAGGATTGATCGGTTGCTCAGGAACAGGAGGAACAATGGCCTGATAGGCATCAGTGGAAGCCAAGAGCGTTGGTCCTGTCACAATGATCGGCTTGATGTTGTTCAAATCGATCGCAGCAACCGCGCGAGGCCATTCCCCCTCTTCGACCTCTTTCGTATAATCGTGAGGGGCGTCGCCATGGACGTCGCATTGGCGTTTTGGCATCTGGGCATCCGTGGCATACTCGGTAACGACGGTGTTCGCTTTGTGACATCCATCTGTAGCGAGCAATCCCGAAGAACGACAGATAGCAACGTGATGGAGTGTTGCTGGGGGTGTGATTGGCTTTGGGATAAAAGTCGGGAGCGCAGCATTCATCACGGCTGACCAAACAGGTAGGGCGAGATCTTTTCCAAAAGCACCACGGTATATTTTCTGCCGCTTATCGTAGCCGAGCCAGACACCACAGGTCACCTCGCTCGAGTAACCCACAAACCAGAGATCCGTAAAATCGTAAGCGGTACCACTTTTTCCACCGGAAGGAAAAGGAGACAGCCCATCTTGTTTCATTTCAGTAGCGTATACCTGATGCAACGCCTCATCCAAAATCGAGTGTGTTTGAAAAGCCACTTCTGGCGAGATCACCTCCACGCGTTTAGTCTCTGTTTCAAAAAGCAAAGCTCCATCAGCATCGGTAATTTTAGTAATCGCATGGAGTTTATCCGGACGACTTCCCTGGCCTGGAAAGATGGAGAAAGCGAGTGTTAATTCATCAAGCTCCATTTCGCTCGAACCAAGATAGGCATTTGAAAATTCACGCACAGGAGAATGAATTCCTGCCTTGGTGCAGAGTTGCTGGAGTGCTTCTGTTCCCGTTAAAAAGCCTAATCGCACAACGGCTGCATTTTTCCCACGAGCCACAGCTTCGTGTGACGTCATCGGTCCTTCGTAGCTGTTATCTGCTCGCTCTACGCCCCACTCTCCCAAGATACCGGTCTCTCCACCGATCATGACATAATGATTGTCCATGCAGCTATCATCCGCAGACTCACCTGGAAAAATCCCTTTGTTGTAGGCAGCAGCAGCAACAAGAGGGGTGAAGAGCGTTCCTGGAGGACGTCGTCCTTGCAAGGCACGGTTATATTCACTGTGCATAAAATCACGCCCCCCAACTAAAGCCAAAATCCCTCCGCTCTGATTGTCGATAGCGAGCACAGACCCCTGCAAATAAGCCGGAGCTGGAAAATTCACAAAGCCACCTCGAGCGACTATTTCTTCGAGTTGACTGTTACGCGCATGATAGTCGGCATAGGTTTCATGATCGTATCCCTTTGTTTTGTCGATTTGATCGAGCTCTTGGCGCAACGCATTTTCTGCGACTTGCTGCAGATGTGAATCAAAAGTTGTGTCGATACGCACTCCACCATTCATCGCTCGTTGATACCCCAAAGCGGCAATAGCTTGTTGACGGACCAAATCGATCGCATAGGAAACTTTAAAAGGATTACTTCTTTTTTGAACCCCCAGTGGAAGTTGCAGTGCTGCGGTTAATTCATCCTTTGTTAAAAAACCCAACTCCTGCATGCGCGTGAGCACAAAGTCGCGCACGGCAAGCGCCCCCTTCGGATTATTCCAGGGAGAAAGAGCATTGGGACTCTTGAGTAAGCCGGCTAGCATCGCACTTTCTGCAATTGTTAATTTTTTAGCAGGCTTTCCGAAATACCCCATAGATGCTGCTTCCACACCATAAAAGCCACTCCCGAAATAGACGCGGTTCAAGTAGAGCTCCATAATCTTTTCCTTCGTAAAAGAACGCTCAATACGATGTGCCAAAAACATCTCCACCACCTTGCGTTGAATACTCCGCTCTCGAAGGTCAAAGGAATTGCGCGCTAATTGCTGAGTCACAGTGCTAGCACCTTGCTTGATGCGGCCTTGGCGATAATTACTAATAGCAGCACGAAGCACCCCAAAATAATCCACCCCATCGTGCTCAAAAAATCGATTGTCCTCTTCGGCAATAATTGCACGAACCATGTTTTGGGGAATGTCTGGAAAAGGAATCGGCAATCGATTTTGAATAAAAATCTTCCCGATCTGAATTCCATTCCGATCATAAATGACGCTCGCGGATTCCATCTTCTCAAGCTTCGAGAGGTCATACCCTTCGACCTGATCTGCGAATTTGTAGTAGAGATAACCGTAGCCAAGAAGACCCGCTGCCGCTCCTAGCACGCATAATACTACCGACAGCACAAACCACCAACGCCGATACCATGGCTTTTTTTCTTGTTCGCTTTCCCAGCTGTAGTGGTTCATGGCTGAAGCATCACTCGCAAGGCTCGTGATACAGTTGAAGTTATTAGTTGAAGTTGAAGTGTCGTGGCTTCGCTCTTTTTACAATTTTGCCAAAGGCAAACTCAAAACTTAAACTTTCCGCTTAAACTATAGTCTTTTAAAGAAAGAAGGGCGCGATAAGACGATGAAATTTCTCTTGATAACAAGGCCGAAGAGCGAGCGCTATCTTAAGATAACGTGAGTGATAAGAACGCTGTTATCAAAAAAAAGAGCAAGTTCAGATCGTGCCCTTATGGATTTAAAAGACTATAACTACGCAGTAGTTACTCTGCCGGCGGAGGGGGTCGAACCCACACATCCTTGCGGATACCAGATTTTGAGTCTAGCGCGTCTGCCAATTTCGCCACGCCGGCTTGGTGATAAAGCGTATTAGAGTAACCCATTTGAAGTTTTGTGGCCACGAAAACTTCTTAAAATAACTTTTTTTTTAGTAGCCAACCTCTCTTCCTTTTGGCATTAAACAACCCTATGAAAAAACTGATCTTCTCTCTCTCAATTGTCGTCATTGCTATCACAACCATGACTGGATGTAACACGATTAGCGGCGTTGGCCGCGATGTCAGCGCTCTTGGGGCTGATGTTTCTACCGGTGCTAATGCTGTGAGTAGAACAATCAGTAATCATTGAAGAAATTATTCTAAAGCTGCGCCCGAGGACCAGTTTCTAAGTCCAGAGACACGGTTATAGCGCATTAAATTGAAAAGGGCGCATTAGAAGCGCAGAAATTTTTTCTTAGGATAATGCTGAAGATCGAAGCGCTATCTGAAGATAACGCAAGATCTGAAAACGCAGTCCTAAGGAAAAAGAGCACGCTTATGGCGTGCCCTTTTCAATTTAATACGCTATAAACTCCTAATTTCATATCGACCTTTCTTTACTCAATTCATCCAGAGAGCCCGAATTCTCTTCCTCAACAAATTGAATTTCCATTTCTAATACCGCTAAGAGTGCTAGCAATTTCCTGGAGCCAAATTCAGCACAACAACCCCGCTCAAAACGAGAGAGTGTTTCCGCAGCAATACCACTCTGCTTGGCCACAACAGCCTGGCGATAGCCTAGAGACTTTCTACGTAGCGCTACGGCTTGGCCTAATTCTTGAATACTTTTCATAATGACGAATATATCAAAAAAATCTATTTATGCGATTAAATTGATATTTAAGTCAAAAAAATGAACCTATTTTCTAAGTAGATGCCTTCGTAAAAACTTTTAACTTTTCATCCGCTTCCACCGTCGTTTCAAAATCGACACAGCGTCTGAAGTCTCTTCCACTTTCAAGAGTAGGCAAGAGCCCAAAAAGAGCACAACAGCCGCTGCAATAATGAACAGCAAGCCTCCCAGTCTGAAAATGAGAGGCATGCCGTGGAGTTGCGCTAACCAATGGGAAGAAAACCAGACGAGCACCACCATTGGAACCGTGGCCATGCTGCAGCGCCACACGGTCGAGAGTAACTCGCGAAAATGAAGGGCTCCTGCAAAACGAACCATAAAAAAATAGAGAAGTCCCACATTCAGCGTTGCCGACAAGGCTGTGGAAAGGGCCAATCCTCGATGCCCCATGTGAAGTTGAAAAATAAAAATCCAGTTAAAGAGCAAATTGAGCGCAATAGAAAAAAAACTGACCATCATCGGTGTCCAACGATGATTTAGCGCATAGAAGGCTGGTGAGAGAACTTTAATGCAGGAATAAGAAACCAGACCAATGGCGTAAAATTGCAGTGCAGCGGCCGTTTGCAAGGTGTCGTGGGGGTAAAATTTTCCACGTTCATAAATGAGGGCAATGATCGGCTGTGCTAAAATCATCAGCCCCACAGCCGAGGGAAGTGTTAAAAAAAGGGCCAATCGCAACGCGCGTGCAAGCGTTGCGCGAAATTTAGTGAGATCGCCCAGAGCAGCAATCCTTGAAACTAGTGGCAGTGTCACCGTTGCAATCGCGACCCCAAAAACACCGAGTGGCAGTTGCATCAGACGAAAGGCGTAGGAAAGCCAGCTCACAGGCCCATCGCCAAGGTAAGAGGCAAAAATACTATTGACCATCACATTGATCTGAACCGCACTAGCTGCAATAACAGCGGGCAACATCAAGAGAAGTACTTGTTTCACACCAGAATCACGCCATTGAAAATCGAGCACGAGACGAAAGCCAGCCTTGGAAAGACTGGGAAGCTGCACCATGAGCTGCAACAATCCTCCGAGCAAGGTTCCAAGAGCAAGTCCAGTTAATGCTCTCTCTCCAAAATGAGGATCCAGGTACCACCCAAAAGCGACCCCTCCAACGATCGATCCTAAATTAAAAAAACTCGAAGCAAGTGCAGGAGCCGTAAAAATATTTTTTGCATTGAGCATTCCCATCACCAGTGCTGCAAGCGAAACGAGCAAAATGAAAGGATACATCACCTTGGTCAGGAAAATCGTTAGTTCCGCTTTCTCAGGAGAAAAGCCAGGAGCCAGGATAGAGATGAGTTGAGGTGCAAAAAGAATTCCGAGTAGCGAGACCAAACTCATAAAAACCGTGGTCAAGGTCATCATCTTGGAAGCAAGCTTCCAGGCCGATTCGTCCCCATGCTTGGCGATTTGTTGAGAAAAAACCGTGACAAAAGCAGTCGATAACGCCCCCTCTGCAAAAAGATCACGTAGCAAATTCGGGGCCCGGAAAGCCGTGATAAAGGCATCCATCCCCCGCCCTGCCCCAAAAAGCCCTGCAAAGATGAGTTCACGTGCTAGGCCCAAGAGCCGACTAAGCATCACTGCTCCAGCCACGACACCAGCAGCACGGGTATTGAGGCGATCGTTGGTATCAGTATTCATCAAAAGGATGGATAGCCTTGATTTCTTGATGCCATAACAATCTAGCTTGTATAGCTCTTGCCTCGACTGGAAGAACCAAAAAATTTTCCTGATGAAGCAATCTCATTTCTTTTCTTTGGTTTTGTTTTCGACCTAGAACCAAGACCATGCACTTTGCTTGCAGCCGGTTCTTGAATTCCTTGTTCAAACAAAGCCATGGCTGCCTTGTTTTCATGAAGCCACGCTTCCGATGCTGAAACGGCACACACAGGGTCCAAGAGAATTTGACCAAATTTGTTGAGATAGATATTAAAAGCTTCCATAACACAAGCAGCACCGAGTGTAATCCGCTTTTTTTTATCAGGCTTGATGAATTCCGTCACCAGCTTGAAATCCGTATCTTTGAAAAGAGTCTTTGTTGCTTTCTTCATGAAGCAACAGTAATCGGAGAGGGAAAAAAACACAAGAGGGAAATGCCCACTTTAAGAGGTGTTCGTTCACAGGGCCGGATAGAATGACAGTACGCAGCGAATATTTATTGCTAGCGTGACCTTATACCACTTCCACTAAATAAGGAGACTATTGAGCTCTGGAGTTTTGGTTTCTAGCAAGGAGGAAGAGGGAGACGCTATGTACATCAGTCAAGCTCTGACAACAAAGCTAGGGACCAAAAGAACAAGCCGCTTTTCTCATCTCCAGTTCTGTGAACAGGTGCCTTGGAAAAATTCATACACCCTTACACCCCCTTGCGAATTCCGTATTATGATTGTGACGACGACCAACCAGTCGCATGCGCTATAAAAAAGGACTCCGGGCACCCATTCAGAGAGTGGAGAGCGCGATCAATAATATCGATTCCATTAGTTTTCAGTTGAGCCGGTAGATCTCGAGAGAGATCTTGTTTTTCAGGTGCTCGCACCTCTGATATCGAGCTATTGTTTGGAATTCGCTCATAAGTAATTAACGTAGCAGACTGGCTAAAAAATCCTTCTAAATCTTTTTCCCATGCCTTTGGGATCTGAAAAATCAGATTATCATTCACCTCAAACCATGATCCCTCTTTTTTAAGAAAGACGTATGTGTGAGGAACATCTTTTGGTACTACGGAGATCATCACCGGCTCGTAAGAAACAACAGATTGCTCTTCTTTATTTTCATCTTTTGAACCATCAAGAGAAAACATAATGGGACTGAAGATGTTCTGTGTTGAATGTTGATTTTTCTCACGGTCTACAATCAGCATATTCAGAACCTTAGGAGGCGGCTGGGTAAGAACATTGGCAATGGCATCCTCTTTTTGAAAATGATCCTGAAACTGAGCTGCTGCTTGGTAGTATAGGTTTGTGGTCGTGTGAACTCTTTCTTTATAATGCTTACCCTCGTAAGCTTTTGCCACTTCAAATGTGATCGGAGGCACCTCTAGAGCATAAAGAAGCGTATGAAAATAATGGGGCTGTACCAGATAACTAGTTTAAATTCTTTCCAACCCATTGTCTGAGTTGAT
>JBMOFC010000047.1:0-15505 GCA_049314455.1 Chthoniobacterales bacterium
CTCATGCTGTATTTGATATCACTTTATTGTGTTATCTGGTACAGCCCCTTATTTTTTGTGAATCACACTTTGCCCCCACTTCGTATCATCACCGTAGGCCATGTCGATCATGGTAAGTCGACGCTTTTGGGACGCCTTCTCTACGATACGAATTCACTTTCTGAGGAACAGCTCGCAGCCGTACAGGCAGCCAGTCAAGCCGAAGGAAAATCGCTCGAATGGGCCTTTGTCTTGGATGCTTTTTTGGAAGAACAAGCTGAAAATATCACGATTGATATCACACAGATTCCACTGCGAACAGCGGAGCGCAGCTACATCATGATCGATGCACCGGGACACAAAGAATTTTTAAAAAACATGCTCACAGGGGCATCTTCTGCCGATGCTGCCCTGTTGCTCGTGAGCATTGTCGATGGCCTTCAAGAACAGACGCGACGCCACGTGCAATTACTGTCACTTCTTGGCATTTATCAAATCCTCGTGGTCATCAACAAACTCGATCTTGTTGATTTTTCACAGGAAGCTTTCGAGAAGATGGCCGAAGTCATTAAAAAGTTATTTCAAGAATTCCATCTTCCTACACCACGGATTATCCCCATCGCTGCACGCTTGGGAGAAAATGTGGTCTCCGCAAGCTCACACATATCGTGGTACCGAGGCAACACCTTGCTCCAGAGCCTACATGCTTTAACACCACAAACACTTCTTGAAACAGCTCCTCTTCGATTCATCATTCAAGATGTTTATGATTTTGAGAAAGAGCCTCTCATCGTGGGACGGGTAGAATCAGGTTCTTTCAAGGTTGGCGAAGAACTAACTTTTTGGCCACAGAGCAAAAAAAATCGCACGAGTCGTGTGAATTCGATTGAAGTATGGGGCGCTTCTTCTCCTCACACCAAGGCTACTGTAGGAGAATCAATCGCCATAAGACTAGAAGATCTGATTGCGATCAAGCGAGGCGACATCGCTAGCACCAGCAAACATCCTCCTTTGCAAAGCGATCGTCTGGGCATTCGCCTTTTTTGGTTTGAAGCAACGCCACTTTGCCTCCATCAAGAAGTCATTTTGCAACTCGCCACACAACGTGTCTCAGCCCATGTCGCTTCCATCGCACATGTGGTCGATGCGGCAACATTAACTCGCAAAAAATCATCGCAAGAGGTCCATCAACATGAAGTAGCCGATGTTATTTTTCAACCACAACACCCTCTTGTTTACGATTTCTACGAAGAGCTCCCAGCGACAGGACGCCTCGCTATTGCTCTTCCCAAGGGCCTTGGTGGAGTGGGGATTGCAAGCCGCTTCGGGGCTGTTGAAGTTACAAGTTGAAGCAGAAGAAAAAAATTGTTCTATTCATAATCACTCTTGTCCAAAAAAACATTCAACAGAAGAAAATATATGACTAACATCATTCAACTCCACTAGCCCGGATATTTCATACTGATCGTGACGAAGAAGCTGCGAAGTCTGATGGGGTAAGGCAGGCGAACATTTTGACGCAGGGCTGTATGTGTACATACTGTCCAAGTCAAAATGTGAGTCTAACGCAGCATCCCTCAGGCTTCGCAGCTTCCACAGTAGATTGGTATGAAATATCCGGGCTAGCCGTCATCCTCGCGGACGCGAGGACCCAGAAGGCCATCGCTACAAATGTTAGGTTCTATAAAAACATTTTGGACAGCAATGATTCATGATAACACCCAAAACAATCGTTCCATTTCCTAGCCAAGTTGATTGCGACGCTAGTGCAAAAAAAGAAACCCCTCCCGGTGCTGTTGTCTGGTTCACCGGGCTTTCTGGCGCTGGCAAGTCGACCTTGGCCATCGGCTTGAAATCACGATTGCAAGGAGAAGGAATTGCGACTTCTATCCTCGATGGAGACCACTTGCGCCAGGGACTCTGTCGTGACCTTGGTTTTTCTGCTCAGGATCGAACGGAAAATATTCGTCGTGCAGGAGAGGTTGCAAAACTTTTTGCAGAAGCTGGGTTAGTTGTCCTCTGTGCCTTGATTTCCCCTTTTCGTGCAGATCGAGAATATGTTCGCACCTTATGCCTGCGGGCTAATATCCCTTTTATCGAAATTTTTGTGGATGCTCCTTTGAGTGTCTGTGAAGAGCGCGATCCTCGCGGGCTTTATGCCAAAGCACGTCGTGGTGAACTCCCTGATTTTACTGGTATCGATTCACCCTATGAAGTCCCTCATCATCCCGAATTGCATTTATCAACAGAGCGTCATTCAAGTGAGGAATCGTCAGAGCAATTATACTGTTTTGTGGTGGCAACCCTCAGCATGCTAGGCACCCGTTCATAGGAATGAAATAAGAAGATAAAAATAGCCCACAAAAGAAACGCAAAGAGTGAATTTTGAAAATTGGCTCCTGAATAGATACTTTTTCTGCTGCTTCAACTTCAACTTTTCACTTCAACTGCAACCATTCTCGAATGGTTACTCCCCCAAACATACCGACGTAGAATCACAAAGAGCGAGGCTGTTAATGGGACCGCAAGAAGCGCTCCTAAAAGACCACCTAGAACAATACTCCAGGTAAATACCGAAAGAATAACGACCACGGGATGAAGTCCTACCGATTTCCCCACAATCCTTGGGGAAATCACGATGCTATCAAGATTATTAGCCACCAGGAAAATGATCGTGACGAGCAAAGGATGCCACCAATCTCCAAACTGCGCCGCAGCAATGATCACAGCGGGAATCCAACAAATAATAATGCCCGCATAGGGAATGAGCCCAAGAATCCCAACCATCAACCCCAACAAGGCTGCAAAATCGAGACGCACAAAGATCATCAAAGCCAGAGCAATCATAGCGCCATCTACAAGTGTGACTAAGAGTTGACCTCTAAAAAAATAGATAATCGTATTATTGATTTCTAACAAAAGAGAGACAACTTCCTCCTTGAATGCTGAAGGAGGTAACGGAAGATAGTCACTCCAATGCTCCTTGATGGATTGACTTTCGAGTAGAAAAAAGAAGAGCAAGATAGGGACTAAAATCAAACTGATAAGTGTGCCGACAATCCCAAAGACCCCGCCAATGCTACTCTTGGCTAAATGTCCTAACGCCTCCACTAACGTTGGAATTTTTTGCTGCAACCAGGTGATCGCTTCGCCAATAAGGCTCACTGTGTAATCGTGAATTTTATCGAGTTGAGTGAGCGGAAGCTGCTCACTACGCGCTTGAGTCGCTTCCATAAAATGACTCACAACATTAGCACTGGCACCCACAAGATCTTGTACATGCTGGCTGTAGGCGGGAAGATTTTTAATAAAAGAACTCCCTTGGCGTTGTAAAGAGGGAGCGATCCAAAAAACAATGCCCACTAGGAAAAAAGTAAAAACCACAAAAACCGCAACCACACTTGTGGTCCGAGGAATACGGTAACGACACAACCAACCGACAACAGGATTTAAGAGGTAAGCCAAAATTGAAGCGATGGCTATCGGCATCAAAACTGGCTGAAACAGACGAATAGCTTCTAAAAAAATCCACCCAATACCAATAGCAATAGAAAAAATAATCAGCCCTGCAAGCGCTGTGAAGCCACTCCAGCAGACTTTACGTTGAAATGGGGTGGGGAATTCAGAGTTCATGAGAGATAGGCGTTTATCTCAATTTTCCCAAAAAAAATTGAGATGAGTTGAAGTTACAAGTTAAAGTTGAAGCAAATTTTTTTGATTCACTAATGCTATTTCTATACCTTTGTCGGATGAATTTTAGGATTTTTTTATGCAGGAGTTTTGAGGCTAGCAAGACGGAAGAGCGTTCTACTACCGAAGTAACAGTAGCGATGACAACACGGCTAATGCCACAAAGAACAAGTAACATTTCCTAAAATTCATTCGAGAAAGGTATATTGTCATCCGAAATTTTTGAGATGATACGGAATATCTGGGTTAGTTTAGAAGCAATAATTCATTGCACTCTCGCTACGACCTTGGTTGGTGAAGCGCCCTGGTAACTTACCCCATTACGAGGCAACTACAACATCCATCAACACATCATGAGGTTCCCGTGGAACGGAGGAAACGATTTGCCATGGCCATGCGACGCCAACCTTGAAGCCACGCCATACAGAATCACTCAAGAGCCGATCATAAAAACCACCACCGCGCCCTAATCTCCCTCCAGCTTGATCAAAAGCAAGACCTGGAATTACGGCTAGATCTACATCTTCGATCGATACCTCAGACCACTCGTCAGGATCTGGCTCTTGAAGGCCATACGATCCAGAAAACCACCCGGCTCCAGGAAACCATTGATAAAGATGTAATTTCTTTTTTTCAATACGTGGGAAAAAAAACCGCTTCTCCAAAAATTCTTCTAATAAGCCTAAAAGATCAGGTTCTCCTGGAAGTGGCGCATAGAGCAAGATGGAAGAAGCATTTTGCCATTGAGGAAGCGCCAGAAGTTGTGTAGCATGAAAAAAGACCTTTTTTTCTTTTTGACACAGAGATCTCATCCCTTCTCTTAACACTTGCTTTTTTTCTACAGTCATAAACAGATTATGCCATAGCTCTTAAATTTTGAAATCTTTATGAATACCGGTCCGACACCTTTCTTGAGAGATTCTCCACGCACAGTATCATCGAGTAATTCATCATCCCAAGACCCGCCTGAACTAGAAGTACAAGGAGATTTCAACGGTACTACTGTAGAAGAAACAGAGAGTGAAAAGCATTTGACGGCGATAAATCCCAATTTAACTTCTGTTAATCAGAATAATTCACCGCAACGACTTTCATCAGATTCTATCCAACTCATGACGGATAGTAATGCTCCATCATCTCCAGCATCTGTTCCTCACACTAGCTCCTACCACAGTCCATCCACTCCAGAGCAGCTTAATCTTTATAAAACAAAACAAGACATCCGTAATAAAATGATGTCTATGAAAAGCAAGGCGCAAGATGCAGAAGATGAGAACGATCAAGAAACTGCAACGCTTTATTACTTCATAAATGATTGCTTTCAAGAAATCTTGTCTTCTTTAAAAGAAGAGACTCCACCAAAAGATAAAGAAGCCACTTTAGCTCTTTTCACATCCGCAATCATGTACGCTAAAGTAGCAATAGAGGAAATAAAATCCCCAGAACAAGAAAAAGAAGTAGTAAAACACATTGCTTCATCAGCTAAGTGTTTATTAAAAGCCGGCATAGCGACAGCAGCAGGAAAGCACACAATAGCAGATGCTTTTCATAATCTAGCTGGAAGCTTCTACTTTCTGGCTGCAGCAATGAACCCAGCACTAGGAAAACATTTGCCCAAAAACTTAAACATATTTCAAGAAATAACCACACCCAATGAGGGGCTCATTAAGTATTGGAAAAATGCAGTTATTTTAAATAGAACACAGTTAACTTCTTTGTTAGAAGCCAACTCATAAGTTGGGGCCCATCCTAGACTGACTTCAATTGCACTAGGAGCCGTTGACTACCTCTTTTTTCTCTCTATATTAGGAGGGCTATGAGTGAGCCCACTAAAAAATTAGAATCTGCTTCAAAAAACCGCGTCGTTATTGGTATGAGCGGCGGGGTTGATTCGAGTGTTGCTGCCTATTTACTGAAGCAAGAGGGTTGGGATGTGGTGGGAGTAACCATGAAACTCTGGCCTCAAGATTGCATGTCACGCGCCGAGGATAAATGCTGTGGACCTCAAGCCATTGCTGACGCACGGAGCGTCGCCCATGCCCTCGGAATCCCTCATTATGTGATTGATGAAGCGGTTCCTTTTGAAAAACTGGTCATCGATTATTTTTCCGAAGAGTACAAACTAGGACGCACTCCTAATCCCTGCGTGATGTGCAACGAAAAATTAAAATTTGGAAATCTCTGGGACAAAGCCACTACCTTAGGAGCCACCCATATTGCAACTGGGCATTATGCTATTGTGGAGCATGCGGCTGAAAAAGCCACGCTACGCAAAGGTCTCGATGAGACCAAAGACCAATCCTATTTTTTATTTAGCCTACGCCAACCGCAACTCCAGCGAGCTCTCTGCCCACTAGGCAAGCTCACTAAAAAAGAAATTCGTGCCATCGCCCGCCAGTTAGGGCTTAAAGTCGCTGAAAAAGAAGATAGCCAAGAGATTTGCTTCGTTCCTGGAAAAGATTACAAAGCATTTTTAAAAAGCAGAGGGGATGTTTTTCAACCTGGTGGATTTTATGACACCGAAGGTAACCACCTCGGAGAACATGATGGAATCGAGCTCTTCACGGTGGGTCAACGCAAAGGACTTCCTGGAGGATCTCCTTATCCACTCTATGTTGTGGCAATCGATGCGGAAAAAAAACGGGTTATCCTAGGAAAAGAAAGCGACCTTTTATGTGAAGAATTTGAAATTGATCGTCTCAATTGGCTAGAGGAAGTTCCCAGCCCCACGCAGGAAATGATGGTGCGTGTTCGCCATGGACATGAAGGGGCACGTGCTACAATCTTATCGCATGAAAAAGATCACGCACACATTCGACTTGCAGAGCCACTCCGAGCGGTGACTCCAGGACAGGCTGCTGTTTTCTATGATGGTGATCTTGTGATTGGGGGAGGGTGGATTAGCCGCCGCATTGAGGCTGCTAATAGTTCTCATTTGGCAGCTCGCAGTTCATAAAAAATGTAAAAAGACTCTTCATTATACAAAAACTGCGACTCAAAAATTCTTTTTGTTCTCTTTGTGGCATCTATGTGTTCTTTGTGGTTAATTCTTTTTTAAAAAATAACGTTGGCAGCAAAAACTATTTAAATTTTTTCAGGGGCTCCTCAACAACCTGCATATTAAGATTCAAAAAAATTTTCTGATGAATCAAAGCACTGATAAAAACTGTCAACTGATAACTGACAACCAACAACTGCCGCCGCAAAGTGGCGGCTTCGATTCCATCGAAGAGATCATCGAAGAAATGCGTCATGGCAGAATGGTGATCGTCACCGATGATGAAGATCGAGAGAATGAGGGGGACCTTGTTATGGCTGCAGAGAAAGCCACGGCTGCCGATGTAAATTTCATGGCCCGTTATGGACGAGGACTTATTTGCGTTCCCATCACAGAAGAGCGAGCCGAGCAACTCCAGCTCAAACGGATGGTTGCTCATAATCGTGAAATGCATAAAACAGATTTCACTGTTTCTGTTGATGCTACGCATCATACTTCCACCGGAATTAGCGCCTCCGATCGTGCCACCACCATTCAAATATTAGCCTCTCCTTCAACACGTCCTGAGGAGCTACGACAACCTGGTCATATTTTCCCACTTCAAGCGGCTCCTGGGGGTGTGTTGCGCCGTGTAGGACATACCGAAGCGGCTGTTGATTTAGCACGTTTGGCAGGGCTTGATCCTTCGGGTGTTCTCTGTGAAATCCTCAATGAAGACGGAACCATGGCACGTTTTCCTGATTTGCTGAAATTTAAAAAAGAGCATGCCCTTAAAATGTGCTCCATCCGTGACCTCATCTCTTACCGTCGAGCACGAGAAAAACTTGTCATACGTGAAGAAGAAATTTTTCTTCCCACCGAATTTGGTGACTTCCAACTCTTCCTTTACCGGTCAATCCTTGCTGATCCAGAGCAACAGCATCATCTCGCTTTAGTCAAAGGCCCCATTGATTCGAAAAAACCAGCGTTGGTACGTGTCCACAGCGAATGTTTTTCTGGCGATATTTTTGGATCACAGCGCTGTGATTGTGGACCACAACTCCACATGGCGCTTCAGCAAATCCAGGAGAGTGGGCATGGAGTTCTTGTTTATATGAGGCAAGAGGGGCGCGGCATTGGACTCGCTGCTAAAATTCATGCTTACAAATTGCAAGAAGGAGGGCTCGACACCGTAGAGGCCAATCTCAAACTCGGCTATCCTATGGATCTTCGCGACTATGGCGTAGGAGCACAGATCTTAGTCGACCTTGGAGTACGTCAGATGCGCTTGTTAACCAACAATCCTAAAAAAGTAGTTGGCCTTGAGGGCTTCGGGATTGAAATTATCGAGCGTGTTCCCATTCAATCAAAATCCAATCCACACAATGCCCGTTACCTTTTTACGAAAAGAGAAAAAATGGGGCATATACTTTCATCGCTAGGCAATGAAAGCAGTTGAAGTTAAAAGTTGAAGTTGAAGCAGCAGTTAGAAAGAATGTAAAAACCTTAATTGTTTTCATTTTTCCTTTAGCCTCCAGCCTGCAGCCTGTAGCCTATTTCCCATGTCTGTCCAATCCCCTCCATTTTATAAAAATAGTTCTCAAGAACCATTCCGCATTACTATTGTTGCCAGCCGCTACAACCCTACTTTTGTCGATTCTTTAGTAGAAGAAACTCAAAAAGAAATTGCCTTTCTCGCTCCCAATGCAGTGGTCCAACTGGTGCGCGTTCCTGGTTCCTTTGAAATACCACTTACTGTTAAACTTGTAGCAGAGCGGCAAGAGCCTGATGCCATCATTGCACTTGGTGTCATTATTCGTGGAAAAACAGCACATGCTGACCTCATCGCAGACGCTATTGGACAACAACTCCTCACTCTTTCTCTCCATTATTCAGTTCCAGTCATTCATGAAGTATTGCTACTGGATAATGAAGAACAAGCGACTGAACGCTGTCTTGGAAAGGCCATGAATCGTGGCGCCGAAGCTGGACGAACAGCACTTGCGATGATTCATGTCGCCGAGGCCATTCAACCTTTTTGAAATATGTATTCAAAAGAATTTCAAGCCTCCAGCATCCAGCATCCAGCATCCAGCCTAAAGACTCAGCAATATTGGGAATCAAAAAAAACAACACCTTCATTGTTTTTAACCCTAGAAGCCAAATAAAACTATGGGTGTTCGTCACGAAGGGCGTGAAGCCGCTGTACAATTTCTCTATCAACGTGACCTAGGTGGTGGCGCCCATGGTGCGGATCTAGAGGAATTTTATATTTTTAGAGGATTGAGTCCTGCAGCACGTCGATTTTGCCAACACCTTACAGAAGGAGCTTTAAAAGAAATCCCAAAGATTGATCCGTTACTGGAACAGCACACTCAGAACTACGAGCTAGGCCGCCTCTCTGCCGTCGATCGTAATGTCCTGCGCCTTGCCACGTATGAACTTCTTTTTTGTCCTGAGACACCACCTGCTGTCGTCATCAACGAGGCTATCAATATCGCTAAAAAATATGGAACCGAAGAGTCAGGACGTTTTGTAAATGGAATTTTGGACAAGATCAAAATTACTTCATCCCGTTGATGTGGAAGTGAGATATACCTTTCACGAATGATTTTTAGGATTTTCTACCAGTTCTTATTGCCTCTGGCTGCGTTGTCCTCGCTTACATTATGTTCGCATAGTGTCTCGCTCGGAACGCCTTGCCAGAGACAATAACTCCTGCGTATAAAATTCCTAAAAATCATCCGCAAAAGGTATAGAAAGTCTTCAGCTTTTATTTAACATGATAGATCTTAAGAAAATGAGTAGATTAGATAGGCGCATGCAGCGTTTTTTTGCTTCAACTTCAACTTTTAACTTCAACTAGTTTCATGGGCTTCCTTACCTCGCTTCTCGGACGTATTGGTATCAGCACTGGAAAGCCCGTAGATTGGGATGAACTAGAAGCAGCACTATATCAAGCAGATTTAGGAAGTGGCACGGTGGCCTCGATCATGACGCTGCTTCACGAAAAAAAAGGATCTCTCGATGCCTCAACCATCACTCAAGCCGCACGTGATGAAATTGGAAATTTTCTTCCAGCCCAAATACCTCCAATTATTCCAAACAGCAACGGCCCTGTCGTTATTTTTTTAGTAGGAGTCAATGGCACCGGCAAAACAACGAGTGCGGCAAAGCTCGCTCATTATTTAAAAAATCAAGGCTACTCCGTCCTACTTGCTGCAGCGGACACGTTTCGTGCAGCAGCCATTGAACAGCTTTCCTCATGGGGAGAGCACCTTGGCATTGAAGTTGTGAAAAGCCAGTACGGAGCCGTTGCAGCGGCGCTCTGCCACGATGCTTTTTCTAAAGCACTACGCCTGCGGAGTGACTTTCTTATTTGTGATACCGCGGGACGTCTTCATACCAAATCAAACTTGATGGAAGAGTTAGTAAAAGTAAAACGAACCGTTGCTAAACTTGACCCAACAGCTCCACATCACATGCTTCTTGTCGTGGATACCACCACTGGAACTAATGCCGTACAACAAGCAAAAGAATTCCATGCTGCTGTTCAACTAACCGGCCTCATCATCACAAAAATGGATGGAGCTGGTAAAGGAGGCGTTGCAGTTGCTATAGCACGCGAGATCGGCGTCATCCCTCTTTTTATCGGGAGCGGAGAGCAGGTTACTGATTTTGAAGCATTCCAATGTGAGGAATTTTTGGAAGGACTGGTTTAGGGATAGGTAGACGATCTATGACTTTCAATTTACCACGGAGGGAATTATAGATTTCATTTATTGGATTTGATGAAGGAGAAGTCGATTGAGGTAATGCAGCAAAAAAAGAATGCCCTTTGTCGGTGATTGCAAGAATCCCTTCGTGATTCGCTTTCATCGCAATGATCTTATCCTCGGAATCATTGCTAAAAACATCTGCTATAAAAAGGCACAAAGGTTGAGAAGGCGTTGCCCCAGGATCGTTACAGTAAGCAGCAAAAGTTTTTTCAGAACCTTGATAGATTACTGTTCCTGCCACCACGAAATACCCGTTCGTATATAGGCAATCAACAACCTCGAAAGAAGGTGCATCCTCCTTAGAAATTGTGGAAAAATCATCCTTACTAAAAGCAGCGACACTAGTAAAAGGAGCACTCTGAAAGCCTGCTGAATTACCATGAAATACCGTATGGTCATAAATCAAAAACTGATCTGAGTCAAAATCTTGACCTGTAAGAACAGTCATTAAATTAAGAGGATTCTTGATTGGATTCCACGTAATGCCGTTAGCAGAAAGCAATGGTTTCTCGGTTAAGAAATCATCTGTTTTTAAAAAATAATGCTCCGTTTTTTCTGACTGCTTTTCTAAGACCACAAACTTTTCAACGACATTATCGCCTGTGTTCGAGGCCGTACGTGAGCAATAGAGAAGAATATCCTCTGCCTTAAAATGATTAATCTGCACTCCTGAAGAACCCCAACGTGATAGACCCATGAGTTCATCTCCAGAGGTTGCATGAGAATGTGTTCTTCTGTTTTTTCCAGTTAAGACATTTCCTACATCATCAATAGCAATACCTCGGGTTTCAGAAAATGCTACATGATCATAGTAAGTCCCAAACCAAAATGAAGGTGATTTCCAATGCGTTCCATCATCAGAAGATTCACCAAAATAAAGATATTCCCATATCCAGTGTATTGTTCCAAAAAGATAAAACTTTCCTAATCCAAATTCTAGTTTCCTTGCAGTAACATAAGGAGGCATTTTTTTCTGAGTCCATGTCTCCGTATTATGATCAAAGAAGTATAGCGACTTGTTCGCTTGTGAATCTGTCACCAACGCCATGAAGTCATCTGTAGTAGAAACTGCGATATCAGCGCTGCTAACAGTATTAGGAAACGAAGGATCCGTGTTCACTGACTTCCATATTAAATGAGGAAGCCCATCTTCTCCTTGTTCTAAAGCAAAAGAAGTCATAGAGAGCCCCAACAAGATGAAAAAGAATAGAATTTGTTTATTCATTTTATGAACGCCCTTGAACTGTTCGAACGTAATAATTTCAATTTCCTTTTGCCACGGGAGCAGTGGGATTAGCTAAGGAAGCAAAAAAAGAATGTCCTTTGTTGGTAATGGCAAGAACCCCCTCACTGTTTGCCTTCATCGCAACAATCGTATCTTCAGGATCATTCCCGATGGAGTCTACTATGAAGAAGTTCAAAGAACTAGGATCAGCACCTCCAGCGTTTGGAGAGTACGCAGCAACAGCTTTTTTGGAGCCTTTATATGTTAACGTTCCTGCTACCACGAACCAACCCTTTGCAAAAAGGTAGTCTAAAACCTCAAAAGAGGGTGCATCGTCCTTAGAGATTGGAGACAGCGTTTTAGGGTCGAAACTACCTTTATCAAAAGGAGCAGTCGAATAACTTGTCTTACTGCCATAAAAAATTTTAGAGTCGTAATCCAAAATCTGACCATTTTTGTCAAAAGACTGACCTGACAAGAGAGTCATTAAATCTAGAGGCTTCTCACTTGGATTCCACGTAGCTCCATCATTAGAAAGCAATGGTTTCTGGGTCAAAAAATCATCTGTTTTTAGAAAATAATGCTCCGTTTTTTCTAAATGATTTTCTAGGACCACAAACTTTCCAGCAATGTCATCGTCTGTGCCCGAGGTCGTCCGTGAGCAATAGCGAAGAATATTGTGAGCACTAAAATTAATTTTGGATGACTCCGTCCAGGTTGCTCCATCTTTTGTAGTAGCCACCTCGCCTTGATCATTCATGGCAACGCCTAGATCTTCAGAAAAAGTCACATGATTACAATGAGGCTTAACAGCACTAAACAAACTCGGGTTCCATGTTACTCCACCATCAGAAGAGTAGCCGAAATAAGGAGCATCTTCCTCAGAGGAAAATTTCGTTTGAAAAAGAAAAAATTTTCCCAATCCAAACTCCAAACTAGCCACATCACTATATTGAGGCTGCTTTTTTTGAACCCATGATTCTTGATTATGATCGAAGAAATAGAGTGATTCGACCCCATCTTGATCTTGAACCAGCGCCATGAAGTCATCTGTGGTAGAAACAGCCATTTTTGCACTGCTAACAGTGCCAGGAAAAGAAAGGTCGGTGTCCACTTGCGTCCACACCAAATGAGGAAATCCATCTTTTCCTGTTTCTAAAGCGAAAGCAGTTTTGGAAAGTAGCAATAAAAGGAGAAGGAGTAGCGTTTTTTTAGTCATTTTTTGATTTTTTTGTATTTTTTTGAAAGGATCGGAGCTCATGGAAAGACAACGTTCACCAATCATTCTGAGTATATTAGCTGAACAAGCAGGCCAATCAAGTAATACCTTGAGCGAATAATAAAACTTGAAAATAGCACAGCGACCTCATTCGCAGAGACTTTTGTTTTTCTTTTTATTAGCTGCTTGTGTTAGAGTCACCGAGTCAATCAAAACCAATGCGATGAATATTCAAGATTGGGATAACCGTTATGGCTCTTTAAACAGAAGTTTTTCCTTCGATGAAAGTTCTGATGATAGCTTGCAAGAGGGTCCAATAAACCAATCTAAGCCTAGTGCTGGATCAGATGCTGTTGATAGTGATCGACATCACCTCCCTTCTGAATCAAGCAAAAAGTCACAGACATTTGGTTCATGGCTCTGTCACTGCCTCGAATGGATAAATCCATGTCCTAACCCGTTCACTGATTTAAAAAAATTTCTTCATCTTTACAAAGGCATGCAGCAACATCCTCTGTATAGACAGTCAAGTATGCAGCAGTCAAGAGGCGTAAGATCCCATGGCTTTTCAGATGGCGATGAATTTTCAGATGGCGATGAATTTTCAGATGGCGATGAATTTTCAGAATCCTGGCCACATCCTCTATATTCTCAATACAAAACAGCAGAACAAGAATCCTCAGATGAAGAACCCAATACCTTATTTGACGTTGAGAACATAAAATCCGAGCAGGATATAGTTTCATTTCTCATCAATACCGGCGGTATCAGTAACAGTGGTGTTGACTGCTATCTAAGTAGCGCCTTGCAAGTTCTTAAAGCTCTTTATGAACACTACCCCCCAGAAGCACAACAAGAAATCTGCAATAACCTGGATGGAAACAATGCGTTGATGGGTTTCCTTCAAGGGACATTCAATGCCACAAGCAAGAGTAACGCTCGCCTGTTACGTAAGGAAGTAGCCCATCTTATCAGTAACGCAGAAGGCTTGCTTGGAGAAGATCGTAGCAATATTAATCAACATGGGGACTCCATCAACCAAGCGGATCCTATTGACTCGCTAAGAGCCTTCCTCTCTCACTGGAAAACTGCAGTGCGTTTTGGAATAAAAAAATCACGTATCGAAAACGGAAAAGCTGTTGAGGTTGATACCACAGAACTGGCAAATAATACTAGACCTGCTTACCCTTTCATTCCGTGTACCCTATCCTTGGAGCATAATTCTACTCCAATAACCATGCACCATCTTGTTCTTGAAACCCTTCATGAAGAGAGACAAGCCTATTTTAGTGAGGAGCGAGAAAAGCTAGATCAACGAGCTATCATAAACGCTCACATTGAACAAGCGGAAACAGGAATTGTTTCTCAAAATAAACAACCTACTTACGACCAGATTTCTCTTGAAAAGAGAATGATTGATCCTATTCCACCGTCCTTAGTCATTTCCATCCAAAGACTCTATGCTGAGAATGGAGACGGACAACCACCTTTTTTTAAATCACAACAATCCATCTTAGACATTTTGAAGCCAATACAAATCCCTGCCTATTTGAATGGTCAAGAATGTGTTGTAACCTATGAGCCGGTTATTATCATTTGTCATCATGGAGATGCAAATCAAGGACACTATATCGCCTATAAAAAAGAGTTTGATGATTGGCATAAACTAGATGACAGTGTGAATACACCAATAGACCGATTTAATAGACAGGCAGTTGTTGCAGCTAGTAGAGACATACAAAATAACAGCTGTGTTGTAGCCTACATCCGAAGGGAAAGTAGTTTCACTGCTGCATAATCAAGCAACAAGGAAAAAAAGACATCTAGTCTCCTATTGGTTCAAGAGAAATAGTAAACTCACTCTGGTCGTATCATTTCAACACGATCCATAGTACGGCAATACGTATTAGGTGAGGCCATACGCCCTATCATTGCTAGAGCTTTTTAGACTGAAACATGACTCTCATATTCTCATTATTGAGCCTAAATTCTACAAAAAGGTATGAAAAGCTCTATAAAAAAGGACGACCTCGAAGAGATTTCCTCTTCGAGGTCGTTAATACTGGCGACGTCCTACTCTCGCACAACCTATAGATGCACTACCATCGGGGCTGCAGCGTTTCACTTCCGTGTTCGGGATGGGAACGGGTGGGGCCACTGCGCTAAGGTCACCAGAGGACGAAATACTACTTTTCAAGATATTGAAGTTAGCGCTTGGCGCTATGTTATGGTAAAAAATTTACCTAAGTAGAAAGAATCAACTTGATAGATTCCGCTTTAACTTAAACTTTATACTTCAAGTATTGCGAAACGATAGAAGCTATCGCAAAGCAAGTTGTTTCGGGTCTCTGGCGACTTTTTTATGAGTCGCTTTGTATTGTCAAAGAACAAACCACGGGGTAATTCCAGTGTTATTCGCTGATTTCTGTAGATAGTAGTAAAATGCCGATTCTAGAACTGCTGTTAATTTATAACAGAGTTTGAATGAAAACAGTAAAGCCGAACGAGCATTAGTATTGTTAAGCTGAACACATTACTGTGCTTACACCCACAACCTATCAACGTGGTAGTCTTCCACGGCTCTTCAGGGAGAACTCATCTTGGGAGAGGCTTGGCGCTTAGATGCTTTCAGCGCT
>JBMOFC010000048.1:0-14850 GCA_049314455.1 Chthoniobacterales bacterium
AGAGGCAATAAGAACTAGTAGAAAATCCTAAAAATCATTCGTGAAAGGTATAACACTTGAGATAGCTTATTTTTGAAGCATATAAGCTGTCATGATTTTTCCAACCCAGCAATGATTTCCTCAAAAAGCGTACGATCGAAAAAGCGTACCACGACCAGCGAGACGATCGCTAGAAGTGCAATCCAGAGAGCTCCTGTTTTCCAATGAATGTTGCCGAGCTGTTCCAACTTAACGACAGCTGCCATGACGCCTACTGCAAAGACTGGAATCAGATTCCAGGGCATTAAAATTTCTACGAGGGAGAGAGTGGGTTTGAGTCCGGGCCAGGGACGTCTCAAGCAACATCCTCCAAGGAGGTACCAGAAGAGAGTGAGGTGGAGTGTTGGCAGTGCAATCGCCGAGAAAAAAACTAATATCGCCAACGGCCAATAGCCTTGAGAAAAGAGACTCTCCACGCCAGTGATCATCAAATTGGATTGAGTATTTCCGGAGACATCAAAGACCATGATCGGAGTCACATTCGCCATGAATAAAAAAATCAAAGCGGCTGTCACCAGAGTCCATAACGTCTGCAGAGAGTCGGGATTGCTATATTTTTTGAGTCTTTTCCCACAGCGAGAACAGAGGAGGGATTCCCCAGGATGCAATAGACGATCGATGTAAGGGGCAGAACACTCAGGACAGAAGTCCTTGCTCTGTAATGGCCGTTTGCAGTTGGTAGCTGGCGGTTCGCAGTTAACAACTATCCTAGGATCGCTATTTTTAAAATTCATGGCCTTCATTAACTGCTTCGCAATCTGCTAAGCGTATCTACTTACAGAAACAGATGCGAGGCCAATGATCGTGCGAACGAGTTCCGTCTGTCTATGGGGATTCTATTATGGCCGGTCAGCCACGGTCCTTCCATGCATTACCATTCACCTATTCGCTTGTAATCCCCGTTTTTAACCAGTTGATCTATTCTATCAGTACTTAAATGATCTAGTTCCTCCTCGTACACGAAATCTGGCTGCTCGGAGTGAACAATGATGCTGTGGTAGGTTCCTGAAGCTCTTTTTAATCCTTCGAGAGCCTCTTGAGCATACTTTCTGATTTCTGTGAAAGCGTTTGTTCTAGCTTCACCAATATGTCTCACCGTCTGAGCTGCTACTTTTATTTTACCAAGAACCTTTTTGGGATCGGGATCATCCGATAGACTTTTTTCTGTTTTAAATCTTGAGGGTGGTGAGTCAAGAAGCTCTCTTCCCTTGTTAATACGCTCTTCTGCTTCATTCAATTCTTGTTGAAATAAAGTAAGCTTCAAAGGAGCTGTTTTTGGATCTGCTTCTACCATGACCTTCACATCACTTAAAGTCTCTGAAAGCATACTAAAAACATGCTTCATTTCTTCTGGAGATTTAACCTTGGGAAGATCGTTGGAAATTTCTTCAATATGTGAAACAAAAGTTTGTTCTAGTTCCTGTAACGAGACTTTATCCGCAGTATCCTCACTACTAAGACTGTTGGTTGTTTGAGGGGAAGGACTCTCTCTGTTTGCAGAAAAAGAAAGTGGCATATTAAATGGCTTTAATTTACTAAATCTGTCTAGAAGGCCCGGCCCTTTTTCTTCGGTTATACCAGTTGGAGAATTTTCCGTAATGTTGGTCGGATTATCTGTAGGTGTTTGATAGGATTTTCTAAAAGGATTAATATTCATAACGTTGGTTTTTTAAAGATACGTTCCACGCGATAGCGCCTTAACAAAAACAAAAAAAGTAGAAAAAAAGTTTCTTTTTTCTACATTGATTTAACTCTTAAAGAGGAAAATAAAATGCGTTCTACTGCAAGTGTAAAAATCAAACGCGCTCGTTTTTCTAGGATTCCAAATACCGTTGATCCATTCCCGCATACGCATCAATGCGCCGATCCCGCAGGAAAGGCCAATGCGTGCGCTGTCTGTTGATAAGGGAAAGATCGAGGTCGGCCATCAAGACGGCTTCTTCGTTTTCAGGAGCCTCGACGAGAAGGGATCCATCGGGAGCTGCAATGAAGCTACTTCCCCAGAATTCAAGACCGTCGCCCCCTGCGGGAGCCTCATGGCCAATGCGATTGATCCCAGCAACGTAAACCCCATTGGCCAGAGCATGCGCGCGCTGGGCGAGTTGCCAGGCTTCCTTTTGTTTTTTTCCGAATTCCTTTTTCTCGCTGGGATGCCATCCAATAGCGGTCGGATAAAATAAAACTTCAGCCCCGTGCAGCGCCGTTAAACGGGCAGCTTCAGGATACCATTGATCCCAGCAAATGAGCACTCCCAGTTTTCCAGCCTGCGTCTGCCACGAGCGAAATCCGAGGTCGCCTGGAGTGAAATAAAATTTTTCATAAAACAGCGGATCATCCGGAATGTGCATCTTGCGATATTTGCCTAGGTACGTTCCATCAGCATCCAGAATGGCTGCCGTGTTGTGATAGAGACCTGGGGCGCGTCGTTCAAAAAGAGAAGCAATGACGACGACTCCATGTTCTTTTGAGAGAGCTCCTAAGGTTGCAGTCGTGGGACCTGGAATTGCTTCGGCAAGGTCAAAATAAGCATGGTCTTCTTGTTGACAAAAATATTCGCTCAAAAAAAGCTCTGGCAAGCAGACAACTTGCGCATCACGCTCGGCCGCTTCAACAATAAAGCGCTTTGCAGTCTCTAAGTTCACGACAGGATCAGCTGTGCAGCGCATTTGTACTAAGCCGACTCGGAGTAAGGAGGATGTTTTTGAATGAGGCATCTAAAACAGAGGTATCCGTTTAGAAGACGGATAGAGTTGAAGTTGAAAGTTGAAGTTGAAGCAGCAAGAAAATATCTATCCAGTAACAGCGTTAGGAAATTGACTCTTTTTTCTTTGCGTTTCTTTGGTGGCACTTTTCCATTTTTCCCGGCTCTGTAAACTGAGTGCAAAAAGAATATGGATATTAACCCGATATCACAATAGAATCAACTGCCACAACACTCTCTATGAAAAAAAATCTTTTAAAACGTTACGCTCCCTTCTTCATGGCTTCTACACTCGCAGGAGCTGCGACACCAGCGCCCCTTCATGATATTCGTATTGTGATTCATACGGATAAGGGTGCTATTCATGCGACCCTTTTTGCAAGCAAGGTTCCCATCACAACGGCTAATTTTCTGAATCTTGCCAAGCATGGGTATTACAACGGGCTCACGTTCCATCGCGTGATTGCTGATTTTATGATTCAGGGTGGTGATCCAACAGGAACAGGAAGCGGCGGTCCTGGATATAAGTTTGCTGATGAAATTGACCCAAGCCTCAAGCATAACCGTGCTGGTATTTTTTCGATGGCTAATTCCGGACCTAACACCAACGGGAGCCAATTTTTCATCACCCATGGCCCAACTCCATGGCTCGATGGAAAGCATGCGGTCTTTGGTGTCGTAGACAAAGGTCAAGATGTTGTCAATGCGATCAGGCAAGGAGATAAGATAACTTCCATCGACATCATCGACAAGCCCGATGCCCTCTTTGCAGCTGAGTCAAAAGAGATCGCTGCGTGGGATAAAAAGTTAAAGCATTAAAAAACAACCGTCTCCCCCTCTTTTAAAATAGAGATTCGATCTTCTAGCCCCTGCTTCTTTGCTGATGCCATTAGGCGCACAGGGGGTTCCTCGAGTGGCTCATAACCGAGAGGGAATGTTCCATAATGCATCGGAATAAAAGTCTTCGCCTTCAACTCTTGAAAGGCTTTTAGAGCTTCTTCCGGATTCATATGTGCATCACGCCCGCTAATGGTGTCGTAGGCTCCAATAGGCAAGAGGGCAATGTCGATATTGGCTCGCTCTCCGATCTCGCGAAATCCTGAAAAATAGGCACTATCGCCACAATGAAAAAGTGTTTTTCCAGAGTGCTCGATTAAAAATCCTCCGAATCCCCGATGACGATCATGAAGCAAGCGTGCTCCCCAATGAAATGCCGGAGTCAGGGTAATTTTGAGTTCCTCATGTTCGAGTACTTGCCAAGGAGTCAATTCATGAACTTTTTCAAACCCCAAACCATTCACGAGATTTCCGACATGCTCAGGAACCACAATAGGCTGATGAGCAGCGATCGCTCTCAATGTTTTTTTATCAAGATGGTCAAAATGCGCATGGGTCACTAGCACTAAGTCGATGGCTGGTAATTCCTCTAATTCAAACCCAGGATGGCGCAGCCGTTTAATCACCTTGAGCCAACGTGCCCAATTCGGGTCGATGAGGATAAAATGCTTTTCGGTCTGAATCAAAAACGAAGCATGCCCAATCCAGGTAATACCGAGTTGGTCTGAAGTGAGCTGTGGAAAGTGTGGCTTAATACGAACACCAGTTCGTTTTTTAAAAAGAGAAGGAATAACAACCTGCGTCAAAAAATTCCGCTGATGCCATCCCTCTCCCAGACGCATATCCATGTGGTAATCACGAGGAGGAGCATAAGAGATGAGTCGTTTTGGCATAATTGGAGAAGAAAATTAACCACAAAGAACACATAGATGCCACAAAGAGCACAAAAAGAACATCGGCAGCTTCCCAGCTACCGATATTCTAAGAAGTTTTGAGTCCCAGCTTTTTCTGTGATCCGTATTTCTCAACTTTAAAATTTTTTATAAAAGATTTTATCTCTGTGTTTCCTTTGTGTGCCGCTTTAGCGGCTTTGTGTTCTTTGTGGTTCATTTTTCTCTGTATTGGCTACGTCGGTAGCAACATTAATTGTTGCCTTATCTTTGAGTCCTCAGCCTTCAGTCTGTTCTAGTGCCTTAACACGGTCAAAAAGTTTTCCAAGCTGGTGAATGTAAAAATTATTTTTTTTCCACTGTTCCATGGGCTTGGCTGGGCTGCCAATCACAAGTGCTCCTGGAGGGACATTTTTGCTGAGGCCAGATTGGGCTCCGATGATAGCACGATCTCCAATTTCAATATGACCGCTGAGGCCGACTTGACCAGCTAAGGTGACGCCAGTCCCTGTACGCGTGCTTCCTGAAATACCAACATGCGCACAGATCATGTTGTGTGGTCCAAGCACGACGTTATGGGCGATCTGAACGAGATTATCGATCTTTGTGCCACGACCAATGAGGGTGCGTCCAAAGCGTGCGCGATCGATTGTTGTGTTAGCTCCAATTTCCACATCATCTTCAATTTCAACGATCCCCACTTGTGGGATTTTTTCATGCCCTGTGGCGCTCGAGATATAGCCAAAACCACACGATCCAAGGACAACTCCTGGTTGAAGGATCACGTTATTGCCAATGATGCAGCGCTCGCGAAGGGTAACACGTGGATAGAAGTGGCAATTTTTTCCAATTTTGGTATCGGCTCCAATGAAGCTATGAGCTCCAATGACAGTATCATCTCCGATTTCAACCCCTTCTTCAATGACGACGTAAGGACCAAGGGCGACATTTTTTCCAAGAATGGCGAGAGGCGACACAAGTGCATGTGGATGGATGCCTTCAGCCACAGGCCTTGGGGCTGGTGCGAGCAAGGCAATCACCCGATCAAAAGCAGTCGAAGGATTGTCGACTTTAATAACCGGACATGGTGCTTCTTGATGAAAGTTGCGTGGGACTAACACGGCGGTTGCCTTTGTTTCACGAAG
Organism: Chthoniobacterales bacterium; assembly: GCA_049314455.1. Classification (GTDB taxonomy): domain Bacteria; phylum Verrucomicrobiota; class Verrucomicrobiia; order Chthoniobacterales; family UBA6821; genus CAIWMF01. The sequence goes on from JBMOFC010000048.1 coordinate 5,613, forward strand.
CTCACTCAAGTAACGCGGGGCCACATAAAATGCAAGATCACCCTCCTTGGCTTCTCGTAGTGAGGCAACACCTATGATGCTCGAAGTGGAGCTACCGAAAAGTTCTCCTTGTACTAGTTCTACGATTTCTAAGAGTGTCATGATTGCTTCGCAATAGTTGAAGTTGAATTTGAAGTTGAAGTTCTGCAGCGAGAAGCGTTGTTGAATAAATCAACAACACGATTGAGAATCAGAACTTATTTCGCAGCGGATTTTTTATTTAAAATTGCAATAACCTCCGCGCTTATATCGAGATCAGGACGGGCATAGAGTACAACAGGAACCGCTCCAGCGCTCAAGCCAGACTTGTCAAACACAAGATCGAAACCGCGAATTTTCGTCTGTTCATTAACCACGGTCATGATTTCATCGATAATAATTTTGCGTGTTTTGCTAAACTCTTCTTGGAATTTTTTCTCTTTCGTGGATCGAAATGCTGCTGTTTCTTCATCCAGTTTTTTGGCTTCAGCAATTTTTACCTCTCGCTCCTTTTGTTTGGCAGCACGGATATCACTGCTTAAATCAGGCTTCTCAAGATCAGCAGTCAGTTTGTCGATTGATTCCACTTCTTTTTTCAACTGATCAATGCGTGTTTCGAGTTCTTTGTTCGCAGCTTTTTCTAAGACTTCATATTCCCCTTGAGTCTTTTTTGTTTTGTCATATTCAGAAAAAATACGATTCATATCGACAACTCCGATTTTGAGTTCAGCAGAAAGATTTTTTATGGGTTTGACTTGGTCATGCACAACTTTCGTGGCCTCGTCTGTAATCTCTTGATGTGTTGAATGAAGAGTTGTTTTTTCTTTGTTGGATCTGAACTCCACAATTTGCGCAATAACAAGAGCAAATAAAGTGATGCCGAACAGCGGAATTAAAAATTTAGAATATTTCATGAGCCTAAAAAAATGTTGTTAAGAAGGTGAAGAGTCTAAAGCTTAAGGAGATATTCTACAAGCTGCTTTGCAGCTTGGTAGAAAAATGGTAGCTTCCCAAGTTCGATGACTTCTGCGTTATTACAACTTCTCCCAGAAAAAATAGCGCGGCAGTACTGCATCTTTCCCTTGGAAGCCGATGATAGCAGCGTCACGGTAGCATCTGCCCATCCTCTAGGTCCAGAAGCCTTAGAGAGTCTTCGATTCAGACTAGATCGAACGATTCATCAGCGACTTTTTTCTAAAGAGGCTATCGAGGCATTCTTGGAAAAGTATTATTCTCCACCCCCGGAATCTATTTTTTGCAATACTATTGCTGTTCCTAGCGAAGAGGGTCCTTTTCTCACAAGCAGGGACCAGGAAAATCCAGTAATTCGTTATGTTAAGATGCTTTTGGATGAGGCCATTGAACAGGATGCGAGTGATGTTCATCTTGAATCTTTTGAAACAGAGTGCCGCATTCGTTACCGCATCGATGGGCTCTTGCTGGAGAAAAAATCAGTTTCTCTTTCCCTGGCCACGCCACTCATTTCACGGCTCAAGCTTCTAGCACACCTCGATATTACCGAGCGCCGACTCCCTCAGGATGGACGGCTCACCCACACATGGAACAAAATTACGGTTGATTTTCGTCTCTCTTCACTACCCACACAGTTTGGAGAAAGTTTGGTATTGCGTGTGCTAGATCGGCGTAAAATGATACGGCATCTCTCCTCACTCGAATTACCTTCCACCCTCGAGCGTTCTCTCCATCAACTACTACAAAAGCCGCATGGACTCTTCCTGGTGACTGGCCCCACAGGTGCTGGGAAAACGACAACCCTCTATGCCTGTCTGCAAGAACTTCAAGCACGGCACCTCAAGCTGATCACAGCCGAAGATCCGGTGGAATATGAAATAGAAGGGATCATGCAAGTGGCGATTCAAGAATCGATCGGGAGAACCTTTGCAAATGTATTGCGTTCTTTTTTACGCCACGATCCTGATGTCATTATGATTGGCGAGACACGTGACGAAGAGACGGCTCGCATGGCCATGCAGGCTTCTCTCACAGGGCATCTTGTTTTGACAACATTGCATACCAATGATGCACCTGGAGCGATTTCCCGTCTGATCGACATGGGGCTAGATCCATTGATGATTACCACCACGCTAGAAGGTATTTTAGCACAACGCCTCGTGCGTAAAATCTGCTCCTTCTGTCGCACAGCGTATCCTCCAGAGAAATTTTCCTCTGCGGAGTTAGCCTTTTTCAACACGCACCTACTTCCTTCACAACTCTATTCTGGCGTAGGGTGTGAGCAATGTCATCACACGGGTTACCAAGGTAGAATCGGAATTTTCGAATTGCTCCTCCTTGATGATGAGCTCCGTTTGCTCATTCACGAACGGGCTGCTTGCCATCGACTACGAGAAAAAGCTGCTCAGCAAGGAATGAGCTCTCTACATTCCGAGGCAAGACGCTCTGTGCTTGAAGGAGTCACTACGGTGGAGGAAGTGAAGAGGGCGATGTAACCGTATCCGTTCAAAGCAACGGATAGGAAGATAAAAGATGGTAGATAGAAGACGAGATTTACACTTTCGGCAAGCTATTGAATTATTTTTTACCTGTGCAAGCAGGTTGAATTTCATCTTCCATCTTCTTGCTCGTTCAGCAGAACGAGCTGCTGCTTCAACTTCATCTTTAAACTTCAACTGTACCTGTCCCTGTGAACGGATACAGATATCCGTGGCCATGGCCCAACTTTTTAGCCCCCGCATAATGACTATCCCGTAGAGCAGGAGGCACGGCTAGAGTACGTCCTTGGGAGACGTCTTGAGTCGCTTTTTCTAAGGCTGTGATGGCACTGTTGCTTTTGGGCGCTTTTGCTAAGTAAAGCGTGGCATGAGCCAAGGTGATACGTACTTCTGGAAGGCCGATAAACTCGACTGCTTCTTTCGCCGCAACCGCTAGAGGAAGTGCATGGGGATCCGCCAGGCCAATATCCTCGCTTGCCAAAATAACAAGACGGCGTGCAATGAATCGTGGATCTTCTCCTGCATGGAGCATCATTGCTAACCAATACATCGCAGCGTTGGAATCGCTTCCACGAATGCTTTTAATAAAAGCACTCACAACATCGTAATGAGTATCGCCTGTTCTATCGTAGACAATCGCTTTCTCTTGAATGCTCTCTTCGGCAATGGCACGTGTGATCTGGAGGCGGCCCTCTTTTCCAAATTTTGTGGTGTTAGCAGCAAGCTCTAGTGCATTGAGGCACTTGCGGGCATCGCCATCGCTTACGGTTGCAAGATGTCGTGCCGCTGTTTCTTCCAGATCGATGGGTAATATTCCAAGTCCACGCTCCGAATCTTGAAGAGCTTTATATTGCAGGGCTATTAACTCCTCCAGAGAGAGGGGCTCTAATTTAAAAATTTGGGAACGCGAAAGCAGTGGAGCAATGATGGAAAAATAGGGATTCTGAGTTGTCGCACCAATAAGTTGCACGGTTCCTTTTTCAACGTCGGGCAAAAGAGCATCTTGCTGCGCTTTGTTGAAACGATGGATTTCATCAATAAAAAGTACTGTTTTCTGACCGCTCTGTTGTTGCCGCAGCCCCATTTGAAGGGCTTTTCGTAGGTCAGCAACCGTTCCCTCAACACCGCTGAGCTCGATGAAATGACTTTTCGTCTGAAGTGCTATTACCCGTGCAAGGCTTGTTTTTCCAACCCCTGGAGGACCATAAAAAATGAGCGAAGAGAGACGATCTGCCTCAATTGCACGTCGCAACAACTTTCCTTCACTCAAAAGATGAGCTTGTCCTACGTACTCCTGAAGGGTGCGCGGTCGCATACGGCTTGCCAGTGGAGCAAGAGAAGAAGTGAATGTTTCGTCTTTTTGAGTTAAGGCGGGAAAATCTTGTTGGAAAAAATCAGTCATGGAAGCAGAACAGGTAAAGAGTAATGGGCAACGAGTTTAGTATCTTACCTGCGGCAAGTTCGAACTAAAATGACCGCATCATAACAGGTCAATTTTACCAAAAGTGCTAATATCCGTTCAACGAGTAAGGCTGTAGGTCAGAAGATTGAATGAAATGTTCGATTAATAAATTGAGGTACGATTACAAGCGATAGGTTCAAAAAATTGTTTCTTTCTTCTCACTGGATTTTCCTACAGCCTTATCTGTTGCTTTGAATGGATACTATTCACTCATGACTCGACCTCTACACTTGGATTCTACTAAACTTGGAGAGTGGTTGAATGAAAAATAATTTATCCTGGGACAAACTCTCAATATCCGAGCTAGCCTTTTTCAACGCTGCTTGCCTATAGTGTCGCCTATGAAAACCATTCTTGTAGCTGTTGATCTCAGTCCTGTTAGTTCTCAAATTATTACTGCTGCTGCTGATTTGGCAGAGCCGCTCCATGCGAAAGTAGTATTACTTCATGTCGTCTCAGCCGTTAGTTCCTGTGTCCCGATCGGTTCCTCAATGGATGTGGCAGTCATCCCTGTTCCTCCTTCAAAAAAAGAGATTGAAGAAGTAAAAGCAGAGCTGACAAAAGTAGCAGCTCCGTTGCAATCACGTGGCATTGAGGTAGAGGCTATTGTTAAAGTGGCACTTCCCTTGGAGGAAATTCAAAAACAGGCAGCGCATGCCTCGCTGGTTGTTGTTGGTTCTCATGGTCACGGCGGGCTTTACCATCTTTTTAATGGGAGCGTTGTAACAGGGCTTTTGAAACATGCGACGAAGCCGACACTCGTCGTTCCTGTTTCACAGAAGTTGAAGTGATATGCTCGCTCAGAACGGGTAAGAGCATCTTGTTTCTACTTCAACTTGTCGCTTCAACTACGATTGCCTTGCAATCGCTTTACCACTCAATTCCAAAAACAATAAGGCCATTTTGTTTTCCTAGTTGGTCCGGATTTTCGGAGATCATTTCTTCGCCCGTGCCATAAGATTCGGGAGCAAAGGGACTGAGCATTTCCCATGGTCTTTTAGATTGATAGGCCTTTGTTAAAATACCATCGGGAGTGATGAGTGATTCTTTTTCTACTTTTTTTTGAATTGCATGCGACTTCTTTTTAGGAGCGACAAAATGTGCATCTGATTGAAATGCTTGTTGGGCAAAGAGAGGAGTCCTTCCCACCAATAAGAATAAAAAAAGTACTGTCGTCAGAAAAAAAAGTTTTCGATGACATGATCTCAAAAAAGCTTGAATATTCATCTCTTGATTCCTAACTGGAAGCATTCTTAAGAGCAAGCGTAAGAGTATCCTTTCACAGGAACGGATACAGTTGAAGTTGAAGCAGCATGCTCGTCTAGCAGAACGCGCAATAAGATCCAAGATAGGAGATAGAAGATAGGAGTTAAGAATCCAAGCTCTTCCTGAAAAGAAAAGATTTCACCGCCCTCTTATTTTTTCAAATTAGCATACCAAAATCCTATCTGCCATCTTCCTATCCGTTGCTTTCAACGGATGCTTTTCCTGTAATCTTTAGCCTTACCCCTTCTGCAGAGCCGGTGCGTGCTTTCTTCTTTTCACGATAGAACATAAAAATGAGTGTTGCGATATAAGAGAAAATGGTGAATGGGATTGCAATAACGATCGAACCGAGAACCCATGGATAAAGAATATTGATAAAATTTTCCCATTGTAGAATTTCAGAGAGACGAAAATCTGTCTTGAGCAGTTTAGGGGCAAATTGATGGGGATTACTTAAAATCCAATGGCCTACTTGAAATTCAAATCTATAAAGAAAGGGCCAGCTCCACAAAAAAACATCATGAAGAGTGACCCCCACAACAGCTGCAATGAGGTTACAGCGCGTTGCAAGAGAGGTTCCAAGTGCTAAAAGCGTTTTAAATCCAAAGGCGGGAATAAATCCAAAAAAAACACCAATGGCCATACCTCCTGCCATGGCATGAGGACGATCCCGTGCTTCAATAAAGCGTTGCCAGACTTCGTGGAGATGATGGAGGAGGGGACGAAGCATTGTTTTGTTAGGTATTTGAAGCTGCTAAGAGCAAGTAATAGGTGATGGGTAAAAAAACCGAGATAACACGTCTCAGAAAAAAATTATAATGTCAGTTGTATCGTGTCTGCCAAGGTTCCGTTGGCAGTTAGTAGAATATTTAAAAGATTCAAAAATTCGACTTATTATTCTTTACTTGCCTTCAGTCTTTGTCTTCTTCCCAAGAAGATAATCCGGATTCAACGCCTGCAAGGCGCGTGGAACGAAGAGTCCATCTTTGCGGATGAGCACATCATCAAACCAAATTTCGCCCCCTCCATAATCTTTCCGTTGAATGGAAACCATATCCCAATGGATGGCACTTTTGTTTTTGTTCCCAGCTACAGCGTAGGCTTGACCTGGGGTAAAGTGAAAAGAGCCCGCAATTTTTTCATCAAAGAGAATGTCGCGCATCGGATGTAAAATATGAGGATTAAAGCCTAGCGAAAATTCACCAATGTAACGCGCCCCAGCGTCTGTGTCCAAAATATGATTCAGAGCCTTAGTATCACTTGAAGTAGCCTCCACAATTTTTCCTTTAGAAAACGTGAGATGAATATTCTCAAAACAGATACCGCGATAGAGGGTTGGAGCATTGAAGGTGACTTCCCCTTCGACTGAATTTTTGAGAGGGCAGCTGAAGACTTCACCATCAGGAATATTAAATTCTCCACCACACATGACAGAGCCGATTCCTTTGATGCTAAAACGAAGGTCGGTACCTGGACCTTTGATCTGCACACGATCAGTGCGATCCATTAACACCTTAAGCGCCTTCATTCCTGGCTGCATACGGTCATAATCGAGCGTGCAGACACGAAAGAAAAATTCCTCAAAAGTCTCAGTGCTCTGATGTGCTTGCTGTGCCATGGAAGGAGTTGGCCAACGCAGCACCACCCAACGTGTTTTATTGACGCGGTAATCAGAAAGAGGCTGCAAGGTTTCTGAAAGAATATTGATCTTCTCTTGTGGAACATCAGACATCTCTGAGATGTTGCTACTCCCTCGGATCGCAATGTAGGCCTGCATTTTTTTCATACGAGCAAGATCCAGCTCCAACATAATGGAGGCTTGTTCTTGCGTTACATTCAAACTCATTTCGCGTGAGATACGTCCCGAATGAAGCTGCACTAAGGGAATCGCTCCACATTTTCTTGCCGCACGTATTAACGAAATCACAAAAGACTCTGGGACATCATGGGCATCGATGAGCACACGGTCTCCTTTTTTTAATTTAGTGGAATGTTTTGTGAGAACAGCAGCGAGGGCGTTGTAGGAAGGATGTTCGAGCATAGTAGAAGGTAGGAATGGTATAAGTTAAGGGAAATTTAGTACGAAGCAGCATGCAACTGTTTCAAATATTTCTCCGGATCTTGATTAAAATCCTTCACGCACCCTTCGCAGCAAAAACGTACTTCCGTCCCGTTGTGCTGAATAATGAAGGGCGGTCCCATAAGACCTAGTTTCTCTCCTGAAACAACACAGGTGGAAAGTGGGTAGGGAGAAACAGAGGCTGTTTTTACTACTTCTTCTGCTGCAAGGCATCCAAGGTGAGTAGACCATGTGAAAAAAAGTGCAAAAAATAATATTTTTAAAAGAGAGCCGGAGGATTTCATTTTTTTAAAATGGGATTAAACTCTACAATTCACTCCAACTGCAACTCGTAACGTTAGTTTTTTCATGGATCATCGCTCTCCTCGTTCTCTGTCTTGGATTTTATACTTATCTCTTGCGGGTTCAGCGCTTGGTTGGGGCTGGGGTTGGGTTGGTATTCGTGCGGCTCTCCACAGCTACACGCCAGGACAACTGGCCCTTGGCCGTTATGCCATTGCCTCAATGGTTCTGCTTCCTTTCTGGGCTTGGCATGGAGCTCGTCTTCCGACATGGCGCCATCTGCCCATTATCGCAGTGATGGGAGTCACTGGTTTTAGCATTTATAATTTTTGTGTTAATCGTGGTGAAGTTACCATCACAGCAGGAACAGCAGCCCTTCTTGGGGCCCTACTTCCTATTTTAATGGCGCTGGGAGCCCGCTATTTTTTTGCGGAGCAATTGACAATCATGGGATGGCTGGGCGTTTTTATTGCCTTTGGTGGTGTCGCTGTTACGGCACTAGGAGCGCACGGATCGATACACTTTTCTCATAGTGCTTTTCTTGTGATCATGGCGATGGTGAGTGCTTCTATTTATGGATTGTTGATGAAAAGAATGCTCGCTTACTATACCCCTCTTGAAATCACCACCTGGTCTATCTGGATGGGTGACCTGGCCTTGATCCCTCTGGGTGGAGGACTCTGGAAAGCGGTGTTGCACGCCTCTCCTCAAGCCACGCTCAACATGCTCCTCTTAGGAATTTTTCCGGGAGCGCTGTGCTACCTTCTCTATGCCTATACAAGCAGCAAAACACACATGGCTCAGGTGGCTAGCTGGCTCTTTCTTTTACCACTCCTTTCGATTCTCTTAGGATGGCTCTTGCTCGGAGAGCTTCCGACCTTCATGGCGTTTGTAGGTGGAGCTATCACTCTGTCGGGTGCTTATTTGGTCAATATGAGAGGGAGAAGCTAGCCCGAATATTTCATACTAATTTTGCTACGGCTTGCAAGAGCTTGGGTGTGTACTCCTCCAAGGCTTGCATTGTACCTCGGAAGGCATTTATGATCAAAGTAATATTGACGATAAAACCATGAATAAGATCGACACTTCTCCTCACGTTTTTCAACAGTCTGATTCCTTGAAAGCGGATTCAAACGAAAGAGTTTTAACAATGCCTTCTTCTCTAAAAGCGACTGGCATAGAAGTCGCCAGACATTCGTCTTTTCAAGAACGAGAAACTCGTCGGGATGCGTTTCTAGACAATTTTGAAGAAGCTGTTAGCTCTCATCAAAAAGCTCAGCAGACTCATCAAATTGCCGTGCAGGCAGTAGTTGACAAAGAGAACACGACATTTAAAAAACTCAGCCGGCCCCTGACAACCTGTTTTCCTAAGAAATCTTCTCGCTCTTACGAAAAAGTGGCCACAGCCTCAGAGGAATTAGCCTCAACGTATAATCAGCTTTCGGAAGTTCTTTCAGCGCTAGAGTATCAAGACCCTCGAGAAGTTTCCAATACAGCTCATTATTCTGAAGAAAGAGTTTCTGTAGGAGATGAAAGTTATCCAGAGTCAGGGTATCTCTTATTAGGAAGAGCAATTAGAGATCAGTTAAAAGCAGTACATGAAAATTTTCGGGGCTGTACCAGATAACTAGTTTAAATTTTTCGCAACCCATTGTCTGA
>JBMOFC010000049.1:0-14607 GCA_049314455.1 Chthoniobacterales bacterium
CCGGCCATCGTCAACCCCTACGACCTGTTCTCGTTGGAAGAGGCACTTCAAAAGCATGAAGGATTATTTCGTGAGCATTTTATGAAATATGAAGCCCGGCTCGGATCGCTCAAATTTGCGATGCTACATCTATCGCAACTTCGCACAGGATCCTTTCTCTATGTTCCTCCAGGAGTGGTTCTCGAAAAGCCGCTTGAAATCTGGCATTGGGTCGAAGGAGCCCATAGCGCTATTTTTCCTCATACACTTCTTGTAGCTGAAAAAGAGAGTTGTGTTTCGGTGGTGGAGCGATTTTCTTCGGTACATCACGAGCCAATTTTTGCCTGTGCGATGAATGACCTTGTGGCGAAGGAGGGGGCTTGTTTGAATTATGTGGCACTTCAGGAGTGGAGTGCTGAAGCTGTGGCATTTCATCTCAACACCACTACTGTTTCTGAAAAAGGCCGTGCAACGACCTTACAGCTTCATCTTGGGGGTCATTCGGTACGTGCAGAAAGTGATAGTCGTCTTCTTGGAAAAGAGGCCAAGAGCATCATGCTCTCGATCAATCCTGCACATGGCACACAAGAAATCGACCAACGTACATTCCAAGATCATCTTGCTCCTCAAGCCACAAGCGATCTTCTTTATCATAATGCCTTGAGTGATCACGCTCGGACGATTTTTTCAGGGCTGATCAAAGTGGAGAAAGAAGCGCATCAAACTGATGCCTATCAAAAAGTCAGGAATCTAATGCTCAGTGATGAGGCTGAAGCCAACTCGATGCCAGGTCTTGAAATACTTGCTGACGATGTGCGATGTACGCACGGTGCTACTTCAGGAGAGCTCAATAAAGAAGAGCTTTTTTATATGATGGCTCGCGGTATACCGCCACAAGAGGCAACCAAGCTCATTATACGTGGTTTTTTTCAGACGGTTCTTGATCGTTTGGAAGAGCCGCTCCTCCGTAATTATCTCGGAGAATCACTAGATGAATTTTTTCTAAAAGTGAAGTGAAATTTAACATTTTGTATTCGTTTATACGAACTGGATAAGAAGATAAAAAAATAGCTGCAAAAAAAACGTAAAGAGCTCAAAAAAAGAGTGAATTTCCAGAACCCATTGACTGAACAGATACGGTTTTTGCTGCTTTCCTTCAACATTTCAACCCTTCAGCGTTTCAACACTGCCAACAGTACGTTGGTAGTTACACTACCTCAATGAATAACACCTCTAGACCCATTACTGATTTTATTAACCATCATTTTCGTCATTTCAATGCTGCTACCTTATGCGACGCTGCGCATGGTTATCAAAGGCATCTCGCAGATGGTGGAAAAATGTTTGTTACGTTGGCTGGTGCGATGAGCACTGCTGAAATAGGCCTCTCTCTGGCCGAGATGATCCGCCAAGATAAAGTGCATGCGATTTGTTGCACCGGAGCTAACTTAGAAGAAGATATTTTTAATCTGGTGGCTCATGATTACTACGAGCGTGTTCCTCATTACCGTGATTTGACACCAGCAGATGAACAGAAGCTCTTAGAGCGTCACATGAATCGTGTTACCGATACCTGCATTCCAGAAATGGAAGCGATGCGTCGTATTGAATCTGCGGTCCTGGAGGAATGGGTGGCTGCAGATCAAGCAGCAGAGCGCTATTTTCCTCATGAGTTCATGTACAAAATTCTTCGTAGTGGAAAGCTGGCCAAGAGTTATCAAATTGATCCAGCTCATAGTTGGATGTTGGCGGCTGCAGAAAAAAATTTACCACTGTTTGTTCCAGGCTGGGAAGATGCAACACTTGGAAATATGTACGCAGGTCATTGTATCAGCGGTGATGTGAAGAATGTTCATACTGTAAAAACCGGTATCGAATATATGATTTCCTTGGCCGCCTGGTATACTCAGGAAGCCACGCTCATTAAGGATCAAGGCTCCATTGGTTTCTTTCAAATAGGTGGTGGCATAGCAGGGGATTTTCCTATTTGTGTTGTCCCCATGCTTCATCAAGATTTAGAGCGTACGGAAGTTCCACTTTGGGGCTACTTCTGTCAGATTAGTGACTCTACAACGAGCTACGGAAGCTATTCAGGAGCCGTTCCCAATGAAAAAATCACATGGGGCAAATTAGGAGTGACGACACCGAAATATATTATTGAGTCGGATGCCTCTATTGTGGCACCACTGATTTTTGCGATGGTTCTTGGAAAGTAGATCATTGATTGATCTTATTCATCTGAGTCACTATAATTTTTTTCTTCTGAAATTCAGATGAGCCGATGTGGCGAAATGGCAGACGCAAGGGACTTAAAATCCCTTTCCGCGAAAGTGGAGTGTGGGTTCGAGTCCCACCATCGGCATTATGTATCTGTTCACAGGAACGGATATAGGTGAAGTTGAAGTAGCAAAAAACGAACCCATTTGAGAAATAGATTCTTAAAAACTATTTTTTTATGGAACTTTTTCATCTTCCTCTTTTATAGCGTATTAAATTGAAAAGGGCACGCCATAAGCTTGCTCTTTTTCCTTAGGACTGCGTTTTCAGATCTTGCGTTATCTTCAGATAGCGCTTCGATCTTCAGCCTTATCCTAAGAAAAAATTTCTGCGCTTCTAATGCGCTCTTTTCAATTTAATGCGCTATACTCGAAAGTTAAGTCTATTTTGCAACTCCACGTTCCTGGAGCGTTTTTTCAAGAAAGCGAATGTAGCTATCACTTTTGCTGAGAGCGCGGGTGTAGACAAGATCCGAGTTTCTCCAGTCGTTCACTTCACGTGTGCTATTAGGTTGAAAAAATTCGGGCCGCTTATGCATGATCTCTTCTATTTTTTTTCTCTCCTCTGCTGAGAGATCAAAGGGGTGATGGATCTCTTTTAATTCAGGAATATCTCTTCGTATGTATTCTCGCCAATCATAGCTGATCGCAGTGCCATCTTTAAAATGATCATGAGGATAGGTTGTAATACTGAGACGATTTTTATGGTAGGAACGTTCTCCCATGTAGTTGGTGTATAGCTCGAAATAGATTTCTCCAAATCTCCCTTGAAGCCATTGAAAATTTTTTAGATTTTGTAAAAAAAATTGAAAGCAAGAAAAATGAAATAAGACTAACGGTAGATTATTGACAATATAGTGATCATGATGCCGTTCTATTTTTCTCTGGTCAAAATTCCACCAAGCCACATTGTAGCCAGCATGCTTCAAAATGTTGAGCTGATCGACACGTCCTAGTGCCTCATGTAGGTAGAGTTGATCAAGATAAATTCCTATGATGAAGTCATCAACCAAACAGTTGTAATGTGTTTTCTCCCACCACCAATCTAGAAAAGGAGAGATGGAAGGGGTTGCGCCAATATAGCCTGCATTGAAAATTCCAGAGATGCGTAGCATCATTGAGGAGACAAGAGGAGCAGCAAAGGATGTTGCTCCGTTGCGATGAGGTGTTAGCGAGAGATCAGCATGATCAAGTTTCTCCCACGCTTCTGAGAGATTTTTGAATAACTTCATATCACTATCCAAATAGATCACTTTATCATAATGAAGTAGTGTATGCTTCAGTGCCCTGGGTTTGAGGGCACAGCAGGCCGCAATACCTGTGTATTGAAAGAGGAAGCGCTCCCACTCTTCAGTGTTTAAAATTTTAGCATCGACAATTTCAAAGGCACAATCTTGGTAGCAGCATTCGTCGTGTTTGTAACCGACCACAAAAACAATAAAGTCCGTATCTTGTTCGAAAAGATCGATGGTTCTTCCCAGGATAACTGCTTGATAAAAGTAATCATTTGTGACGACGGTAATAATTGCTTTTTTTTGACGAGGATGATTTTTGCTCATTGCGAAATTCAAAAAATTCAAGCTGCTATAGTAATGTTAGAAAAATATTTCTCCAACAGTATCCGCTAGTAAACGTCCTCTTGCTGTGAGAAGCCAACGATCGCTGGTACGATAAAGCAAACCATGATGCTCCATTTCTTCCATCGCATTCTGCCAAGGATATGCTTTCGTAAAATCAAGTCCATGGTAAGTCCGCAAGCCAAAGGCAGCACGCTCTGCAGCTAGTACTTCTTGAGAAAGTTTCTCTTCAAAGTCACGTACCGTTTTTCCAGCTAGTGTGGTAGAGCTGTAGAGTCCGGTTTCACAAATATTGCGCCAGCGGTGTCCTCTCACTGTTGAAAAAGCACTTGGCCCCAAACCTAGATAATCACTACCAAGCCAGTAGGCCATGTTGTGTATTGATTCGTATTTTTCTTTTGCATAGTTAGAAACTTCGTACTGTTGATAACCCTTTTTTCCTAAAAGTTCTGCTGCTAATTCGAATTGGTCTGCCTCTAAATATTCGTTTTGTTTCATGATGCCACGGCTTAATAAATGGAAAAATGGAGTTCCTTCTTCATAGGTCAATCCATAGACAGAAAGATGGTCTGGAGCCAAATAGATGCTATGTTCTAGTGTTTTTTTCCAAGAATAGAGTGATTGCTGAGGGGTGCCGAAAATCAAATCAATGGAAATATTTTTGAATCCTGCGTCACGTAATAAATGAAATGATTCTTCTGCCTTCTGTGCAGAATGTGTGCGACCCAGTGTCTTAAGAACAGTATCGTCCCATGATTGTACTCCCATGCTAATACGATTAACCCCCGCTTGATAGAGGAGATTTGCTTTGTCGAGAGCAACTGTGGCTGGGTTCATTTCAATAGTCCATTCCTCAAGTGCAGAAAGATCGAGGATACGGTGGAGTCCCGTAAGGAGCCGTTCCATTTGAGAAAAAGAGAGTGCGCTAGGTGTTCCTCCTCCAAAAAATATAGTGCGTGGACGAAGCTTCGAGGCATGATGCGAGGCTTCCATCAAAAGTGCATCTAGAAATAATTCGACACGTTCTCTACCTGCTGACTCCTTGTAAAAAGAACAATAGGGGCAGATGTTCGGGCAAAAAGGAATGTGGATGTAGAGATGTTTAATCACAGGAAAGTATATTTGTTAGTAACTACTCAGGAGTCTTAGGAAAATAAGATAACTTACTCAGCAATCATTACCGAGTTCCTTGTTTAGGGGTTTAGGGGTTTAGGGGTTTAGGGGTTTAGGGGTTGAAGGGTTTAGGGGTTGAAGGGTTGAAGGGTTGAAGGGTTGAGAGGAAAATTCTTAAAATCATGAACACAATACGCAAAGCGATTTTCAGAAGCATTTATTCAAACAAGCTGCGTAGCAGCTTCTAGGACATCCCCTAAACTTCTCAACCCCTCAACCTGGAAATAGACGATACGTGCCCGTTCATAAGAACGGGTAAGAAGATGGAAGTTTGAAGATGGAAGATGGGAGTCGACCTGCTTAGGTTGGTGAAAATAGGTTGATCAATTGCCGAACGCCTTGGATCCTATCTTCCTATCCGTTGCTTTGAACGGATGCGACGATAATAACACATTGAGATAGCTTGCTTTTTTTAGATACCTGAGCTGTCACATTCATTCTTGATTTGAATTCTGTTGTGTTCTTTGTGTTCTTTTGTGGTTAGGTTTTCTTTTTTGTTATTTTTCCTATGAAGCTAAAGAAGATCCTCATGCCCTGCATTCAAATTGCAGTAACATTTTTTTTACTCTGGTGGATTTTTCATGACCCAGCAAAGCGTGCGCAAATGGTGATGGCTCTCAAAAGTGCTAATCTTTGGTGGTTGTTTCCTGGATTTATCTGTTTTGGAATTGTCTTGGTTTTTTCTACCATGCGTTGGCACTTGCTGCTTGCTATTCAAAAAATTGAGTTTGGATGGAAGAGAACCTGGCATCTTGTGATGATCGGAATGTTTTTCAATCTTTTTCTACTTGGTTCTGTGGGTGGGGATGTCTTAAAAATTTTTTATGCTATGCGAGAAGTTCCGAAGCAAAAAACGGCTGTTCTTTTGAGTATCTTGCTAGATCGATTGGTTGGGATGTTTTCACTCATGCTGCTGACACTTGCTATTTGTCTTTTTTCTTTCCGCCAACTTCTAGCTAATCCAGTTACCGAAGGTTTGCTGACGACAGTTTTTGTTGTTTTTGGCAGTTTTATTCTTTTTCTGATTTTCAGTTTGTTCGTGAATTATTTTCATTTGTGGAAGCGTATTCCAAACTGGATTCCAGGACATCGAGCCATGGTCGATATTACAACGGCTCTCTCTTCTTACGCTTCCCAAAAAACGATGTTGGTCAGGGCGGTTTTTTATTCACTTCTATTAAATGCATTCCTATTAGGATCTGCTATTTTTGCGGCCTATGCTTTTTCTAAACTTCCTGGAGCGCCAGGAGCGGGGCCTATGATTGTGGTAATGCCCATTGTGAATACTATTTGTAATATTCCGATTAGCCTGAGTGGGGTTGGTGTGCGTGAAGGTTTATTTGAAACCCTTTTAAACACACTGTATGGAACTCCCAAGCCGCTTGCAGTATTGATTTCACTAGCAACTTTTTCACTCACCGTCTGTTGGAGTTTTTTTGGTGGAGTTCTCTATCTTTTTTATCGACCCACTTCGGGAGAATCTCTCTCTCTTCATGAGATGAGTAATCAAGTGGAATTATTAGAAGAGGAAGTAGAACAACATGCAGAAGAAAATCTTTAAGCCATGATAGTGTATGAAGTGGTCATGACGGCCGATGGAAAAATAGTGACAGACCCAACATTGCTGAAACGCTTTAAACTCGCCCACATAACCTCTTGCTTTCACGATCTTCAAAAAGCTGAACAGCTTTCTATCATTCTTCTTCCTTGGATCATGGGTGGCCATGAAACGCCAACCATTACAGGTCCTCCAAGTGATTTTTTAAAAATTCCAATAGAATTTTCCTTAGTGAGCAAAAAAGTAAAAAAGAAGGTCTGTTATTTGAGGTATCAGAAGTTCCTGAGGTGAGTAGGAGTTGCTCGTTTAAGAATGAGTTGAAACTTCAAAGTATCATTTTATTCATTCAGAGGAATGAAATATCCGGGCTAGGCCGTGGGCTGCAGTAAAATTCACTGAGAAAAAAGAAATAAATTTATCTCTATGTTTTCGTTGTATGCCGCTTTGTGTTCTTTGCGATGAATTTTTTTCTATGCTGGTTCCGTTAGTGCCTTGCAAAGCAAGCGCATGGCGGAAGGAGTGGGATTCGAACCCACGGTAGGTTTAACCCTACGCTCGATTTCGAGTCGAGTGCCTTCAACCGGGCTCAGCCATCCTTCCGTGCTGCTTCGCAACAGTTAACCCGAATATTCCAGCATATTTTATACCAATCTAATTCGGGAGCCTGGAAGCCTGATGGATGCTGCGTTAGAATTTCCTAATATTCATTCGAAAAAGGTATGCTGTGAACGATTTCTCTGCTTCAACTACGCGGTAACCGTTTGTTGAAAGGGTAACTAGCCTACAGCCTGTAGAAGCTGTGTAGCAGCTTCTACGTCGTCCATTCCAAAGCCCCTTTTTTGATTGCATAAAGATACCCAATCATCAAAACCGACACAAAGCTTAACATGCTTCCTAAAATGATAGTACCATATTGAAGGATAAAATCTCGGTAACAAACAGCCCAGGGAACCATAAAAACAACCTCGATATCAAAAAGAATGAAGAGCATAGCAACCAGATAAAACTTGACGCTAAAGCGCGGTTGTATCGTCATCTTAGGAATCATACCGCATTCGTAAGCCGAGTCTTTAACCCCGAATGCAGTTCCAATTCTTCCTAGCAAGAAACTAGCAAGCCAAATAGAGAGCGCGAATCCTAGTGCAACAACAACATGAACAAGTAGTGATCCGTAAGTCTCAGTCATAATATTTATTGTAAAAAAACTATGTTGTTTTAGTAGCGAAAGACTCCGTCGGTGTCAACGCATTTGCAAGAGAAACAAGGCCTTTATATTTCTTTCCTGTTTTTTTTACCATGCCTCGAGAGACTAAGTGCTGGAGTTTTTCATAGGCCCGAAGTCGTAGCATTTCTTCACCGCCACTAGCAGCATTTCTTTTTTTAAGACGCTCGTAAATGATATCAAAGAGTTGTTTGAATTCAAATGAAGTTCCTTTTTTTGTGAGAACAGCGACTAATTCCTCAGTTACGAGGTCAGGTAGTCTACGAGAGAAAGCGCTTTTTCGTTGCATAGGAATGAGCGGATGATAATAGCGGACAATAGGTGAGATGTCACCATCATTTTGATATTGAGAAGAAAATTTTTATGCTTGAGATCTACCTGTTCACAGGAATGGATAAGAAGATGGAAGTTTGAAGATGTAATACAATCTTATCTACCATCTACGATTTTTCTATCCGTTGCTTTGAAGGGATATGCTGGGGTAGGTTGCTTTTCCTTATAGGCCTTGCCTTACACAGATGTTTTTTACTACTCTCTTTTTTTTATGAAATCGATCCTCTTTGTTTGCACCGGCAATACTTGCAGGAGTCCGTTAGCTGAGGGACTCTTTCGCAACATGCTGAGATTCGATCAAGAGGTCATGATTTCCTCTGCGGGCGTTCATGCTTCTAGGGGTCTACCTGCTAGTGCCAATACTCTTGCCATTTTGGCGGAGGAGGGGATTGACCTTTCCTTGTTTAGAAGTCAGCCTGTCACACCTCATCTGATCAAACAGGCTACTCATATTTTTGCAATGACGCATCGTCATCTTCGAGAGCTTGCCACTCTTTATCCAGATGCTCAGAAAAAGATTTTTCTACTCAACGAGGGGACAACGCAAGAGGATATTCTTGATCCCATTGGAGGTAGTATAGAAACATATCGACACTGTTTTTCCTCTATTCAACGAGCTCTTGAGAATATTCTAATGCTCATTAACAAAAATATTATCTAAACACTATCCGGGAAAATGATTTTTTAAAAATTGCAATTTATTAATCCAATATCAGCAATAGATCAGACTCAGTAAAGAGTAACGGGTAATGAGTTTAGTATCTTGCCTTCGACAGAACTGAACTAAAATAACTACGACCTAACTCATCCAATCTACCAAAATGCTATTTTTTAAAATCGTTCTCTTGCGCACAATCCCTATTCAACCAATAACTTTCTAATCTTAATAACGTTCATGCTTCCTTTTTTAAATAAAACTGACCCTGAAATTGCTGCCATTATCACTGCTGAGGCCCATCGGCAGCGTGAGCATCTAGAACTCATCGCTTCTGAAAATTTCACCAGTCAAGCGGTTATGGAAGCACAAGGCTCCTGTCTTACGAACAAGTATGCTGAGGGATATCCTGGTCGTCGTTGGTATGGAGGATGTGAACAGGTTGATAAGATTGAAAAGTTGGCTATCGAACGTGCGCAGCAACTTTTTGGTGGTGATCATGTGAATGTGCAGCCGCACAGTGGCAGCCAAGCCAACATGGCCGTTTATTTTTCTGCGTTGCAACCAGGCGATCGTATTTTGACGATGGACCTTATGCACGGGGGGCATCTTACGCATGGCCATCGTGCTAATTTTTCTGGAAAATTATATGAAGTCTTTCACTACGGTGTTGGAGAAAAAGATGGGCTCATCAATTATGAAGCACTCGCCACACAAGCTCAGCAAGTTCAGCCAAAAATGATCACCGCTGGTGCATCTGCTTATTCTCGCATTATTGATTATGAACGCTTGCGTGCTATTGCCGATAGCGTAGGCGCTTTACTTTTTGCTGATATGGCGCACATTGCAGGTCTTGTCGCTGGAGGCACCCATCCTAGTCCTGTTCCTTATGCTGATTTTGTCACGACCACAACGCATAAAAGTCTTCGTGGCCCCCGCTCAGGTCTTATTATTTGTCGTGAACAGTATGCTAAAAAGCTCGATGCCCAGGTTTTTCCAGGAACTCAAGGTGGTCCGCTCATGCATGTGATTGCTGCAAAAGCAGTCTGTTTTGCAGAGGCGCTTCAACCTTCCTTTCGTGACTATGCGCGTCAAGTCGTGCGTAACGCACAAGCATTAGCAGCACGACTTTCCGAACTTGGTTTTTCCATTGTCTCTGGAGGAACGGACAATCATCTTCTCCTTGTGGACTTACGTCCTCATGGCATCAATGGATTAGAGGCACAAGAGACCTTGGATAAAGTTGCTATCACGGTGAATAAAAATGCTATTCCCTTTGACACAGAACCGATCATGAAAACAGGTGGTATTCGGCTTGGTACACCTGCAATGACTACCCGATCTCTCATCGAAGCAGACATGGTTCAGGTAGCAGATTTTATTCATAAAGCACTCCAAAAAAGAAACGATGAACATGCTCTTGCTACCTTAAGAACGCACGTCACTAGCTTTGCTCAACAATTTCCACTACCCTAAATAATTATGTCTTCCTCTTCTCTTTCCTCAGATTCTCTTAGTAAGCACATTCCAGAACCATGCTCCTTGATTATTTTCGGAGCTACTGGAGATTTAACACATCGTAAATTAATCCCTGCGTTGTACAACTTAAATGCCGAGGGTGCCTTGCCATCCTCTTTAAATGTGATTGGAGTTGCTCGCCGTGATAAAACGAGTGAGGAATTTCGCGCTGAGTTAAAAATATCCACTCCTAAATTTTCTCGCTCTCCGGTTAACGAAGCTCTTTGGGAAAAATTTTCACAATCGATTTCCTATCATAGGACAGAATTTCATGCGTTTGATGGCTACCTGGAGCTTGCAAAAAAATTAACGGAATATGAATCAACACATCAAGTTCCTGCTAATCGTCTTTTTTATTTTGCGGTAGCCCCCGATCAATTTGATGTTATTTTACATAATATCAAGCAGAGCAACCTTAGCAAATCTCAAGAGCAAGGATGGACACGGGTCATTATCGAAAAACCGTTTGGGACCAACTTAGAAACAGCACGCCATCTCAATAAGCTTGTACATGACTCTTTTCCTGAGGCTGCTACCTATCGTATCGATCACTATTTGGGAAAAGAAACAGCCCAGAATATCATGGTGCTACGATTTGCTAACTCGATTTTTGAATCTATTTGGAATTCCAAATATATCCATCATGTTCAAATCACTGCCGCTGAATCGCTCGGTGTCGAGGG
The DNA here is from genome assembly GCA_049314455.1 of Chthoniobacterales bacterium. Lineage (GTDB taxonomy): Bacteria > Verrucomicrobiota > Verrucomicrobiia > Chthoniobacterales > UBA6821 > CAIWMF01. The sequence continues at coordinate 10,975 of JBMOFC010000049.1, forward strand.
GCGCGCAGGCTACTATGATCAGGCAGGAGCATTGCGCGACATGGTCCAAAATCACCTACTGCAACTCTTGACTCTAACCGCCATGGAGCCTCCCATGAGCATGAGTGCTGATGCTATTCGCGATGAGAAAGTAAAAGTATTGAAATCACTACGCCCCTTGCGCGGCAAAGAAGTTTTCAAACACGTTGTGCGAGCACAATACACCGACGGTATGATTCAGAATCAATCAGTCTTGGGATACAAAGAAGAACCAGGAGTGGCCAAGGATTCTACTACAGAAACCTATGTAGCGCTCCATATTGCTATTGATAATTGGCGTTGGGCTGGTGTTCCTTTTTTTGTAAGAGCAGGAAAACGGATGCCAAAAGCAGGAACAGAAATTGCGATTACATTCAAAGAAGTGCCGCCTGTTCTTTTTAACACCAGGGGAAATAAATTGGATCCCAATGTGTTAGTCATTAGAATTCAACCCGATGAAGGTATCTCCTTTACCATGTCTGCAAAAACACCAGGTTCCAGGCTCCATATTGAGCCTGTGAAAATGGATTTTCATTATGGAACTTCCTTTGAGAAACCCAATCCAGAAGCCTACGAACGGTTGCTGCTCGATGCGATGAATGGAGATGCAACTCTCTTTGCGCGTAGTGATGAAGTCGAACAAGCTTGGACTTTCATTGATGGCATTGAAGAGACATGGCGTACCTCTAGTGACGATCTTGCTTTGTATCCCAGCGGTAGTTGGGGCCCAGAAGCCGCTGATGCATTGCTGCACCAATATGGCGCAAGCTGGAGGACGCTTTCATTAAAAAAATAGCTCTGCTGGCGTATCCTTTCAGAACGGATGGGAAGATAATTTCAGTGCTTCTACCATACCTTTCTCTCTTTAGAGAGTTTTAAAAATATTGCAGTCGGGTGCAGTGTCAGAACACGACCCGGCGGGAGTACCCGTTCAAGAGACGGGTAAGGCTGTAGATTGTAGGCCATAGGCTGTAGGTAAATTCACTTCAGAAGAAGAATCTATTTTTTGAATATACCATTTTAATCGCACATCAATTTATGAACCGAACATTTTACTCAACCTTATCACCTGCAGCCTACAGTCTATAGCCTAATCCGTTCTGCTAAATGGATGCTGAGCACCCTCTGAGGCGCTTGAACGAGGGGCGAGCTGTTCTATTATCCGGACCGCTGAACGGGCACCAATGCGCAGCTACAGAATTTGTTAAAATGCTCTAACAGACTATAGAAGAGAGGAAAGAGAGGTTGGAAGCTCCATCAGTCCCTTGAATTTTCCTTCCTCTGGCTCGAGTCCAAAGTGATTGCCAACTAAATCATCGATGCGAGTTATTTCTTCTTTCGTGAGCATAGAAGTAGAGGAGGTTCCTGCAAATTCACGCAGCTGTTCTTCGTTGTAAATATTGGGAAGCACTGTTGCTACACGCAGATCATGCAAGAGCCATTGTATTGCTGCTTGGCCGAGAGAACGATCTTGTGTTTCTAAAAAGCGAAGCTGATCTACTTTTTTCACTCCATTGAGAAGCCAGCTGCGAGGACGATGATTGCGATGATCATTCGGTGGAAAAACAGTTTCAGAAGTATATTTTCCTTCCAGCATGCCAGAGGAGTGGGGGACTCGAATGAAGAAACGAGTCTTAGAATGAGTCGCTTCGGCGACACGGTGGAGCGTTTTTCCAGGATGCTGTTCGAGTAGATTGTAGATGTGCTGAAGAACATCAGGGTGACGTTGTTCAATCGCAGCAGCCCCTTCACCTAGCCATCCAATAGCGGGTCCGAGGGCCACTCCATTATGGAGGATTTTTCCTTCAGCTCTAAGAGACTCTAACAATTCCCAAAGATCTTCCTGCATTACTTGCTCTAGATGAATGTTGTGAAGTTGCAACACATCAATATGATCTGTTTTGAGCCGCTTTAGAGCTGCTTCTGTGGCGGCTCTGATGGCTTGAGGAGAAAAATCTTGAGGGATTTCTCGCTGTCCGCGCCGTGCTTCGCCGTGATTGATGAAATCATAGCCCACCTTGGTGGCAATAACAATACGCTCACGCTCTTGAGGGCTAGTAAATGCTTTTGCAATCAATTCTTCACTGCGTCCATTGCCGTAAGTATCAGCCGCGTCATAAAGTGTGATTCCTAGATCAGCCCCAATTCGCATGAGGCGCACCGCTTCCTCATCTGTATAATTTCCCCACCAGCCGGTAGAGAGTGTCCAAAGCCCAAAACCAACTTCACTGATGGGCAACTGAGATCCAGGTAATGTGCGATATTTCATAGGGAGGAAAGGCTAGCATTGAGGGTTCCTAAAAGGAATAAAAAAGACTCCTATGAGAGCAAGTATCAGCTGTGGAATTTAGGTTAAAAAATCTATTTGGATGTGATGAAATAGTAATAATTACTTCCTGTGAGAACCATTGTTTCTGTTTTTTTACTTTCACCAGATACCATCGTAAGTGGAGTAGCTTGCTCTGAGCGAGAGCGAAGAGTGAGACGCGGAGCGCTGGTGGATTTTGACAGCAACGCTTGGGAACTAGCCTAGGTAGCAGACGGCAAGGTGCGCGGGAGCATCTCTGAATTAGCATTCTAGTTGAAGTTCATTATTTTCTTTGAACTTCAAACGAAATTCCTATGAAGCTTTCTTTATAGGTCCATCCAGACTTTTTGCAGAGCTCGTCCAAGACCTGTCGCAAGGTGACATTGGCTTGATTAATCGAGACCAAGGGGTTTTCTTTGTTGGTCAAATCCTTTGAGCTGTTTGGTGTAACGTGTACCCCCCAACTAAATCTTGAAATTTTTTCTGGGAATTCATTTATAGCATCTGTCAATACAAGCAATGCATTCCACATTTTCATTTGTGGTAGATAGACTTTGGCAAACTTAATATCTAAAATTTTATTTTCTTCATTATGAGGTGCTACTATAACTTCCGGCATCTGTGGAGAATTTGTAACACAACTTAACATTCCCGTAGCAAGACAGCTAATACTCACTCCAAGGAAGCATAACTTAAGTGTTTTTTTGAATTTTAATGATTTTAGATTCATCTTCATTGTTCATCGTCCACACCCTCTTTGAATAGGTGTTTCCTCTTTTGGTGGTGGATTTATATTAGCTTCTGGTGGTCTTACGGCCGACTCTGAAGAACGAGGATCGTATTTTTGATCTGAAATGACCACATGCCAGCCAGTAGAAGGATACTTCTGATTATCTAATGCCTTTCCTACATATTGATCAAAAATCTGAATTTGCCCATCAGTTGCTATTCCCTTAAAGATTCCAGTATGATTCATCGTGACGCCATGCAAACTTCCACCTGGCTGATAAGCACTCGGAGGAGCGCTGGGATATTCCCCATTAATCCAGCCTGTGGCAATTATCGTTCCAAGTGGTGTGCTTTTATCAACGCTGGGTCCTTGTCTCCAGGTTCTCGTTGAGGGTGCATCATGGACGATTCCACTCACAACAGTTCCAGCTAAAAATTGAGCTCCTGTAGCACACTGGCCTGAGTATCTATCGTTCAAGTTGGTAACTTCTGAACCTTGCAATAGTTCTGGATTGAGGTCCTGGCGTTTTACAAAATAATACCCTCTTTTTCCATCACTCACTGCATCCCTCCCATCT
>JBMOFC010000050.1:0-14086 GCA_049314455.1 Chthoniobacterales bacterium
GTTCGGAGTGACACCACAAGGCGCGGCTACAGAATTTTTTAAAATGCTCTAAAAGACTATAGTGGAGCTGAGGTTATACTAGTAACGAATATTCGCTACGCACCATTATTTTATATGCTCCTCTGAACGAACACCCCTGAACAGGTGCTCTAAAATAATAAAGGAGTGTAGGGTAGATCATGCGCCTCTGCCACTGCCTGGTAGGTCACTTTTCCTTCGCAGATATTGAGTCCACGAAGAAGATGCGGATCATCGGCCATGGCTTTTCGCCATCCTTTTTGAGCAAGAGCCATGATGAAGGGAAGTGTGGCATTGTTGAGTGCAAAGGTCGACGTGCGTGGCACAGCTCCTGGCATATTGGCAACGCAGTAAAGAGTGACTCCGCCGATGGTGAAGGTCGGATGAGTATGAGTGGTCGGCTTTGCTCCTTCTACGCATCCTCCTTGATCAATAGCGATGTCAATAATGACAGAGCCTTTTTTCATTTTAGAAATCATATTACGTTTTACAAGATGAGGTGCTGTAGATCCTGGAACAAGGACAGCACCAATGACAAGATCCGCTTCAGTGATATAATGCTCAATGGCATCAAGTGTGGCATAGGCTGTATGAAGTGTAGGACCGAAATGAATATCGAGTTCTCTTAAACGATCAAGTGACTTGTCAATCACCGTCACATGAGCATGAAGTCCCATGGCCATACGTGCGGCATTGGTACCAGCAACACCACCTCCCAAAACAACCACACGTGCTGGAGGAACTCCTGGGACACCTCCTAACAAAATACCACTTCCTCCTTGCGCTTTTTCTAAACAATGAGCACCCGCCTGAATCGACATGCGGCCGGCTACCTCGCTCATGGGCGCTAAGAGAGGAAGGGCACCACGTTGATCGGTGACTGTTTCATAGGCAATGGCGACAGCATTAGACTCTAAGAGGGCCTTTGTCTGAGCCAGATCAGGAGCCAAATGCAGATAGGTAAAGAGAATTTGTCCCGGGCGCAGCATCTGACACTCACGTAACTGAGGTTCTTTGACCTTAACGATCATTTCCGCTTTTTCAAAAATCTCCGAAGCGTTCTTAATGATGGTGGCACCTGCCTTGATGTAATCGGCATTGCTAAGCCCGATGGCAGCTCCTGCATGATCTTCCACCATCACTGTATGGCCATGATGCGTTAACTCATATACGGAGCTTGTGGTGAGACCCACACGATATTCATTATTTTTAATTTCTTTAGGGACGCCGATGATCATGGATTGTTTTGTGTACCCGTTGAGCAACGGGTACAGTTGAAGTGAAAAGTTGAAGTTGAAGCAGCAAAAAGCGAATCTATTCAGAAAATGGGCGTTTCATTTTTGTCGAAGGCCTCATTTTGCCTATAGCCTACAGCCTTACCCGTTCTCTAAATGGGTTTAATTATTTTATTTTGGGAGGAAAAAGTTGTATTGTTTTGCGCTGATAGGACGATCTAATTTTTCAAGAACTTGTAGCATATCCTCCCAGACCTTGCGCTTTTCGCCCAGTGATTGGTTTCTCAGAAGATAGGCGGGATGATAGGTGACCATGAGAGGAATATGTTGAAACTCAAACCAACGTCCTCGTGCTTCACGCATGAGCATGGTTTTTCCTAGCAATCCTTCCATGGCCGTAGAGCCCCAAGCTACGAGCACGCGTGGCTTGATGAGTTCAATCTGCTGGATCAACCATGGGATGCAGGTGCTCATTTCTTCGGGCTTCGGTTTGCGATTGCCAGAAACTCCGGGAGGCATGTTCGGACGACATTTGAGAATATTAGCAATAAAAATTTCTTCTCGACTATAGTCCATTGCATGAATGATTTTTGTAAGAAGCTCTCCTGCTTTTCCCACAAACGGTTCCCCTCGGAGATCTTCTTCTTCCCCAGGGGCCTCTCCGACAAACATCACTTCTGCATAAGGATTCCCTACGCCAAAGACAACTTGGGTGCGGCTTTTGACAAGGTGCGGACAGCGTGTGCAGGCGAGTGCTTGTGTGCGCAGGAGTGCTAATTTTTCCACACGACCATCTTGGAGATGATCTCCAGGAACAGGGAGAGAAGTGCTTTTTTTGGGAATAAAATCTTTCGAAAAAGAGGGGGGTAAGCTTGCCTGTATGAATTTTTGAAGGCTTTGTTGGGAGGCTTTGGGCAGCGTTGAAAGATTTTGATTCATACCGCGAAGTAAAGGCTCAACAGCATCGAGGGCTTGTTGAAAGAGTGGGGGATTTTTTATAGGCATGAAGTGATTTTATTGAAAAAAGGAGTCTTTATAAAATAGAGAGCGTGTTTGCAAAAGAAATAAAATTGATGCAGTGCTAGGAGCGAGGAGCACAACCGAGGAGTGTATGAACATACTCGACGAGGTGAGCACCAAAGCAACGACGCAATGCGCGATTTTAGACTTTTGTGGATATGCTCTATCTAATAGGCAAGAAACGAGGGATCATCCCAGCCCACACTATCCCATCCTCCCATGTTGTCCCAGACACCAGATTCTGCCCACTCGAGTCTGCGGAGCGTTCTTTTTCTGCGGGGTGGTGTCAGCTGATCGGCAACGAGCTCATTGTACTGCATGAATTGTCGATTGCGACCGACTAAAATACGATGATGCCAAAAGTCAGGGTAGATAAAGTAGACCTTCCCCTGGCGCTTTACAGTTGTAATTTTCTCATTGTGGAGTTGATGAAGCGCTTGGAGTTGCTGCTCCTGGGCTTCCGTGAGTGGCACTGGCTTGAATCCTGCTTTTAAGAGCGTCTCTTCACGTAGAGCATGGATTCTTGTGTCATTGAGCAGGCCAGAGCAGCCGATGAATGAGAACGCAATCACTAGGAGGATCAAGCGAGTCATAGTTTAGTCAGCGCGTTGATAGTTGATGACATAGGCGTTACGTTCTAAAAATTCCAAGTGTGTAAGATTTTTTCCATTTCTACCAGAAGCGCCAAATGGACTTAGTGCATGAAGGTCATTACACTTTGTTACTTTTTTATCATTTTTCAGGTACCAATTGTTACCTTTTTTGAGGTACGTCACATAATGTCCAGAATTTGCCAATCCCTCTCCGTAGTGGCAGATAATGGAGGAGGGAGTGTATTTTGTTTGTTCTGTCGATCCTTTTGTTGGAACATTAACAGGTTCCGTGATGCCTGTGATAGGCGTATTGAGTTTGACTGCCATTGGTCTGCCGCTCTTATCAAGGTAAGCAGGATGGAATGCACCAGCTTCTACGTTGTCCTTCCCCTTTAGGTTTACATCGTCATGATCTTCACGATGTTTAAGATAGACACCACCTTCTTCATGGGGAAGCTTTACACAACCAAATCTTTTTATCTGAAATGTTAATGACAAAGGGGGATTTTTTAACGACCACGCTTTCTGGACACTCAATTGTTCATTGGTGAATTCGTCACGCAGCTTCATCGTATCGTCATTCCAGGATGCAGTCACAAGGCTTTCCAATGGTGAAGGTCGCTGTGACTGAATTTCTAAAGGAATAATACCCTCCTTTATTTCTTTTGTTTCTTTATCTCGTCCTTGAACATCAGAGGCTTCTTCAATCATCGTTTCAGGAATTCCGATAATGTCATTTAAGAGCCTCAACGCTTGCTCAGCATCGCATTGAGCACGTGAGTTACCTGTAGGATTAATATTCTCAGATATTTCTTGGCCATCTCCTGTAGCTTCTATGAGTTGACGCACTTCTCTTCGAAGTAACCCAGCCGCTTGAGGGTCTCTTGCATCGAATTTTCCTTCCAGAAACGCAGCTAGTGGAGAATTTGAGCCATAGGGTGATTTTTTTTTGAGAGCTGCCAAAGCTACTTGTTGTTCTTGTTTGTTTCGAAAAGCAGTATGAAAGAGATCTCTCGAAGATTGCAACGCACTGTTTAGGTAACAATCAACTCCGCTATTAGAAATTCCTTGCTCTTCTATGGGAAGAGGATTTTTGGAAAAGAATTTTAAAAGCTCTGCCGGCTCCTGAGTTGCTAATTCAGTCGTACTCCACCCTTTTTTATTACCTGTCTCCCCCATCTCTTTGAGCATATCTGCTTCATAAGTTGCCTTGCTTTCCTGGGTGGCATACTGCTCTGCAAGGTCATCTGTATAGTGTCCATATTGTTTTTTGATGAATTCTTGTTGCTTCTTATATAATTCCAGAACACGTGGGTCTGTCTTTACTTGCTCCAAAGAATCTCCTGCAAATCGCACTTTTTGAGAAATTGCAGAACTTGAATGAGAAGGAGAGCTAAGAGAAGCGGGTTGATTCCCTGTGGTCACTGGTGTGATATCGATACTTGTTCCAGCTGTACTGCTTGTTACTCCATTCATAGTTGTGGTTTTTGATGTTTTGAGTGTAGAAAAAATGATTTCAAATCAGTGCTGTCCAAAATAAGTTTTTTTATTCCCCATTAAAAGAATAAAATATCTACTTTAAGGACTCAGAGCTGTGGCGATAATTAATACATCTCACTGGTTGTAAGCATAGAATCTGGTTTAACAGTTGCCTTACTATTTGACGTTGGAATAGTTTTAGCTGGCTCTGACTCAACTTTTCCTAATTTATATTCCTCTGAGGATGTAGCGTTTAGGTTATCACTTTCATTGACTGTAGGTACCATTGCTACGACTTGTTCATTAACGTGTTCACTATTTAAGATGTGTATACCTTTTTGCACTGGGGTAACCGTCTCTGATGTAACTTGCTGTAGGGGTTTATGTTCTGGTTTATCATCTTCAGAGGTTATAGATTCTCTTGCTACAGCGATGGTAGATTCTGTTGGCGTTAATACAGTTGCTTCATCGTCACGCAATTTTTTTTGTGGAATGGTACCAGGGTTCTTAATAATGTTTTCTAAGAACTCAGTCAATTGGCCACTGTCACATGGGGGAATGAGATTGCTTGTTTTAGAATCTTGAGTTTTTGTAAATATTTTTTGGTCATCCCCTTGACAATATGTCACGAAGTCAACCACGCTCCTTCGAAGTAACATCGCAGCATCAGCGCTACTTGCATCGAATTCTCCTTTCAGAAACGCAGCCAATGGATGATCTTGACCATAATCATATGAGTTTTCTCTAAGACTCTTCAAGACTTCTTGTTGTTTATCGTCACCTAAATTTTTAAAGGATTCTTTTGACTCTTGTAACGCTGCGTCGAAGTTAGTGTAATTCGAATCGGTATGAATTTTTTGATCTTTTTTGTCAGGAAGCGTGTCGGTAATGAATTGTTGAGACTCTTTTGCCATGGAAATAAAACTATCGATTTTTAGTTCAGTTTCTCGTTTTATTTCGCTTTCCCTAAACCTTCTTTTTGTGTATGTTCCGAATATTCCCTTATATTGTTTGGGGTTATTGTAGTTATCAAGCAGGGCATCTTTTTCTTTAGTTGCGAGGTCTGTTAATTTCTCATTAAGCCCTATAAAATCTAATACCCCCTTCTTTTCAGCTATTTGTTTTAACTGAATAACACGAGAAGGGACATAGGTTTGATTAGGGCATGTTGCTACCACTTTCAAATGGTTTTTTATTAACCAAAGAGTTAGCGGTGTAGCTGAGTAAATCTTACTTGAATAAGTTTTAGTAGGGTTATTCGAAGAATTTTTTTTGTGTTTTTTTGAATCAGCTTCTGCTGTTTTAGAGTCCTCAATAAAACCTTTCCCATCATATTTCCGAAGCTCAATTTCCTGAATTCCTGATTCATTCACTGTGTAAGGGATAGATTTATAATTCGGTTCCTCTTCGTTTGAATTCATTGGATTATAAAAAATATAACCCGTATTGAAATCTTCACTGTCTTCTCGAGTATAAGTATCATCATAATTAACAGATACTGACTGTCTTTCTTCTTCTTCTGATGTTCCAAACAGCCTATCATGCAGACTACTAGCGGAGGCTCTTATTCGTTTACAGATTGGGTTTATGTCTACCAACTGAAGAGGGTCTGTTAAAAACCAAGCTTGCTTTGAGGGGCTTGAAAAAGATGGGCGATCTATTTCAAATGGTTTGAATTTAAAAGGTTCTTTGGTATACTGTGTTGAATTTGAACTAAGTGAATCACGTAATTCATGATTTGTTCCTTTTTTACGAGTAGGATTAGATAATTCTGCTAGCGATGTGTGTTCAAAAGGCTCTCGGGTGTGTTGCGTTGAAGTTGAACTAAATGAATCACGCGACGCATTACTTTGTCTGTCTTTATCATCATTATGAACTTCTATATTTTTTAGCGATAGATATGAAGATTCAGTAGATTCTGGCATGCTCATTGTTGACATATTTTTAGTTTTTTTTTGAGTGTGCACACTAATGATTTGACCGCCGCGTCCATTTCTTCATCGTTGGCACAAAGGGGCGGCATGAAAACAATGGTATCTAAAATCGGACGTGTCAAGAGGCCGTGTTGGCGTGCGGCATGGCAGATGTTGGCTCCCATGTGCGCTTGCCAAGGGTAAGGTGTACCCGAGAGCGGATCTTGCATGAGTTCAATGCCGGCAATGAGGCCGCATTGCCTTATTTCGGCTACGTGTGGAAGCGACTCCAGTTTTTTTAGCGCATGAGAAAAATGTCTTATTTTTTCGGGAAGTTTTTCTAAAACCAATTCTTCTTCAAAAATCTCAAGGCTTGCCAGTGCCGCAGCACAGGCGATGGGATTAGCCGTGTAGCTATGGCCGTAGTAAAATGTTTTCTGTTCTTCGTAAGTTCCTAAAAAAGCTTCGTATATTTTTTCTCGTGTCATGGTAGCAGCGAGTGGGAGCGCTCCTCCGGTGAGGCCTTTGGCAAGAGCTAGAAAATCAGGAACGACTCCTTCTTGTTGGCAAGCAAACATCGTTCCTGTGCGTCCAAAGCCAGTCATCACTTCATCCAGCAGGAGCAGGATGCCATGGTGATCACAAAAGCTCCTTAGATCGCGTAGCATTCCTTGTGGCCAAAGCCGCATGCCAGCCACTCCTTGAATCAAGGGTTCAATGATAATACCAGCGATGGTTTCGGGATGAGGAAGCGTTTGGAGCATGGCCAGGTCAGTCACTCGCTCGACTGGAAAATGAATTTTATCAAAACGCTCTGAAAAAATATTCCTGCTTCCCAGGCTAGCTGCCCCTGCGGTATCTCCGTGGTAAGCGTTCGTGAAGCTCACCAGGCGATGGCGCTCTGGCTGTCCGACAAGCTGCCAATATTGAAGCGTCATTTTAAGGGCAGCTTCTATAGCCGTAGAACCATTGTCTGAGAAAAAAACACGAGAGAGTGGTTGCCCTGGAAAAAGCCCCACAAGCCGCTGGGCAAGGAGAATGGCTTTGGGATGGGTTGTGCCTAAAAACGAGGTGTGATCGAGTGTTGCAGCCTGTTCGGCAATAGCCGCCATAATCCGGGGATGGGCATGACCATGAATATTGGTCCAGATGGAACTATTCCCATCGAAATAGTCACGTCCATGAATGTCACGTAAGAAAGCCCCTTTTCCAGAAACAATGATGAGCGGTTCTTGTTCGACCCACTGTTGCTGTTGGGTGAAGGGATGCCAGAGGTGCGTGTGATCAAGTGAGGTAAGGGAAGAAGCTTGATCGAGTGAGGTGGTCATTTTTGTGCTAGCTCTGCTAACTCCATTTTTTTGAGCAAAATGGAGCTGAGTTGAAGTTAAAAGTTGAAGCAGAGAAACTGTTTTTCACGATTGGTATGAAATATCCGGGTTAACTTAAGTTAGGACATGTTGTCAATGGATTCATCTTTATCATCATCAAAAAAATGCACCTTCTATTTTCAAGATTGAGAGTCAGCACGCCCCTTCCGTCATCCTTGGGAATGAGGGGATCCAGGCAAAGACAAAAGAGGCTGGATTCCCGCTTTCGCGGGAATGACGGAAGAGGAAAGCGCTTCAGCCCTCAGCTCCGCAAGCATCTTCTTGGCTAAGGCAATATCCCCAAAAGCAGCACGTCGACGACTATACTTACGATCCAAAATTTCTAAAAAATAGAGAAGGTCGGTCTCTAGCGGCTTTTTATGATAAGTCCAGCTCTCTGCATCAGCTCGTTTGGATTGAAAGCGCCAGCGTGACTCTTCCTTGGTCACACGAATTTCTCGTTTGATATGATCTTCTTCTCGAACTGTCCAGGCGTGGCAATTTCTCATCGTCGTGTCGCCGAGAATAGCATACTTTTCTATGGCGTGAAATCTTTAGCAAAAATCTTTTTATATCTTTGTGTCTCCTTGTTCATAGGAGTCCTTGTTGCACCTTGGATTTATCAGGCAATTCAACGGGTGCCACCATGTCACGTAGTGGCTCTTTCCAAATTTATTGCTTCGCTCCAAACAATGCCCTTTCATCGGTATGTGTCACGCTCGGTCCAAGTCACCGCTTTTGTGTTGCTCTGGCCCATGATTAGATGGCTTGGGATTGCTCATCTCTCCGAGTTGAAGCTTTATAAAAATACGCGTGCTCTGGCAGATCTTCTCTACGGTGTTGTAGCAGCGCTTCTGCCGCTCTGGTTGCTAGAAACAGTTCTTGTTTGGAAGGGGTGGTATCTTTTCAACTTTACCGTGACGACTGCTCTCTTGTTGAAGCTTTTGAGTACAGCAGCGGTAGTGGCGGTGCTGGAAGAATTTTTCTTTCGAGGAGTTTTGTTGGGACTGAGTCGTCGTTTTCTAAGCGCTCGAGGAGCAGTTGTTTTCAGCGCACTTCTTTTTGCAGGCGTTCATTTTCTCAGCATGCCTCGCGCTCCGATGGTGACTGTGCATTGGTGGAGTGGGTTGGCGCTTTGTGCTGCTGTCGGTCAAGGAGTGCCGGAGCTTCCCCTATTTCTAGGAGCCTTTTCAAGTCTTCTGGTGTTAGGGATGATTTTAGCATGGGTGACGGTACGAACCGCTTCACTCTGGCTTGCCATCGGTCTCCATGGAGCATGGATTTTTGGGCAACAGGCGTTCAATCACGTGGCCCACTACGCCATCACACCTCCCAATGCATTACTTCCGTGGATCGGCATGCCACAAGTGTATGGAATGGTTCCTGTGGGGTTGCTCTTTTTTCTGCCGCTTGCCGGGACTTTTGTATGCTTGAGGCCTTGCTTAAAGGAGAGGGGGTACCCGTTCACAGGAATGAGTAGAGTTGAAGTGAAAAATACCAATGGCCGGGATGCCGTGGGATAGACTGCCGTCAGGCAGCCCCGAAGGGGTGAGCTGAGTGGGAGCGAGCGAGTCAATTGAAGTTGAAGCAGCAATAAGAAAATTATCAGCTTCTGAAGGCCTCATGTCGCTTGAAGCTTACAGTTCATAGCCTGCTATGATTTATAGCGCCTTAAATTGAAAAGGGCACGCCATAAGCTTGCTCTTTTTCCTTAGGACTGCGTTTTCAGATCTTGCGTTATCTTCAGATAGCGCTTCGATCTTCAGCCTTATCCTAAGAAAAAATTTCTGCGCTTCTAATGCGCCCTTTTCAATTTAAGGCGCTATAAAAATTTCCTTGAGTGCACTCTCCACGGTCGGATATTGAAAATCATAACCATGTTCTAGTGCTTTTGTAGGAAGGATGCGTTGGCTTCCAAGCAGAAGTGTTGAGAGTTCTCCAAGTCCTAGGCGAAGGGCCAGGGCAGGGGTGCGCAGGAAAGTTGGTCTGTGGAGAAGTGCTCCGATTGTTTTTGTGAAGGTGGTGTTGGTGAGAGGATGAGGCATGACGGCATTCACAGGGCCATGAATGGAAGGATCATTGGCGAACTTTAAAATGAGTTCTGCAAGATCCTTCACATGAATGCACGACATCCATTGACGGCCAGAACCGAGGATACCACCAAGTCCTAAGCGAAAAAGAGGAGTGATGAGCTTCATGATTCCTCCCGTGGCTCCAAGCACAATGCCAATGCGGACCAAGACAACACGTACCCCGTAGGCTTCTGCTTTGAGCGCTTCCTCTTCCCAGGCCTGGGCAATCTCTGCAAGAAAGCCACTCCCTCCAGGAGCTGTTTCATCGAGAATGGTATCACCACCATTTCCATAGTACCCAATTGCCGAGGCACTCACTAAAACAGAAGGTTTCACCGAGGCCTTTGCAATCCCCTCCACAAGGCGCCGTGTCCCTTCGCGGCGGCTTTCCAAAATACGCTGCCGTTTTTCGGCTGTCCAAAGACCTAAAATGGATTCTCCAGCAAGGTGAACAAGTTGATCACAACCACTCAGGTCAGGAATGGTCGTTTGACTCCAGCTGCGTGCTCCTGGGAGGGATTGAGGATGACGACTGAAGAGAAGGATGTTATGGTCTCTTGCAGAGGCTGCTTCTTGCAGCGCTTGACCAATAAAACCAGTGCCGCCAGTAATTCCTAAGAACATGTTTTTAGGATAATCTTTTTCATAAATATATCACTCTTTTTTCGTGTTTTAAAAATTCATGAAATTTTTTTCTATTTTAATCGCTACTCTTTTTTTTCTTTTAGATATGGGGCACTTGTCTGCTCAAGAAGCCACTCCGTCGCCAATTCCTGTTTCAATACCTCCGAAGTCGAAACAAGAAAAGGAACAACTCACATCGGCTCCTCTTTCTAGCCCGAGTCCTGCCATGGCAAGTAGAGACCTGGCCAGCCAGGCTTCTTCTGAAAAACTGCCTCAAGTTTCTGCAGCGATTTTACGAGCACAGCTTCAGCAAGAGGGAGATCCTCTAAGGCGCTCTGCAACAGCGTTGCGCCTTGCAGAGGTTCTTCTCAAGGAGGGGCATCCTGCAGAGTCATTGTCACTCTTGGACTCCAACGAACTTGTTACTACGGAAGGAGACGCTGTTTCTCAGATGGTTCTTTTTTGGAAAGCGCAAGCCTTGCTAGCCTTACAGCGTCCTGCAGAAGCAGCTCCCTTGTTAGAAAAAATCATCGCTGCTCATCAACTCAATACCACTAATCTGGAAGCATCAGAGATTGCCTTAGCGCGTGCATACCGTGCGCAAGGTGACTTAGAAAAAGCGCTCTCCGTGCTTGAGTCTCTCCCTCCGAGTGGCTCCATGGCTTCCTTGGCTCTGCAGGAAAAGCTGGCAGTGCTATTAGCGCTTCAAAAAAACAGTGATGTCGAGCAGTTGTTCAAAAGCCTCTCTCCAGAACAGCTCGCAACACAACCCCGTTTGGCCTACCTTTTCGCTCTTGCCGCAGCACAACAAGGAGAGACTCATGAGGCGCTCAAACGATTTTATAAAATTGGTTCTACAGATCCTTGGGCTTCTGCAGCTTCTATTTCAGGGATCGTTAATGCTGATCTTGTACTCCATAAACCAGCAGAGGCACAGTTGTTATTGGAAAAATATTTACAAGAAAATCCGCAGTCGCCACGCATGCCTGAGTTGATGTCTCAATTAGAACAGCTCTACCTCTTGCAAAACAATAACGACATGACCCTGTTTCAAAAATGGTCTCAAGATACGAAACAACCTTTTCGAGCTTCCTACGCCATGTTGCCTTACGCACGCATGATGGAGCGGCTTGGACACCGTGATAAAGCAGATGAACAACGTACTTCTTTTTTAGCCACGTATTCTGAGCATCCTCTCAGAGATGAGGCATCCCTAGAACTCGCCGAGAGTAAGCTTTTGCAGGGAGACCCTCAGGCTGCTCTTTCTTATGTTGCAGACCGATCTGATCTCTCTCCCGTGATGCGTGCTCGCTATGCTTTCGAACGTGGGTTAGCCGAGTCAGCATTGAAACATCCTGACTTAGCTGAAAAAGCGTTTGGGGAAGCGGCTTCTTTTGATCCACATCTCTCTTCTGAAGCTTTGTATAATCAATCGCTCCTTCAGGTTGTTTCTTCCGATCAAGATTCCTCTGCGACTCCTAAAAATACCAATGACTTAAGATCTCGTGAACATGAGGAGTATCTAGCGGTTCTTTCAACGGACCAAGGAACACGTCAAAGTGCGTCGGCAGTGATGAAAGCCGCTCGTCATTTTCTAGAGCTTTATCCTCAATCTCCTTTTGCAAACGAGGTGCGGATGAAATTGGGTGAAGCTTTGCTGACCTACGGAAACGTGCGAGAAGCACGTATAGAACTCGAAACGGTTGGGAAATTAGAACCTTCCTCCGAGTTAGGGCGACAAGCCTTGTTTTTAGCCGCTCAAGCTGCTTCGCGGAGTATGGATCCTAAATCTATTGATGATGCCTTAATGCTCTTAGAGCAAGTTGCTCAAAGTCCCCATGCGGGTTCCGATGTCTGGCAAGCCAGATTAGAACAGGCTTCCTTAAAAAATGCTCAAGCATTACCACTAGAAGCAATCGCTATTTACGATCAAATTTTATCCTCCAGCGAGCCATCAGCTCAATTGCGACGTACTGCTCAAATGGCCAAAGGAGATACACTCAATGCCCTAGGTCCGAAAGATCGTGCCAATTATGTGACTGCAATTAGCATCTGGCGTCAGTTAGCAGATGAGCCCGACGCCTCACCCTACTGGCGCAATCAGGCGCTCTGTAAAATTGGGTTAACTGATGAAAAATTAGGGGAAACCGATGCTGCTCTTGCAGCCTACTACGAGGCCCTCAAAACACCTCTCAATCAAGAACCCGAGCTTCTCTGGCATGATAAAGCAGCCTTCGAAGCAGCGCGCTTGTTAGAGTCCCAAAAACAATGGAGCGAGGCCATTCGCCTCTATCAACAAATCGTTGCTGAAGGGGGGCAACGTGCCAGTGAAGCGCAGGCGAGGATAAGCAAACTCCGTCTAGAGAATTTCCTCTGGGACAAATAGACTGCCTTTTAAATTCTACTGTTGCAGCGAAGAGCATCGTCGCGCTGGTGCTCAATGCCTCGAGTATTAGCTATACACTCAGCATCTGTGCGCCATCGCTCCTTGCTCTTCATCTGCATCAGCGAATTTAAAAAGTAGTCTATTTTGCTGACGGGAGCTTTTCCTCAACAGTAGCGAGCTTCCGAGGCCTTCTCGCATCGTTTCATTTTTTTCTATCCCCTAAACCTCTAAACTCCTAAACTCCTAAACTCTTTTATGAATCCATCTACTAAACTTTTTATTCCTGGTCCTGTGAATGTTTCTGAGAAAACCAGAAATGCTTTTGCACGCCCGATGATTGGCCATCGTGGCAATGATTTTAAAAAACTCTATGTCGCTTGCCAGCCTAGGCTCCAGCAGCTTTTTGGAACGAGGCGTCACGTTTATATGTCCACTTCGTCAGCATGGGGAGTGATGGAGGGAGCCCTGCGTAACCTCGTCCAAGGAAAAGTGCTCAACTGTATGAATGGTGCCTTTTCTGATAAATGGTTTGATGTTTCCCAGCGCTCTGGTTTTCAAGCAGAAAAACTGCAGGTAGAATGGGGCAAGCCCATCACTCCTGAGTTGCTTCGCGCTCGTTTAGAACAAGGAGATATCGATCTTGTGACACTCATTCATAATGAAACTTCCACAGGGGTCTTAAGCCCGTTACAAGAGCTTGCAGGGGTGATGAAACAATTTCCTAAAGTCCTTTTTGTGGTCGACACGGTCTCTTCCTTTTCGACAATGCCCATCGCTATGGATGAACTTGGTATCGATGTGATGTTGACTGGAAGCCAAAAAGCTTTAGCACTCCCTCCAGGAATGGCTCTTTTTTCGGTTTCAGAAAAAGCCATGGCACGTGCTGCAGAGGTGAAGGGGAGGGGGTACTACTTTGATTTTCTAGAATTTCACAAAAATCACGAAGGAGATATGACTCCGAGCACTCCTTCGATTGGTCATCTCTATGCTTTGCAATCCAAGCTGGATGATATTTTTGAGGAGGGTGTGACAGAGCGCTACGCCCGTCATGCACGCACGAATGCGCTCGTGCATGAGTGGGTGAAGCAGAATGGTTTTGAATTTTTTGCGCCAGAGGGCTATCGCTCTGTGTCACTCACCTGCGTCAAAAATAACAAGGAAGTTGACGTTGCTGCTTGGATTGCCCGCCTCAAAGAACAACATCACTGCATCATCGATGGTGGCTACGGAAAAATCAAAGGAAGCACTTTTCGCATTTCCAACATGGGAGATGAAACGGAGGAAACGATTTCAGAACTGATGAGGTGGCTTGATGAGGTGAGGTAGGCTGGAGGCTGGAGGCTGGAGGCTGGAGGCTGGAGGCTGGAGGCTGGAGGCTG
>JBMOFC010000051.1:0-13731 GCA_049314455.1 Chthoniobacterales bacterium
GACAACTGACAACTGACAACTGACAACTGACAACTGACAACTGACAACTGACAACCGACTCCTACCCCTGCTCTGCAAGGGCCTATTTCTTCGCTTCGCCTTCAGCAGCTGGTTTCTTTTCCTTAATAACTTCAGGAGCTTGCTGCGTTTCTTCAGTCTTTGAGGTATCTTCTACTTTAGGCTCAGCAACAAGGAAAACAGTGAGGTCTGGATCAACTGTGGCAACAACACCTGCTGGTAAGACCAAGTCACGTACGTGCAAAGCTTGTCCAATACCGAGCAAGGAAACATCAACACGAATGCTCTCAGGAAGATCTTTTGGCAAGCACTCAATAGAAATGTGCCGAACTAACTGTTCAAGTAGTCCACCATAATTCTTCACTCCATCAGCTTCTCCAAAAGACTCCAGAGGAACTTCTGTATGTAGAAGTTCATCCATGGAGACCTCGAGAAAATCAACATGAAGAATATCACCACGCACAGGATGATGTTGAACTTCTTGAATAAGTGAAAGATGGCTCTTAGTTCCTTTGTCATGAGCAATCTCAAGCTCTACGAGAATATTTTCACCAGAAGCATGTGCCAAGAGACGCTTAATATCTTTTTCGTTAATTTCAATATTTGCTGGTTGATCTTTATGACCATAAATGTTGGCTGGAACGGCTCCACGAGAACGAAGTTGTTTAACGGAGTTGCGTCCAACGTGTGTACGGGGCTGAGCGGAAAGTTTTACCTGTTTTGCCATGGGATTAGTATATTAAGGTGGGAAGTTAGAATGAGGTTGGGCGAGGTTATTTTAACCTAAATAGCGAACTGACGGATTCACCTTCATGGATTCGGCGAATTCCTTCGCCGAGTAATTCGGCAACGGAAAGTACCCTCACATGTTCTGCCACATCGTGGCGGACAGGGACGCTATCAGTCGTGATGAGTTCTTTAATTTCAGAATTCTTCAATCGCTCAACGGCTAAATCTGTCAGCACTGCGTGCGAGACACCAGCATAAATATCACAAACCCCTAAAGTTTTTAATATTTTTGCAGCGCTAGTGATCGTTCCTGCAGTTTCTGTGAGGTCATCAATAATGAGCACATTTTTTCCTTGAACATCACCAATCACATGAGAAGGATCTACTTCTGTAGCGCTTCGACGCCGTTTTACCACGATGGCAAGGCTGGCTCCAAGAGCCTCTGCGTAGGCAGAAGCCATTTTCACTCCTCCCACATCTGGAGAAACAACAACAAGGTTCTCAAGATTCATCGTGCGGATATATTTTACCATGACCGGTAATGCATAAAGATGATCTACAGGAATATCAAAAAATCCTTGGAGCTGCTGTGCATGGAGATCCATGGTTAGCACACGTTGGACTCCAGCTGCTACTAAAAGATTGGCAATTAATTTTGCGGTAATCGGAACACGTGGTTGGTCCTTGCGGTCTTGTCGTGCGTAGCCAAAAAAAGGAATGACCGCTGTAATACGATCAGCACTAGCGCGGCGAGCTGCATCCACCATAATAAGCAGCTCCATGATATTTTGATTCGTAGGAGGACAAGTAGGTTGCACAATAAAAACATCTCGTTCTCGAATGTTGTCATTGATTTTAACAAAAGTCTCTCCATCTGGAAAAGAAGTGACCGTGGCATCCGAGAGCTCGTGCCCTAAGTAGGTGGCAATGTCTGATGCAAGCTGTGAATGTGCAGAGCCAGTAAATAAGCGCAGCTGACGTTTCATAATGATTTGAGAAAAATGGTGAATGAAAAAATGCTGCTATTTTTTTTCTTTGTCGATGGTTGGTGGTGGCTCCAAAGGAACTGTTGGCTGAATGACAACTTGCTCTAAGCGGTGTAAGTAGGCTTTTTCAAGAAGATCACAACGCTCACTAATAGAAGGATCTACTTTTTTCATTTTTGCAAACAGCAAGGCATAGTAAGCCCGTAATGCTTGACGCTTTTCTTCATCGGTCGTTGCATGATTCGCTTTTTCTTTTAACGCAGAAACATCTACCTCTTTTTCAACCTGTGTGCGCACTTCATAGTAGCGCACTTTTAATTCTTGTTTCTTTTTCTCGATGCTTTCCGTGGAGGGAAGAACAGGAGGGCTTGATTGCTGCTCTGTTTCATTCGCAGCAGGCGCTGTGGTGTCGCTCTCTGGATGAGAAGAGACCTCTTGGGGAGGAGGAATCATGGAAGGATCCGTCGGCACCACAGAGGAAGAAGTTTCCGGAGAAGCGGTTGGAGCAGTCTCTGGAGAAGGAGCTACGGAAGCAGAAGAAGACGTTTCTGGGGATATATCCCCTTGTGTAGAAGAAGATGATCCATCTTTTGTGTTCGTAGAATTACCAGATTCTACTGGAGATTCCACAGGAACAGCAGGCGAAGAGGAAACCTTATCACCGCTCACTTCGGCAGCTGGAGGAGTTGCTGAAACAGTCGTACTCTCTTGTGCCGTTAGGAAAGCAATGAATCCTAAAGAAAGAAACATCCAGAGAAAAAATTTTGATAAAGTAGACATGAGATCGCTAAAGGTTAAAGGCTAAAGGCTCAACGTAATTACTTCAAGAGCCTATCTAAAAATTTCTCAGCTAAAAAAGAGTTATTGGAATGAAGAGAGCGTGTTCATCAAAGAAATAAAATCGATGCAGTGCCAGGAGGTTGGGCGCGACGACACAATGCGTGATTTTAGACTTTTGTGAACACGCTTTATCTACGCACCAGCTTTTGTTGACTCTTAGTATCCTTGATATTCCAACCGAGTGCTTCAATAGCGCCACGCAGGCGATCACTTTCAACCCAATTTTTAGAGGCTCGTGCTTCTTGACGTAAGGCAATGAGTGTTTGTACCTCTACTGGAATTTCTTCGTAGAGAGAATCGGGAGCAATAGCCAAGACGCTATCAACCTTGTTCCACCATTCTAGGAGGCCCATTATTTCTGGATGTGACAGGGATTCTTGATCGAGAAGACGATGTGATTCTCGAATGACATCAAACAAAACGGCAAGAGCTGCCGAGATATTCAAATCGTCATCGAGGGCATTTAGAAAGCCATCGAGAGAAATCGATCCTAATTTTTCTAAAGTGAGAGAAGCTGATATTGAAGCAGTCTGAGCAACTTCTTGCAACCGTCGGAGCCATTCATCAACCCGATAGAGCGATTGACGTGCTGCCTCGAGCCCCTCCATTGTGAAGTTGAGAGGCATGCGATAATGAACATTGAGGAGAGCATAGCGAATTTCACGACCGCTCCAGCCACGCGTGATCAGATCGCGCACAGTGTAAAAATTTCCTGCTGATTTTGCCATTTTTGTTCCTTCAACCATCAAGTGGGAGCAATGCATCCAGAGCCGTACAAATTTTTTCCCACTCACACATTCGCATTGAGCAATTTCTGCTTCATGGTGTGGAAAAATATTATCGATTCCACCACAATGAATATCAATCTGGTCGCCGAGAAGTCGTGTTGCCATGGCACTACATTCGATATGCCATCCAGGACGCCCTTCTCCCCAGGGGCTTTCCCAACGCACCTCTCCATCCTCTTCATCCCATGCTTTCCAAAGTGCAAAATCGGCAACTTCTTCTTTGGCATATTCATCGTTTTTAATACGAACCGAAGAACGTTGTGCCTCAAGGTCAACATGGGCTAGCTGTCCATAATGCGCAAAAGAAGCAATCCGAAAATAAACAGAGCGATCCTCGGCTTGGTAGGCATGGCCTTGTTCTACGAGCGACTGAATCATCGCAATCATCGCTGCAATATTCTCTGAATCAGTAGCTGCTGGGTAGTTATTAGCAGGGCGCAGACGCAATGCAGCACAGTCTGTAAAGAAAGCTTCTTTGTAACGTGCCGTGTAGTCGCTCAAAGAAATCCCACTGACGCGAGCCCCCCGGATTGTTTTGTCATCCACGTCGGTAAGATTCATGACGCGATGGACATGGTTTCCACGCGCTTCCAAATGACGTTGCAGCAAATCTTCAAAAACATAAGCACGAAAATTTCCGATATGAGCATAGTCGTAGACTGTCGGTCCGCAGGTATACATACGGATGGTTTCTCCGGGAGAAAAAAGTTCACGTTGACGAGTGAGCGTGTTGTAGAAATGCATACAAAGCAGGCTACAGGCTGTAGGCTACAGGCTAAAGGCTATTTTACTGAGAACTCAAAAAAATCAAAACTTACGTTCATCGTCTTCGTAGGCCACGCTTGCTGTTGCAAGAGCTGCGATTCCCTCACCACGTCCTAAGGCTCCGAGACCCTCATTAGTAGTGGCTTTGAGGCCTACTGAAGAAAGTGGAATCTCCAATGCATCTGCAAGAGTGGCTCGCATTGATTCCACATAAGGAGCAATCTTAGGCTCTTCAGCGATGACCGTGGCATCAATATTAATAATTTTACCATGATCCAAACGAATGAGTTCTGCTGCTTTTTTTAGAATAAGGAGGCTCGAAATATTTTTAAGCGAAGCATCGTTGTTAGGAAAATAATATCCGATATCACGCTTGCCAGCAGCGCCTAGAAGAGCATCAGCAATAGCATGGGAAAGAACATCAGCATCAGAATGACCTGTGAGCCCTTTGTTTTCGGGATGAGGAATCGTAATTCCCCCCAGAACAAGAGGACGACCGATAGCAAAAGGGTGAATGTCATAGCCAATGCCGGTCCGGGTCATAAAAAATTCAAGTGAAAAGTTGAAGTGTAAGAATTAAAGTTTCAACTCTTCTCTTGAAAGAGACCCGATGGCCACAATGGAATATTTGTCGGGCTCGGTGAGGTGTGGCTTTAACTCCACAACACCACCAGCCATTTCCACCATGAGTGCTCCTGCAGCAATATCCCAGAGGCTGATTTGCCCTTCGATGTAGGCATCCAGTCGACCGCAAGCAACATAAGCAATATCGAGCGTAGCACTTCCCATCATGCGGCATTTGTGAGCCGAGCGGAGGAACCCAAGAAAATGAGGCAACATTTTTTCCATAGTCGCAGCGCTTTTGGACATACCAATAGAAAGGACCGCTTCGCTCAATTGAGAGCGTGTGCTCACGGCAATAGGACGATTATTCATGATCACGCTTCCCCCTTTGCTGGCCTCCCAAAGTTCCTTTCGAATGGGATCGTAAATAACCCCAACAATGGTCTCCTTGTTACGCTGTAGAGCAATGGAGATCGCAAAATGGGGAATCCCGTAGAAAAAATTCACAGTGCCATCAATCGGATCAATGATCCATCGATACTCGGCATCCGGATCACCACTGATTCCTTCTTCGCCATAAATGGCAAAATCAGGAAAAGAGTGTTTCACCTTTTTTTCGATGAGCTCTTGAGAGCGTCGATCTAGTTCCAGCTTGATATCATGCGCTTCACGATGGTCAACGATGAGCTCCTGTTGACTCTTGAGCGCATTCTCACGAAGTAACTCACCGGCGGCTAATGCTGCTTCACGTGCGACTAAGAGTTGTTGTTGGTATGGAAAATTCACAGGGATAAATGAGATGAAAGGGGTAAAAAATGAACTGCAAAAGAGCAAACAACTTCTTAACGTCCTAGCGATGGGTAGGAACAGTGTCGATCTTAATTTTTCTGACAACTGACAACCGAGAACTACCTACCAACCTGATGTTGGTAGGTACTCTTCCCTCAAAATTGGCAGCAGCTCCGATAACTCTGTAATTCTAAAGTCAGGGCGAACATCACTTCTTTCCTTGGAATCCCCAAGATCGATCCATACCGAACGGATTCCTGCTCCACGCGCACCTGCAATGTCTCGCTCCAGGCTGTTGCCAACCATGATGGCTTGCGACGCGCTCGCGCCAAGATCCTTCAACATTTTCTCAAAAAGCGCAGGCTTCGGTTTTCCAACGCCATGTTCTCCGGAAATGATTATTGCTGAAAAAAATGATTCGAGTCCAAAAGCAGCGATTTTTTCACGCTGCAGATCAGGCGCCCCGTTGGTGAGAAGTCCTAAGCGGTACCGTTGTGAGAGCTCTTGCAATAAGTCTACTGCGTGAGGAAAGAGACGCTGCCTTGCGCGACGCTCCCGCGCGAAGAGCGCTGCACATTCTTGAGCCGTATGTTGCGAATCAACAAGCTCCTTAAAGACCTCTTGGCGATACTTAAGAGCCCATGCAAGCAAGGCGCGTAACGATTCGCTCTCTCCTAAAAAATTCCCCCAGAGGCATTCGATGGCACTAATGCCAATGGCCTGACAAAAAGCGTGACAAGGCCCTTCCTTCCAACGTCGTCCAGCAGTAGCTCTCACGCTTTTTGCAAAGGCTTCTTGCTCACCTTGAGAAACGCCGACGTGATCAGCAACGACTTTCAGTACCTCTTGCGAAACTTCTTCATCGACGAGCAGCGTATCGTCTAGGTCGAAAACGAGTGCGCTAGGAGATTGATTAATGAACATATCCCTCATCTCGTGGTAGAAGGTTGCAGTCGCTTTACAATAAAATGATTCAAGCTCTCACCGGCTTGCTGCGCAGAGATAGCTAAGAAACGGTGTAGTTCTTCGCCTGTTCTTAACATAAATTTACCACTATATTTTTCTTTTCGCGGATGGGGAAGAGGCCTCCCCTCTTGGTTATAAATATCAATCCACTCTTGGACAATAACCACAAGCTGTTTCATGACGGCTTCCTCGGTCTTTCCATCACAGCATCTGCCGATAAGTGGCGGTGCACTGCCAATAAAACAGTGATCTTCATCACTCCATTCAATAATTTTCAAATAATCTTTAGCGGTTATTTTTCTCATTTTTTACCTCCTGGATAGCTTCTCTCACATTTTTTTCTTTGTAATGGAGTGCATCGTCTCCTTCTTTACTAGAAATAGTAACAGTCGCACCACAAGGATGGATAAAGTTACGATGACTCCCTTTGCCTCCGCGATCTACAAAACCAGCTCTTTTCAAATCAGCAATGAGTTGACGGATCTTTCGAGGCATGCGTTTGATGATACCATAATGATACTATTTGTCAATAATCCTAGCAACCATCAAACTTATTTGGTTATATAATGCCTCTTATGAGTAAGACTGAAATATTAGATCTGCTACCAAAGTTGAATACTGCAGAACGATTTGAAATTTTTTCATTTCTCTGGGAGCTAGAAGAAAAAGATTTTTTTTCACATCAACAACCTTCAGTCGAAGAAAAACAGTTATTGGATGAAGCCGACATGGGATACTATGCTAATCCTCTTAGCGTTTCACCTTGGCAGGAAGTAAAATCACGAATTCTTCTTCAATGATGAAGAAGGCATTTGCCTCTCGAACTCAGATACGCGATACTTTCTCGCCTTCTTTTGAAAGCCCTCCCTTTAAAAATCGCACTTATTGAATGACGACCACCAGAACAGATTCACCCAATGCGGCAGAGGATGCCATCAATGCGAGCTTCACTGCAGAGCAAAAAATTACTGCTCTACGCGACATGCTCCGTATCCGTCGTTTTGAACAGCAGGCTCTGAAATTGTACCAACAAGGCAAGATCGGAGGATTTCTCCACCTCTATATTGGCCAAGAATCGGTTGCTGTTGCAGCTGCCGCCCTCATGAATGGATCGGATGAAATGATCACCGCTTACCGCGACCATGGTCATGCATTGGCTGTCGGAATGAATATGGAAGAATGCATGGCTGAGCTTTTCGGGAAGGCCACTGGTTGTTCAAAGGGCAAAGGAGGTTCAATGCATTTTTTTGCTCCTGACAAGCATTATTGGGGCGGCCATGGGATCGTTGCTGGACAAGTCCCACTCGGACTCGGGCTCGCTTTTGCACTCAAGTACAAAGAGATTCCTGGATGTGCTCTCTGTTTCCTCGGTGATGGTGCCGTTAATCAAGGAGTGTTTAGCGAATGCCTCAACCTTGCGTCGCTCTGGGATCTCCCCATCGTTTTTATCATTGAAAATAATGGCTACTCGATGGGAACTAGCTTGGAGCGCTCCTCTTCAATTCAACACCATTTAGCGGAGCGTGCTGAAGGATTTAATATGGAGTGGGATAAAGTCAATGGGAGCAATCTTTATGAGCTGCGAGCCACTCTACATCAAGCCATGGAACGAGCACGTCATCAGTCCAAGCCTCGCCTACTTGAAATTGATACCTACCGCTACTACGGCCATTCTATTGCAGACGCCAATCATAAAAAATATCGAAGTGCTGAAGAAATTGAAGCTTACAAAGCACATCACGACCCGATCATGCTCTGGGAGCGACAACTCTTGAGTGAAGGAATCCTCACTGAGGCCACGATTGCATCACTTGATGAAGCAGCTAAAGAAGAGGCTGCAGCCTCGGTTGCCTTTGCAGAAGCGAGCCCCTGGCCCGAACCAGCAAGCATCTTCACAGACATCTACTCGGAAGTGGACCGCGATAGCGACGCGGGACAAACGGGAGTCCATTTTTTTAGTGATCGGGTTTAATACTACTAAGTAGGTTGAGGCATTTTTAAAAATGCTCTAAATTTAAAATAAACTCTAATAGCCATCCCTCAGTAAGTTTGTGTGCAAGCAGTTTGAGTTGGAGCAAACTTCGCTTCCTCGTAGTACTTCTCACAACCATGAAAAAGAAATTCCTCTCCTCCCTGGCCACAGCATTCTTGCTTTTGGCAGCATTACTTATTCCTTCAATGCTCTTGGCAGAAGATGCTGCAGTTCCTAAAAATGATACGGATTTATCGCTTGTTACTGACGTTACTGATGACCTTTCCATCTCCTTCACCGATACTCAGCTCTCGGAACTCGGCAATCGTCTTAGGTCGATCTACAGTCCGGAAAAAAAAATGGCTGCATGGGATCAGCGCGGTTTTGCCTACATTGGCATCGCTCAATTTCTCTGGTATCCAGCAGGAACAAGCAACACCTTTGGTGACGACTGGCCCAACACAGCTTCCGTTTTAAAAGACCATGGAGTGGATCTTGAAGGCTGGATGATGGGTCCTTGTCCGTGGCCAAGTGAAAAAGAATTTAGTGATGCACAAAAGCAAAACGATCCTCGCTTAGAAAAACTCATCTCTCTTCTTTCCGCTCCTAAAGCCATTACCGAGCAGGCTCGTGTGATTGTAGAGAACTTCCACCAAGCATTCTCACCAATTTCAAAAAGCTCCATTGTAAAAAATCTTCCCCCAGGAGAAGCAGAACTCTTGCAAAACAATTTCAAGGCTGTTGCACGTGTTTACGATGAAAACAATAAACCCCTCGGTCTCTTTGCTCTGATGGATTATACTCATTTCAAAGGTGAAGGAATTGGGGGTGGCTACAACACACAATCTTGGGGACTCCAACGCGTTTTATGGAACATGCAGAATGTTGATCCGGAGTTTGTGCACAGCCACACGGCGCTCGAGACATTTATTGCTTCTGCCAAACAGGTCTTAGAAGAGCGCATTGTCAATTATCGCATCGAGAGAGATAGAAATAATACCCCAGTGGCTAATAACAAACCGAATGCTCATTTTGATGAAGATCAGTACAGAAATTTCTGGTATGACCATTTGGATGCCTACCTCTCTTGGCCGCAAGACTTCATTCAAGAGCTTGATTAGTCCGTAGCTTTAATATATCTTTCGTCACTCGTACTCACTCCAACAGTAGTAGTGACAAAAACACAACTTCATTAAAATTAAACTCTGTGAAACAACGCAACACCCTCCTAACACTAACAATTGCTAGCACGCTCAGTCTGGCCAGCATTGTTGCTCCATCCTGTGCCATCGCACAAGATAAGAGTGATTCCACTTCGAACCAAAACGGCAATTCATGTAATAATGGGGCAGCAGTCCATCTCCCCCCTTTTCCAGGTACATTACGTAGCTTTAAGCCAGGATTAGCCACTGGTTACGTAAACCCAACACAAGACCAGCTCCCACTTATCGGAAAGCGCTTTTTTAAAGATCAAAAAGCAGAAGAGAACAAACCTAAATGGGGGGAAGATCAAGAGCATAACTTTGTCTACATTGGCTCTCTTGAATACATTTGGTATGGTGAAAACAATCGTGCACAATTTGTAGAAGATTGGCCTACCGTGGCATCACGTTTAAAGGCAGCTGGACTACCCATTGAAGATTGGGCATTAGGAGCCTGTCCTTGGAATACAAAAGAAGACTTCGATGAAGAAGTGAAAAGTTCTACCCTTCCTGATTCCACACTTGATCCTGAATCCAGAATTGGAAAACTCATCGCCTTATTATCTCAAGATGAGGCTAAGACCGTTCAGGTTCAAACACTCGTAGATCGTCTTAATAGAGCCTTAGAATCGTCTCACGACTCTAGCTTGACGCCTACCATTTTTCAAGATCTCCCTCCTGGAGAGTTGGAGTTACTCAAGTCCAACCTCGATGCCGTCGCCTCGGTCCAAGATGCAAAAGGGCATCCTCTCGGTCTCTATGCGTTAATTGATTATCCCTATTTTAAAGGAGAAGGAACAGCTATTGGAGAACACTGCAATGTGGATGGATGGGGACTTCAAGAGGTTCTCTTAAACATGGATCCTAATAAAGTCAAAGATGCTGATGGAGTTGTTGATGGACCACTTCAGGCTTTTATCGACTCTGGAATGGCAACCTTAGATCGCCGTATTGCCAACCATCGCATGGAAGCCGACCGCAACAATCGTCCTGTTGTTAATGACAAGTTTAACCCCAATAGCGACTACGCTAAGTTCTGGAACACCTGGGAAAATCACCTTCGTGATTATGGCAATTGGCCTGCAAATACAGAAATCGAATAACCCGTTGTTCAGTCTGTACCATTAGGGCTTTTTATCTCTTGCCTAAGAATTCTATAATTGACTTCTTAAAAGTTCATAAAACTAACATTCCCTTTTTTTAAAGAGCGCAGATGGACAAAAAATCCTCTGCGCTCTTTTTTTATAGATGTGTTGCAATTCACTTTTAAATCGACGGTTTTAATCAACTTTGACTTTTATCTTTTTCACTTTTATAGTGTTTTAAATTGAAAAAGGCATGTTAGAAGCGCTGAAATTTTTTCTTAGGACAAGGCCGAAGATTGAGGCGCTATCTGAAGATAACGTAAGATCTGAGAACGTAGTCATAAGGAAAAAGATCCAGCTTATAGCCTGCCCTTATCGATTAAACACACTATAAACATCCCTTTTTCTCATTATTTTTTTCTCTACCAACGAGACATTGGTAAAGATTTATCTTTTCATTCATCATTTTTCCATGCCCCTGATCACCTACCGCACAGCCCTCAATCAAGCCTTCGCCGAGGAGCTCACACGTGATGAGTCTGTCTTCTTAATGGGAGAAGAAGTTGCCGAGTACAACGGCGCCTACAAGGTGACCGAGGGGCTTTGGGAGCGCTTTGGTTCTAAGCGGGTGATTGACACACCGATTAGTGAGGCTGCTTTTTTGGGGCTTGGTGTTGGAGCCGCCATGATGGGGCTTCGGCCAGTGGTGGAGTTAATGTTCTGGAGTTTTGCCTACGTTGGCTTCGATCAAATCATCAATAATGCAGGATGCGTCCGCTATATGTCGGGGGGGCTCATCAATGTCCCAATGGTCATTCGTGGTCCTGCCAATGGTGGTACCAATGTAGGAGCCACGCACTCTCACACGCCTGAAAATTTTTTAGCGAACACTCCTGGGCTCAAGGTGGTCGCTCCTTCCACCCCTTATGATGCCAAAGGCCTCATGATTGCATCGATCCGTGACAATGACACGGTTTGCTTCATGGAAAACACCCTTCTGTACGGCAATACCGGAGAGGTCCCAGAAGGCTCCTATAGCATTCCTCTTGGCGTGGCCGATATCAAACGGGAGGGAACTGACGTCTCTTTCATCGCTCATGGACGTGCTGTGCTGACAGCTCTAGAAGCCGCTGAGATCCTACAAGCCGAGCATGATATCTCCGCAGAGGTTGTTGATCTTCGTTCCATTCGTCCACTCGATGAAGAAACCATTTTAAATTCTGTGGCAAAAACACATCGGGTCGTTCTTATCGATGAAAACAAACCCTTCTGCGGCATGAGCACCCAAATTGCTGCTATGATTGCTGAGAAAGCCTTCGATGAACTCGACGCTCCAATTCTTCGCGTAACCGCCCTAGATGCCCCTGCTATCTACAGCATGCCACTAGAAAAATTGCAGTTGCCAACTTCGGAGCGGATCGTTACGAAAGCACTCTCTCTTTTTTAATCCCAACTTAGCTCATTTGAGATAGTTCCCCATCTTTTATCTTCCATCTCCCAATAGTATGCCCGAAATCACAATGCCAAAATTGAGTGACACCATGACCGAGGGAACCCTCTTGCGCTGGTGTAAAGAACGGGGAGATACCATTGAAATTGGGGATCTCCTTGCAGAAGTAGAGACCGACAAAGCTACGATGGAAATGGAAGCCTTTGAAGAAGGAATCCTCTCCGAGCTCTTTGTTGCTGCAGGAGATAAAATTCCTGTAGGAGCACCAATCGCTCTTATTTTAGGAAAAAACGAAACAGCAGAAAGCTCACCAAAAGCAACTCCTGCGGCAGCGACACCGGCTTCCTCTCCGATAACAACAGCTACAGCCCCAAAAGCCATCAGCACTGGATCCTCTCGGCAAGCTGTTCCAAGCCTACCCACAGCACCATCAGTACGCATCAAAGTTTCTCCACTCGCTCGTAAGATTGCAGCCGAACGTGGTCTTCGTTTAGAAACCATCACTGGAAAAGGAACAGGACCTGGCGGGCGCATCATTGCCGCTGATGTGATCACAGCACCTGTCACCTCCGCTCCAATACATGCTGTACAGACTTCTGGAGTTTCTACAATTGTACCAACACCCATTGCTGGCAATCCTGAAACAGAAATTCCACTGACCAACATGCGCCAGATTATTGC
The DNA here is from genome assembly GCA_049314455.1 of Chthoniobacterales bacterium. Classification (GTDB taxonomy): domain Bacteria; phylum Verrucomicrobiota; class Verrucomicrobiia; order Chthoniobacterales; family UBA6821; genus CAIWMF01. The sequence goes on from JBMOFC010000051.1 coordinate 12,836, forward strand.
GCAGCGTTTGCTTTCAAGCAAAACCCACATTCCTCATTTTTATCTCTCCATTGAAATTGATGCTGCGCCAATGATCGCCTTTCGGAAAGAATTCAATGCCACAGGAAATAAAATTACTTTCAATGACATTGTCCTCTTAGCTGTCGCTCGCGCCGCTATAGAGAAGCCGAAGATCAATGCTGCTTTTGGCCTCACCTCTATTTTTCAATATGCCAGTGTTAACCTCTGCGTTGCCATCGCGGTTGAAGAAGGTCTTGTCACCCCAGTCATTCGTGATGCTCAGACAAAATCACTTCTAGAAATAAGCGCCACTGTCAAAGACCTAGCCACACGTGCACGCGATAAAAAATTGAAACCCGAAGAATTTTCAGGAGGCACCCTCACTGTTTCCAATCTGGGAGCTTACGGAATTGATCAGTTTTGCGCCATCATCAATCCTCCCCAAGCAGCTATTCTAGCTGTAGGAGCTATTGTGAAAAAGCCCGTTGTGAACGCCCAAGATCAAATCGTCATTGGCCAACGCCTCTCCATCACTCTGAGCGGCGATCATCGTGTCGTAGATGGGGCCGTAGCAGCTGAATATCTGGGCGCCCTGAGGGGATTGTTAGAGTCTCCCAGCAGATTGTTGCTTGCACCCGTTCAGTCAATGGCGTCAACTTAAGTGAGAATTTATTCAATTTTTATTTACATGGACGACTCATTTTAAGGCACCATGTATCCAAGAGAGGAAAAATTCACCACAAAGAACACAAAGCCGCTAAAGTGGCAGGAGAAGTGGCAGAAAAAGAAGAGTCTCTTTCTGCCAAAGAAGAGAAAAATGAGAGTGACGCTATAGGAATGTCTGCTTCCACTTAAGATGGTGTAACGACTTCCAGTCAGGTTGCTTCAGGTGCTCA
>JBMOFC010000052.1:0-13731 GCA_049314455.1 Chthoniobacterales bacterium
GGACGCGATCCCCGCCTTTGCGGGGATGACGTTCGGAGTGACAGCACAAGGCGCGGCTACAGAATTCTTTAAAATGCTCTAATTAACTGGTATTGGGATTAGGGAGTATGACTCTGAGTCTTTAAGGCAGACATTTTATTTTTTTTAATGAAGTCATAAAAAACTTATTTTGGACAGCGATGACAAAGAACGATTGCCTTGAATGATTATTATTCTTTCGTGTTCCTTTGTGTTCTTTTGTGGTTAATTTCCAAACAGCATGAAATTTTTGCGAAAAAACTTAGAGAATCGGTTGTGTGTAATGATCGTGATTGCTTTTGCCATCTCAAAGGTACTTTCGGTTGCTTTTGCTGTAGAAGTGACTGATGCCACTGGTAAACATCTCTTTTCCTCTTCCAAGGATAACACGCTTCTTTCCTCTGCAGGAGGTTCCAACACCTCTTTTTTGCCTCAAAAAAAATATCATCTAGGAAGTCTCATTGATCTAGCCCTCAATAACAACCCTTCTACCCGAGCCGCATGGAGTCAAGCCAAGGCAGCTTCTGCATCCGTGGGGGAGGCTCGATCGCTCTACTATCCCTGGGTGCGTTCTGATTTTGTGGGTGGGTATGATTACACAGTGACCCCTATTGCCACAGGACCCAATAGTGCGAGCCGTAATCAGGCCACCGTTTTTTTAAGCATGGAATACATCTTGCTTGATTTTGGGAGGAGGGATGCCGATGTGCAGCGTACCATTGCCACTTTTCATGCGCTGGGATTAACCTACCAACGTAAATTGCAAGAGGTGATTTTCACGGTTCAGAAGACCTATTTTGCTTATGAGGCAGCGCTCTGGAAAAAAAAAGCAGCCGAAGCTAATCTCGTTTTTGAACGAACCTTAAATGATATGATTGTTCGAGAACGTGTGACCGGCCTCGCTGCAGATCCAGAGGAATTGAAAGCACGCAAACGCGTTCTGGAAGCCCAATACGAGGTAGAATCTGCAATTGCCCTTGTGCGTAATACCCTGGGAGAACTTTGTATTGCCGTTGGTATTCCTGCTAATAGTCCGTTGCAATTTGTAGAAACAGAAATGCCGCTCTCCACTAAAAAATTACGCAGTGATGCTGATGAATTGATTAAACAGGCTCTCCTCTTACGTCCTGATATTGCAGCACGTGTTCAGGAGCTCAAGGCCAGTAAAGAGGCTACTAGGAGAGCCATGTCTGATTTTTTTCCTGTTATTAAATTGGAAGGGCAGTATGCCAATACTACTTTTGGTTATGAAGGGTCTCAATCGAACCAGAATGTGAGTGGCTACTACAAAGGGATTGGTGCTCCATTTGGAAGTGCTTTTGTAGCGGCTCATTGGGATCTCTTTGATGGATTTGACCGCGTTTTTCGTATGAAGCGTCGTCAGGAAGAAGACAAAGTTGCAGAGCAAAATTTACGGCAGACACAACTTGACACCACACGCGATGTCTGGACGGCTTACAACAACAGCATTGCTGCTGCCGAACGCGTTGGCTTTGCAGAAGGATTTGTGGTCTCCGCAAAAGAATTTTTTCGCTCTATTAGTGCTGCCGCAGAAACAGGACTTGCTAATATCACCGATTATTCCGAAGCAGGTAGTAATGTGAGTTCAGCACAATCAGAATTAGCAACTTCTGTTTCTGATTACTCAACAACACTTGCGGCGCTAGCACTTGCCGTTGGCTCAACGGCTCCTTCTTCAGAAGTGGTGCGCCAAGACCTTGGAACTCCAGGAAAAGTAACAGGTCGTTTTCTATCTTCGGAGGCGGCTAGCTTTAAACCGAAAATAGCATACTAGGGTTTGTCCCAAAGTCTTCTTGGTTGCGTTCTTTGTGCTTCTTTTACGGCGCCTATTCATCTTCCTCAGTAACTACGAACCATTACTAAAATAAAAAAATAAAAATTCATTTTATCTCTTGTCATCAAGACTTCTCTCTGTTAACGTTCCCGACCCATGCCTAAACCCATTGCTCGTAGTAAAACTAAAAAGTCCGTTGCCAAGCGATTCAAAATCACGGCAACTGGTAAAGTCAAGCGCTCCAAAGCCGGTCGTCGTCACTTGCTGGAATGTAAAAGTTCCAAGTTGAAACGTAATATGGGCAAGTCGGCCATTGTGGAGGAGTGTGATGTTGCTCGTATCAAGCTCAACCTCCCTTGGGGATAGTTGCTTTGCGACAGTTTAAGTTGAAGTTGAAGTTGAACTAAAATCTATTGACGAGGTCGAAATTTCGCTTAAACCGCTTAAACCTCAACTTCTTCAACACAGCTGTCGCCGCAACTCCTTGTTTCTCATCTGTCTCAGCGTCTTTCTAAGACAATTACCACTTTCATTCCCCACTTAAACTTCAACTTTTAACTTCAACTTTTCTATGATTGTAAAATCATAGAAACTGATTCATGGATCTGGATGTTCGTTCTGAATATCCTAACCGGGCGGGTGAGTTCCTGGATCATCTTAACCAACAGCCTGCCCGACGAGGCTCCTTGTGCTTAGCAAGGAGAACATACAATGCCTAGAGCCACTAATTCACCCGCGAGTCGCGCACGTCGTAAGCGGGTTATTGATGAAGCCGCTGGTTACCGCGGTCGCCGTTCCAAACTGTTCCGTTATGCCAAAGATGCACGGATGAAAGCCAAATATTGGGCTTACCGTGATCGTAAGACACGGAAACGCAATGTTCGTTCGCTTTGGATCACACGTCTCAATGCAGCCGTACGTGCTCAAGCCTTGACCTACAATCGCTTTATTGAAGGATTAAAGGCTGCAAACATTTTGCTCGATCGCAAGGTTCTTTCTGATATCGCACTTACTGATGAGAAAACATTCCTTGAGATTGTTAGTAAAGTCAAAGCTGCGCTGACTGCTAAAAATAGCGGCTAGGAGATGGAAGATAGGATTTAACGTCTTCGACGAATACTATTTTCATCTGCTTGGGGTTAGTCTCGATCCCCATCTTTTATTTACTATCTTCCATCTACTGTTTTCAGAATGAAAACTCTGATTGAACAACAACAGCGCATCTCTTTAGCTGCCCTCGAAGCAGCCTCTGATGCTGTTTTGCTCAAAGAAGTCCGTGTTCAGTATCTTGGAAAGAGTGGTGCTATTTCTTGCTTGAGTGAGAAAATGCGTACGCTTTCCAAGGAGGAGCGCCCCGTCGTGGGGCAGCTTCTGAATCAATGGCGCAGCACTTTCACCCAAGCACTCGAAGCGAAAGAAAAAATACTTCGCGACCAAGCTGATGCAGCGGCTTTCGAGTCACTCGACCCTTCGTTGCCAGGAACAGCTCCTTGGCCAGGAGGACTACATCCGCTTACCCTCTTGAGCGATCGTGTAGTGCAGATTTTCCGACGCCTCGGTTTCGCCATGGCCGAGGGACCTGATATTGATTCAGAGTGGCATTGCTTTGATGCATTGAATACCCCTGTAGATCATCCTGCGCGCAACGAGCAAGATACCTTTTATCTTCCAGATGGACGTTTGCTACGAACCCACACCTCCACAGTACAAATTCGCGCCATGGAACAAGCTCCACCTCCGCTGCGTATCATTGCTCCTGGGGCGGCTTATCGACGTGATGAAATTGATGCGACCCACCTTTCTCAATTCACACAAATGGAAGTGCTCTGTGTGGGAGAGAGGATCACGCTTGCCGATTTAAAAGGAACAGCGGAATATTTCTTTCGTGAGTTATTTGGTCCTGAGACAGAATGTCGCTTTCGCCCACATTTTTTCCCCTTTACCGAGCCGAGTTTTGAAATTGATGTTCGCTCTTCTACTCTTTCTAAAAAATGGTTAGAACTTGCCGGCTGCGGCATGGTCGATCCAGCAGTCTTTGATGCTGTTAACAAAAAACGTGGTGATAACGCCTACGATCCTGAAAACATTTCAGGTTTTGCTTTTGGATTTGGTCTTGAGCGTCTCGTGATGATTCTCACGGGAATTTCTGATATTCGGATGCTGAGCGACAATGATCTTCGATTTTTGAAACACTTTGTTGGGGGATTTTAAATGCTATGAAAATTGCTCTCTCCTGGCTTCACGACTATCTTAAAACCACACAAACTGCAGAAGAGCTTGCGGAGACTCTGACGCGCTCCGGGATTGAAGTGAAGTCGATTAGTTCTTCGGGAGCGGCCATTCCTAATGTCGTTGTTGCTCAGATCCTCTCTTCGGAGCAACATCCCAATGCTGATCGTTTGAGCGTTTGCAAGGTGGATGATGGAAGTGGAACTCCACGGCAGATTGTCTGTGGTGCTAAAAATTATCAAGTCGGAGACAAAATTCTCCTGGCGCTTCCTGGAGCGGTTCTTCCAGGTGGGATCAAAATTAAAGTGGGTAAATTGCGTGGAGTGGAGAGTGAGGGAATGATGTGTAGCTCGCAAGAATTGCATTTAAATTCTACTGAGGCTGCGAATAACTGCGTCGCGCCAGAAGTCGCTTTGCGACAGTTTAAGTTATCAGCTGAAGTTGAAGCAGCATGTACTAGCGAAGCTGAAAATCCACTTAAACTTAAACTTGTGCCTTCAACTGCTGCAAAGCAGCTCGCGCCGTCGGCTCCTTGTTCTTCATCAGCCTCAGCGAATTTAAAAAGCAATTCTGACAAAAGTTCTGGAGGATTGCATATTCTTTCTCCTGAGACGGTGATTGGCACAGAGCTCAGTGCACTGTTTCCAAGCGATACGATTTTAGAATTAGAAGTCACTCCGAATCGTCCTGATTGGCTGGGTCATGTTGGGGTGGCTCGTGAAGCTGCAGCTTTTGGGGCTGGGGAATTTCTTTGGAGTGAAATGGTGCTCCCTCCTAGTAAAAACGATAGTTCTACTGCTGCGATGGAGGCTTCTGAACATTGTCCCTTCTATAGTTTGCGTCTCATTTCCAATATTGCCGCTAAGACCGCTCCGACCTGGTTGCAAAGGCGTCTCGAGGCGATTGGGTTAAGAAGCATCAACAACATTGTTGATATTGCTAATTACGTCATGATGGAAACGGCTCAGCCGTTGCACGCGTTTGATGCTGATAAAATTCAAGGAGCGCTCACGGTTCGTCTTGCGAGGGAAGGGGAAAAATTCGAGGCGCTCGATAGAAAAACATATTTACTGCGCCCTTCTGATCTTGTGATCGCCGATGAGAACGGGCCTCAAGCCTTGGCAGGGATTATTGGTGGTCTAGCAAGTAGTGTTACTGAAACTACGAAATCCATTTTACTCGAAAGTGCTGTTTTTAATACGAGTTCGATTCGTGCCTCTGCTCGTTTTCATGGTTTGGCAACGGATGCTTCTTATCGTTTCGAACGTGGCACTCAGGCGAATAGTGCTCTGGAAGCTTCTGCACGTGCTGTTGCTATGGTGCTGGAGATGGCAGGAGGTCTGGCTGCCCAAGAAACAGTCATTGCAGGCGCTCTTCCTCAGCCAACAGTTGTGCCGTTCCGTTATGATCGCTGTCGTTCGCTACTTGGAATCTCTCTTGGAGATGAAGAAATTTCCTCATTATTAAAAAAATTAGGACTTACTCCTTGCGAAGGAGGCTGGCAAATTCCTCCCTGGCGTCTTGATCTCACGCGTGAGGTCGATCTCATTGAAGAAGTGGCGCGCCTTTATGGACTTGATTCGATTGATGCCCGGCATGTCAGTTTTTCTGCTCCTTCAAGTCCCACTGACAAGGCTTATGATGCTGCGGTACTGCTGCGTCGACGTCTCATGACTGCTGGCCTGCATGAAGCGCGTACTGGCACATTAGTCTCACGCGAGTCTTCTTCTGCCGAGGCTATTGCTTTGCGTAATCCGATGGGAGAACAACAGTCGGTCTTGCGAACATCACTTCTTCCTGGCCTGATGGAAGTGTTGAAGCACAATCTTTGTCAGGGAGTTCATACTATAAAAATTTTTGAAATCGGAAAAATTTTTGAGAATCTACATTCAACCTCTACTGAAAGTCCCAACATAGTTTCTGAAAAACGTTTTAAAAATTCTGCGAAAGGCGAAGAATCGATGTCCTTGGGCCTAATCATGACTGGTCATGCTGTTCCTCTTTCCTGGCGAGGAGAGGCCCAACGCTCGCTCGATCTCTACGATTTAAAAGGAGTTCTCAATAATTTGGTTCCAGGAAAAATAAGCTGTCGCACTTCAGTACGATCATTACCTTCAAAAATGGCTCTCATGATGGATATTTTTTGTGATTCCCAGTACTGTGGGTACATCGCTTGTATGACTCCTGCAGAGGCTCGCAAGCTCATGGTGACGGGGCAGGGGCATTCTGTTGTTGTGGCGGAACTCGAGATGGCTTTTCTTGAGCAAGCCATCGAGCGTAGCTCCTGGAAAAAAGAGGGAGAATTACCAAAATTTCCAAGTATTACCCGTGATCTAGCGGTGGTTGTGGGAAAAAAAGTGACCTATGATTTACTGGAAAAAGAACTCTACGCAGCGCAAGAGCCACTTCTCCAGAAGATCGTACCGCTGGATGTTTTTACTGATCCCACAGGAGAAAAGATTTCAGTAGAAAAAAAATCAGTTACGTTGGGACTGACTTTTCAACACGAAGACCGCACCTTGACTGCTGAAGAAGTCCATGCTATTTGCGACCGCCTAATAACTCGGCTCCAAGAAGTATTAGAAGTTGATATCCGATTCTAATTGCTCTAATCTTTCCTCGCCCTGCGGTGTTCGAGATACCGGTAATATTGCTCCCGAACCTATGTAAAACATTACGGAAGCCTTCACTGCTCGAAATAATGAAATGCCTTTACTGGACTTCAGCATTTTGAGGAGCGGCCTCCACCTTTTCCTTGTGGAACGGATTTAGCATCCTTAACGGCATCGCGGGGCATCTCCTATCCGTTCAAAGCAACGGATTAGGCTGTAGGCTTTAGGTCAAAAAATTGTTTTTTTCTTCTCGGTGGATTTGCCTACAGCCTATATCATACCACTTGTAGCCTGCCACTACGGTTCCGGATAGGCCTGGATAAAGCGCGCAAACCAGATCCCTGCGGGCGTGATATGACGTTCGTGTGTTTTTTTATCGTAAGAAAATAATCCGAACTGTCCATGCCAGCCTTCTGTCCATTCGTAGTTGTCGACGAGCGTCCAAGGAAAATAACCGCGGACATCTACCCCATCATTCATGGCGCGCCGCATTTGAGCGATATGATTGCGAAAAAAGGAGATCGATTTTTGAGCGCTTTGTGTGGCGATTCCATTTTCGGAAACAACAATTGGTTTGTGATAACGATCCCGCACACAACAGAGCGTTCGGTAGAGTCCTTCAGGAACAATGTCCCAACCCATCTGTGTGTACTGTGAACTGCGCTCTCCCATCGTGCGAATGAGGAGCTCACGGATGCTAGAGGTTTTCGAATAATAATAATTCACCCCAATGATATCGCATGTATCGGCAATTTTATCGAGGTGGTCATAATTTTGTCGTTGATAGATATTGTAAATAAGTGCGGTTGGATCATGCGTGAAAGAACGACGGCATTCAGGAAGTGAATAAATTCCCATGATGATGGCATCAGGTCGTTCTTTTCGCACCACGGCGGCAGCATCACGAAACATAGCAGCAGCGGTGTTCATCGCTTTTTTATAACCGATAGGGTGTAGAAGAAGCCCTGGTGGCCAATGCCCAGCGATCCATCCTAATTGCAAGGCTCCGTTGGGTTCATTTTGTGGAACGTAAATTTTGACATAAGGAGCTAATGCATGAACAGTACGAGTGACATGAGCATGCCATGCTTTTTCCACATCAGGATGAGAGAAATTAGAGCAGGATTTCTTTTTTCCATTGTAGAGCCAGTCAGGAAACGTGAAGTGCCAGAGAGTGACGACCGGTTCTATTCCTGCCTCTTTTAAATGACGTGCCATGGTCACATATTGGTCCAAGGCTTCCTGATTGATGACTCCTGGATGTGGTTCGATACGGGCCCATTCAATACCAAAGCGAAAATGACTCACTCCTATTTGTTTTGCAGCTGCGACATCACGGTCAAATTCGCTCCAGGAGAAAACAGCATCATCACCACGTGCAGGAACGATCCCTTCTTCAGCATAGCGATCCCAATCGGTTTTAAAATACCATGGGGAGTTACGTGGATATCCTCGATCTTCATTTTGAAAAGAAGCTGTGGAAATGCCCCACCAAAACGGTTCCTTGGGAAGTGGCTTAAGAACAATTTTGTTAGTAGGAAGACGGTAAGGACCAGGTGACGTAACGCAGCTGCTCAGAAGCAGGATGGTCATCACGCTAAATACGGTTGCAAATATTCGATTCATAGTGAAGATAGAGTTTTTCAGGACTCTAACTAGCAACTCCATCTCCTATGAAGCAAATAATGTTCGTTCTTTTCTTTTTTGCGTCTTCTCTTCTCACGAGTAATGCTTTGAACCGCTTGTCGCCTGACTATGTAGTGATGAAGGATGGGACCCGGTATGAAGGGCTCATTATTAAAAGTAATGCTCAGGAACTTATTCTCCAACAGCCTTTGGGGGAGCATACACTTAAGAGAGCAGATATTCAGCGCATCAATGACGCTGATAAGAGCATGGCCTATTTTGCCGACTTAGTCGATCCCGACAAAGCGCCTCCATGGCGTATGATGGTCCAGGATCTTCGTTGTAATGATGCCGTTAAGTCTTTTGTCCAAATACCGGCGACAAGTATCAATGATGGTTATTTAAAAAATGTTCCCTATCTCTCGTTCCATATTAACAAGCATGGTGAAATGAATGTTTATGGAGACCCCAAAGATCCTGCTTGCGTTGAGTTGGGCATCTACGCACGAGGAGAACAGCTCGAAAAATTTCAAGAAATCGCGCGCGAATTTTTTGCAGGATATATTTCTTCACGTGCTGCTCTTGCCACCTTTTATAGCCTTAATTTTAAGGGTGATGAAAAACGCACAGGAAAATTTATTTTTAAAATTATGCCTCCCACGGACCCTGAGTCACTCGGAGCTTGGTGGATTTCTATTTATGATCCCGTGCGTCTTGCGAAAGCTCGAGTCAGTGATGCTGAATATCAAAAGGTCACCTTGCCTTCTCATAAGATTAGAAACAAGAATGGAACATTGCAAAAAAATCTGGAGACCAAATATCATGCTTTCCTCGCTACATCCATGATGACATTATTTGGGAAGCTTCCGGGATTTCATGGCTTTTATCGTGATGGGAATAATGAATTGAAGATCATTCCGTTTAATGCTCCCACGAGTGCAGGTAGCAAGCCGTAATCAGCACACAGTCTTGAAAAACAGAAGAAAGCTATACCTTCAAAAAACCAAATCTAATGTCGCACCGTATTTTATTACTGTCATGTTCACTCCTGCTCACCGGATGTGCTTTGCATCCACTTGGGCCTCTAGATAAGGCGCCACAACATCAAGCTGAAAAACTTGTTGGGTATCGCCCTTTTGCTTGGGGAATTTCAACGAGCAGTTTGCAATATGAAGATCGTGATGTAAGACCAACGTCAAAAAATTATTTCGAACGCGATTGGGACTTCTTGGTCCAGCAACACAAAGCTCCTGTCGTCGGTGATGCACTCTATAGCTGGTCTCATTTCGATGAAGATCTCAAGGCGCTCAAAAAAATTGGGGTCAATTCTTATCGCTTCAGTATTGAATGGGCTCGCGTTGAACCACGGCCAGGTCACTACAACGAAGAGGCCATTCATCGCTATGTTGAAATGGCCAGGAAGCTTCAGGAAGCAGGCATTGAGCCCTATGTCTGCCTGTGGCATTTTACCTTTCCTGGATGGTTGGTAGATAAGACCGATAGTGCGAAGACCAATTGGTTTCATCCTTTAGCACGTGATCATTGGAATCGCTATGTTTCTAGGATGGTTAAGGAACTGGCTCCCTACGCCACTTATTATGCACCTCAAAATGAACCTAACGGTCAGATTTTAACGGCCTATATCATTGGCTTATGGCCTCCTGATCACACATTGGATTTTAAAGGGTATAAAGAAGCTATCGCGGTGAGTGCTGCCTTCTTCCGTGATGCTGCCGCTCGCATCAAAGAAATCAAACCAGATGCCAAGATTGTGAGTGTCGAGGCAATTCCTTACTGGTACCACGGTCCACTCGATCCTGGTGGTATCATTTACAATACAGTCGAGCATAATGCCTTTGATCATCTCGATAAGGTCTACGATGTCTGTGATATTATTGGATTTAATTATTATTACAGCCAAGTCGCTGGTCCTTTGAGCATGTTGACCCAGGGGAGTCACCGAGGGACGCATTTTACCATGATGGGATGGCGTATTGATCCTGCAGCCCTTGGAAAGCTCATTCGTAAAATTGGGAAACGTTATGATAAACCGATGATGATTACCGAAAATGGAATGGCTACTTTAGATGAACAAAAACGTATTCAGTATCTTCACGATCATATTGCGCAAGTTCAAAAAACAATGTCCGAAGGATATGATGTCAAGGGTTACTTCATCTGGTCCCTTGCTGACAACTACGAATGGCATTATGGCTATGTTCCAAGGTTTGGACTTGCCACGATGGATCCCAAAACGTTGGAGCGAACCTTAAAAACTTCTGCTCTTTACTATCGTGCTGTGATTCGTGCTTCTGAGAAGGAGGGGAGGGTTGTGCCGGATCCGTATCCCTTCCATTTTTCAGAGAAAAATTAAAGGGAGTTGAAGTTGAATCAGCAAGAAAAGGTCCATTAAGAACGCGAATACCTCGCTTTACCTTCAGCCCATAGTCTGCAGCCTGACGCTTTACCCGTTCTGCTGAACGGGTACAGTGTCACGAAATCTACTCTTTTTGGTACGAATTGACTCATGAGTAATGACACTCTGAAAAAAGGAGAATGTCGATGAGCTCAACAACGGAAAAAGAGATGCTACCTAAGATGAGGTATCGCTATGGGAAACGAGGAAAAAAGGAAAGACAGTACTGCTCGATGAATTTTGTGAGCAATGGTGATACGAAAGAAAATACGCAATCAAGTTGCTTAAAGGAGTATTTTTAAAAAAAGAGAAGCCACAGGAAATAAGGTCGACTGGCTCGAAATGTGAATAACTTGCGAGTAACCGTAGTTTCAAAAATAGTGCCAACAGTTTTGTTTTTGTGATTGACCTTAGTGTGAAATAGTGGGAGAAAGTGGGGCGTAATGGAGCAAAATGGTTTATCTTTCCATTTTGCTGATTCTCTGCGCCATGTCCTCTAACGATCTCACATCACTCATTTATGCCGGCACTTTTGAACGTGTCATGGATGGGAAACATCGTGTCACAATCCCTGCAGCCTGGCTGGCACAGGGCATCAGTGAGTTTCATGCCATTCCCAATCCGAGTGAAGAGTGTCTCATTGTGATGCCACCTCATGAATTTCAAGCGATTGAGGAACGGATTCATCAAAGCGGTGCCGCTGCCATAGAGCGGCGTAAGGCGATTCGGCAATTTTACAGCCGAGCACGTGCCATCAATGCTGATGCTCAAGGACGCATTCTCTTTTCTGAAGAGCAATGCAATGCTCTAAAGCTCCAAGGAGAGATAGTGCTTGTCGGTGGTCGGAGTCGTTTTGAAATCTGGAATGCGAAACGGTGGCATGCTGTTGCAAATGAAGAGCACGATTCCTTCCGCAATGTTGCCAATCTCATTGGGCTCTAAACCTAAAAACATGAATGGAAACAGAAAATCTGACGCAATATACGTGTCCTCAGCTTGCTTGTTCAAATCGCTTATGAACCATCCAGGTGCGCTGTACGCTTTTAAAAAACAAACTGAGACCAAGTCCTTACGCCATAATTCCCATTTCGATTCACGTTTTTAGGTTAAACGTACGCACGCTCATGAACTTCAAAGAACTGTTGCCAGCTCCTTTTCAAAAATGGACGACGCCTGGTGCCAACACGGAAAACATTAATGTTCCTACCATGGACTCCAGGCCCTTTGTTCATGAATCAGTCTTGGCTAAAGAGGTTGTTGCTTTTTTACAACCAGGGCCAGGTCTGACTATTTTAGATGGAACGCTTGGAGGAGGAGGGCATGCTGAGTTGTTGTTGCAAGCAGGAGCCACTGTTATTGGCCTGGATCGTGATCCTGAGGCGGTGGCCCACGCAACACAACGATTGGCCTCTTTTGGCACGGGTTTTATTCCACTTGAAGGAAATTATGTCAATGCAGATAGGTACCTCGCATCATTAGGTATCACGCATGTGGATGGGATCTTGCTCGACTTAGGAGTCTCTTCCTATCAGCTCGATACGCCCGAGCGTGGATTTTCTTTTCAACGAGAAGGCCCGCTTGACATGCGCATGGGAAATTCTTTTCGAACCGCTGCGGAGATTGTTAATACCGCAACACTCAGCGAATTGCTTTCTCTTTTTCGTGAGTATGGGGAAGAGCCACGTGCTATGACGATGGCTACACGCATTATCAGGGAGCGTCAGCATCAACCGATCACCACCACCACGCAGTTAGGATCGCTGCTTGCTGAAGGGATGTCTTCAGGACCGCGTCATCCTGCAACACGTGTTTTTCAAGCGCTGCGTATTGCCGTTAATGAAGAAATTACACTGCTTGAAGAGGCACTCCCTCGACTTGCTGCATTGTTATCCCCCAAGGGACGCCTCGCCATCATTACCTTTCATTCGTTGGAAGATCGTCCTGTGAAAAAATTCTTCCGGAAGCATGCAGCACTCGAAATCGATGACCCAACGTGGCCTGCTCCTCGTCCTAATCCTAATCGCTTTTTTACGCTTCCAAAAAATTGGTCCCTAGAAGCAACTCCCGAAGAGATTGCTAAGAATCCTCGGGCACGCAGCGCAAGACTGCGCTTGGCAGAGCATCTCTAATTTCTGAACTCCTAAACCCCTAAACTTTTAAACCTTTCAACATTTGCTCATTTCCTTTGCGAGAAGGATGAGAGCAAATAAAAAAATGAATCACCGTCACACACAACCTTCTAATCGCCGTCGCTCCAGCAATCGTATTGAGGTGCCGTTGCTTGCTCAGTGGCTTGTGCTCTTTTTTATGCTCGGTTTGCTGGGACTTTTTTTTGTCTATTTGAAAAATCAGCAACATGCTCTTGGTGAGCAGACGCGTTTAGTGGAGCAGAAAATCAGTGAGCTGCGCGCTCATCATGACGCTCTGATTGCCAAAGTGACGTTACTCACATCTCGTGGAGCTTTGCAACGGCGACTCGATGAAAAATATTTAGACCTTGTTCCTATTTCGGAAACAGCGATTGCAAGGACAACTCCTTCTCGTGCTTTAGGAGAGGAGAGAATCATGAGAACCGCCTCTCTTCCGCGCAACTTAGAAACAGACTGACATGGCTTCTTCTAACTCATTCACTTCAATAGCGATTGGCAATCGTATCGGTGTGATCTGTTTTTTTGTAGCGTTACTTTTTACCTTCTTTGCTTTTCGTCTTGTCGATCTTCAAGTGGGAGGACATGAAAAATTTTCCCATCTTGCCGCGGAAAAACATGGGGTCAAGCAGCCTATTCTTGCGGAGCGGGGAAATATCTTTGACCGCCATGGAGAGCTCTTGGCGGTCAATGTTCCAGTGCGCACGGTCTATGCGGATGGAACACACATTAAGGATCCTGAGGCCCTTGCGCATGTGGCTGCTCCTTTTCTGGGTCTCTCAGAACGCGAGCTTGCCGCTAAGCTTGCTAGTAAACGTCCCTACGTGGTCATTCAGTCTGGACTCTCAGAGTTAGATGCTGCAGCAATGATGAAAGCCCTCGAAGAGG
>JBMOFC010000053.1:0-12366 GCA_049314455.1 Chthoniobacterales bacterium
TGTTATTTTTTTACAAGATTTACGTGCGGCCTTGGTTCCAGCAACCACGGTTCCTGTTACCATTATCGGCGCTTTTGCAGGGATGGCACTACTAGGATTTTCTATTAATACACTGACTCTTTTTGCCATTGTATTGGCAATTGGAATTGTGGTGGATGATGCCATCGTGGTTGTTGAAGGTGCGATGCAACATATCGAGCGAGGAAAAAACCCTCATGATGCAGCCATTGCAGCGATGAACAATCTTTTCGGTCCTATTATTGGAATCACGCTTGTTTTAATGTCAGTTTTTTTGCCAGCCGCCTTCATGCCAGGAATTATAGGGCAAATGTATCGTCAATTTGCCTTAGTTATTGCAACGACGGCATTCATTAGCGCCATCAATGCGGCAACGCTGAAGCCGACACAATGTGCTCTTTGGCTCCGACCACAAGATCCTAACAGGAAAAAAAACATTTTTTTTCGAATATTTAATGCGCTCTATTATCCGCTTGAAAAATGGTATGAGCGCTTGATTCATCGTATCATACATTATAGTGGACTGATGACACTTTTGGGATGTGCCTTGATAGGGTTCTCCTGTTGGGGGTTAACAAAAATTCCTACTGCCTTTATTCCCAATGAGGATCAAGGCTACTTAATGATTGCGCAACAGCTTCCCGATGCTGCTTCCTTAGGAAGGACAAAAGTTGTCATGAGGCGAATTGCGGAGAACATTGCAAAATTAGAGGTCGTTGATAGCATGTTTGTGATCGGAGGGGTCTCCCCATTGGATAATAACGCTGCCCTTGCTAATTCAGGCATCACTTACGTTATCCTTAAACAGTGGGGACATCGTGGTTCACGCGGTTCGCTGTTAGATATCTACACAGATTTTTCCAAAATTGTGAACGAAGAGCCGGGTGCTAAATCGATCGTTCTTATCCCACCACCCATTCAAGGACTCGGTTTAGCAGGAGGATTCCAAATGCAGGTCAATCTCACCAACGGGACCTTTCATTATCCACTTTTACAAAGTACTGCTGATGCAATAACAACTGAAGCCTTTAAGACACCCGGATTTGCAGCAGCACTCACTCCTTTTCGTTGCAAAGTACCTCAAATAAAATTAACCATTGACCGTCGAGAAGCCGAAACGTATGGCGTCACGATTAGTGATGTTTTTCATACGTTACAAACGTATCTCGGCTCTAGTTATATCAATCATTTCAATCTCTATGGGTTTTCTTTTAATGTTTTTGCACAAGCGGATACTTCTTTTCGCACTGGACCGGATAAGTTGAAATATCTCTACACTCGTGGAAGCAACAATGCGATGGTTTCCCTAGCCTCACTCGTCAAGTCCGAACAATCCGAAGGTCCATCTATTGTTTCACTTTATAACCTCTATCCTTCGGCTGCCATTATTGGGCAAGCGGCTCATGGTTATAGTTCTGGTCAGGCACTAGAGAGCTTAGAGAAAATTGCTACGAATATTCTTCCCTCCGGTCTTAATACATCCTGGACCTCGATGTCGTATCAGGAAAAACTAGCAGGAAATTCCATCTATTTTATTTTTGGATTGGGTCTGCTGCTCGTCTACTTCGTGCTAGCAGGTCAATACGAAAATTGGATCACCCCCTTGGCTGTCATTTTAGCTGTTCCTCTAGCCTTACTCGGAACCGTAATTGTTCTAAAAGCTCTCGGACTTCCCAATAATATTTATGTTCAAATTGGAATCGTTCTGCTCATTGCCCTCTCTGCCAAAAATGCGATTCTCGTTGTTGAAATGGCTCGCGAATATCGTGAGTCGGGCGAAGAGATTGCGATCGCTGCCGCCAAGGCAGCTGCGAATCGTTTTCGTCCCATTTTAATGACTTCTATCACGTTTATCTTAGGTGTGACGCCGTTGATTTTAGCTTCTGGTGCAGGGGCCGTTGCGCGTAAGTGTTTAGGGATTGCTGTGGCATCCGGAATGCTGGCTTCTACTTGCCTTGCCGTTTTGTTTGTGCCTGCTTTTTATGTCGTGCTGCAACGGCTTTCAGAGGGTGCCCGTTCAGAACGGGTGCAGTTGAAGTGAAAAGTTGAAGTTGAAGCGGCAAAAAAAACGTCTATTCAGAGTATCCGTTCACAGAAACGGATAAGGCTGTAGGCTGTAGGCAAATTCACTTCATAAGGAAGAAACAATCTTTTGAATCTAATGCTGATAATCGCAGCTCAATTTATTCATCGAGCATTCGACTTTCTGCCCTTTCGTCTTCAGCATTAGCTGTTCACTGAACGAATACGAATTTTCGGAGCCCATAACTGAATAAATCCGTTTTACTGCTTCAACTTCAACTTTTCACTTCAACTGTATCTTTTCGCTGAACAGATACGCATGTTAATCCTGCCGAATCCTAAAAAGACCTGCTCCGATACGCTCGATTTCGGGAAGTTTTTTACCAGTGTTACTAAACCAGACGTGTACATTAGCACTTTTGACACCGATTTTTTGAGCAAGGTCAGGAACTTTGATTCCAGCTGATCCAGCTTCTTGAAGTGCTGCTAAAATCTGAGTCTTCATCGTTCCGCGTGAAGCACGTTTGCTCGTTCCATCATGAGTGGTTGAAGGGGCGGTAGGTTGGGTGCGCTTTTTTTTCTGTAATGTTGATTGGGAAGAGGTTGTTGAAGAAAAACCAGTCACATGGGAAATAATTTGTTCTTCAAGCTCTTTGAGTTCTTTTAAAAGCTGTTCCTTACGCTCAGAGATTTTCAATATCTCACGCAATGTATTAATATTAATTTTTGATAAATCCATGGTTTTCACATTACAGTTAATATTCATTTTTGCAACTAGTAATGTCATGTTGATCATTAACAAAAAAAACTTTAACTTAGCGCCAATACTAACTGATGTGAATTCTATTGATTTTTCGACCCACTCTATTAATAAAAACTTTTCTTTTCATCTGCCTCTAGAGGAAATTCATGTTTGGATGACTCATCTTAATAAAAAAAATAACTTAGATTTTTCTTGGTCTCAAAAAAAATTAGATATCTCCCAAACCAGCTTACGCTATTTATTAAGTCGTTATTTAGAAATCTCTCCCGAGCTCTTTGCTATTACAAAAACAGAGCGTGGAAAACCGATCCTGAGTGAGTATCCTGAAATTTCCTTTAGCATGGCACATAGTGGCGATCTTTTGGCATTAGCCTTTGCACGTCATCCTGTCGGGATTGATCTGGAGAGGATAAGACCGGTTAAGGCGATGGCACTTGCAAAAAAGTTTTTTCTTCCTCATGAAATAGAGTTTCTTGCTACAGCTCCTAAAGAGCATTTTTTCTATCTTTGGACGGCAAAAGAAGCTGCTTTAAAAGCCGATGGATGTGGTATTACTCAAGGACTGCGTCAGGCTGTCACGGTGATTCAGGAAGATTCTCTAGCGGGACTTCATTTGAATGGGAAATTCATCTCAATAACTCCATGGTTCTTAGAGGCAACGTTAGAAAGCTACACGGGTGCTGTTGCTTCTTTTATTTCTCCTTCGTTAATTCGCTGGTATGATTGGAGAACAGCTGATAACCTGAGCGATTAATGTCGTTTCAAGAATTCAATTTATCAGAATCGGTGGTTCATGGAGCTCAACGGATGGGATACGTAGAGCCAACACCCATTCAAGCTCAGGCCATCCCAAAAATTCTTCAAGGCAAAGATCTCATTGCCTCTGCTCAGACAGGCACAGGAAAGACAGCGGCCTTCTCTTTGCCTCTTCTTACCTTGCTCGGTTCTGAGAAAGGGTATCCTCGTTGTCTGATTTTGGAGCCAACACGAGAGTTAGCACTTCAAGTCGAAGAGGCACTTAGGGATTTTTCCTTTTTTTCCTCGCTTCGTGTGGCTGTTCTCTACGGTGGTGTTGGTTATGGGGCTCAGAAAAAAAAGCTAGAAGAGGGAGTAGATATCATTGTTGCGACGCCAGGTCGTCTTTTGGATCTTTTAACGCAGGGGGAAACGACGTTGAAAAATATTGAAATCCTCGTTTTAGATGAAGTTGATCGGATGCTCGATATGGGGTTTTTGCCTGATGTGCGTCGCTTGGTGGAGCAATGTCCCAAGAAAAGGCAGACACTTCTTTTTTCGGCCACGATTCCTGATGAAATTGAGCGTCTCTCTAGTTGGTGCATGATTGATCCAGAAAAAATCAATATTGGAGAGCGCCGCTCGGCATCAGAATCTGTGACGCATGCTTTCTATCCTGTGGCCATGGCTCAAAAATTTGAATTATTGCAAACTCTTTTAGAGCGAACTGATTTTCAAAGTGTGTTGATTTTTTGTCGTACTAAAGATGGTGCTGATCGTATTGCTCGGCAACTTCTGAACGAAAAACACAAGGTTGGAGTACTGCACTCGAATCGCTCTCAACAAGAACGTATGGATGCCCTCGATGGTTTTAAAAATGGACGTTATGAGGTCATGGTGGCTACTGATATTGCGGCTCGTGGTATTGATATTGCAGGAGTAAGCCATGTTATCAACTATGACGTCCCTCAACATCCAGAGGATTATGTTCACCGCATTGGACGTACTGGCCGCGCTGCGGCACTAGGTGATGCTTTTACCATCATGACGGTAGAAGATCTTCCTCATGTGAAAGCAATCGAGGTTTTCATTGGAGCTCAAGTCCCACGTCTTAAGCTTGAAAATTTCTCCTACCTCTACACAACCTTGTTTAACGAAGAGGCTGCTGAGAAGCTTTTGAAAAGTGTGCGTGGAGCACGGACCCTCAAGGGGTATAGCTACGGAGCGAAGAAGAGAAGATAACTCAGTAAACAACACCAGGAAGATCCAGTGCTGGTGTTCCCGAGCAGTTCACATATCCATACCAAAGTTGTGCGAGGGAATCTTGAATTGCTGGCCAATAGTGGAGGAATATACAATAACCAACGATAAGCAGACCTATCACTCCTAAATCAATAAGCATGGTGATGATTTTTTTGATATAAAAGGGGTGCATGTATCTTTCTAGCCCCCAAAACTCTCCCATTTCAACATCCCACGCAAGGTTTTCTAATGTTGTAAGATTAAGTGCTCCTAGTAATGGTATGACTAGATCAACCATTAAGCATGAGCCACAAGAATAGATTGCTTTAAAAAGACACCATATAAAATGAAGGATAGCTTGCGGTAAGGTTACAGGATCTTGAGGAGGTTTTTGGCTGCTGGAAGGGAGCGTTGAGTTTTGTGATACTGTAGCAGTACGTGAGCTCAGCAATTTTTCTGAAAAATACGACCATGCTGCTTTAAGAAGCTCCACGGCCCCCGTCACCGCAAAATAACCTACTAGGTCAATAAGCATGATCAGTAAAAGCTCAGGAGTAGTTGCTGCAGCCACACTTAATCCCAGTAGTTCGGCTAGACTGAAACCCAAGCTCCGAAGTATTGTTCTAGGGCAAAAAGTAGATCTGATGATTGTCCATAGGATCATGGGGGTGATCTCATCATTAGCGTGAGAACAATGCTCCATGGAGTTCGAGTTAGGATCATCCTGATCCTCTTCTGAGGCTACTACTGCGATACGAAATCCAATAAAATTATTAGCGGTTAAGGGATTGTACGCTTGTGGAATGCTTTGTGCCATGAGTTCATTGTTCCAGTAGATGCTGTACTCGGAATTCCAAGAGCCACCTCGCACAATGTTATGTTCAGCTTGATCAGACGACTTAGTTATCGCTTGAAAGCTGCTGGTCCACTCAGCAACATTCCCTCCCATATCGTAGACCCCATAAGCACTGCAGGTCTGGTCAAAATGATCTACTGGTGTAAGCATCGGATTTTGTTCGCGAGGTTTCCATCCTGTTGCCATGGTTCTATAGTTGGCCTGATTGCTAACATCTCCTTGGCCATTGTTCGGAGCAGCATCGTGCTTTGTAGGATAAGCCCAATAACCGGTATTGATTCCGCCTCCTTTGTAATAAGCCGCTTTGAACCATTCATCCTCAGAAGGAATGTAGTAGTGGGCATGACTACACAAAGTCGGTTCTTCCATTTCTCCATTTATTCCTCCAAGAAAAAGATAGGCTCCTTTTTCTGTGCATGCCTCTAGGAAGAGAGGATCGTCATCACTTGTAGGGGCATTATTTTCTAACCAGTTACAAAATCGCTGTGCATCACGTAAGCTGACATAGGTGATGGGAAGAGAGTCTCTGTTCTCAAGAGGTTCATAATGAAAACAGGAGCTCCCGTCTTCCTTAGTGAGTGTCATTCTGCTGATACAGGCAATGTTGGGATCTTCCGTCATCGCATTTTTATAGAGTTGATGAGGATCCTCATGAGCTGCAACAGCATTTAAAAAAGCGCAGTAGTAAGCTGCCGTGATTTCATATTTTGAGATGAAAAAGTTTTTGGAAACAGCGCCAACACTTCGCCCAGAATAAAAGCAGGCGTTGTTGTTAGGATCACCAATCAAGAGAACAGGAATTTGAAGTCTGCTAATGCTCTCTGAAGGTCTTGAGTAAAGCGAAGGAGTAATGCCAAAATAGACTAATAAAATAAAAAAAAAGAAAATTTTCACTACTGAATAGGGGAGGAGTAACCATGCGCTAAGAGATACTTCCGGGAGCATGGCTCTGGAGTGTTATTGAGAGAGGACTCATTTTTTAACAATGAGACGCACTATACCTTTTGCAGATGATTTTTAGGAAGTTTATGCGCTGGAGCTTTTTTCTCTGGCAAGGCGAGCGAGTGCAGTGCTATGCGTACATAACGCCAGTGAGGGCAACGCAGGCAGAGGAAAAAGAAACAAGCAGAAAATCTTAAAAATCATTCGTGAAAGGTATATAAGAATGAGATGTGGAAACCTCTAGCCAGGAGCTTGCTGTGCATGAGGGCACGATTTAGGAGTAAGAGAGATTCTTAGAACCAACAATCAGCTGAGGAAGCCGGGGAATATCATTTTCAACCTCAGGCAACATTGAAAAGGCATGCTGACAAACCAAAAGGTTTTGCTTCAACTTCAGCTTATCTCAATTTTTATATGGGAAATTGAGATGACGGCGCAGGAGGACGTTCTGGAATTTCCAAAACGGGATCCGTGTACTCACCGTCGCGAGTACTTGGATAACTAGTGGCACCTACATCAGGAGCCTCAAGACGCATGATAGAGGCAAAAAAGAGGTCGAGCTTTTTTGTACTCTTCTCTAAAGCAGTCTCATTCTTGGTTGCTTTTTTTTTCTCCATGCTAATTTTTTTACAAAGAGCACAGGGATACTTTCCACTGAATGTTTTTTCCACTGCCGATGTTAGGGTTCCTGTAGAAGAGTAGGAATAAACCATCCTCACATAGGCAATGGTTTGGAGGAGTGTCCATTGTCCGCCAGCAATGGAAAAAATAGCCAAGGTAAGAAAGAGTTTGCTAAATATGCGAAGAGACTGTGGAAAAAGAAGGGTCACAAAGGGAGCCGTTATGCTTCCACACTATTTCCTGATTGTAAAAGTAAAAGTTATTGTAGTAACTAGGAATCACTTTTTATGTGGATTGTTCGCCTCGCTCTTAATCGGCCTTATACTTTTGTCGTCTTGGCATTGGTTTTCGTATTAGCGACGCCACTTGTTATCCTAAGAACACCGACTGATATTTTGCCGGAAATTAACATTCCGGTGATTAGTGTCCTCTTCAGTTATTCTGGGCTTTCTGCGGATGATATGGCCCATTGGATTACCTCCAATTTTGAGCGGAACTTAACAACGACAGTCAATGATATCGATCATATCGATTCTCAGACGATGCGTGGACGCTCTGTGGTGAAAATTTTTTTTCATTCTAGCGTCAAAATAGAAATGGCGGTTGCCCAAGTAACGGCTATTTCTCAAGCCATCTTACGTCAGCTTCCTCCTGGAACGCTGCCTCCGCTTATCATTACGTACAATGCTTCTTCGGTTCCTATTTTGCAACTGGCTCTTAGTAGCAACACATTAACAGAGCAGCAGCTCAATGATTTAGCCATGAACTTCATGAGGCCTCAGCTTGCAACAGTTCAGGGGGCCGGTATTCCTTATCCCTATGGCGGTAAGATGAGTCAGGTGATGGTCGATCTTAGTTTAGATCGACTACGTGCAAATCGACTCATGCCTTCAGATATCGTTGATACGATTAACGCAGAAAACCTCATTGTGCCTGGGGGAACTGCTAAAATTGGTGCCATAGAATATGATGTGAGCATGAATGGGAGTACGGCTACCGTGGAGGAATTAAATGATCTTCCTATTAAAACAGAGAATGGTGCTGTGATTACTATTCGTAACGTGGCTCACGTGCGCAATGCTTTTGCCGATCAAACCAACATTGTTCGTCACAATGGAGGTCGTGCCGTTTTGCTTTCCATCATGAAAACAGGTTCAACCTCGACCTTAAATATTGTAAAAAATATTTATAACTTGCTTCCAACACTTGAGTGGCAGTTGCCAACAGAACTTGTGGTCAAACCCCTTTTCGACCAGTCCATCTTTGTGAGAGCTGCTATTGAGGGGGTGCTGCATGAATCGGCCTTAGCAGCATTATTGACCGCTATGATGATTTTGATGTTTTTAGGAAGTTGGAGAAGCACCTTGATTATTCTGGTTTCGATTCCCCTTTCGATTCTTTGTTCGCTAACCTGCTTGAGCGCTCTTGGAGAGACGATCAATATAATGACTCTTGGAGGGTTGGCGCTAGCTGTTGGTATCTTAGTGGATGATGCCACGGTCGAAATCGAAAATATTCATCGCAATCAACATTTAGGAAAGCCATTGCGGACCGCCATTTTAGAGGGAGCTCAGCAGATTGCAGCTCCTGCCTTCGTCTCAACGCTTTCTATTTGTATCGTCTTTGTACCAATGTTTTTTTTAACAGGGGTTTCCCATTATCTTTTTGTTCCTTTAGCGGAAGCAGTTGTTTTTGCGATGTTGGCTTCTTATTTTTGGTCGCGCACGATTGTGCCGACAATGGCACTCTACTTGCTTCCTGAGAACCTCTCTTCAACGCCTACTAAAGCTGCGAATATGAGCCTCGTTGCCTCTCTCATCAAGTTTCAACAACGCTTTGACAAAGGCTTTGAGCATTTTAAAAATTTTTATAGCAACTTGCTGGGAAGTGCGTTGCAACGTCCTAAGCGCTTTGCTTCTCTTTTTTTGAGTGCTTGTCTGTTGAGTTTACTACTTTTTTTTCTGGTGGGTGAAAATTTTTTTCCGGAAGTCGATGCTGGTCAAATTCGGATGCATCTGCGTGCCAAAACGGGAACTCGTATTTAGGAGACCGTTCGTATTGCCGACCAGGTTGAAAAGAAAATACGTGAAATCATTCCCGCTCGTGAAATCGACAGCATTCTAGACAACAGTGGAATTCCCTATAGCAGTATCAATTTAAGTTATAGTAACAACGGAACCTTTGGTCCTGCCGATTCCGAGGTTCTGATTTCTCTCGCCAAGCATCATGCTCCTACGGCTTCTTACGTTAAAAAACTTCGCGCAACACTACCTCATTTATTTCCTGGCATTGATTTTTATTTTCAACCCGCAGATATCGTGACGCAGATCCTTAACTTTGGTCTTCCGGCGCCAATCGATGTGCAGATATCAGGATACAACCTCGAGGATGATTTTAAATCTGGTGCAGAACTCGAAGAAAAGATGAAAAAAATTCCAGGTATTGTCGATGTTCATTTTCAACAAGCACTTGACCAGCCAGTTATTAAGGTCGATGTCGATCGTAGTCGCTCCGCTGACCTCGATATTACTCACAGCGATGTCGCTGGCAGCCTCTTGGTAAGCCTCACAGGAAGCGGTCAAATAAATCCAGCCTTTTGGCTCAATCCGATGAACGGAGTGGTTTATCCGCTCATGGCCAAAGTTCCCGACTATCATTTTGAATCATTAAAAGATTTAAAAAACCTTCCAGTGACCAGCAAAATAAAGCCAGACAATACGCCTCAATTATTGGAAAACATCGCGACCATCTCACGTTCTTCAGGATCGGGCGTGGTGAGTCATGTGAACGTTGTTCCTGTTATTGACATTTATGCTTCTGTGCAAGGAAGAGATTTAGGGGCGGTGGGGGCTGAGGTTAATAAGTTGATTCTTGATGCTAAGAAAAACATGCCGCGCGGAGTCACCATGAAGCTTTATGGTCAATACAAAACAATGATTTCTTCTTTTGTAGGATTAGGTATTGGCTTGCTTGGAGCTGTGTTTCTTGTTTATGCACTGATGGTGGTGAATTTTCAATCGTGGCTCGATCCTTTTATTATCATCACAGCTCTACCAGGCACGCTAGCTGGTATTGCGTGGATGCTCTTTTTGTCAGGGACAACACTCAGCGTTCCTGCACTGATGGGAGCGGTCATGTGTGTGGGTGTTTCCACCTCAAACAGTATTTTAGTGGTCTCTTTTGCCAAACAACTTTTTGAAGAAAGTGGTAACGCTTTTGAAGCCGCTCTTCTTGCAGGCACAACACGCTTGCGTCCTGTACTCATGACTGCACTGGCAATGATAGCAGGAATGATTCCGATGGCACTCAGCATGGGAGAAGGTGGAGAACAGAATGCACCACTAGCGCGTGTGGTGATTGGTGGTTTGTTTTTAGCAACGGTGGCAACCCTACTTTTTGTGCCTGTGGTTTTCCATTTGTTAAAAGATGTAACTATCAACGTAGTCAATACAGATGAAAATTAACCACAAAGAACACAAAGCCGCTAAAGTGGCACACAAAGAAAACACAGGGATAAAATTTTCATAAAAAATTTTAAAGTTGAGAAATCAAAACCACAGCAAACAACTGGGAATCAAAACGCACTAGAATTTTTTTATAAAAAAATGGACTTGCTTGACTCCCGTCAAGTCTCGCCCTCAAGGGCTGCCTAAACAAGTTTAGGTAGCCTACCTCACAGCTTCCCAGCTGCCGATGTTCTTTTTGTGTCATCTATGTGTTCTTTGTGGTTAATTCTTTTTTAAACAACAAGAGGTTTGTAGTTACAAAAAAAATAAACTTATGAAATCACTTTCTCGTTGGATTTTTAGTTTACTGCTACTCGTTTTTCTTTTTTTTATAGCGAGGACCATCTTCATCCGCTGGTTTCAAAAGAAAGAAGTTCAACAATCAACAAATGCTCAACAAGTTTCTTCTGTCCTCGTTGTTCATCCTACTATTTCAAAACCCGAAGCTACGTTGCGTCTTCCGGGAGATGTTAATCCCTATGCTAACACACCGATCTACGCTCGCATGGATGGCTATTTAAAGCGATGGCTTGTTGATATTGGGACGCCGGTAAAACAAGGGGATTTGTTAGGAGAAGTGGAGGCTCCTGAAATTGACCAGCAATATAATCAAGCGTTAGGGAAGCTTCAGCAGGCTCAAGCTAATTTGAAACTTGCTCAAGTCACTGCTAGTCGCTGGAAAGAGATGCTTGATCGTAATACCGTAGCACGACAAGATTCAGATCAAAAACAAGCAGATCTCGAAGTTGCAAAAGCAAATCTTGTCGCTGCAGAAGCCGATGTAAACCGATTCCAAAAGCTCAAGGATTTTGAACAGATTACTGCTCCTTTTGATGGAATTATTACGCAACGCAATGTGAATGTTGGAGATCTCATTCGTGCCACTAACCTTACTGGTCAGAAGCCACTCTTTGAGCTTATCGATGATAAAGTACTACGCGTTTATGCTAATGTTCCAGAATCAGTGGCTCACGAAGTACATCCTGGCCAAAAAGTCACCTTGGAGTTTGCTTCTCAACGTGGTCTTAATATTGAAGGAACGCTCGTGCGTACGGCTGATAAAATCGATCCACAGTCTCGAACATTGCTCGTCGAAATTCAGGTCTTAAATTCTGAGCGCAAGCTTCTTTCCGGAGGGTATGCTACTGTTCAGATTTCTGTTACACAGGAACATCCTGCGCTCATTATTCCTGTCAACACGCTCCTTTTTCGACCTGAAGGAACTTTTGTTGGGGTGCTCAATCCTGACAATCGTGTGGAATTAAGAAAAATCCATATCGGAAAAGATTGTGGGACTAAGGTCGAAGTGCTCGATGGCGTCACAGCCAATGATCAAATCATTTTGAACCCTTCTGATTCTTTGGAAACAGGAGATAAGGCTATGATCTCTTCGGAAAGAGTCCCTGTGGAAAATTGAAGTTGAAAGTTGGTGTCCGTTTAAAGCAACGGATAGGAAGCTATAGTCTTTTAAATCCATAAGGGCACGATCTGAACTTGCTCTTTTTCTTGATAACAGCGTTCTCATCACTCACGTTATCTTAAGATAGCGCTTGCTCTTCGGCCTTGTTATCAAGAAAAATTTCATCGTCCTATCGCGCCCTTCTCTCTTTAGAGCGTTTTAAAAAATTCTGTAGTTGGGTGCATTGTCAGAACACGACCCG
>JBMOFC010000054.1:0-12335 GCA_049314455.1 Chthoniobacterales bacterium
TGTCAATGAATTCATACGATTGTTGTTAGGATCTGAGAAATAGGCAGTCCTGAATGGCGCTAAGTTAAGGCCGTTCAAACCTGGTCTCTATTTCCTTACTCTTTCTTGTTCTCTTTTGCAGCATTCATATCCTTTTGAAAAGAAGAAGCGTTAGTAAGCATCTCCTGAACTTGATCAACAGGAATTCCATACACAGTACGCCCTCCGGCTCCAACCATAGTACGTGCTGAGAAAAGCGCATCGTAAATGGCTGCTTGAGTAGCTTCGGCAGTTGCTTCAAACAATGCATTCATGCGGTCATCATGAGTTTCTAGTGCAGCAAGAGAATAATTATTATCTCTTGTTATCCAATGAGTTGTGCTAAAAGCGATGGCGAAATCGCCACTAGAAATATTTGATGTCAAACCTGTTCTCCCAAAGCCAAGAAAGGCACGTTTTGCTATTTGTCGGAGCTGTCTTGCTTCTAAAGGAGCATCCGTTGCAATAACAATCATCATACTACCATCAGGAATTTTTTTATGAGGCTGTTGGTTTAGACTGTCTTTTAACTCTCTATTTTGAAAAGCAGGCAATGATTTTTTTTCAAGTATTTGTCCAATACTAACACCATTAATAATAAGATCTCGTTTAGGTTGAGAACCATTGTTTGCGTTCACTAAAACACCAACAGTATAACCTCCTTGCTCTTTCTTAAGAATACGTGATGCAGAGCCAATACCACCTTTAAAGCCAAATAAAATCATCCCTGTGCCAGCGCCTACATTGCCTCGCTCAAACTGTCCAGAAGAAGCTCTATTAAGCAGTATTTGAATATCATCAGCTGTTATATGCCGTCCTTGAATATCATTAAGAAATTGATCATCACATTCACCTACTACCGGCAATGGGACATCTTCTGAAACACCAGATTGCGGGTAGTGTTCTAGAATCCAGCTAACAACACCATCATATGCTCTGCCAACATCCAATGTGTCAGTAAGGATGACAGGAACATTTAAAAATCCACTTTCTTCAATCAAATGTGTTCCAGTGAGCTCTCCATTACCATTAAGCGTGTAGGTAGCAGAAGAAAACCGCTTTTCCCAAATATCACGACTAGGCAGAATCGCTGTTGCTCCTGTACGGATTGGTCCAATACCAGGATGCAACTCTCCCTCACCAGAAATTTTAGTCATATGAGCGACAGCCACTCCCTCTACATCAGTAATTCCATTAATTGGCCCTGGTCGAAAAAGACCTTGAAATACCGACTCTGCAGAAACAGTGCTTTTGACTAATACTAAGAGGTAAATAAAAATAAAAAATGGCACCTTCATAAAAAAATAATACTACGTTGTCACCCATTCAACAGAATGGGTAAAGTGACAACCTATAGGCTGCATACTACAGGTAAAATGAGGACTCCGGCAACGAATTGTCTTTTTTGCTGCTTTAACCCAGATATTTCAACTTTTCACTTCAACTTTACCTGTTCGCTGATGGAGTACAGCTTATCTGCAGACTATAGACTGCAATCTTATTTCCCCTCCATCACCTCTGCCACCGCCGTAGCAGCGTAAGGCGGTAAAATCACGGAGGCAGCATGAGCCATCCGCTCGCGACGTATGGAGTCATCTAATAAATTCATGATAAGCCGCACTAATATTTTAGGAGTGATTTCTGATTCTTCGAGCACTTCAGCTGCACCGGCTTGTTGAAAGATAGCCGCGTTACGATGTTGGTGTTGTTCTGCAGCAAAAGGAAATGGAATAAGCAGTGAAGGAAGTCCGAAATGAGAAATTTCGCTCAAGCTCGCAGCCCCGGCTCTTGAAATAACAAAGTCAGCAGCAGAGTAAGCCTCATTCATATGATGATGAAAGGAGGCCACGTAGGCATGAATTCCTTCTCGTTGATAATTGATAGCTGCCAGATGATCATCTCGCTCGCCTGTAAGATGAATGAGTTGTATCGGGAGCTCTTTCAGTAAGGATGCTGACTTAAAAAGAAGTTGATTAATTTGTCCTGCGCCTTGACTCCCACCCATCACCAAGATGGTTTGACGCTCAGGTGATAATTTAAACCGTGCAAGTGCTTGTTCTTTGGGAAGACGCTCCCCAAGATCTCGTCTTACTGGTGTTCCTGTGACTTCACATTGACTTTTAGGAAAACAAGAAACACAGGCTCCAAAGCCAAGCAAAACCTTGCTTGCCCAGCGTGCTGTCAATCTATTGGCTCTACCAGCGATGGCATTAGATTCGTGGATATAAGATGGAATTTTTGAAAGATGAGCAGCAAGGATAGGAACTGCAGAAGTAAAACCACCCATCCCAAGAACAGCAGCAGGACGATAGCGTCGGTAGAGCTGTCGACAATAGGAAAAACTTTCCCAAGTCCGACGTGTAAATCCGAGAAATGCAGGTGACAGTAATGAGGGCATTCCAATGGAAGGAAGTTTTTCAACACGAAACTCGGGATGATGACGCAGCGCTACAGCATCAATTTCTTTTTCTGAAACAAGCAAAAGAATTTCATGACCTCGTTCGTGAAGCACTTCCGCGACAGCAAGCCCAGGAAAGAGATGCCCGCCGGTTCCACCACATGCAATGACAAAATGTTTTCCCATAGCTCAGCTTTTGTCATCGCTCTGCGATGATAGTTGTCGGTTGACAGTTATATTCAGTTTGTTGCGGCATCATAAAAAGAAGTCTTATTTTTTAACAATTTAAGTTTGAAAATCATAGAGAAAGCTTGCCAAATATTTTGTTATGATACCGTCCTAGCAATGGTCACAAAAAGCATTGATCTTAATTTTTCTGACAACTGACAACTGCCCTAGATACGCGGTATGGCCCTCTCTCCTAGCACGACCGATTGTTCTTCTGGATGGATTAAAGGCACCCCACCTCGATGAATATTGACTAAAATACCAACCATAAAAAGACAAGCTGCCAAATTGGTCCCACCATAGCTAATAAAAGGTAGCGGCATTCCTTTGTTTGGCAAAAAAGAAATAGTCATTCCAATGTTAATAATGGCTTGAAGGGTGATGAGAAGAAGAAGCCCTGTAGCCAAGAGCTTTCCAAAGCGATCACGCGCATTAGCAGCAATAAGACCTCCGCAAAGGAGAATGAGCAGGTAGCAAAAAATAACTCCCCATGTGGCTCGCAGCCCTAGCTCTTCCCCAATCATGGGAAAAATAAAATCAGTATGAGCATAAGGAAGATAGAGCATTTTTTGCCTCCCCTCACCTAGACCGAGCCCTTCAATACCACCTGAGCCAAACGCAATCAGAGCCTGCCATTGTTGTAATCCTTTACCCAACTTATCCGACTCAGGATGTAAAAAAGTCATCATGCGTGCGGCACGTTCGGGAATGAGATGAATAATACCAATGAGACCAGCGACTCCAGCTCCCAACATGGGAAAAAGATAGAGCCCCCGTGTTCCACCCACAAACATCATGGCAAGAGAGGTCACTCCAATTAACGCTGTTGTTCCAAGGTCAACCTCAGCACCGATGAGCCCCATGGGAAGAGCTAGAACGGCTAAAGGAATCACGAATGTTTGTAAAAAGCCACCCTGCTTGATTTCCTCTCTTGAAAACCACCATGCCACGAAAAAGACAGAGGCAATTTTTCCAAGTTCACTCGGTTGAAAGGCAGCCACATGCAAATTGAGCCATCGACGAGATCCATTAATACGCATTCCAATATGAGGAACAAAACAAAGCATTAAAAGCAGTAGCGCTACTACAAACCAAACCATCCAGGTGCGTTGCCACCAATGATAGTCTGTTAGCGAGGTGACCACACAAGCCACTGTACCCACTCCAAGCCAGAACAACTGTTTTTTAACAAAGTAATAAATATCGCCATGACTATCTTGAGCAAACGCACTGGTACTAAAAAGCATGACGATTCCTAGTGCAATCAAAGCGACAACAGAAAGAAGGAGGAGGTAGATTGAATTGCGTTGCATGAATGGCGATCAGAAGAAGTAAAGGGTGAAGAGTAATGAATAATGAGTGATAAATCTCATTCAAATCAAATTTTGCTTTCTACTTTCAGTAAAATGAGCTCGAAAAAACTGAGGCACTTCATTCTCTTTACCCTTTACTCGTTACTGATTTGGTTACTACCCATTACTCTTTACTTGCTTGTTAGAAACTTGCTTTTTAGCCGGAATTTTTAATTTCTGGCCAATCTGAATTTTGCGAGGATCTGTAATATTATTCAGCTTTACGAGAGCATCATAGCTAACATGAAATTTTTTTGCGA
Organism: Chthoniobacterales bacterium; assembly: GCA_049314455.1. Classification (GTDB taxonomy): domain Bacteria; phylum Verrucomicrobiota; class Verrucomicrobiia; order Chthoniobacterales; family UBA6821; genus CAIWMF01. The sequence goes on from JBMOFC010000054.1 coordinate 4,257, forward strand.
CTTTGTAGGGATTATCGCCCTTCACAATGGTGTACTCTTGCAGAGCAACTGTAGGAGAAGCCGCTGTAGCCTCTTCTGGAGTTGACGTAGCCATAGCAGCAGCAGATGAAGTGGACGGTGGCGGTGGATTCTCTGTCGCTCCAGGAGCGATATGATTTGCAGAAGCGGAATTCTCAGAAACACCTACCGTTGGGGCCATAAGAGCTTGCGCTTGCTGATGAGAAGCGATGGTTTTAGAAACTTTAGAACCTGTTTCTTGAATCGAGCCAACAGCTGCTGTCACTGTATCTTGAGAAGCACTTTTTGAGACTATCGATTCTTTTGTAAGAATGTGTTCTGCTTTCGATTTGAGAGAAAGAGAAGCATGACTCACTTTCATTTTGTTAAAAGCAAAAAGCCCACCAACAGCAACGATATGGAGTGCCAAAACAACCATAAATGCATGAGAAAGCTTCATGTTGGGCTCTGGTCCATAATCTTCAAATTCTGAAGGGTTGATGGCAGAAGCTTTGGCACGAAGGGTACGCGTACGACGTTTAGGAGTGGATGATTTCATGGCTAGAGGTTATGGAATGAGAAGTGGACTTGGATAAGTTTATTTGTGACTACCAACCTTCCCTTGGAAGTGTTGAAACGTTGAAGTGTTGAAATATTGAAAAGAGACTCATTTTAAGATGGTGTCGTGAGTTATTAAGAATCGATATTTTTGTACTGTAACTTGTCGGCTGCATCGTCAACGAGGAGTGATATCTCCTTTCAACGCTTCAACCTTTCAACGTTACCAATGTTATTTTATTTCAAAGAAATAAAATGACGTTGGTAGTTATGTTTATGTTATGAATTGATAAACCGCATTTTTAAAACATTCTCCGCGCTCTTGATAGTTAGCAAACATATCATAAGAAGAGGTTCCTGGAGAGAGCAAAATGGCATCTCCAGGTATTGCGGCAGCTCCCGCTATGGCAACAGCTTCTTCGAGGCTTTCAGCTCGGTGGCAATGAATAGAATTCCACTCGGCAGCAATAGCATTTTTCAATTCACCAATGAGAATGGCGACTTTAACACGTTCCTCGAGCAAGGAAATAAGAGGCTTAAAAGAAGAGCCTTTATTTTTTCCTCCAGCAATTAAAATGATAGGGCGTGATTTCTCAATGGAAAGAAGTGCTTTTTCCATGGCATCAAGCGTGGTTGCTTTCGAATCATTGATCCAAAGGATTCCATTTTTCTCAGCCACCCATTCACAGCGATGTGCTGGCGGTCTATAGTCTTTGATTGCCTCGGCCATCAATTCTAAAGACTGCCCCAACGCTACTCCAACAGCAAAAGCAGCCATGAGATTTTCAACATTGTGAAGACCGCGCAAAGAAGTTTCTTTGAAATTGAGAAATGCTGTTCCTTGATAAAAAAGAAAATCATTTTGAAAAGAAAAAGTGGCCTCATCTGTTGTTGTACTAAACGTAATACAGCGAGCTTTGACCCCTGCTTTAGCACGATCAAAAGATGCCGGAATCACGGCAATATCAACAGCGGTTTGATTTTTAAAAATACGCAACTTTGCAGCACGATACTCTTCCATACTCGCATAGCGATCCAGATGATTGGGACTGAGGTTGAGCCACACAGCAACACGCGGATGAAATGTTTCTATTCCTTCCAATTGAAAAGAACTTGCCTCCACCACAAAAAGATCAACTTGATCGCTTTTGAGAACAGCTTCAGAAAAAGGAAGCCCAATATTACCACACGCTAATACCCGCAATCCTGCACCTTGAAGTGCCTTGGTTGTTAATTCGGTAGTGGTTGTTTTTCCATTGCTTCCTGTAATAGCGACACTAGGAAGAGGACAACAGGAATAGGCAAGTTCTAACTCCCCTACCATAGGAGTTCCTTTTTGAGTGATGTTTTTCACGAGCGGTACCGTGAGCTCAATACCAGGACTGATAATGGCAAGATCATAAACGGTAGCATCCTGTTCTGCAGCAACACCGAGCTGCACGTTGATATTTTCTAAACGCAAAAGGGCTGCCTTTTCTTGCAGTACTTCCTCCTCACTACTATCAAGCACAGAAACATGTGCCCCTTCTCGAGCCAGCAAACGAGCGGCTGCCAGGCCACTTCGCCCTAAACCAATAACAACACATTTTTTTTCTCGATAACTCATCATTAGCGTAATTTCAACGTCACAAGACCCATGATTCCAAAAATAATAGCCATAATCCAAAATCGAATGGTGACCGTGGACTCCTTCCAACCACTCAATTCAAAATGATGGTGTAATGGCGACATTTTAAAAATGCGACGTCCGGTCAGTTTGAAACTGGCTACTTGTAAAATAACCGAAAATGCTTCTGCGACAAAAATACCTCCGACAAGAATGAGCAAGATTTCTTGTTTGCAACTAATAGCAAGAACGCCGAGTATTCCGCCGATAGCAAGCGATCCTGTATCTCCCATAAAAACACGCGCAGGATGGCAATTCCACCAGAGAAAGCCTAAGGCAGCACCCGCTAGTGCCATGCTCACCACTGCTAATTCTCCAGAGTAAGGATTGTGAGGTATTTGAAGGTAGGTCGCCACTTTAAGATTGCCGGCCACATAAGTAAAAATGGCATAGGCAAAGGCAGCCATCACGGTACAGCCCGCAGCTAAACCATCGAGTCCATCGGTGATATTAACAGCATTAGAACTTCCGACGATCACCAGAAGATAAAATAAGAAAGTGGCTACCCCCAAATGAGCAATGATGGGTCCTTTTAAAAAAGGAACGTAGAGCTCTTGTGCTTGGGAAGTCAATCCAGGAGTGAACACAAAGGCTAATGTGACCATCGCAGCTAAGAGCGATTGCAAAAGAAATTTTTGACGACTACTGATCCCTGCTGATTTTTTTTTTGTCACTTTGAGATAATCATCAAAAAACCCTAAGGCCCCCAAATAAGCTGCTGTAAAAAGTGTAATCCAAATTAAGGGATTATTGTAACGAGCCCAGAGCAAGCTAGAAAGCAAAACAGAACCGACAAGCAAAATACCCCCCATGGTCGGTGTTCCTTGCTTATCTTCGTGGAGTGCAAAAGAGCGATGAAGATCTTCAGCGGTACGAATCGGTTGACCAAGACGAAGCTTAATAAGACGCTTGATCACAGCCTTGCCAAAAAAAAGAGAAATTAAAAAAGCTGTGAGTCCTGCTCCCATAGCACGGAAAGAAATGTATTGAAAAACATGAAATGCTTTTGCAAGTTCACTGCCGTGAAAAAGATCACTGAGTTGGAAAAGATAATAGAGCATGGATGAAAAATAGTTGTCAGTTGTCAGTTCTCAGTTCTCAGTTCTCAGTTGTCGGTGATGTTCAGATCGTCGTTGCATTAGAAAAATAACACTCTTTTTAGTATCGACATACAGACGACCAATGAATCCAAGAAGATTTTTTTATGCTTTTTCATAATACGTGTTATTTGGAGTTTTCTGACAACCGAGAACTGGCAACTGACAACTGCGTTGTTGATTCATTCAACAACGCCACTGGCTGACCTTGTGCAGCAAGGTCCTGCTTGGCCAGCGAAGCCCTGACTGCTTCTGCCACCTCATTTAAATGAGTGCTCTTACTTCCCTTTACGAGGAGAAGATCCCCTGGACGTAACATTGATAACACAAGTGCAATAGCCTCTTCATTAGTCTGAACATGATAAACTTCTTTCATTCCTCCATCACGCGCGCTCTCTGCAAGTAGAAGCGTCTCATCAGTCACCACAATGAGCACATCAAGAGAAGTGGCTGCTTTCAGACCCACCCGTTGATATCCTGTTGCAGCATAGTCTCCGAGCTCTCCCATAAACCCTAAAATGCCAATACGCCGCTGAGCTTTGAGTTCCATGATCGCACTGAGTGCAGCCCCCATGGAATCAGGATTTGCATTATAGGCATCATCGACAATAGTGATTCCACCAAATTCGTACAACTTGAGTCTATTGTTAGAAGGGTGTAATTTTTCAAGAACAGCAATCCCTTCTTCTAATGAGACGCCACATTCTAAGCCAACAGCGAGTGCAAACAAAGCATTGTGGACCATATGAGCTCCAATCACTGGTAAAAAAGCAGGTAGGGATGCTCCTTGATACTCGACTTGGAATTGCATTCCCTGTGCTATAGGCACTAAATCTGTTGCTTGTAAGTCACCCACCCCGATACCTACTCGAAAAATACGTACTTTTGTTCTTGAGGCCAATGCTTCGTAAAAATCATCCGCAGCTGGCAAAATCGCAACGCCCTCCGGAGGAAGTGCTGCTAATAAATCTCCTTTTTCCTGTGCAATAGCTTCTCGTGATCCTAGAAAGCCGATATGCGCAGTACCGATATTGGTGATGAGGGCAATAGCTGGTTTTGCGAGTGCTGCCAAAGGAGCAATTTCACCTCGGTGATTCATTCCAACTTCCCAAACCGAAGCTTGATCAGACTTTGATGCTCTCAAGATGGAGAGAGGAAGCCCAATATGATTATTAAAATTTCCTCGGGTAGAGGTAATCTGCAAGAAATTCTTTAACAGAGCACTCGTAAAATCTTTTGTACTCGTTTTCCCACTACTTCCAGTAAGAACAATAGCACGTAGCCCAAGCTCTTCACGCCATGCTCTTGCCAGGAGTGTCAACCCTTGAAGACTATCAGCAACACGCAACACTCCAAAATCTGCAGGAATATCACTAGGAGCAACACCATCATACAAAACACCCACAGCTCCTTTTTGAAGAGCATCTTTAATAAAGTGAATACCGTCAAACCGCTCTCCCCTCAAAGCAACATAGAGTTCGCCTGGCTTGAGTGTACGCGTATCGTGGGACACACCTAAGACAAGAGCATCGGGATTTCCACTGATAAAATCAGCACCACTCCAGGAAGCAATTTGGGAAAGGGAAGTAGGATTCATAAAATTAAAATTAACCACAAAGAACACAAAGTCGCTAAAGCGGCACCGCAAAGAGGACACAGAGATAAAATTTTTTATAAAAAATTTTAAAGTCGAGAAATGATGATCTCAGAAAAAGCTGAAACTCAAAACTTCTTAGAATTTTTTTATGAAAAAATTCTTTTTGTGCTCTTTGTTTCATCTATGTGTTCTTTGTGATTAATTTTTTTTGAAAATAAAATAACGCTGGTAGTCACGAAAATTTTCCAAGCAGGTAAGAATACCTTCTATCTCCTATCTTCAAATGCTGGCCGCTGTGTGGCCAACATTGCTCGCTCTGCAATATGCACATCATCAAAGGGAGTGCGTACCTCAGCAATTTCTTGGTAAGTCTCATGGCCTTTCCCAGCAATCACAATAATATCGTAAGGTAAGGCTTGCTCGATGGCTCTTGAAATGGCTTCTCGACGATCGCCTATACAAGAATATTTTTGTTGGCGGAATCCTTGAACCACTTCTTTGATAATGGACAGAGGATCTTCTCCTCGTGGATTATCAGTGGTCACAATAACTTCATCGGCATAACGCTCTGCGGCAGCTGCCATGAGGGGTCTCTTTGTACGATCTCGGTCTCCACCACATCCGAACACCACGACGAGACGACCAGGTTGCAATTGTCTTAAAGAACGAAGTGCATTTTCAAGAGCATCTGGAGTATGGGCATAATCGACAAAGACCTGAAAATTCTTTTTACCATCAACGCGCTGCAAGCGTCCTGGAACTTGTGGTGCTGTTTCAAGCGCTTTAATCGCACGCCGCAATTCCAATCCCATCGAGGTTGCAGAGGCAAGTGCGCCTAAAACATTGTAGACATTAAAAAGTCCTACCAGTGGAGAACGTACTAAATAACTTCTTTTACGGGCCTCCAAGCAAAACGTGGTTCCAGTGCTGCTGTATTGAATATCAGAAGCACGAAAGTCAACACCACTTGATTGACCAAAAGTAATGATGGGGACTTTAACAGGAAGGCGCTCTAACCGTTCTAAAAGCAACCTTCCATAACGGTCGTCACCATTAACGACGGCACGTCCACGTTTTGTTTTTTGATGAGGGAGTGATTCAAAGAGTACTGCCTTGGCATCAAAATAAGCCTCCATAGAACCATGATAGTCGAGATGGTCTTGCGTAAGATTGGTAAAAATAGCGACATCAAATTCCACCTCCCTTGCCCGTTCTTGAACAATGGCATGACTAGAAACTTCCATGGAAACTGCTTTAAAGCCACCGTTCTTCATCTCTTCGAGCATTGCTTGAATATCAATGGACTCTGGCGTGGTCCTCGGAGCCTCCTCAACACGTCCTGGCAAGACATATTCCACCGTGCCAATCAGGCCACACGCACGTCCACTTACATCACAAAGATGACGTATCAGATAGTTTGTCGTTGTTTTTCCATTCGTTCCTGTCACGCCGCAAACAGCTAATGTTTGGCTTGGAAAGTGATAAAATGCAGCAGCCATTTCTGCCATCGCACGACGAGCGTTAGGGACACGAATGAGTGGAATCTCAAGAAGTCTATTAGAAGCTTGCTTGGAAATTTGAGAATCTATTTTCAACTCCTCTTCACTCACCACCGCCACAGCTCCACCCTTGATTGCCTCTTCCACAAAGTGAATTCCTTTTTCGTGTGCACCGGGCAGTGCAAAAAAAAGCGATCCGGTCGTGGTTTTGCGGGAATCGAAGCAAAGCTCTTTAATATCAAGCGTCGAAGGTGCATCGAGGGCGCCACTCACAGAGACTATTTTTGTAGAGGAGAGAAGTTGTTGTAATAGCATGAAATATTTATTCTAGAGGAGACTGAGAAAGTTGGCTCGAAGCCGTTGAAGTATTCTCTTTGCTCACAGAAGCAGTCATAGAAGAGGGAAGAAGATCGAGATAACGTGCGGAAGCTTCTCCGATTTTTGAAAAAATAGGAGCTGCTACGAGCCCTCCAAAATTCGCCATACTCCCAATGCGAGCGTCGTCGATGACCACTAAACCAGCGATGCGTGGCCTATCAGCTGGAAAATAACCGGCAAAGGAGACGATATAGCGTCCCTCCAAGTAACCACCATGCGTATTGATTTTTTGAGCTGTTCCTGTTTTTCCAGCAACGGCATACCCATCAATTTTGGCATGCTGTGCGGTTCCCCGTGCAACGACATCGATAAGAGCGCTATTGATGATCTCAGCAACCTTGGGAGAAATGATTTCTCGACGCACCTTAGGTTCTAAGACTGCTGTTTCATGATCACGATGATGAACCAACTGTGGCACCATCAATTTGCCCTCATTGGCAATACTCCCTACCTCCATCACTACTTGAATTGGAGTAGCCGCTACAGCATGTCCCATAGCCATACGCGTGATGGTCAACTTATCCCAGCGCGACGGAGGATTGACGAGACCAGAAATTTCTCCTGGCAAGGGAATGTTCGTTTTTTCTCCAAAACCAAAACGCCGTACGTACTCATAATATTTCGCATCTCCCATTTTCATCGCAATCTTGGCGGCACCGATATTGGAAGAGTGGACTAAGACATCCTTCACCGAAAGATCTCCGAAGTAATCACCACGCGCATCATGAAGAATTTTCCCTCCATAGGAAAAAGCTCCATGCTCACAAAAAATAGTACTCTCCTCGGTCACAATTCCTTCGTTGATGGCACCTGAAGCAGCTACAATTTTGAAAACCGATCCTGGTTCATACATGTCCGTAATAGCTCGATTGCGAAGTTCTTCCGGAGTTGCATTATTGTAATGATTGAGATCGTAGTTAGGACGACTCGCCATTGCTAAAATTTCTCCTGTGGTCGGATCCATTAAAATCGCAGTCGCTCCTGCTGGCTTGTAGGTTTCCATGGCAACATCGAGTTGTTTTTCAAGAATCGCTTGCAACCCCATATCGATCGTCAAATAAATATTCGTTCCATTCACTGCAGGTTCTTCTTGTCCACGGTAGAGCACAATCTCGAGCCCCTTCCGATCATGTTCAATACGACGATAGCCATCGTGCCCCGAGAGTTCTTGATCAAAGATACGTTCAATTCCATCGATTCCATGACCCGTGTGATCCACAAAACCGAGCACATGACAGAGCATCTTCCCATTAGGATAAGAACGCTCGGAACCTGGCTGCAAATAAA
>JBMOFC010000055.1:0-11685 GCA_049314455.1 Chthoniobacterales bacterium
AGCGAGTCAAACGAGGAGCGCAGACCCGCAGTGTAGCCAGCGATACTCGAGGACGTGATCCCCGCCTTCGTGGGGATCACGTTCGGAGTGACACCACAAAGGGCGCGGCTACAGAATTTTTTAAAATGCTCTAGAGTTCTTTATTTGAGAGAATGACTCCTTTGAACACTTCAACAGGCTATTTGCCTAACGCAAACAGCATTTGGGGCTAGGAGTTCCGTTTCAACAGATCCCTGGCTATCAGCTCCAGCATGGCTCCCTTGGCTCCCAAGGGCTTCAAGGCATGTAGTGCTAGAGTTGTTTGTTCTTCTGCAGCGTTGAGTGCCTTGGATAACCCAAGCACAGCAGGATAAGTAGCTTTTTGGGCTTTGATATCTTTTCCTGAGCTTTTACCGAGTTGTGTCGGGGATTGTGTTTCATCCAAAATGTCATCAATAATTTGGAATGCCAGTCCTAGAGCGTTTCCGAAACGTGTCAGCACTTCTAATTTCTTAGGAGTAGCATTCATACACATCGCTCCGAGGCGTAAGGAAAGGGTGATGAGAGCGGCTGTTTTGCGTTGATGAATAAAGCTGACGTCGGTGATTTTTAGCTTTTTCCCCTCTGCTTCGAGATCGGCTACTTGGCCAGCAATCAACTGCTGACTTCCTGCAGCATGAGTTATCTCTTTGAGAAAAAGCTGCAATGGATAACGCTTGGGCGCTCGTATTTGGGATAGAAGTTCAAAGCTCAGTGTGAGTAAGGCATCTCCTGCTAAAATGGCAATTCCTTCACCAAAAACTTTATGACAGGTTGGTTTTCCTCGGCGTAGATCATCATTATCCATCGACGGAAGATCATCGTGAATCAGCGAGTACGTGTGCAAAAGTTCCAAGGCGCACGCCGCTGGCATGGCCGACTCAAGGGAAACCTTTTTTTGTGAGCAAGCTTCTGCAGCTGCTAGGCACAAAAGCGGACGCAGTCTTTTGCCTCCTGCAAAGAGGCTATAGCGCATCGCACGATGCAACGTTTTCGGTCTCGTGCTGGCTGCGGGTAGGACTTGCCTCAGGGCAGCTTCAACACGTTCTAGATAGAGGCTACAGAAAAAATGGGAAGCAAAGCTTTCTGGAATTTTTTTATAAAAAAATTCTTTTTGTGCTCTTTGTGCCATCTATGTGTTCTTTGTGGTTAATTCTTTTACAAAAAATGACGTTGGAAGTTACAAAAGTTGCTTGATTTTTCTGAAAAGTGACACTGTGAAAAAAGCCTCCAGCCTTAAAGTGTCTTACAAAAATCTTCTAAGCGATCAAGACCTTCTTTGATGACATCCATGCCTACTGCGTAGCTCAAGCGAATTGTTTTGTCGTTGCCAAAAGCAATTCCTGGAATAACCGCAACATTCGATTTGCTTAAGAGACGATCGGCAAAGTTTGTCGAGGACATTCCAAATTTAGCAATATCGGCCAGCACATAAAAAGCGCCTAATGGTTTTGTCACCGAGATTTGATGCATTTTATGCAATCGGTTAAACATATATTCGCGACGGATATTAAATTCTTCACGCATATCAGCAACGCATTGTTGGCTGTTTTGCAAAGCGGCGAGCGCTCCGTATTGGCCGAATGAACATGCATTCGAGCTGCTATGGCTTTGAAGGGCTTCAATAGCGCGAGCAATCTTTTTAGGAGCTCCTAGGTAGCCAAGACGCCAGCCAGTCATCGCATACGCTTTACTAAAACCATTGATGGTAATCGTCAAATCACGTGCTTCAGGAGTGACTGAGGCAGTACTGACATGCTGTGCCTCATCATAAACAAGGCTTTCATAGATTTCGTCAGAAAGAATAAAAATTTCCTCATCAGCGGCTACTTCTGCAATAGCACGCAACTCCTCCTTGGTATAAACCGCTCCGGTAGGATTTCCAGGGGAATTAATGATAATCATCTTGGTCCGTGGCGACATGGCATTTTCAAAATCTGCAGCAGTTATCTTCCAATGGTTAGCTGCTGTTGTTGGGACAATGACTGGCTCTGCACCAGCAAGACGTACCATTTCGGGATAACTAGTCCAATAAGGTGCAGGAATGATCACTTCATCACCTTCTCCCACGCAGGCCATGATTGCATTGAAACAACTTTGCTTTGCTCCGTTGCTCACAATGATCTCTTCTGGTTGATATTCGAGTTGATTTTCTGTGAGGAATTTGTGAGCGATGGCCTGGCGCAATTCTGGAATTCCAGCAACAGCTGTATAGCGTGTCAAATTATTTTCTAGAGCCGTAATTGCCGCTGCCTTAATGTGCTCGGGAGTGTCAAAATCAGGTTCACCAGCTGCGAAACTACAGACATCAATACCCTCAGCACGCAATGCCTTTGCTTTGCTATCAATAGAAAGAGTGAGGGAGGGAGTGATGTGAGTAAGGCGAGTAGATAAGTCCATAAAAAATAGGAGGCGTTGGGTTGATGTCATCTCAATTTTTCTGTGAAAAGTTGAGATGAGTTGAAGTTTAAAGATGAAGTTGAAGCAAAACTTTTTGATTGGTGAGCACTATTACTCCATATATTTCCAAAAATACTTAACTTGTATTTAAGATTAGGAATGAGAAAGAATGACCGATTTAAAATTATTTTCGTTGATATCGATGATAGCGGTTTCACGAAGTACACTTTCTGCAGAATCAGAAGCATGAGCTCCATTAATCATGATATCTTTACCAAATTCTTTACGAATCGTTCCATGTGGTGCTTTAGATGGGTCTGTAGGACCGAGTGCCTCTCTGATTTTGGCAATCGCATTCTCTCCTTGGTAGATGAGCGCCACGGAGCATTGGTTGCCTGGCAACGCATGCTCTTCTTCCGGAATTTCCGAGGGACGTGCTCCCGACATAAAGGAAATGATCGATTCCCAGTGAATACGTCCATCAGGGAGTTTTGATTCTAAGACGGGAAGGACAGGGCCATAAAATTCTTTTGCTTGAGCCACACTCATCTGCTGAATTTTGACTCCAACAAGAGCAAGTCCTGTGCGTGCTAGAAGGTCAATCACGCCACCAGGACGTGTGTTGGGAAAGTGAAAGTTATCAGGTTTAATAAGCACAAGTGTCTTCTCGAGCTTGGCGCCGGGGGGAAATTGAATGGCAGCATCTAGAATTCCTCCATCGCTGTCGGAGAATGCTGCCAAAAGTTTCAGTCCCTGTGCAGCCTCTTCTGTTGTGGCTGGAGCGATCACTGCTGGTTCAAAATAATACATTGCTGGTGCTTCTCCTTCTTCTTCTTGAAGGAGAACATGATCGCCATAAGTATCACGCAAGGTTTCACCACGACCATCCATGTGTTCATCATCACCAACGATAAGACTCACTTTTTTAATGGCATCCTCGCCTCGGAGTAGAAGCGAGAGCATCTGATTTCCTGGCTGAGGGAGGGAGCCTCGCAAAAAAGTACTTGTGAGTTCTTGCGCGCCCAAGCTCTCTGCGAGACCTTCAGAGAGGTCTGCGCTAGGAGCAAACATACGGGCTCCGATGAGCTCTAATCCGGAACGAGAGAGAAGACGCGAGAGAATATTACCAGTGCGAGCCTTAAAAAGGGCTTTCGGAGTGATGAGGACGTAGGTGAGTTGGGAAGACACGAGAATCAGGTGGAGGGTTGATTTTCAAAGCGGCCACCGAGATTAGTTGAGATCACTTTCAGAGTCAATTTGGTTTTTTCTACATCAACGATTGAGGATCAACATCAATGGTCAGAACGATTCCTGAAGGGAGGTTGTACTTTGAAAGCACATTACGTAGGGGGGCTTTCATGCTTTTGAAAGAAGAACCATGCAGGGCAATATGAAAGCGATACTGCCCATGAGCTCGCTCGAGTGGTGCAGGGACTGCATCGCTAACCTTGATAGAATCAGGGAGTACATGCCAGAGATTTTTTCTGAAAGTAGTAGCATGTAGAGCGACTTGTTCCTGAGAGATTCCTCTAATTTGAATCAAAATCATTTTTTGAAAGGGAGGATACCCAAACTGTTGGCGAAAGGTAATCTCTTGATCAAAAAATCCATGGTAGTCGTGATGCCGTGCAAATTGAATCGAGGGACTTTCTGGAGTGTACGTTTGAATCATGACTTCGCCTTCACGATCCCCGCGACCGGCACGACCTGCGACTTGTGTTAAGAGCTGAAAAGTTCTCTCCCCAGCGCGAAAGTCAGGGGCATGGAGGCTTGTGTCCGCATTGATAATGCCAACCAACGTGACGTTAGGAAAATCAAGCCCCTTAGCGATCATTTGGGTCCCAATGAGGATATCAATCTGTTTTTTGCGAAAACGATCGAAGGTTTCTTGATACGATCCTTTGCGCTGCATAGTGTCTGCATCGATGCGAAAACTGCGCGCCTCTGGAAACGCCTGTCTTACGGCATCCTCGACACGTTGGGTCCCGACGCCAGAGTAGACTAAGACACCATTTTCCCCGCAGCTAGGGCAAATAGTCGGTGGTTTTTCATGATGGCCACAGAGATGGCAACGAAGCTGTTGTGTCACACGGTGGAACGTGAGTGAGATGCTGCAGTTGGGACAGGAGCAGGCTGTGCCACAGTGAGGACACAAGAGAGCACTGGAAAAACCACGGCGATTGAGAAAAAGAATGATTTGCTCAGAGCGTTCTAATCGCTCTGCCATAGCCTTGCGCAGCAGTACAGAGAGAATGGCATCAGCCCCTTTTTGTTTTCCTTGTAATCGCATATCAATGACGCGCACCAGTGGCATGCGTTGATGGTCGGCACGTTTGGGAAGTTCCAGGAGACGATATTTTCCAAGGTGCACATTCTGCATGCTCTCTAGTGAAGGGGTTGCGCTTCCCAGAACGAGAACGGAGCCCTCATAGCGTGCCCGCATCACTGCGACATCACGCGCATGATAGCGTGGTGTCTCTTCTTGCTTGTAGCTCGTCTCATGTTCTTCATCTACGATGATGAGGCCTAGGTTTTGGAGTGGTGCAAAAATAGCGCTGCGTGCCCCAATGACAATCCGTGCATCTCCTCGGTGCAAGCGCAACCATTCATCATGGCGCTCTCCATCGGAGAGGTGACTATGCAGGACAGCGATGAGGCGTTTTTCTTGGCTATGCTCCAGTCGTGCTCGAAAACGTTCTACAGTCTGAGGAGTTAGTGCTATCTCGGGAACTAAGATCAGGACTGATTTCCCAAGGGAGAGTGCTTTTTCCATGGCCCTCAAATAGACCTCTGTTTTTCCACTTCCGGTGACCCCATGAAGTAGAAAAGGAAGAGAAAGAGAATGTTCTGATTTCTCTGGTCCACAGATGCGCAGAAGCTCTTCATGGATGATTGCGACAACGCGCTCTTGATCGGAATTGAGCTCTGGTATGGGGCTGGGTAATAATTCTTCGCCAGCAAAAGGATCACGTGCTACTGATTCTGCTTGAAGAAGAATCCACCCTGCTTTGACTAAGGAATGAAGCGTCTGAGTGGTTGTCTTGGTTTCTTGGAGCACTGCAGTCACACTCAGGTTACCACGGGAAACAAGCAAGAAATCGAGAACGGCTTTCTGCTTGGGAGCCCTTCTGGCGAGTTGCTCCAAAAATGCTGGAGGTGGTTTTTTGAGGAGCGAGACCATGTTAATTTTTTTTTCTCGCAGAGAACGATGACGAATCGTAGTTGGCACAACTGCCCGCAAAACGGCATCCAGAGAGGCGCAATAGTAATCTGCCATCCAATGGGCCAGCTTCATGATGATGGGAGAAATCAATGGACGCTCTGCAGAACGGTTTGAAGAAGGAGATTTTTCTTCTGAATGAGTGGTGGTGCGATAATCGATCACTTCGACAATCGACTTGACCTGAGCAAAAGCTACAGAGTCACCTAATGATAAGACAATCCCCATCACTTCTGCCTTGCGCAACGGAACGCGCACACGTGCTCCTACGGTAACACGATGCCGTAGTTCTTCCGGAATGGCATAATCAAGTATCGTCCCTTCAGTGCGATCGATTAAAATACGGGCGTAGGACATAATTGCTTCGCAATTAGTTGAGGTTAAAAGATGAAGTTGAAGTGCTGAATTTGCATAACACTTTCTCTCTGCTTTATGGCGCATTAGAAGCGCAGAAATTTTTTCTTAGGATAAGGCTGAAGATCGAAGCGCTATCTGAAGATAACGCAAGATCTGAAAACGCAGTCCTAAGGAAAAAGAGCAAGCTTATGGCGTGCCCTTTTCAATTTAATACGCTATAACTTCAACTTTCAACGTTCACCTGCTGCAAAGCAGCTGTGGCTAGGGAGGGAATCGAACCCCCGACACGAGGATTTTCAGTCCTCTGCTCTACCGACTGAGCTACCTAGCCGTGTTCCTTTTTAAAATAAGGGAAAACAACTGTAACGGTTTTTTAAAAGCGAGCAAGGTTTGAAATAATAAACCTTTTGTGAATCTCTTCAGCTTTTTCTTTGCTTCAACTTCAACTTTTCACTTCAACTTCTAGCTCAGGGAATCTGAGCTAGAATATGAACCCTATCTGGGCGCCCAGTACCAGGGCATTCGGCGTTCTGCTCGTCCCGCCAGGATTAATCACCCATTGAATATCGGGTTGGATATAGGCAAATTTTGTCAGACAGATGCGATAACCTGCTTCATAAACGAGTTCGTAGTTACGTGGGCCATCACCTCTGTTTTGGCTTTGCGTTGAAAATTCCGTGCTGTAATTTCCATAAGCAACACCGGCGATGGTCATATCATTGGGATGTCCTGGAATGAGTCCCGTGTAGATAGCTCCTCCATTGATTTGAAAGGGCATGAGCGCAATATTTTGCTGCGGAGAAAGGGTGTAAGCCGACCAGAGGACTAGTCCTTCATTGGTAAAACGATTAGGTCGATAGACGGTTTGGTCCGCATTCCAATAAAAGCCGTAGGCATTGGGAGTTTTGACGGGACTATTAAATTGCGAATATTCCATGCTCGAGTAGTAGCCTCCCATCCAGTAATGGCCTAGGAATCCGGTTGGGATAGATTTTTTCTTTGTCGGTAAAGAGTCTGCATCTTTTGAGGGGGAGGCTTGTTTAAAGAACTCAGGATTCCAATTATATTGACCAAGCAGCATCACTCCATCGCTAGGATAAAAATTCCAATTCAATCCATGAACAGAATTTCTTGGAACAACTTGGTAAACACCAAGGCGAGCAGCGGTACTCGAAGTAAGATCGACTTTTAATCGGCTTCCCCAGACAGCATTGGGATAGGTAGACAACTTGCCATTGACTGGAAGGGATTGGGGACTTCCATCAATCCCATTGTTCATGTAAAGCCAGTAGAGAGGGGAAACGGCAAAATCATCGCCAGAAGCAATACGACCTGTTTTCAAACTGGCGCGGTCGCGCCAAAAATCTTGCTGGTACGAGAGCTCATACCAATGAAAAGTTTGGCCTCCATAAACCTGCTGTACAGTAAATTGATTTTTAATGTTCTCTCGCGAAAGACTGTTTCCATCACGTTGTAGGGTGCTTATTAAAAAGTAACCACCATGCCATCCAAACAATTTTTCTGTTTCAATCAGGCACCCGAGTGCGAAGTTATCTGTATAGGTAAATCCTCCTGGAATCTTGCCTCCAACGGGATTGCCAGCGATATCGGAAGTGTAGGTTGCTGAGAATTCAATGCCACGATGATCCATTTGATCGCGATACCCAATCCAATTTCCAGAAGCATGTTCGAATTCTTTGATATTATGAGGCATGTTTGCCATCGCATCATAAGGGGATCGAAAGCGCTGTGGCGGACCAGGATCTATTCTTGTTTCCAAGGCAGTGTAGGCATTATTGATGTTTTCTTTTTTTATGGATAAGACCTCTTGCGCTCTCACAACAGGAGAAAAAAGCGAGATGATGAAAACGATAAAAATAAAACAATGATACAAACTCATTTTGATTGGGGCTGACTCTAACCCGGATATTTCATGCTGATCTACTGTCTAAGGTTTTTCTTTACCAAAGAAGTCTTGAGTTTGCTGGTTTGCATCTTTTAATGTTGATTTTCCATTTTTTTATCCGTTTTGAACAGATAGGATGCTTCTTGTTTGGTAAAAAAAGATTGGGAAAGCATTTTCCCTATCAAAAAGAGAGGAGTAGCGCTGAGCGGGCCCCGTGATTGAATCAAAGCTCCTTCTTGATTGCAACTTTGAGCAATCACAACAGGGGTGAGATGTTTTGCAATCGTTGTTGCCGACGGAAGCTTGGAAAAATCAATGATGGCTTTTGTCTGAGGAAAAAAAATACTTCCCACAAGGAGGCTGGGTCGCACCAAGCTATAAGCACGCTCGAAAATTTCGTGAGATACGAAATAAAAGAAGGCTTCATTGGCTTCATGATAAAGGTTCTCATTTTTTGCAAAATCAGGCGTTGTTTCGAGTGTTGGAACAGTAGCAGTAGAGCTACTCATTTGTTTGATGGCAAGCGGATCGGTAGAGACTAAAAATAATCCATGCCCAGAAGCAAAGGTAGGTTGAATCGTTGGAGTAATCGGAGGTATCGAAATCGTCACCAGATTACCTTGATCTAAGGTTTGAAGCGAAGCCCCTAATGGAGCAGCTGCTTGAGCTAAAAAGTTGGCTGTCTTTTCAGGATCGGCTTCTGGAGCTGTTAGAAACAAGGTTGGGAAAGAGTTGCTAGGATCCCAGTTCATCGTAAAAGTCATTTCTGGCTTCAAAAGAGAGGCCAATGAGAGCAAGTCCAAGTTTGATAGTTGCAGTAATTCATGATGAAAGATCGAGGTTAAAAAAGAGGAGCACAGCAGAGGGAGTGCTACGTTATTTTTTAGATTTTCTGCGATTTCTTTCCAATCATTGAGGCGCTCTATGAACCCAAGTGTGGTGGGTTGTGTGAAACGGAGGCCGCGATGCGAAAGTTGATCTTTGATGCTGAAGTTGCCATTAAAAAAGAGTCTCTCCTCCATGCCTTCTGCGATGAAACGTAAAGAAGCGCCGAGCGCTTGGGCTCCATTCCTCAGTGGATGCTCCATTAACAATGAAGAAACATAGGGAATTTTTTCGAATGCGACTTTTTGTAGTGCGTAGCAAAAAAGATCTCCCTCTGAAAAAAGATGATAACGATTTTCTTGGTAGAGCAGCGAAGAGAGGAGGGCCTCTTTTTGCAATGTGCGCCCTGCGGCAAGATCAAGCGTCTTTTGAAGTGCTTCAAGATCATTACTCACAAAACACCAATTGCCATGCAGTGCTGTGTGGAGAGAGAAAGAAGAATACGTTCTTGTTGTAATAAGCTCCCCGTGGTGTTCCTCGGCTTTGAGAAGATTGTCATTGTCGGTTTCCAAGCTAGCATCAAGAGGCTTTACGAACCAATTAAGGACTTCTTCCATGGAACGGTTCGTTCCAAAAAATTGACATCCTACAATCCAGGAAGGCTCTTGCGATGATATTTCTAAAGCCGCAAAGAAACGACCTGGTTGGAGCTTGTGGAAAAGATCCAGGACCATTGGTGCCGTCATGGTGCTATTGAACAGGCCACTTTGTTGATAAAAAAAGTCGAGAGGACACCGCAAGAAGGTCTCTATTTCTGGTTCAGCGGTCAGTTTGCAAAGCTCCGATTGACGCCAATGCGTGATTGCTGCAGGGATATTGGGAATTTCTACAACAGCGATTGTGCTACTGGGAAGAAGTGCTGCAGCCGCCATCGGTCCTGAATGGAGTAATTTCCAAAATACTACCGAGGAGACTAGCGCAAAAAGAACGCCAAGGATGAGTGCCGCTTTTTTCATGGTGCTTAATTTTAATCTGAATGTTTCATGCTAACTCTATTGCCGTTTGTAGAAAGATTATTGAGACCCGTGATTACCTGAGGGTTTGAAATTTTAAAAAATATGATATCTTACTTTCGCTATGAATATTTCCACCTACTTTTTACTCATTGGTATCCCACTCATCCTGGCTCTCTGGTCACAATTTCGAGTGACCTCAACTTTAAAACGTTATCAAAAGATAGCTGTAAGCAGTGGTCTGACTGGTGCAGAAGCAGCGCAACAGATTTTAGATGCTTCTGGGATTCATGATGTGAAAGTCATGCAGACTGACAGCATGATGGGAGATCATTATAATCCTGCGGACAAAACGCTGCACCTTTCTTCGGAAATATTTTCTGGAAACTCCATCGCTGCTGTCGGTGTTGCCGCACACGAGTGTGGTCATGCGCTTCAGCATCAGCAAAACTATGCTCCTCTTCAGTGGCGCTCGGGTCTCGTGCCAGCTACACAGTTTTCCTCACAAATCTTACCTTTTGTTATTTTGGGAGGATTTCTTTTTCATATGACCAACTTAATAACCCTAGGTATTGCTTGCTACGCTGTACTGATGCTTTTCCAATTAATTACCTTGCCTGTTGAATTTGATGCTTCCGCACGCGCTAAAGTTATTCTCGAAAAAATGGGCATTATTCAATCTCCTGCGGAAGTAGCAGGTGTTCATGCAGTCCTCAATGCTGCAGCATGGACCTACATTGCAGCTTTTGTGGCAGTACTGGGCAACTTAATTTATCTGCTCTTAGTAAGAAGAGATGAGAGATAAAGAAGGTAGTTCTGGAGATAAAATTCTACTACCATCACTCTGGCCGCTTGATAGCATGAGGGTGTACAGAAGAAGTAAAGGGTAAAAAATAACGGGTGAAAATACGCCTGCGATTACGTGTCATTTTATAACCTCTTCTCGTATTACAGACGCACCGTTTTTTCATTTTTTCGCAGAAAAAATACTAAACTCATTACCTTTTACTCTTAACTCTTTACTCAACGGTCTAATTTAAAACTGTTTTCAAACCAATAAACCGCTATCGTCAAAAATCATTTTTCTGAACACTACTTATGATTTACCAACCACCTATTGTCCTTACTATTGCTGGTTCTGATTGTTCTGCGGGCGCAGGCATTCAAATTGATCTGAAGACATTTTCAGCCTTGGGTTGTTATGGATTGACTGCTGTCACATGCGTGGTTGCAGAGGTGCCAGGACAAGTGCTTTCCATTCAGGCGGTGAATCCTGAAATCGTGCGAGATCAGATCGCGCTCTTGTTCGAAACTTTTTCGATTGGAGCAATCAAGACAGGCATGCTTTTTTCTCAATCAATTATTAATGCTGTTGCCGATGTTTTTGATAATCTCCCACAGTTGCCGCCTCTTGTGGTCGATCCTGTCATGATTGCCAGCAGTGGCGATCCTTTGCTAGAGGCTGATGCGATAGAAGCATATCGTGAGCGGCTCTTCCCTATGGCCACCGTCATCACGCCTAACCTTGATGAATTGTATTTTCTCGCTTCTGCACTGCAGAGGCCTTCCTCGCTTGATGAAATGAGGCGTGTCGGTCAGGAGCTTCTTGCAAAGATAAAAAGATCACTCTTACTCAAGGGAGGTCATCTCCAAGGAACAACAGCTACCGATCTGTTGCTTCTTCAAGACGGAACAGAACATTGTTTTTCAGCCCCTTTCTTACGTGATGTAGAAACCCATGGTACCGGCTGTACTTATGCTGCCGCGATTACTGCAGGCCTGGCAAAAGGAAATTCTCTTCCTGAGGCTGTTGCCACGGCGAAGGATCTTGTTACCAATGCTATTTCGAATGCCTATCGCTGGAATCAGGTGCGTATTCTAAATATCTAAATAGGCTGGAGGCTGGAGGCTGGAGGCTGGAGGCTGGAGGCTGGAGGCTGGAGGCT
>JBMOFC010000056.1:0-11672 GCA_049314455.1 Chthoniobacterales bacterium
TTAATGACGCTCCCCTCTGGTCTGCAAAGCCTACTCGCCATTT
Source organism: Chthoniobacterales bacterium (assembly GCA_049314455.1). Taxonomy (GTDB): domain Bacteria; phylum Verrucomicrobiota; class Verrucomicrobiia; order Chthoniobacterales; family UBA6821; genus CAIWMF01. Next base: position 44 of record JBMOFC010000056.1, read on the forward strand.
TGTATGGCTGAGGAATAGGGGTGAGTTGTTGAATAGAGAAATTTTTCCTCAGTTGGACTAACACAGCTTCTGAGCAAGGAGAAGAAACTCCAATCATGATTTGTGAAGTGGCACGTGACACGAGATGTTCCAATCTGTGTTGATGAAGAATAGTGGTAATTTTTTTTATCTCCTCTGGAGGAGTGGAGGGGTCTAAATGGATGATCATAAATTTTCTTAAAGTATTTTTTATTCCGAGTAAAAACTCTCTTGCTCAGCAGCAGAGAGGGGTTGAAAAAACACCAGGCAAAAGAGCCATGGAATAATTTCGGTCGTTTTGAAAGAAGCCTACGTGAAAAAATACTTCACGTTATAATAGCTATCAGCGCGTTTGGCTGCTGATGGGGAGGGCTCCAAAAGTTGGCCTCACCAACTAAATTGGAAAAACTTTAAGAGACAAATCATCACATTCCAAAATGCGAGCATAACAATAACGACAGCTGGCGCTGCATTAAGGAATGCTACTGACATGATGGAAGAATCTGTTTTCATGAGAGCGAAAATCTCTTGTGATTTTTATCAGATGTCAACTCTTTTTTTTAAAAAAATTGCTCAAATTGACTTATCAAGAATAACACCTGAGGCAGCGTAAAAATTCACCTTGAAATTTTCTAACTTGAACTTTCTCCTAATGGGATTCAACTTGCGGAGGTAGTAACAAAACCAACAAAAAAACCTCATTTCATGATCACAAACTTCTTCCTCTTATTTTACAAAGGTTGCATTAATCTTCATATCTTAGTTAGTTTTTTAGCCTGTTTTATTATTTTCCCAATCAACATATTTAATACAAAAGGATCTGATTTTCATAAAAAAATAGGCCATCTTGCCGTTCTTACTGTTTATATGATTTGTGCCACTGGGTTTTTGATGTTGATTAACCCAGTTTTTCCGAATCAATTTGCACAGATCGTTGCTAAAAATCATTGGGCACCTTTTTTTAAAGCGAGTCTCTACGAGCCAATTCTCTTTTTATGGCTCATCATGAACGCGCTCTATCAAACAATCAGTGGTATTCGCATCTGGCCAAGAATCGCTGCAATCGAAAAGGGTCTTCCAAGTTACAATGCTCTTGATATTGCCTTGATGGTTCTCTTTTCTCTCTTTGGATGGATAATGATAGGGATCGGTGCAATTGATTTTTCACATCATAATCCTTTTTATGGAATTTTTCTCGCAGAAGGAATCAAGTCGAACCTGTATGTTGCCTTTGATTTGTGGATCTTACTTCAAAAACCATCACTCTTGGTTCGTTGGGGATGGGCGATTCATGGCTTTAAGATGATCTCGATTTGGATGGGATTGATACTCGTCTATATCATTCGCCTTAATTTCAAATTCCGAGAACTAGATGGCCTTACCCCCATGCTCTCTATGGTCCTACTTATACTCCCTCTACTCCTTGTTTTTTATCAAGAATATTGGAAACACGAAAAGCAGAGTCTCTCTTGAGTGTAAGCAATGAGGTATAGTCGAAAACAATTCAGTCTTTAGCCTGGATACTTCATACTGATTCGTCTCGAGGTGCCGCCACAGCCTTATGTAGAGCAGGAAGGCGATGGATTGGGATGTTCCCGTCTTCGCGGGAATGACGTGGCTGTATGTCTCATATTGACTCACTTGGCAAAGCTCGGCTCGCCCCTTTGGGGCTTTCCTTCGGAAAGTCTATCCTGCACCCTCCCGGGCCAGCTGTATTGCCCGACGAGCAATTCAAGACTGACACCGTATACACCCAAGCTCCCGCAAGCCGCAGCAGAATGAGTATGAAATATCCGGGCTAGAGTCTCAATTGGTATCTGTTCACTAGAACAGGCAAGGGTAAAGTTTATGGATTTCAGATAAAATAAGGCCTTCGGCAACTGATTGTCTTATTGCTGCTTCAACTTCAATTGACTCGCTCGCTCCCGCTCGGCTCACCCATTCGGGGCTGCCTGGCGGTAGTTTATCCCACATCCTCCCGGCCGCTGGTATTTTTCACTTCACCTGTACCCGGTCTTTTAAACGGACACCTGAATTATTTCCTTCCATCAGCTCACGAAACCCTGCCTCGTCAATCACCGCAACTCCTAATTTTTGAGCCCGCTCAAGCTTATTACCCGGAGCCTCCCCAGCAAGTAAATAGCTTGTTTTGGCGCTAATGCTTGAAGAGACTTTACCGCCAGCATGGCGAATTTTTTCTGCGATTTCCTCGCGCGGCTCACTTAACGTTCCTGTGATCACCCAGATGGTTCCTTCTAGTGGGCCTCGCGAAGAAACTAGAACAGGATCTCTTTCTCCAAAATGCACGTCTGCTTTTTTAAGTTCTTTTAAAAGTTGTTCCATGGCTGGCTGACGCAAACCATCATGGATGCTTTGAGCCATGACCTCACCAATTTCTTCAATCGAACAAAGCTCTTCAATCGAAGCAGTCGCTAATTTTTCCAAAGTATGGAAGCGTTCTGCGAGCGTGCGTGCGGCTATGACCCCTATGTGAGCAATACCAAGTCCGACCAGCAAACGCCAGAGTGGCTGAAGACGACTTTGATCAATAGCGTACAACAAATTATCAACACTCTTTTCTCCCATGCGTTCGAGCGTCAGGAGTTGCTCTGCACGTACATGGTAAATATCAGCAACACTCTTGAGTAATCCTGCCTCAATGAGTTGAGCCACCACCGCTCCTCCTAAACCAGTAATATCCATCGCCTGACGACTTGCAAAATATTCAATCCGACGATGTAATTGTGCAGGACAACGAGCGTTCACACAACGAACGGCGATCTCTCCTTTTTTCCGCATCACAGGCTGATGGCATGAAGGACAAATCGCAGGCATTTCAAAGTTTTTTTCAGAGCCATTCCGTTTTTCATACAGCACTGTTACCACTGCAGGAATAACTTCTCCTGCTTTTTCAATCACAACTTCATCACCAATACGAAGATCTTTACGCCTGATCTCCTCTTCGTTGTGTAGCGTCGCACGAGAGACCTTACTCCCCGCTACGACGACTGGCTCTAATTCTGCAACCGGTGTCAAAACTCCAGAGCGCCCAACCTGAACGGTGATAGCAAGCAAGCGTGTCGTAGCTTGTTCTGGCTCATATTTAAAAGCAATAGCCCAGCGAGGAGCTTTACTAGTAGATCCAAGGCGTTCTCGCTGTTTTAATAAATCGATTTTTAAAACAGCACCATCCGTTTCAAAAACATACTCATGTCGAATTTTCCCCAGGCGTTGAATGGCTACTAAAGCCTCTTCTGGGGTTGTGGCATACTCTGTGGTTGCATGTGTTGGCAATCCCCAGAATTGAAGTTGTTTGATAAAATCCGTTTGTGTTTCAACGGAAACTCCCTCGAGTGCCCCAAAACCATAGAAAATAGCCGCAAGATGCCGCTCCTTCACGATCGCTGGGTCGAGTTGTTTCAGCGATCCAGCGGCGGCATTGCGTGGATTAGCAAAGATTGGCAATCCCTCCTCATCTCGTTCTGCATTGAGCTGAAGAAACATTTTTTTGGAAAGATAGATTTCACCACGCACCTCCAAGAGTGTTGGCACGTTACCTTGTAATTTTTTTGGAATATTGCAAATCATTTCAATATTACGTGTCACATCATCTCCCTTGGTTCCATCACCACGAGTGAGTCCGCGCACTAAGGCTCCATCCCGGTACAGCAGCGAGATGGCCACACCATCAATCTTCGGTTCTATTGTTAAGGAAATTTTTTCTTCGGGTAGCAGTTTGTGAAGTCGCTTGATAAAACCAAGCACTTCTTCCTCCGAATAGGTATTATCCAAACTCTGCATCGGCACAAGATGTGGGGCACTCTCAAATCCTTGGGACCGCTCGCGCACACGCTGCGTGGGAGAATCCAGGGTAATGAGCGAAGGATGTTTTTTTTCTAACTCGCGTAACTCGCGATAGAGCCGATCATACTCACGATCAGAAATTTCAGGTGCAGCCTGATCGTAGTACAGCTGATCGTGATACTGAAGCTCTTGACGAAGCTCCAGAACATGCTTCGTGACATGATCAGGAATGTTTTCTTCTTTTGAAAAATCAAGGAGGGATTGGTTATCAGACATGGTTAAATGAATTGTACAACGACTTGCTGTACAAATGTAGCATCAGGATATTCCTGCGCAAACGTGCGACTGTTTTTATTTTCACTCATGAAAAGACACAGTATTGAACAATCGCATAGAGCTAAAGATCGTTGCTGCGCAAGAGGCTCTTCATAAAAAGTATTTTTGACATCTGATGCTATTTCTATTAGCATCAAACATCATGAGAACAACACTCGATTTGGAACTTCCTATCCTTAAAGAACTCAAAGCCTTTAGCAAGAGTCATTCTTTTTCCCTTGGAAAAGCAGCGACGGCATTGCTTGCAGAGGCATTGTCTGCTCATAAAGCAAAAGCAAAAAAAAAATCGCCCCCACCATTTAAGTGGCATTCTCAACCCATGGGAGCCAAGATTGATATCTTAGATAAAGATGCTCTCTACAGAATTCTTGACGAAGAATACTATCAAAAAAAATGAGTTACTCCATTGATGTCAATATTTTCATCTATGCTTCCGATAGCGAGAGTAAATATCAACGGCAAGCCGCTACCTTTCTTGAAGAAAGAAGAAATGATTCTGAATTGCTATGTCTTAGTTGGCTCACTTTAATGGCCTATCAAAGAATAACAACACATCCTACTGCTTTTTCTATACCACTAACTCCTCAAAAAGCGTGGAAAAATATTCAAGACCTCCTTGCTTTGCCTCAAGTCAGAATCATCGGTGAAGAAGATGATTTTTCTCATCACTATCTGCAAGTAACTTCTGAATTTCCTGTTCGAGGAGGCCTTGTTTCCGATGCACACCTAGCAGCGATCCTTCGACAGCATGGGGTGAAGACAATCTATTCTGCAGACAGCGATTTTCGAAAGTTTGATTTTCTTAAGGTCATCAATCCGCTTAAGTAATTATTTCCTCTCGAATCAAATCCTCCCACGTCTGACGACGACGCACTATGGTTGCTTTTTTTCCTTCAATGAGGATTTCAGGAGGCAGAGGACGTGCATTGTAGTTAGATCCCATCACCAGGCCGTAAGCACCAGCGCTCATGATGGCAAGGCTCTCTCCAGCTTCAATGTAATGAAGCGTGCGATCTTGAGCAAAAAAATCACCACTTTCACAGACAGGACCGACCACATCAATGCGTTCGAGAGGACGCTCTCTCCTTTGTTGAAGTGGCTCGATATCGTGATGCCCTTGGTAAAGCGCAGGACGAATAAGGTCATTCATACCGGCATCGACAATCAGAAAGTTCTTTTCGGGAGTCTCTTTACGATAGAGCGCCTTAGTGAGTAGCACCCCAGCATTGCCAACCAAAAACCGTCCTGGTTCAAAGAAGATAGGCAATCCCAAGGCTTGCAGCGGTTCAAGAATAGGAGCTGCATAAGCCTCTGGTGAGAGACCCTGTTGATGTTGGAGAGGAGCTGTATCACTTGCTAAGGCTCCTTCGTAAACAATGCCGATACCACCACCAACGCTAAAAAACTCCAAATTGTAGTGCTCATGAAGACGTTGAACAAGTGGTGTTAATTTCTCAATAGCCTCCACGAAAGGAGCAGTAGTAACGATTTGAGAACCGATATGCATCTGAACACCTCGGATGGTGAGATATGGCAGTGCTGCTGCTCGTGCATAGACTTCCTCGGCGCGATCCAGACCAATGCCAAATTTATTTTTATTTTTGCCAGTGGAGATGTAGTGATGTGTTGGGGTATCAACATCAGGATTGACCCGCAAAGCAATAGGAGCCTTGCATCCTAGCTTTCTAGCGACAGTGTTGATGAGTTCCAGCTCCCCTTCTGACTCAACATTGAAGCAGTAGATACCGTTTTGGAGTGCATATTCCATTTCATGAGGCATCTTGCCAACTCCTGCAAAAGTACACTGATCAGCCCGCCCTCCGGCGTGCAGCACTTTGAAAAGTTCTCCTCCCGAGACGATATCAAACCCTGCTCCTTCCTCGATTAGCAGTCGCAAAATTGCCAAGTTACTATTGGCCTTCGTGGCATAACAGATACGATGCTGTAGAGGAGCAAGCGCCTGGTGAAGAAGACGAATATTCGTGCGAATCGTTGTTGCAGAATAAACATACGCGGGCGTCCCAACTTCCTCGGATAAGGTTTCTAGATTGACCTCCTCACAATGAAGAACGTTATCGAGATAATGAAAAAAATGCATGGGAGAAAGCTGTAGACTATAGGTTGTAGGCTATAGGAAAGCAATCAGACCCGCAAATTGGGTCGCAAATGGGGTCAGGCTAAGAATATTGACAAAATTACATCGATAGAAAAAGAAACGCTCAACATAAAATATTTTGTCAATATTCTTAGCCTGACCCCATTTGCAGCTTTTGAACGTGGCAAGCCTTCCATTCACACAAAAAAGAAGATACTTCTTCAAAAACAACTCCCCTTTAAAAAAATCATGCCCACCTTACTTGAACTTTCCAGAGAGCTCGCTGCGTTAGCCCAAGCGGGATTGACCTACTCCAAAGATCCCTTTGATCAAGAACGCTTCCATCGTATCCGTGGAATAGCAGGAGAACTGCTTCAAACCAATGATCACTATGCTGATTTTAAGTGGCCTCAAGAGGTAGGCTATCCCACACCCAAGATCGATGTCCGAGGGGTTATTTTTCAAAATGATCACGTGCTTCTCGTTAAAGAAAGAGCCTCAAAGCAATGGACCTTGCCTGGAGGATGGGCCGATGTGAATCAGACACTATGCGAAAATGTAGAACGCGAATGCTTAGAAGAAACAGGTTATAAAGTGAAAGCAACATCGATTGCTTCCATCGTCGATATGGAACGTGCTCATTATCCCAAAAGCGCTCACTCCATTTATAAGATTTTCCTGCTCTGCAAGCTCATCGGTGGGATACCTACGGCCAATATAGAAATCAGCGACATTGCTTTTTACCCTATCGATCAACTTCCTGAACTCGATCCCTTTCGTGCCAACAAAGAAGGCATTCTACAGGCCTATGAACATTTTTTAAACCCACACGTGCCAACTTATTTTAACTAGATTTCACTCATTTCTTCTGGACTGGTTTCCTGTACATGTTTATAAAAGCTTTATGACCACCATTTCTTACACAGAAGCCAGAGGGCGTTTAGCAAGCGTCTGGGATGAAACCGTTGCTACTCGAGAGCCCATCATTCTTTCACGACGCGGATCGGAATCAGTTGTCATCCTTCCGCTTGATGAATGGAAAGGAATAGAAGAGACAGCTTATTTATTACGATCACCAGCAAATGCGAAACGATTATTCGAATCACTGGATCGAATTAATCGAGGAGAGTACGAGACCTTCACGATGGGAGAGCTTCGAGCAAAACTTGATCTAGACTAGCCAGAATCCTTCATGAAAGAGCTAGCTCTAGAAAAAAACTTTCTCGAAGACCTGACTTATTGGATCCGCACAGATCGGAAAATATCCTTGAAAATCATGGAGCTCATGGAAGCCATTAGGCGAGATCCTGTTCAGGGCATAGGAAAACCAGAGCCATTATGCCATCTTGGAAGGAATGTTTGGTCTCGAAGGATCAATCACGAACATCGCCTCGTTTATTGTATAGTAGAAAATAAAATTATTTTTGCACAGGCACGACATCACTATTGAAAGTTTTATTCCGCCTTCACATAAACCCAGGCCGTAGCACCTGAAAGAAAGCGCGCCTCGACACGCTTATAATCAGCAACCTCGTAGCGATCTGCCTGCAAGAGTTCCTCAGAAGTGATTTCAAAAATAATACCTGCCACGCGATCCTCCTCCTTACCTGTATGCGCTAAGATCGGATGGAATTCTTTACCACTTGTTGCGAGCACTTGCAGATCGGTAATCTTAACCATCGATAACTTATAGCCAATTAAATGATCGGGAACTCCAACGAGCTTCCGACCAAAGGTCGCATGTTGAACCTCTTCTTGCTGCAACGTACCGTAAGAAAAAAGTTTTTTAGTGAGATGCTTCATCATCAAATGGCAAATGGGGTCAGGCTAAGAATATTGACAAAATATTTTATGTTGAGCGTTTCTTTTTCTATCGATGTAATTTTGTCAATATTCTTAGCCTGACCCCATTTGCCATTTGGATTTGAATATCCGAGTTAATGTAGCGAAATTTTCTTTCTCCTTCTATCTTTGTGTTATGAATACTTCACTTCAAACCATCCTAGCGCTTGCACTTGTTTTTGTTACAGCCGTTGCCTTTGCTTTGAGCTGGTGGCAGAAGCGCCATAAACCTGGTTGTGGGGGCGGCTGTGGCTGCGCAGGAATAAAAAAGAAAGCACTGCGTAACAAATAGTGATCAATGAATTCTAAAGCAAATTTGTTATCGCCAATTTTTGATTTTAGAAATGCTCTGCTAAAATATAAATTTCAAAACATATATTTTTGGGATATCAAAAATACTCATTACTCTTTACTCATAACTTGCCTTTAGAGCATTTTAAAAAGGCAATCCAGGAATTCCAAGCCCTGCAGTGAGTTTGCCCATTTCAGACTCACTCAATTTTTTAGCATCAGCCACGGCTTGACGCACGGCACTTAAAATCAAATCTTCTAGCATTTCTACATCATCTGGGGTGACGACTTCTGGAGCAATTTTCAGTGAAAGAATTTCCCCAGCGCCGCTTGCGGTGACCGTGACACGCCCACCTCCCGAAGTGGCTTCTATGGTCTGCTCCGCGAGCTCTTCCTGGATCTTAGCCATTTTTTTTTGTGCTGCAGTGGCAGCTTGCATCATTTTTGCTATATTCATAAATCAGTTAAAAAATTTTGTTTAATATGCGAGATCAGTCCCACTCGATTCTCATCTTTGAGAAGAGCAGAGACCATCACAACACGCCTAGCACCAGCTTGAAGGACTTGAGGCAATGTGACGAGCGTAATTCCTCCGATACAAAAAACAGGAAAAGGAACCATTGCTTGAGTTGCTGCAATATCAGCAAGCCCAATAGGAAAATAATCAGGCTTTGTTGGTGTTGAAAAAAGCGGCCCGAAGCCGATATAATCAGGCTTCTGGGCTATCGATTTTTTAACCTGCTCGAGTGAATGGGTAGAAAGACCAATGAGCGCTTCTTTTCCTAGAATAGCACGAGCCTCTTCAATACTCATGTCTTCTTGACCAAGATGTGCCCCTTGAGCCCCAATCACAGGCACAAGATGGGGATAATCATTGATGATCAAAGGAACGCCAGCTGCTTTTGCTAAGGGAAGAATTTGTTTTCCCATCGCAATGATTTCTTCTTCACTAGAACTCTTAGCTCTGAGTTGAAGAATATCGATACCACCTCGAAGTAATTGATCGGCCATAGAAGCCATTGCTGAGGGAGCAACATATCCTGTATCGAGGATTCCGTAAATGCGTGCCGTAAAGAGTGACGATATCATGAAAAATAAAACCTGCATTTGATTTTGACGAGCTATTGAGAAAGTATTTCGATTTTTTAAATATGCACTCTTATTTTGATCCTTTGGATAATGTTGCCATCACCCGTGACAATACCGTTTTGATGGATGGAGCTGGATCACAGCTCCAGCGTAACTATTGCACCTATGCGCTAGCACGCTTTCTTAATATTGCTTATGTCCATTCACCTTTAATCCAAATCTCCTACGAAGGACTTTCGGCTCTAGAAAAAAATCAAAGCGATCCTCAGTTGCTCTCACGTTACAACGAAACATTCACGATCAAATCGGATCTTGAATTAACCCAAAACACAAAAGTTCATCGTCTTCAAAATATCAATTTAGAAAACTTCAGTCTTATCCAAGAAGAAGCTAAAAAGAGCAGAAGCTTTCATTTGATTAAAGTAGGATTTCCTTACCTTATTAGCGATCGATATCCAGAGATGCTCGATTGTGTGAAGAATATTAGTCCTTTCGAGGCTCTTCCTTCATCACTTTTTAGAATAGCAATTCATGTGAGACGTGGAGAACTTTTTGCTGTTGATGCTCATCGAATGCTGCCCAACTGTTATTACGTCAGCGTTGCACAAAACGTTATCGCCGTGCTCCACAAGCTGGGAATTCCTTTTATTTGTGAACTCTACACAGAACTCCCATCAGACTCTTGTGTCGTCACACCCTCTCACCATGGCATTGATCATAGAATTCAGCACCCCGTGACCTTGAATAAAGAGATGAGTCACCTAGAAGATTTTGAAGTAATCCCCCATTTAAAAAAACAGATAAATCAGGATCCCATTGAAACACTTTGTGCTATAGCCACTGCTGATCTTTTGATCATCAGTCGCTCTTCCTTTAGCTATCTCGCAGGGATTCTCAATAAACGTGGACTAGTGATCTATCACCCGTTCTGGCATAATGCTCCTCCCATTTGGCTCAATGTGCATCAACAAAAATACCTGGAAGAAAAAGTTCAGGAATATTGCATTGATTGGAAATCAGCACCCAGCGTCATTTCCCTTCTTTGAAATAAATAGTGTGTTCATGATTTCAAGAACATTCCTCTAAACTCCTAAACCTCTAAACTGTCTCTACCAAGGCACGTTGGTAGAGACGGGAATCATGAATAGAACTACTTCCACCGCTCTGGATAATTTAGAGCTTTTTAAATAAAACTATAGCCGTAAGAAGATCAGGATGACTTCTTGGTTCAATAGCACGAAGCAAAGCTTTGACTTTACTCCACATTTTCTCAATGGGATTAAGATCCGGCGAGTAGGCAGGAAGAAAGTGAATGGAGGCTCCCATTTTTTCAATCATGGCAATTGTTATTTCACTCTTATGAACCGAGAGATTATCCATGACAACCATGTCACCTTCTTTAAGGCTTGGACAGAGTGCTTCACTCACATAGGAACCGAAGACCTCTGCATTCATTGCTCCTTCAATGGCCATGCATGCCGTGCTCCCATCTAATCGAACGGAAGAGATCATAGTAGTAGTTCTCCAATGTCCATGAGGTGCACTCATATGCAGCCTCTCTCCTGGAGGAGCGCGTCCTCGAAGACGAATCATATTCGTTTTTGCTGCAGATTCATCAATGAAAACTAGCTTGTTAGGATCTAATGTCTTTTGTTTTTTAATCCAATCTTGTCGTGCTTCGATAATATCCTGGCGACCTTGCTCACTGGCGCGAAGTGTCTTTTTTATATGTCAGTCCCATGTCATGAAGCACGTAATGAATTGCTGGTAATGTACAATTTAACTTCATGTGTTCTCTGATTTCATAAAGAGTTAGGTCGGGCTTTTTAATAAGCAATATTCTCATTTCATCACGATGCTTTTCAATAATGATGGGTTACGTCCAGAACGATAATGCTGTGCTCCTATTTCTTGGCGATTCTTTCTTTGCTGGAGCAATTTTTTTACCATTCCAAGAGAGACTCGAAAACGCTTAGCAACTTGATACCTTGTTCCGTCTTCACTGTCGTAACATTCTAAAATTCGTTCACGAAGTTCTAAGGAAATGGTTTTTTTCATCCATCTTCAATATTATGTTGCTTTAAAAATGGCTATAGTTTTAGGGGCTGTACCAGATAACACAATAAAGTGATATCAAATACAGCATGAGAAAAA
>JBMOFC010000057.1:0-11482 GCA_049314455.1 Chthoniobacterales bacterium
CTAAGAAAAAATTTCAGCGCTTCTAGAGCATTTTAAAAAATTCTGTAGTTGGGTGTATTATCAGAACACGACCCGACGGGAGTCGGTCGGGCAGACTGCCGTTAGGCAGCCCAGCAAGGGCGAGGTGAGCTTCGCAAAGCGAGTCAAACGAGGAGCGCAGACCCGCAGTGTAGCCAGCGATACTCGAGGATGCGATCCCCGCCTTCGCGGGGATGACGTTCGGAGTGACACCGCAAGGCGCGGCTACAGAATTTTTGAAAATCCTCTAGTGCGCCCTTTTCAATTTAAAACACTATAGTAGATAGTAGATGGTGTTTTGGTCTACTGACATAGATAAACAGAAGGATGATTCTTGGAGGAGGGCTTTGATCCTATCTTTCATCTTCAAACTTCTATCTTCTTACCCGTTCCTGCGAACGGGCAGAGTTACCTTACGATTTCCCTCACGTAGAGATTCACCGTCCCATCCTTTTCTTTCTTCACGTCTGTGATCATGAGGGGATGAAAGTGATCTTGAGAAAGGGAGGTTCCTTCTGCTGGAGGGATCGTTCCTTGAGGGTAGTCCACGATGATACGAATTTTCCCAGTGCGACCAATGGGTAGATCCGTTGTGGCAGATTGATAGCGTAAGACAGCACGATGTTCACCCGATGCGGTGACGGCAAAATCTCCTTGAACGTAGAGTCGTTCTCCGGTGAATCCTTGATCAGCGAGCGAGGAAAGTTCTGTAGGATTCATCATGCGGCCTCGTGGCATTTTCCCTGGCTCGTAGAGCGGCCATACGCTACTCGAATTACTTGAAGGATTGGTTGCAGTCGTGGTGGAAGGGAGTGAAGGATTCGTATTTTCTGAAGATGGAGGTTGGGCGGCAGTGACGATGGAAGAAGAAAAATTAAAAGCTGTGGGGGTAGGAGAGTCGGTTGGAGGAGGCGTTGCTAATGGTGCTGTCGTACTTGGAGTGCTCGATACGGTTGGTTGCAGAGTAGCAGGCGAACTTGAAGTCAACTCAGATTTTGGAGAAACAGATTCTTGAGAGGGTCTGTTTAATGCGATGGCAGGGAGCACAGCGGGAGTACCTACGGGGATAGCTGCAGGAGCAGCAACAGGAATGCCCGCTGGGATAGCAGCAGCGGGAGTGGCGACAGGGATAGCTTTTGCGATCTTAGTCTCTTGAAGATTCTGTTTTTGCTGACCACTAGTGAAAGAAGACGGAGATGCTCCTTGAGGCGCTACTTGCGGTGTTTTTTGAGCTGCGAGAGAGGTCTTTGTAGGAGGTTGCGTCGGTTTTTCTGTCATGATTCTTACCAAAGGTGCACTTGATGGCTCTCCATTGTTAAGAGGAATTGTTTTTGGCTCTGCAGCGTTTATGGTTTGAGAAGAGCTCGCAAGGCGCCTAGCCGATTCGACTTCTTTGTCGCTAAGAATGGGAAGCCCTCCTTCGATGTTGATCGTTTCAGGAGGCTCTAGTGAAAAGGTTGCTTGGCCGTTTTCTTGGTTTCCATAGGTTCCATAGAGGAGTGGCATTGTGGTAAATTGGAGACCTCCACCACGAAGTTGCTCCATAAAAATGATGGCAGAAAGGTCGAGTGGTTTTTCTAATTTGATTTCTTGACCTGGTGTTAGCGAGGCTTGCAAGGCTGGAAGATTCTCTCTGTTGCTGGTGAAGACTTGTTCTAAGAAAATTTCAGGCTGCTGGAGAGATTGAAGTAGGGCAACAACGCCAGGATGAAAAATATTTTTTTTCGTGAGTGGAAGTACCGTTAAGACTTTGTATGTGCCCGTTGCGTAGGGAACGAGTTCTCGAGTCTGATGATAATTGCGAAGAAAATTACGCAGTAGCGCTTCGTTCAGTCGCTTGATGTCGATGGGAGTTAACGTCCCAAAGCGTTCCAAAAGTTGGGATGGTTTTAAAAATTCACCGCGTGGCGCTGCAGTGATTTGGAAGCGTTGAGGATCCTCGAGCTTATGCAGGCGTTTCAGAAGATTGTAATTCGCTGCTTTTTCTGGATGGCCAAAAACATAAAAGCTCCCCATCCAACAAAAAAGAGTGAATCCAATGAGTAGAAAAATAAAAAGCGTCCAAGCAAACATGCTATCGAAACCATGCGGCATGGCACGCCTTCGCACAGCAGTGGAGAAACTATGGTAATTTCTAAAAGACATGGAAGAAAAAAACCAAGAGAGTAAAGGGTAAAGAGTAAAGGGTAAAGGGTCTCTTTTTAGATCCGCTGATTGATGCTTTCTAACCGTTATCTATTACCCGTTACTTGCTCGGATCTTTCTCTTTTGGTTCAAAAGAAGTTCCACAACCACAGCTGCGAGCTGCTTGAGGGTTGAGGATGCGAAAGCCGCTTCCTGTTAATCCCTCTTCATAGCCGAGTGTGCAGTCAGTAAGTTTTTCAGAGCTCTGGGCATCGATGAAAATCAGTGCCTCATCACGAGTGATAATCAGGTCCTCTGCCTGTGGCATTCCAAGGGACATGACATATTGGAGGCCGGCACAGCCTCCTTTTTCGATGGCAAGGCGGAGACCTTGTGCCTCGTTGTTTTTTTGTTCTGCAACAAGTTGGCGTATATGGCGTGCTGCTTCTGGTGTGATTTGGATCATTGTTTTTAGAGAAATTTGAGTGCAATCAGGTTGAGTTTGAGTGCCATTTTTGAATCCAATAGCCTCAAAGAAACTTCCAATGAATGGGGAAGAACCTTTTTTGAGGAGCCTGTCAAAATTTTTTGCTAACTCAAACTGACCACAAAGCAAAAAATATTATCAAACCTTTAGGACGATACCATCACGAAGATCAACTTTCGAGTTAAGAATCTGTATTCATACTCTACTCAGACCGTGAATAGCAGCCTCGCGCCGAACGTCATCACCGCGAAGGTGGGCTAACACCAAAAACTCTTGCGTAAAAAAATCCTAAAATTCATTCAACAAAGGTATACTTTTTCAAATCCTGGGATTTCTTGGTGGGAGACGATGAAGATACCACTGTTCTGGAGCGTGCTTGTGAGCAACTGTAGCAATACCTTGGAATATTCCTTGTTGAGTTGCGAGAAGGGTTCATCCATGAAGAGCCAGCGAGGCTCGTGCAAGAGGACGCGCAAGAAATTAATACGCTGCTGTTCTCCTAAGGAAAGTCTATTTTGATAGTCATCAGCTTCATCGAGTGAAGGAATCAGATGTTCGAGGTAGGTTTGTTTCATCAAAGCAATCAAAGTTTCTTCTTCCTTCGCTTGTTGCTCTAGGAGCTCTTCCAGCGAAGGATAGAGAAGGCATTGGCGCAAGGTGCCCACGGGCATGTAGGGGCGTTGTGGAATGATCATTGCATCGTGATCAAGCGTGACGAGACCACCATCCACGTAGGGATAAATTCCTGAAATCACTCGCAGGAAGCTTGTTTTTCCAGTGCCGGAGGGAGCCATGAGGATTTTACGGTCGCCAGGTGTTAAAAATATTTCTGGAGAGGTCCATATTTTTTGAGCGGTTGGGGTGCGAATAATAAATGAAGGAATGTGGAGTTGTTGTGTTGAAGAATTCAAGTTTCTGATAGGCTTCTCTTCCGCTTGCATCAGCGCGTCAAAGGCGATCAAACGTTTGAGGGAGGCGAGTGCTCCTGCGATCCCTTGAAACTCCGTCATGACCGAAGATAAGGAGGCATTGACTTCTGCAAACATTCCTTGCGTTTGCATCAAGACCCCCATAGTGATGATGCTTTTAAAGTATAATGGCCCTACGAGAAAAAGAGGGACAAACATGCTCGCGTTACGGTAAAAATTTTGAAATAGGTTGATGTAGATTTGGCGTTTTAAAATCTGATAATAATTTTTCGTCAATTCCAGAAAGGTTCCTTGGAGGACCTCCTGCTCTACGGCTTCACCTCGAAAGGTCGCAATCTCTTCACGTCGTTCAAAAATACGCATGAGGCTATAACGAAAATTGGCCTCTCTTTTTTCCTGAATCCGATCCAGATCAATGATTGGTCCACCCACTTTGAAAATCACAAGGGTCCCGATGAGCGAGTAAAGGATCGAGGTCCAGACGAGAAGCCCTGGGATATGAAGGCTATGGCCCATCATTTTAAAATCAAAAACTTTGGAAAGATTCCACAAGATGATGGCAAAGGTGATAAAATTCACCCCCTCCCTAAAAAAAGAAAGAAAGATGGAAATCGTGGCATAGCAAACCTCCCGTACATCTTGAGAAATACGCTGATCGGGGTTATCCATCTCCTTTCCTCGCAACGGAATCTTGTAGAAATTATAATTCGAGAGCCATTTTTTTTGTAGCGCTACGGTGGCCCAGCGGCGCCAACGAAAGCTCAACCATGCTGTGAGATAAGCACGGGTGCAAAAATCAAAAAGTAAAATGGCAACCAGCGGGATGAAAATCAGAACTTGATGCAAGAAGCCATCAAGGTTTTTTTGTTCTAGCGTATTGTAAAAATCACGTGACCAATTATTGAAAAGAACTGCGATGTAAACAGAAGCCAGACTCAAAATCACCAGCGAGATCATTCCCAGCCACGCTATTTTTTTTTCTTCGGAAATCCACCATGGGAAGATCTGCTTTTGAAGAATGAGGAAAATAGTCCGAAGTGATTGTCGCAAAGGAGGTCGTGGCTGCATGAAGGAATAAAGAGTTCGTTGAAGAGTAAGGAGTCAAGAGTAAATGGTAAAGAGTAGCTGGCGCAAGGAGTGAAAGTTCCATTTTTTAAATGTGCCACTAGCCCGGACTGACCCTTTTTCTACACGATTCTAAAACCACTCTTTACCCTTTACTCTTGACTCTTTACTCTCTGCTTCCATGGGTTCTATTCGTCTTTTAAGTGATCTTGTGGCCAGTCAGGTGGCTGCTGGAGAAGTGGTGGAGCGGCCTGCCTCGGTCCTCAAGGAGCTTGTCGAAAATAGTATTGATGCAGGCGCCAAACGTATCGAAGTGGCCTTTCAACAAGGTGGAGTCACATTGCTGAGGGTAACCGATGATGGTTGCGGGATGGATCGCTCGGATGCTCTTTTGTCGCTAGAGCGCCATGCCACGAGTAAAATCCAGACCTTGGAGGATCTCTCGGTCATTGGAACCCTTGGGTTTCGAGGAGAAGCGGTTCCGAGTATTGCAAGTGTTTCTCGGTTTCGTTTGAGCACGCGCTCGCGTACAGAAAATTCCGCTTCTGGAACTGAGATCATCGTGGATGGAGGAAAAATTATCGATGTGTGCGAAAGTGCCCAACCGTGGGGGACTCAGGTGGAGGTGAAGGATCTTTTTTTTAATGTTCCTGTACGACGCAAATTTCTCAAGAGTGAACCAACGGAGACGGCACATCTCTTGGAGCAGCTTCAAATTTTAGCGGTCGCTCATCCCGAGATCGCCTTCACCTGCCTGCGGGATAATCGTGAGGTCTTTCGTCTTGCTTCCAGCGATTCGCTTGCGGTGCGTCTTCGTGATCTTTATGGGGCCGCTTTTTTAAAGCAGATGACCGAGGTGCCACGTATCGAGGTAGAGGGGATAAGCGTGTATGGCTTTTTTGCACGTCCTGGGGAGGGACGTTCCGATCGCTCTCAACAACTTCTTTTTATCAATGGGCGAATGATTCGTAGTCCTTTTTTATCACAGGCATTGAGGGAAGCCTGTGATGGTATTTTGCCAAAAGGACTCCATCCACAGGCGGTTCTTTTTTTTGGGCTCGACCCTGCAACTGTCGATTGCAACGTGCATCCTGCAAAACGCGAAGTTCGTTTTCAAGAGCCCGGACAAATCAGAGCCGCTGCTCTACGTGCTGCTTCCGAGGTGATGGGAAACTACGCTCGTACGACGACTCCGCTGCCACTTCAGGAAATCGCACGTCCTTATTCGATAAGACACTCGGGTTACGATCAGCCCTTTTTACCAGTGGTTCCAACAGCCTTACTTGAGGAGGCTGCTCCTTGGGTGAAGGAGGGAAGCGCTTCTTTGCCCCACCAAACAGATTCACAAGAAGAGAATCATGCTACGAGCGATCCTGTGACACAACAGGAGCAATTTTCCTTGGAGAAGCCGTCCTGCCGTTATGTCGGATCGGTAGCGGAGCGTTACCTCATCGTGGAAGAAGGAGATGGTTTTATTTTGATCGAAGTGTGTGCTGCCCTAGAACGTATCACCTACGAGCGCTTGCGCCGTTCTCTGAGCGACGGGATGCTAGAGCGTCAACAATTATTACTTTCAGAAATTGTCGAGGTCTCTCCTTCGGAGTTTGCTTGGGTGATGGCCCATCAAGCTTTGTTGGAAAAAGCAGGCTTAGAAATCGATGCTTTTGGAAAAGGGAGTACTAGCCATGCCAGTAGAAGCCTTAAGATCGATGCAGTTCCTGTGTTGCTCAAGGAGGTACCAGTGGCAAAGCTGCTGTACGAGCTTCTCGAGCAGCTTCAAGACGCAGAATCCAAAAACAATGATCGTGTTAGTCAAGGTGTCAGGATGATTGAAGAGGCATTGGCACGCTCGGTGAGTCGGATGGCAGCTGTGGCTCAAAAAATACCGCACGAAGAAACAGCAGCCATGATGCTCCTACGTGATTTATTGAAATGTGAACTTCCTTATGCTACTCCCTCAGGACGACCTACGATGATTCAATTTTCAGAAGCAGAGTTGCGGAGAAAATTTATTCGGGGAGCATGAAGGAAATGTCCTCCATCCCTTTTATCCTTGTGAGTATTTTCTTAACTCCTCTAAACTTCTATAGTTTTTTAAAGAGAGAAGGGCGCGATAAGACGATGAAATTTTTCTTGATAACAAGGCCGAAGAGCGAGCGCTATCTTAAGATAACGTGAGTGATGAGAACGCTATTATTAGAAAAAGAGCAAGTTCAGATCGTGCCCCTATGGATTTAAAAGACTATAAACCCCTAAACAACCCCTAAACGATCTCATGAGTACTCAAGAAAAAGTATTAGTCATTCCTCGTTCTCTTTTTGAAGATCTCGGCTCCTTTCAAGGCCTTCAGCCTAATATTGAAAAGTATCTGCCATGTTTTTTAGATCCGGCTAATCACTCTTTTCTTGAGCGTGCCAAGGCCGAAGAAGATCCCTCCTTCAAGCAAATCATTCCTTACATTGTTATTACGTGTGGAGATCGGATTCTTCATTACCGCCGTGGGAGTGGCTCTGGAGAGAAGCGTCTTTTGAAAAAACGTTCTCTTGGTATTGGGGGTCACATCAATGATGAAGATGGATTAGGCGCTCACTTTGACGCTGCTGCCTACAAGCGGGCTTTGTTGCGAGAGCTTGAGGAAGAATTACACGTGCCTGTCTCTTTCCATGCTGATCAAATCAAGCCGCTCGCCTTGCTCAATGATGATTCTAATCCCGTAGGTGCTGTCCATCTCGGAGTTGTGCATCATTGTGCTCTTATTTCAGAGGATGTTTCAGCAAGAGAAGAGGCGATTGCCGAACTGGGATTCTTCACTTATCCAGAGCTGCTAGAACGTATTGAAGAATTTGAAACGTGGTCACAGATCGTGATTCGAGGGGGGTATCCGTTCAAAGCAAGTAATGAGGCTGTAGATTATAGACTGTAGGCAAAATGAGGTTTTTGACAAAAATGAAATACTCGCTTTCTTAACAGGTTTGCTTTTTTTTTGCTTCAACTTCAACTTCAACTTGTAACTTCAACTGTACCCGTTTTGAACGGCTACATCACCCTCCCATGTTACCGATCATCGTTATGAGTGGTAAAAAAAGAGCAATCACAACTGTTCCTACAAAACAGGCTAGGAGCAAAATGAGGCATGGTTCCATGAGGGTCATAAGTTGTGTTGCGCGATGATCCACTTCTTGTTCGTAAATCGTGGCTACTTGTAGCAGCATCTCTGGAAGCTGCCCCGTCTCTTCGCCGACAGCTACCATGCTGATCACCATCGGTGGAAAAAGAGGGTTTGCTTGGAGTGGAGTCACAAGTGAATCGCCAGCTTGAATGCTCTGATAGATCATTTTTATGGCGGCTTGAATGGTTCTGTTGTCTGAAATCTTTTGAGTGACTTGAATGGCTTCAAGCATTGGAACACGATGAAGCGTCAATGTTCCTAAGGTATAGAATGAGTTTGAGACAAAATATTTTTGAAGCATGCTTCCCAAGAGGGGAAGTTTTAAGAGGAGTCGATCCCAAAGCTTGCAGAGATGTTCTACGGTGAATGCTATTTTTGTGACGATGCAAAGTAGGCCCAGGCCTAAAAAAAAATTCAGAAGATGATCTCGTCCGTAACGACTCACTTCTAAGACACGTTGTGTAAGCGGGGGAAGTGCTCCTCCAACGAGTGCCTCTGCAAAAACAGCTTCAAATTTTGGAATAATAATAACAGCTAAAAAAGCCATCATCAGCAGAGTCATGATAAGCACAAGCGCGGGATAGAGCAGGATCGAAGTCATTTTATGGTAGATCTTTTGCATCTTCTCTTGAGAAATCAACAAGCGATCTAGAGCAAGCCCGAGCATACCGCTTATTTCTCCTGCTCGAACCATATTGAGGTAGAATGAAGGGAAAAAATCTGGATAGGCGGCTAGCGATTCACTGAAGGTGTTGCCGCGTTGAATATTTTCTATGAGCTCCAATAGTGTCTGTTTAAAAGAACGATTTGATTCCTGTTCTGCTAAGATTTCCAAACTACGAATGAGCGGCAATTCTGCGTGTAGGAGGATTGCTAGTTGTCTTGTAAAAAGGAGAAGAACAGCGCGTGAAATTCTTCTTTTTCGAAAAAAAAGAAGTCTCATTACTGTTGTGGTTGAGGCGAGGTTGGTTTATTCAACAACACTTTTTGGAGATATCATGAGAATCGTTATTTTTTGTACTTCTACCATGAATAGAAAAACAAGAATGGCGATGGAGAACCCAATAAAACTGGAGGTGACTCGTTCTATGCTAACATGCAAGTTGCTATCAGGCGCTGGTAACATCAGTGCAGAGTAAGCAAACATGATTGAAATAGCGCGAAATAATATTTTTTGTGAGGTGTAATAATTGGCAAGCCATTCAAGAAATCCAAAGACGAAGCCTAAGCCAAGTAGGTAGATTGTGAGATCATTGGTGGATGCTACGATGACCACAATAAAGGAAATCGATGTAACGGCTCCCATAACGTAACCTAGCATTTTTTTTCTAAATGATTCTGTGGATCTTTCTGTTTCAAGAGCTGTAATGCCAGCAACACTTGCAATAACAAGTCTAGCTGGTTCATTTGTTTTGATAGAAAAAGCCACAAGAATAGCAATCCAAACAGTTAGAGTGATACTGGTCATGCTAGTAATCGGTGACCTCAAGATAGGATTATTGGCAGGGGCAGTTTTTCTTTTTAAAATTAGAGTCACGCTATAGGTGACAACAATGGGTATAATCGACTGAACTAATAATCCAAGCCCAGTAATAACAATATCACTCGAAAAAAGTCCTGTGATGGCTTCTACGCACATCGCTGCAAAATAGGCGCTGAAAATATAAGCGGCTCCGGCACCAACATATTTTAAAAAAAAATGGTATCCGACAGCAGCGATAAATCCTATGGAGAAAAAATAAACCCAAGGTGATTGTGGTAAGGTCGTGATGAGTAATACGCCGCTAAGAATTCCTAGAGTGACGGATCCGATGCGAAAAAGAAAATCTTGAAATGAAGGCATCGGGAGCAGCGATAGCGCACCAGCGAGGCTCAGAGCTATGTAGGCATTAGGAAGATGCAAGAACTCTACAATCAAGACGGTTCCAGCAGTTCCAAAAGCAGCAGCGAGTGCAGACGTGATCGCCTCTTTGTGAGCTGCTTCTTTTACTTCATTCATGGCTCTTTCTCCTGATTAAGAGGGTAGAGTGGGGGAACAAAAGGGACGAAGTCAGGTTCTTGCAGCAACTTTAATTCGCCTCCAAAAGGAGTCGTTCGGGTGTCAATAATCACCGAGGCTTTGCCTCCGAGGCGAAAATCAGATTTTTCTTCTCCTTGTAATACAATACGAATGGGAAAGCGTGTTGCTAGTTGAATAAAATCAAAAGTGGGTGGTACGACGGCTAGTACACCTCCTTGTGCGGCTGTGTTACGTGAGGCACCAACATAAGGGAAGACACCGCGGGAGATACCTTGAACAATACCAGAAATGGGAGTGCGATTACGAGCCATCAAATAGACGCGTGCACTTTGGCCTTCTTTAATATGGTGGATATCAATTTCGCGAAAGTTGGCAAGGACATACCAAATACTTGAATCAACGATGGTGAAGAGTTGCTCCCCTCGTGCTGCAAAAGAGCCAGGGGCAATTTTGAGATTCGTAATGTAGCCATCACACGAGGCATAAATTTTGCAGTAAGAGACATGTAGTTCTGCATTCCAAAGTTCTGCTTCTGCTTCTTCAATATGTGTGTTTTTGCCATTCACCTCAGCCAGGTTGTGGATTGCCTTTTCCACGAGAGCTTCCGATTCATGAACCAAGGCAGTACTGCTTTCTGCTTCAGATTGTGCCTGTTGAACTTTATCAGCAGAGGCGAAGTTCCCCTCCAAGAGTGGTTTTAATCGTTCGTAATGCATGACAGCATAGGCTGCTCTTGCTTCTCGATCATGCAGTGTAGCTTTGGCAGCTCGTATTTGTTCTTCGAGTGCTTTCACTTCGCTGCAGACAAGTTCTAGCTTCGCCTTCGCTCGTGCTGCTTCTGCTTCATAAGGGCGTGAGTCCAGCGTCATAATCAGATCACCGCGTTTCAATTTTTGATTATCCACCACGTAGATTTTGGTGATAGTTCCACCTACTTGAGCGGCAACACCAACTGTATTTGCAATGATTTCAGCATCATCGGTGCGAGGAAAGGTTTGGACGTTATTCCAGACTTTGAAGATTCCAATAATGACCGTTAGAAGGATGATAGCTTGAAAAATAAAAACAATAATATTGGGATGCGATAAAAAGTTCCTCCATTCATGAGTGGTACTCAGCAGGACTACAGGCGTGGTTTTAGGATCATTCATCGTGCTGCAAAAAAGAAAAGCCATGTCCAGAGCGTGATTGCTGCGAAGATAGATGGAATCATCAATATTTGTGGATGCAAGATGGAAGACCATTCTAAACGATGGAAAAGAATTCCTATAAACCAAGTTCCTAAGATTCCAGCGAGCATGCAAGCAAGCCACGCAGGAACATAGGCTCCCGCAACATTAATGAGAGGGTCTCCACTGTACTTGATGATTGCTAAAAAAGGGATGGTCTGCATGGAGGCAAGATGCATGAGCGGGAAATAAGAAATTAACCACAAAAGAACGCAAAAGAACACAAAGGAAAGTAAAAGTTTTGGTAACTACTCAGGAGTCTTAGGAAAATAAGATAACTTAATCAGCAATCATTACCGAGTTCCTTGTTTAGGAGTTTAGGGGTTGAAGTGTTGAAGTGTTGAAAGGAGTCATTCTCTGAAATAAAGAGCTTGCTTAGGAAAGAACTCTAGAGCGTTTTAAAAAATTCTGTAGTTGGGTGCATTGTCAGAACACGACCCG
>JBMOFC010000058.1:0-11030 GCA_049314455.1 Chthoniobacterales bacterium
TTATCAAGAAAAATTTCATCGTCTTATCGCGCCCTTCTCTCTTTAAAAGACTATAAAAGGTCAACGTTACCAAGAGTGCTATTTTTCACTCTCTATGTTCGCCCACTATCCATTACTCTTTACTTCTCTTTGATGCCTTCGATCTCTTTTCCTCTCTTCCTAGCTCCTATGGCAGGAGTGACCAATTCTATTTTTCGTCGTATTTGTAAAGAACAAGGAGCAGATATACTCACCACCGAATTCGTTTCTGCCGATGGAATCATGCACCAAAACGAGAGAACACGACGCTACCTCGCCTTCACAGAGAAGGAGCGTCCACTTGGGGTTCAGCTTTTTGGAGGAGATCCCGAGCGACTTGCAGAAGCAGCACAACGTGTGGTCGACTGGGTGAGGCCTGATTTTATTGATCTCAATTTTGGGTGCCCTGCAAGTAAAGTCATCTGCCGTCATGGTGGTTCTTCTTTGCTTCGAGATTGCCCCACCTTAGAAAAAGTGGCTGTTGCTGTGGTCCAAGCGGTAGCACCACTTCCGGTGACAGCCAAAATTCGTATTGGCTGGGATGATGCTTCCATCAATGCCACCACCACAGCACGCCTCCTTGAAGGAAGCGGTATCCAGCGTCTTACTGTTCATGGTCGTACTAAGGCTCAAGGTTATTCGGGTAGGGCCAATTGGGATGTCATTGCACAGGTTGTGGAGGCGATCTCCATTCCCGTTATTGGTAATGGTGATATTGGATCAGCAGAAGATGCTCTGAAGGCCTTGGAAACAGGAGTTGCTGGACTGATGATTGGACGTGCTGCGATGAGCAACCCCTGGATTTTTTCTGAAATTCGAGCAGCCCTTGAAGGAGTGCAGAAATCGCCTCAGCCGACACTGGAGCAGCGGTGCACGCTTATTCGTCGTCATTGTGTTGAGGAAATCACACTCAAAGGAAACGAAGCCGCAGCCATGTCTGGCATGCGTGCCCGTCTCATGGCCTACACCAAAGGCTTTCCGGGAGTACGCCCATTACGTGAAAAGATATCCCATGTTTCCTCCCTCATGGAATTAGAAGATCTTTTCTCAGGGCTTTAGCTTGTATACCTTTGAGTAATGAATTTTAAGATTTTTTTATGCAGGCGTTTTGGGCACTAGTAAGGCGTCAGAGTGCGCTGCTATCGAGATAACAGAAGCGATGACAGCGTAGCTAATGCCAAAAAGAACCAGTAAAATTTCCTAAAATTCATTCCTCAAAGGTATACTCCAATACCCCTATTCTTATTAGATGAACGACCTCACAGAAAGAAATTCACAAGAGATGATCTCAAAAGAGAAATCGCTAGTGGATCAAGTAGCTGCCATTTTTGGAGAAACAGGGGTGCTCTCTCAAATTTCTGGATTTGAAACACGTCCCGAACAGTTTCAAATGGCACATGCCATTGCAGAGGCTCTGGAAGGAGAGACTCACCTTGTCGTTGAAGCGGGAACAGGTGTTGGCAAGTCGCTTGCCTACTTGATTCCAGCGGTTCTCTACGCGGTTCGCTCGGGCCGCAAGTCCATTATTTGCACGCATACCATCACACTTCAAGAACAGCTCTTGTACAAAGATTTACCGCTTCTTCAAAATATTCTCGGCATTCCTTTTGATGCGGTTTTACTCAAAGGTCGGCAAAATTATTTTTGTCCTGCACGTTTTAATCGTGCTCTGCATCATGCCCATGATTTTTTTGCAGGTGATGTCTTGCCGGAATTAGAACGGATTCGCCTCTGGAGTGAAACCACACGAGATGGAACACTGAGCTCTCTTTCCCCAGAACCCGACTCCCAAGTTTGGGCTCACGTTTGTAGTGATCGTTCTGTGTGTTCTCCGAAAACGTGCGGAAAAGATCCACGTTGTTTTTATCAAGTGGCACGAAAGCGTGCTCTTGCTGCTGATGTCCTGATTCTCAACCACACGCTTTTTTTTACGCTCTTGGAAGATTCTAACGAAAGGGAAACAGGCTATCTTTTCCCAAACGACTTTGTGATTCTGGATGAAGCCCACACCATTGAGAACATTGCCTCCCATCATGTTGGCATCACGGTTTCTCAATATGGACTCAAGCAGTTACTTCAGCGCCTCTATCATCCACGCACCCACAAAGGAATTTTTCAGCAACTCAAGGCTACTAAAGCGATCACAGCAACCACAGAGCTTCTTGAGGAGAGTGACCACTTTTTTGAAACCTTACTTGCTGGATGTGATTTTCAACAAGGACGTGAGTTTCGTCTGCGAGGGCCAGAGCAATTGCGGTTTTTACCAAATAAAAAAAAGAAGTCACTGGTGGAGCGCTTGAATCAGCTTGAAATTTTAATAGAGATCATCGCTGCCCCTTTAAATGAAGTACTCCAAGCGGAACTCAGTGACATTGCCCAGCAGCTTGCGCGCACCAGTGAGAGCCTCCTCTCTTTTTTAGAGCAGAGCTTTCCTCACTACGTCTATTGGATTGAAAAAAGTGGCCGTGGTGTCACTTCTTGTACGCTCCGTGCCTCTCCTATTGATATGGCCTCTCACCTCAGAGAACAGCTCTTTGCCAAAAAGACCAGTGCTATTCTTACCAGCGCCACTCTTTCAACAGGAGCTCCCGAGCTTCACTATTTTAGGTCCCGTATTGGAGCCTCGGAGGTACGAGCGCTTCAGCTTGGTTCTCCGTTTGACTACCAAAAACAGATGCGTCTTCACCTTGTACGTCAAATGCCAGATCCACGTCATCCTGGTTATGAAGAGGCATTACAAAAGTGGATCATACATTTTACAGAGCAGAGTGAGGCACGCACCTTTGTTCTTTTTACGAGCTACCGGAGCATGCAAAACCTTGCTGCCGCGATGAAAACTTTTTTTGAAAAGAAAAAATGGACTCTTCTTGTTCAAGGAACTGGTCTTTCACGCTCGCGCATGCTGGAGGAATTTCGCTCTGGGAAACCATGCGTGCTCTTTGGAACCGAGAGTTTCTGGACAGGAGTCGACATTCCTGGAGAGGCCCTTTCTAATGTGATGATCACACGGCTTCCCTTTGCTACACCGGATCATCCTCTGACTGAAGCACGATTTGAGGAAATCGTGGCCAACGGAGGTAATGGCTTTAGTGACTATTCACTCCCAGAGGCAATTCTAAAATTACGCCAAGGTGTCGGTCGGCTCATCCGCAACAAACAAGATCGTGGAAACATTGTTATTTTAGATAGCCGCGTGATTCATAAGCCGTACGGAAAAGCTTTTTTAAAGGCGCTCCCGGAGTGTCCAGTGGAAGTGGTGTAAAGGTGGGTAGCCGTTCGCGGGAACGGGTAAGACTGTAGGCTAGCCCGGATATTTCACACTCATTCTGCTGCGGCTTGCGAGAGCCTTATGTATACTGCATCAGTCTCGAATTGCTCCTCGGGCAATACAGCTGCTTGGGAGGGCGCTAGGATAGAATTTCCGAAGAAAAGCCCCAAAGGGGCGAGCCGAGCGGGAGCAAGCAAGTCAATATACTCATACAGCCACGTCATTCCCGCGAAGGCTGGAACGTCGTAATTCATCGACTTCCTTTTCTATATATAGTCTTTTAAAGAGAGAAGGGCGCGATAAGACGATGAAATTTTTCTTGATAACAAGGCCGAAGAGCGAACGCTGTTATCAAGAAAAAGAGTAAGTTCAGATCGTGCCCTTATGGATTTAAAAGACTATATCAGCGTTAGATTCAAAAAATTGTTTCTTCCTTCTAAAATGAATTTGCCTACAGCCTTATCCGTTCCTGTGAACGGATACACGTGCGACGTCAGGCATCACTTCGGCCACGAAAGCTTGGGCAGCTCTCGTCCTGTTGCCTTAATCCAGATGAGGAAGATTCCAATTCCTGTGAAGACAATATTGGGTCCCCAAGCCGCAATCCAAGCGGGACAACGATAACCTTTGCCTAGGGCTAGAAAAAGATTACTGGAAAAAAGGAGTGCTGCAAAAAGCACAACCGCGAGTGCCACGCCACTCAAAATACTCCTTCGTGAGTAGATCACTCCTAAGGGTGCTGCCAGAAGAATCACGATAAAACAGGTCCAAGGAAGTGCCCATCGATAATCTAGATGTGTCACAAAAGGAGCAAGACGTGCTTTTGGAAAGTCGCTATTGTTGCTCAGGTAGGTTCGAAGCTCAGGAACCCCAAGAAAGTCTGGATTCATACTCGAGCTAGCAATACGCCAAGGCGATTCACTCCAATCACTGATTTCACGTTGAGGCAAAAAGTCAAAGGTGAGGACATTGCCAACCGGGTCAACAACGACATGATGCATCTCTTGAAACGTCCAAGTGTGTGTTGCCGGGTCAAAGATTGCATCCACAGCATACCATTTTTCAACGATATTGCCGTTTTGATCTTGTTGAATAATTTGAATTTGATGAGCAGATTGGTGAGTCAAATCGAGTGATTGTAAATACCAGGTGCGATTATCCAGACGATTGCGAAAAAGATGATTTCGCATTATGGTGTTACTTTTTTTCCCATTTTTAATTTCATCCATCAGCTGATTTTTGATGGCTTCTGCTTGAGGTGCTTTTTCATAGTTGAAGTAACTACTGATGACAACCAAGAGTAGCCCTACAAAAAAAAAGGGTAAAAAAATACGATAGAGACTGCGTCCGCTACACAACATCGAGATGATCTCGTTGCTGCGTGACATTTGTGTCATCGAGTAAAGAATAGCTAAGAGAGCTCCCACCGGAATACTTTGAACAATGACATTGGGAATCTGCGTTCCATAAAAATAGAGGAGCGTTCCAAACGTGATATGACCTTGAACAAAGTCAGGGAGATTAGTGCTCAGATTCCAGACAAGCCAAATCGCTATAAATCCCACAATGCAGTAGATAAAAGGGATTGCGAATTTTTTAAGAACGTATTGGTCGAGGAGAAGCATTACAACAAGTTTAGAAGTTTAGGGGGTTAGGAGTTTAGGGGGAAGATTCTTCTTCTGAAAAATTTTTTGATTTTTTCAGAAGAAGAAGCGCCAGCATATGCCCTGTTTTTCCTTGTTCGCGACGGTAGGAGTAATAGCGGTCAAGATGCGACGCAGTGCAGATGTGTTCATCCTGAATCATGGTGACACCTGCCTCGAGCGCTTGCTCGGCAATAATCTTAGCAAAATCAATTTCATAGTGAGGAGGCCTGATACAAGGACCAATAGTCACAATCAACTCCTGGGGATCGATGTGAAATGTTTCCTGCATCTTTAAAATAGCTTTGGGAACAATTCCTGCCTCGGTTCCTTTTTTCCCAGAATGGATGAGTGCCCCTGCACGTCCATTTTTATCGACAATCCAGACTGGAGCACAGTCCGCTACACGAATTCCTAAGATAACCTCAGGGGAAGAAGTCATGAGCCCATCGACCTGCGCGACCTCTTGCGTCTCGGTAGCAAAAGGAGGTTCGACCAGTGCAATGTCCGATCCATGGCACTGATCAGCACAAACCAGAGGAAGCTTTGTTGAAAAATCATCAGTGAGATAAAGCGTCTCGACAATTTTCTGGTGGAGCGGCTGCTGGAGTAACAATGCCTCTTTCCGGTCAGATGGCAGGATGAGACCAGGAATTCTTCCGATTAAACAAGCAGTTGCAGAAAAATATTTCTCAGGGGAGAGAAAAATTTTTTGAATGAAGGGAGGATGCAAATTCACTCTTTGTTTTTCTTCTTTGAAATTTTTTTCACTATCGGTTTGGCCTTAGTAAACTCAACAGGCAAAGGATCAGTCCCCCTCAGTGACTTTGGCAAAAGCGGCTGCGGATTTTTAGATGAGTTGAGCATTTTGTAGCGTCCTTTTTCTCGATGATTCATCGGGTCATCAAAAAGTTCTTCGTACTGCGTGTTGAGCGAGAGGGCTTGATCATATTGGGCCGTGTAGGCGATATAGTTATATTCCGATTGCAACACCGTTGTCTGTGCTTGTAAAAGCTGCACCTGCGCATTGAGCACATCAAGCTGAACCCCTGCCCCGGCATTGAGGCGCTCTTGAGCCAGGCGTAAAGCCTCAGCAGCTTGAAGCACGTTGGCTTTTTGACTATCCACGGTCTCCTTGGCCTGCTGCATGTTTGAAATGGCCTGCTGCACGCTGAGGATGACTTGGCGAACGCTATTATCATAAGCGGTCTTAGCAATCATGAGATTTGCTTTTGCTTGTTTCACATTCCCGTAGGTAGCGAGTCCATCAAAGATGGCCCAATTTCCCTGCACTCCAAAAAACCATCCGCTCACAAAATTGTTGAGATTATGGCTATAAACCGTGGAGCCATTCGAATAAGAACCATCAAAAGAAAGATATTGGTAGCCTCCCGTAGCCGTCATGGTCGGAAGATAGCCTCCCAACGCTGCGGTGATATTTTCGGCCATCATTAAAATATTTTGACGTTGTGATTTGAGGGTCGGACTACGCTGCAATGCCGTATGAATCGATTCATCCGTATTGATTTTCCGTGGTTGATAGACAAGTTCTCCGACGACTTCAAAAGGAACTTCCACAGCATTGAGGTTGGGATAATTCATGCCGATGAGTTGAACAAGCTGAAACAAGGAAATACGGAGGTTATTACGGGCGGTGATTAGACCTGGTTGAGCATTAGCCAGCTGCACCTCTGCCTGAAGAACATTGAAACGAGGAACTGTCCCTGCGTCAAAACGACTTTTTTGATCCTCTACTTGGCTGGCAAGGAGCTCGACGCTTTGTTGGTTGGCCACGACGAGCGCTCGATTGAGTACAACTTGGTAAAAAGCAGCAATAATTTGCGCAATGATAGAATCAATCGTCACGCGAAGATTGTAGTAAGCGATCTGCTCAGAAAATTTAGCAGCCTTAATATTGGCCTCTGCTGTACCACCATTATAGAGAAGCTGAGATCCTCCTAGTTGCAATCCCCAGGTTTGATTAAGGGGGACTTGATTGGCTGGTAAGTTACCTTTGTTGTTTAACTGAGGATCGATCCAAGCATAAGCAGCATTGGTCACTCCGAATTGAGGAATAATCGCTGAACGAACCGTAATAAAATTACCACTCTGCTGACGAATCGTATCGATGGCAGTGAGGATAGAGGGATTTTTTTGAAGTGCTGTTTTTACACAATCATCAATGGTCAGTCGAGGTGCTCCCATGGCTACAACCCCTGATTTTACCTTCGTTCCAGCATCCATTAAGGCTTTCGTAGAGGCAGGCACACTATTCCCTTTTTTTTCTAAATCTTGCACAAAAAAAGTGGAATTTGTTCCTAGCGCTGGAGCAGCATTTGTGGGCAATGAGTTAGAATCTGTTGATGATCCTAAAAGTGCCGACTTAGAATTGGTGTAACTCGTTACTGATGGAATCGGAGTTGGTGATGGGTTTTGTGGTATGATCGACGGAGTTGGCAAAGGAAGATCACTGGTAGCTGGTGATGCAGCAGCAATAGGTAAGCTCAGTTGGTTTGTGGTGTTGGTAGTAGGGGTCGAAACTGCCTCCTCATCCCTTGCCAAGGTTGGGTTTGAAATAAGGAAAGAATTGGACCCTGACGTCGAAGTAGATGGCTGAGCCATGCTCAAACCATACGCAAAAAAGCAACTCGCCATGGTAAGCACGAACATCCATTCTGTCCCCACAATGGTTCTCATGTTCTTCTCGAGCAGGCCAGAATCGTAGTTATCTTGAACGTGTGGCTTCATGAGAAAAATATTGATGAAGTAACGGGTAACGATTTCTAGGCCGCCGAAAATGGGATCAGTTCTGTTATTGTGATAACGGATCTGACTCCATAGTCGATTTCTTAAAATTCAGTTTCAGAACACGACGACCGTCACTTTCTTTGACCGTGACACAATACTCTCCAATCAAAACTTGTTCTCCACGTTGTGGCAAGTGATCGAGCAGCTGGGTTACATAGCCTGCTATTGTGCTAACATCGGTCTCTTCAATCTTGAGTCCTATCATTTCTAAAAGGTCATGTAAGGCAAAGGATCCAACGACTTCAAACTCTTCATCACTAATCTGACGCAGTTCTTCCTGAGCAGTATCAAATTCGTCTTGAATGGATCCTACCAATTCTTCAAGGACATTATCGAGTGTCACAATCCCAACAGCGCCTCCATATTCATCGACAGCAACAGCGAGATGAGCATGTTGTGCTAAAAAAAAGTCTAGCAGTTTTTCTAGTGACATCATCTCCGAGACATGGAGGATAGGCCTCTGAATGCCAGCTAATTTTTTGCGATTTGAAACAGTAATTTCTTCGGGATCATGGTGCGGCGATGCTGTTGCTGAAAAAACAATTCCTTTTTTTGAAGAAGCCACGATGCAGGCTAAGAGGTCTTTGATATGAACGAGACTAGAGGTCTCGTCTAATTCTCCAGAGCAAATAGGAAAACGTGTATGTTGCGAGGCCACCACTTTAGCAATCTCCTCCTCGAATCCTTTAGTAAGATCAAAAGTCACGACTTCACTCCGAGGGGTCATGATGTCGCGCACCACACGATGGCGAAGATCAAAGGCATTGAGGGCAAGCTTTTGGCCAAGAGGCGTTATTTCATCGGTTTTGGCACTCTCTCCCAAAATGAGTCTCACTTCTTCTTCACTATGAAATAGCTCGGTTTCATTGGCTGGCTCGAGCCCAAAGACATAACGAAGTAACGTATTGGAAGCTCCATTTAACAACACAATAGCAGGACGAAACAAAAGATAAAATGCCGCTAGAAGGGGACTCAACCACAAGATTGTTTGAATCGGTTTGCGAATCGCAAATGTTTTTGGCGATTGTTCTCCAAGAACAATGTGAAGAAAAGTGATTAAGGTAAAAGCCACCACGAAGGAACAGGAGGCAATGATTTTTTCTGACGTAATACCTACGGAAAAAAAGAGTGGGGTGAAGAGCGAGTTTAAAAATGGCTCTCCAATCCAACCGAGGCCCAGACTGGCAAGCGTTATTCCTAGCTGAGTTGCAGAGAGGTAAGCATCAAGGTGAGAAATGATATGACGCGCTCGCTTTGCTCGAGGGTTTTTTTCTTCAATCAAGGCCTCAATTTGACTCGGACGAATCTTGACAATGGCAAATTCAGAAGCCACAAAAAGCCCGTTTAAAAAAACGAGCAGAAAAATAGCCGCTATTTTTAATAAAATCACCTCTCCGGAATCCCAGGAGACTTGCGAAATAGGCTGGAGGCTAGAGGCTAGAGGCTGGGAAATAGACTGGAGGCTGGAGGCTAGAGGCTGTAGGAAATTTAACACGATCATCAATAAAAGATAGCCGAAGGATTCAATAAACAATAAGAAAGGTAATTACCATTTCACGTTGATTAATCAACCCTACAGTCTATAGCCTATAGCCTGATTTTCAGGCTGTGCCTGAAGGCTCTACCAACTCGATTTTGTCACCCCTGGAATAAGACCATTAGTGGCCATTTCACGAAATGTGATACGAGAAAGTTGAAAGCGTCGGATAAATGCACGACGACGACCTGTCAATTTACAACGATTTGAAAGACGAACGGGACTCGCATCGCGAGGCAATTGGCTCAAGCCAATGTAATCTTTCTTTGCTTTTAGTTCGGTACGGAGAGCAGCCCACTTTGCAACAGTTGCACGTTTGCGTTTCTCTCGTTCTAGCCATGAAGTCTTTGCCATAAGGTAGAAAAAAGTATCTCAAAAAAATAAATTGGCAAGTAATTTTTGGTGATCTCTCAATTTTTTCAGAATCCGTTCAGTGACAAAGGTCATTGCATCACTCTTAGTGACTTTGACTGCAGCCTCTTAATGGACCTAGTGATCGACCCTCTGTGCTTCTGCAACTGGAATTCCGATGAGTGCCGGGTTGACTTCTTCAATATCTGTTGTGCTTTGAGACATCTCTCCTAAGGAAGCTTGAGTCATCTGTTCTGCTTCCAAAGCGGGAGGATTTTCCTCCACGCTAGAATCATCATCCACTATTGTTGCAGTAGGAATCTCTAAAGCTCTATCAGGTCCACGCACTGCATCATCCGCTTGAGCAATATCATCCGCACTAGAATTTCTATAAACACGAGAAATATGGTACGCACCAGGGGCCGTAGGGTTGGTGACATTTCCATCAACACGAGAAATATGGTAAGTACCAGGGGCCATAGGGTTGGTTGTAGCTTGTCTTACTTGCTCCTCTCTCCTCCTCGCATGATATGCGTTATTCATACGATCCGTCGCATTGTTTAAGTTGTTATATAGACTCCCTGCTGTAAAATGATATCCCCAAGAGGGCAGTTGAATAACATCTTCATAGGCTTGGATGAGCTCATTGAACTCATGAGTCAGTCCTAGCCTTTCACATTCTGTTTGCTGAAGTCGAAAAGCATCTCTTTCCTGAGTGTAACGAGCTCTATCTCCTTCTATCAAAAATGGAGGGATAGAATGAAAAAGTGTATAAGCAAAAGTAGCTACTTGAGTGAAAGGCTTCAAAGGAGAGCATGTTGCTTCTGTCTGTACGTCGTTATAGATTATTATAGGATGATGCGCTCGCTGACTAACAGCGCTTCCACCTAGTGGTATCACGTGTTGAGAAGACGCCTCATTTATAGGCCCTGAAAGAGGAGAGCTATTTTCAATATTTGAACCGCTATGTATTGATGAAGCATTCATGGTTTCGTGGTTTGATTATGACTAACAACGTTAGCAGTGCTGAAAAGCTTTGTTAATTACAAAGCAGAATAGAGGCGAGGAAAGTATCACCGCTTCAAAATTCAAATTCAACACATTACTATACGACAAAAGCACTTCGAATTGACTCAAAAGCCACAACACCTTTATGTGTTATTTTTAGTTAGAAGTTAGGTGTGGATTTGTAATGTGAAGAGAAGGAAAAGCCACGGGGAAATAGGGGTCAGGCTTCAAATATCAAAGGGGCTGTACTAGATAATACAATAACGTGATATCAAATATAGCATTAGAAAAAGTAGACTAAAAGACGAGAAGCAAAAAAGGTTAATGGAGCATTTTGTAGCCGGAACTACAGCACGATGTGCAAGCAGTTTGGTTGGTGTTAATGCTAAGACAGCTT
>JBMOFC010000059.1:0-10845 GCA_049314455.1 Chthoniobacterales bacterium
TTATCAAGAAAAATTTCATCGTCTTATCGTGCCCTTCTCTCTTGAAAAGACTATACATCAGCTATAACTAGTACCCGTTCGGGCAACGGGTACAGATGTGAAGTAACAAGGTGAAGTTGAAGTAGCAGGAAAACGCCTATTCAGTAACCTGTTGCAGCTGCTTTTCTTCTTCATCCGCATCTGTGAATGGGTGCAGCTCAAATACTCTAGTTGTCTTATTGCTGCTTCAACTTTTAACTTAACCTGTGCCCGTTCTGCAGGGTCGGCACCTGGCACCTCAGCTATTTCCAAGCTGTGGCGTCACACGAGCTCCTGCTGGGCTGTTTTTAAACTTGATGCTCGTGGTGCTGGGAGGGACAATATGAGAAGTGGGAATCCCTTTGCGAGAATTGTTAGGATCATACATTTTGAGATCTTTTCCTTGGCGTAAGAGCCAGAAAGTATTGTTTGTACCGTACGTTTTCCAAGGTCCATCAGGTACCGCGGCAGCATCCACAAATTTCCAATCGCAATATTCATTTCTATTAAGGCCAAGATAATCACGAACTGCAGGAGAGACATCGAGTCCTGCCCCATGGTTTAAGTTAGGACGTGGACGCTCATTCCCAAAAACGTAGCTAGCATGATCAGTGCGAAAGGGTCCACAATCTTCCCATTGTGCAAAGCAAGTGCGCCCATTGTAATGAATCGCAATCCAACGTCCTTTTAAAACAGATTGACCTTGTTTTACAAAGGCTTCTTTAAACCAAGGAACAATTTTTGGGACATCTATTTTTGTTCTACTGCGAGTAACGTCGTTATAAGGCAAGGCGCAATAAAAAGGATTTTGCTTTGGGATCAGTCCCTTAGGAATAAAATTTGCACGTGCTGAGGGATTGGGATTGTCATAACCTCCAAAATTGCGAGCCCAGTTGGCATCCCAGGTGCTTTTGTTATTGGGAACAGGATTGTTGGCCGTAGGACGCTCTCCAATCCAGAAGACCGTTGTAAAAATATTACGCTTCCATGGATAGCGGTTAAATCCTTGTCCCATGGGCAGGGGATGCGTCTCTACGCGTGGAGTGCGTGTTGATTCGATTGCTTGTTGGCGCAATTTCAGGGCCATAGCTTCAAATTCTTTTTCACTATACGTACCATTGTTCAACTTTTCTTTCATTTCAGAAAGAGAGGGGAGTGCTCCCGCTGAGTTGATGGAGAAACTCCAAGTCACGAGAGAGAGTAATGTAATGATAAAGAAGCGAACCATGTGAAGAGAGAAGGGTACGAATCTCTTGGTAATTCGTACAAGGGTAAATTTTAGTTCGTAGTTCGTAATTCCTTTTTTTATTTTTTGAGGCATCATCTGTTTTTGATTTATGAATCTCTCCAATGCTCTGACGCTTTTACGAATGGTCTTAACGGTTGTTTTTATCGTAGCGCTTTCGAGCGCTACTCCTTTTTCTGATTGCATGGCATTCGCAATATTCGCATTGGCTTCTTTGACAGACTGGTTAGATGGATATGTGGCTCGTCGTTATCAAAGCTGTACCAGTTTTGGCCACTTCATCGATCCTCTTGCTGATAAAATCTTGGTCGCTGCAGCATTAATCTCACTTATTCCATTCGATGCATTTCCTTCTTGGGTGGTCATTATCATTATTTCACGAGAGTTTCTGGTGACAGGCTTGCGTCTTTTAGCCTTGGATCATGGGGTGGTCATTGCTACCGACCGACTGGGAAAACAGAAAACGTTCTGGCAATTAATCACCATTCTTTTTTACCTATTTCTTTTAGCTATTCAGAATTTTTCTTATGCCCCATGGATTTCTTGGTCCTGGATGAATGTAGGGCCTTGGCTTGTGTGGATCACCCTTTTCTTTACGCTCTACTCAGGAGCGATGTATCTTTGGAATAATAGGAGGCTTTTTTATAAATGAATCCTCCTTTCTCCCACATATCTTGCCATCGTCCTCAGAACCTCCCTCCAGGCGGAGAGAAACGTGTTCTCTTGCATTCCTGTTGTGCTCCTTGCTCAGGTGAAGTGATTGAAGCTATGGTTGCTTCTGGTTTAGAAATAGAAATTTTTTTCTATAACCCCAATATTCATCCCCGCAAAGAATACGAATTACGGAAAGAGGAAAATATTCGCTTTGCTCAAAAACTTCATATCCCTTTTGTAGATGCTGATTACGATACAGACCGGTGGTTTGATCGCGTGAAAGGGATGGAGCACGAACCAGAGCGTGGTCTTCGTTGCACAGCTTGTTTTGATATGCGCTTTGAAAGGACTGCATTGCAGGCTTACGAGCGAGGTTTTTCAGTGATGACAAGTTGTCTTGGAATCTCTCGTTGGAAAAATCTCGATCAGATCAATGAGTCTGGTATGCGTGCTGCAGCTCGTTATGAAGGGCTTTCTTACTGGACCTTCAATTGGCGTAAAGAGGGAGGGGCTGCACGGATGTTAGAAATTTCCAAGCGTGAAGAATTTTACCAACAAGAGTATTGTGGCTGTGTTTATTCTTTGCGCGACACGAATGCTTGGAGAGTCAGCAATGGTCGTGAAAAAATCCGTATTGGTGAGAAATATTATTCCTCAGACAAGGTGAACATTGCTCCAACAGCTCTTGAAAAGAGAATGAGTTAAAAGTGGGATTTTTGGAAATGTTCATGCAATTCTCAAGGTTTCTATTTCTTGTTTTTGTTGGAATATTTTTATTGAAATTCACGTGCTTGGCCGATTCTCCTGCGCCATTGCTAAGGTCCTCTGCGAGTACGCTCCTGGGCCCTTCCGCTGCTTCTTCAAATAATACGAGCTCATCTCTACTGCCTGCACTTTCTGAAAAAAAATCCGTAGAGCGCTCTCGTGTTTTTGCGGTGTTTGAGGAGCAGGCAATGAGTCCCGGTTGGAAAATCAATGAAACCGCTGTCAAAGGGATGTTCGATCTTTTGCTCTGTATGATCACACAAAAAAAAACACCACTTGCTGCATGGCGTTCTTTAATCAAGGTCGGAGAGCATGGTGATTGTATTGGAATTAAAGTAGCAACGGAGTCTGGTATACTCAGCGGTACACACCGTGAATTAGTGAAGATCATTGTCCAGGAGCTTCGTGAAGCTGGTGTGAAACCAGAAAAAATGATTGTCTGGGATCGTCGCCGTCGTGATTTAGAAAAAGCAGGATATTTTCATCTCTCTGGTGTCAATCTCCAGTGGGTAGAGCAAGGAATAGGCTATGATCCTAAGACAACTTTTTACTCCCCTATTATTGGGCAGCTTGTGTATGGCGATCTGGAATTTAGAGAGGCACCTCATTCTTTTCAACAATGGTTGGATCATACTCAGCAACAGTTCAGTAATGAGAGTCACTATGCCATGCTCCTGAGTAAACATCTTGATAAAATCATCAACATTCCTTCACTCTGCGATAGTACCTATAGCGGGGTTCATGGAGCACTTGCTAATATGACGCTCGATGTGATTGATAATTGGCGACGCTTCACCAAAAGTCCCTATTTTGGTAGTCCTGCCATTGCCGATCTGTATGCTAAGGAGTTCATTTCCGGTAAAGTCATACTTACTGTAATGGATGGTCTCACCTTGGAATATGCAGGTGGTCCAGGGCCAAACCCCTCACATACCATTGCCTATGGAGCGCTCTTTGCGTCTCGTGATCCGGTTGCCATCGATGCTACTGCTGTACGTCTCATTGATGAACAGCGCTGCATTGCAAACCTTCCCAAACTTGGAGGCAAAGAAGAGCATCTGCTGGCAGCAGAAGCAGCAGGACTTGGCAACGCTGAGGAAGAAAAAATTGAGCTTGTGCGTGTGAGTGTTAACAATCGAGAATCACAAAAAGGAAGATTGTGAAAACACTTTATTTTCCTCATCTCAAAAAAGTTGCCCGCTCTTTTTATATTACGATTCGTCTCTTACCACAAAAACTACAAGAGCCGGTCGCGCTCGCTTACCTTTTGGCGCGTGCTTCAGATACGATTGCTGACCAAGAGCCAGCAAATTTTCAAAAATCGGACCGGGATTTGTTGGGACTCCTTCCATTATTGTTAGAGGCATTAGATAATCCTCGAAGAGATTCCGTCGAGACCGATGCCATCCGACGTGTTTGGAAAACAATTTTAGAAGGGCAGCGGTTCGATTTAGAAACATTTTCATCACAGCGCTCTGCTGTGACATTGAATGCAGAAGAATTAGATCATTATCTCTATCTTGTTGCTGGGTGCGTTGGAGAATTTTGGACGACGTTGGCGATGCATCATTTGCCAAATTATTCTAAAGCACCGTTAAAACAGATGCTGAATTGGGGTGTCGACTATGGAAAAGGACTTCAGCTTACCAACATCTTGCGAGATCGTCATGAAGATGGACAAGCTGGTCGTTTCTATTACAGCGAAGATCGATTTTTTCAACTCCATGCTCAAGCCCTTACTTATTTGCAGCAGGGGAAATTTTATTTGAAGGCACTTCGCCCGGGGCGCTTGAAGATGGCCTCAGCTCTCCCCCTCTTACTAGCAGAACAGACATTGTTTTTGGTTGCCAACAATCGTGACGCAATCAAGGTGAAAGTGAGTCGTGCTGCAATCTATATGACACTACTGCGCACGCTAGTATTTCTCTTTTTTTAAGAGCATTTTAAAAGAGCTATAGCCGCTTGTTGCGACGTCACTCCGGCACGTCATTCCCGCAAAGGCAGGAATCGTGTCCTCGAGTATTGCTGGCTACACTGTGGGTCTGCGGTTGATTCGCTTGGCGAAACTCAGCTCACCCCTAAGCGGGGCTTACCTTCGGTAAGTCTGCCCAGCGGCCTCCCGGCCAGCTGTGTTCTCGTTCCTGGCACTATAGCGTATTAAATTGAAAAGGGCACGCCATAAGTTTGCTCTTTTTCCTTAGGACTGCGTTTTCAGATCTTGCGTTATCTTCAGATAGCGCTTCGATCTTCAGCCTTATCCTAAGAAAAAATTTCTACGCTTCTAATGCGCTATAACTTTTTTTCATGCTCTAGCGCAGATTTTTTCTAAAAATAAAACCCCAAAAGGAATTCCAAACCTCTTTAGGCTTTACTCTTCACTTTTTACTTTTTTCAGTGGCGCGATGGGGGCCACACCAAGTGGACGACTCCATTCAAAAAGGCCTAGCTCGCTCGGCGTTGTGAGGTGATACGCTTCTTGAAACATTTCCAGGCGCGCATCGAGATTATCAATGAGGTGAAGAGCTATGGCTTCTGGTGTTTTTGGAAGAATAGGAGAACCATATTCGAGTTGACCATGATGGGCCGCAATCAGATGGAGGAGGTGTAGGCGGACCTCTTCGGAAGGAGGGAGGAGTTCGTTCCATTTTTCTTTGGGTAACTCGCGCCACAGGGCGTTGACAAGCTCCACACCAATGGAGAGGTGCCCCATGAGCTCTCCACGAAGATCGGGAGTAATTCCGAATCCTTGAGCCGGAGGACAGGTCTCCCAGAGTTTTCCGGAGTCATGAAAAAGAATTCCAGCGATGAGTAGATCACGATTCAGTTCGAGGTAGATGGGATAAAGTGCCAAGAACGATTGCATCATTCGAGATGTATGGTCTAGTAAACCACCGCGACGAGCATGGTGATTGTTGCGGGCCGCAGCAGCACGACGGAAACGTACACCGTAATGTGTCAGAAAAGAGTTGCACAACATCTGAAGCCGCGGGTCGGTGATGCTACTGATAGCCTCTATGAGGATTTGATAAGCAGTATCATGAGCGGCTTGTTGTTCTAGCGAGCCTTCTAAAAGCGAGGTGATCGCTTCATCACTAAGTGGCTGAATACTCCAAGAAGCAGCATCAAGGCCGAAGGAGCCTTGGACAAAATTTCCAGTAACTTCCACAAAATTGCCTGCTGTTACTTTTTGACAGGCTGAAAAAGCGGGCTTATCACTCCAGGCTCGTAACACCAAACTACCCGTTGTATCTCGCAGCAGTAGCTCGTAAAAAGGTTTTCCAGCTGCTGTTTCTTTTAGCTGCATTTTTTCTATTTGAGCTTCAATAGAAGTGGAGCAAGTGGCTCCTTCACGTGTGGCTTCACGGAGTGATCGAATAGTCATTGTAAAGAGAGGCTGGAGGCTGGAATTAAAAAAATTTTTATTTTTAGAAAAGAATCAATAAAATTTTCAGAGAACAATCATAAGATATCGCTTTCTAATATGTTTTTGATCGGCTAACCCTCAAGCCTATCATGGCTTCAGTTGTGCTTCTCGGAGTGAGTCTCCAAGTTGGTGGAGTGTTAGTAGGAGAAAAAGTAAGAGCATTGCT
Source organism: Chthoniobacterales bacterium (assembly GCA_049314455.1). GTDB lineage: Bacteria > Verrucomicrobiota > Verrucomicrobiia > Chthoniobacterales > UBA6821 > CAIWMF01. The sequence goes on from JBMOFC010000059.1 coordinate 6,274, forward strand.
GGAAAAAGAAGCATCCACCAAGCGCTATGAAGAGGATTAATGGCTCCAGCCCCTTCTGCCAAGAGTGATCCGAGGCTTGCTTGAGGTGCTTGAACGCCGAGTCCAAGAAAACTTAAAAACGCTTCATCAATAATGACTGTAGGAATGGAGAGCGTCATGTAGACCAACAACACGCCTGTGAGATTAGGTAAAAAATGACGCCACAAAATAGAAATGCTATTTTGGCCGAGTATTTGTGCTGCTGCAATGTAGGGACGTTCTTTAATCGAAAGTGCTTGTCCTCGGACAATACGAGCCATAGTAAGCCATTCAATAAGCCCCAAGATTAGGATCAAAATAATAATTCGCGAAGAAGCAATAACCCATGACCAACCTAGATGATTGGCGGCTTCTTGAAGGCGTGTATTGAATGCATTGATGAAAATAAGAACAAAGATGAGACGAGGAATGGAATAGAGAATATCGATAAGACGTGTCATTCCTGTATCCCACCAACCACCAGAATATCCTGCAATCATGCCATAGAGCGTTCCTACGAACAGGCTGATCAAGGCACCACAACAACCGACAAGGAGTGAAATTTGACCTCCAGTAAGCATGCGATACAAAAGATCACGACCATTGAGATCAGTTCCACAAAGATGATGCCAGCTCGGAGAAGCATACGTTAGTAATGTTGGATCGTGATAACTTTTTGGGAAAAACCATGGGGCAATCCCAACTACAAGAACAAGGCAGAGAAGCAAGAAGGCTGGAAATCTGGAAGAGGAAGGCATGGCTAACAAAGTAAAGAGTAAAGGGTAATGCGTAATGAGCATTCTTTTTAAACACTCGATTAATAAATTGATTTACGATGGTAAGCGTTAGCTGCAAAAATTGTTTTTTCTTCTCAGTGAATTTGCCCTCAGCCTTCAGTCTTTAGGCTTCAGCTGTACCCGTGCTGAATGGTTGCTGATCCGCGAGAAGCTCAAGAGAACGTTCCATAGACTCTTCTAAGGTTTTACAAAAATTTTTCTTGCCGATAAGTTCGGTGAACTTGGCCCGTTGCAGTAATGCTATATTTTTTCTATTGGTGCCGCTGAGAATACAATTCCCTTCCGATTGGTGTATTTTTTTTGCAATAATTTCCAGAACATTAAGAGCTGTTGCATCCATGATGCTTACAAGCTCTAGATTGAAAATAACAATCTTGGGAAGTGGTTGCTTTTTTTCTAAAACATGTTCCATTTTTTCTGCTGCCCCAAAAAGAAGTGGGCCTTGAATGTTACAAATAAGAACTCCTTCTGGAATAGGCTCTACACGAAAAGATCCGAGTGGATCTTGATTTGTAATGTAGGATATTTCCGTTGTTTCGGTAATACGCTTAATGAATATCATTGCCGCAAAGAGCATCGATGCTTCCAAGGCGACAATGATATCGAAGAAGACCGTTAGCAACAATGCCATGAGCAAAATACAACAGTCACTTAAGGGAATTTCAAAAAGGCGTTTGAGATCACTCCATTCACCAATTTCGATTGCAACACTCATAAGAATGCCAGCCACTACTGCCATGGGTATAAAAGTTACATAGTTCGTAAAGAATACGATAATGAGCAGTAATGTCAGTGAGTGAATCAGAGCCGAAATAGGAGAGCGCGCTCCACTTTTCACATTTAAAGAAGTCCTTGCAATCATTCCTGTTGAAGGTAAGCCGCCAAAAAAAGGAGATGCCATATTAGAAATGCCTTGAGCAATGAGTTCTGTATTTCTGTCATGGTTGCTGTCGGTTAAACGATCTGAAATCACCGCTGCAAGTAGTGATTCGACAGAACAGACAATGAGAATAGCCAGTCCAGCAATGAAGAGGTTAGGGAGTTCATGGATCTTGATTGTAGGAAGCAAAAGCGATGGTAAATGAGAGGGGATGACGTTTGCTCCAAAGTTTGATCCAAGAGTGATGATGGGACCTAATTTTTGAAAGAAAGGTAAAGAAGCAAGTACCGTGACCAAGACCAGTGCTACAATCATTCCCGGAATTTGTTTGTATCCTATTTTGCGCCAGAGATAAATAATGGCGAAAGTTGTTAAGCCAATAACAATGGAAGAGGGAGTGAAGGTATGAAAATAATTACAGAAAAAATGTATCTTATCCAAAAAAGGATATGGCTTTGGTTGTATTGTAGAGATTCCTAAAAAATCTCCAATTTCATCAATGACGATTGAAATAGCGATTCCTGTGGTAAATCCGCTCACGACAGACCAAGGCAGGTATTTCATGAAGCTTCCCAATTTAAGAAAACCAAGTATTGTAAGAAGAACTCCTGAGAAAAAAGTAGCGATTAATAGTCCGCCAAAACCATATTGTTGAATAATTAAAATCGAGATGGGAATCATGGTGGCAGCAGGACCAGCGACTTGAAAACGGGTGCCGCCAAAAACTGCCACCAAAAAACCGCCAATTAAGGCAGTGAAAATTCCAATCGCAGGTGCCGGATAAGGTGTTTGGGTTCCTTGAGGGATGGAAGCAACACTCAATCCTATTGCTACTGGTAAGGCTACGAATCCTACCGTAATACCAGCTAGAACATCAGCTCTGAAATCTTTGAGCTGATAAGGTTTTTTAAATAGATCGAGTAGCGCTGGGTGAAAAAGAGAGCGGCTAGTGACATGCATGGACTTAAAAATTATTCTCTATTCTTGGATCTAGAAAACGGTACGCTACGTCTACTAAGAAATTAAAAATGACCAGCAAAACGCAATATACAATAACAGCTCCGCAGAGCAAAAATCCATCACGATTTAAAACTGCATTCACAAAAAAATTACCGGCCCCAGGAATATTAAAAATAGTTTCGACTACGATGGAGCCAGTCAGAAGATTAGCAGCAAGAGGGCCACTGTAAGAAACTACCGGCAAGAGAGCAATGCGAAGGGCATGCCGATAGACGACTTCACTCCTTGAGAATCCTTTGGCTTGCGCTGTCAGGATGAAATTTTCTTGCAATGTTTCTCGCAGGCTATCGCGAAGCAGACGAGCAATCACTGCCATAAAAGGAAGTGCCAGGGTGATGGAGGGGAGTAAAAGTTGAAGTGGAGAGCCCCAACCTCCGACAGGAAGCCAATGCAACCAAATAGAAAAAATCAAAATAAACACCGGTCCAAGAATAAATGCTGGCAATGAAATAGCAACAAGCGTGAAGAGAAGAATAGCATGATCCATGCTGGAGTTGGGATGTATTGCAGCAATGGATCCCATAAAAATTCCGCAGCCAAGTGCTATCACGAAGGCTAAAGCACCAAGTGTGAAGGTTACAGGTAAAGTTTGTGATAGAATTTCTGTAACACTTCGATTGCGGTATTTCGTAGAAATTCTGAAATCACCATGCAAGAGGTCTCTCCAATAATCGATATACTGTCGAAACAAAGGGCCCTCTAATCGGTATTTGAGGAGGAGTTGGTGTTCGATGGCAGGTGATAATTTTCTTTCCGCATCAAAAGGTCCTCCAGGAGAAAAGCGCATCAGAAGAAATGTCATGGATACCACGCAAAAAAGAACCAGTAGCATGGAAATAAAACGACGCAGGAGCATGAGAAGCAGGCTGGAGGCTGGAGCTAGTGTTTTAACATTTTCTAGTTTAGAAAAATCAAGCGAATTTTATAAATGATCCATCAACCCAAAAATCCACAGTCTCCAGCCTATTTTCTACCTGTAGCCTATTTTTTAAGCGTGTTGCGCCTGAAAAACAATCTGAGCAAAAGAACGTGGATCAAGACTAGCACCCCCAACTAAAGCTCCATCAATATCAGGGGCACTTAGAAGTTCTTGTGTGTTGAGTGGAGTGACACTCCCTCCATATTGCAAACGCATTTTTTTGGCAGTGGAAGAATTGCTAAGTTCGGTAAGGATGCTACGAATAAAAGAATGAGAATCTTGTGCCTGCTCTAATGTTGCTGTTTTTCCTGTTCCAATAGCCCATACAGGCTCATAAGCGACGATTGTATTGGTCATTTGCTCAAGTGATAAATCGGCAAGTCCTTCTCGCAGCTGTTGCTCCAAGATTTTTTTTTCTTTTCCTGCTGTCCGCTCTTCCAAGGTTTCTCCAACGCACAAAACAGGGCGAATTTCATGGCGATGAGCGGTTATGATTTTTGCATGAATGAGATCATTGGTCTCTCCAAAGAGATGACGCCGCTCGCTGTGCCCAATGAGCACATAGCGTACAAAAAGATCACGTAACATGGCTGCTGAGATCTCTCCGGTAAAGGCTCCTTTGTCATGCGAGGAGATATTTTGAGCACCCAGGTAGATGCCTGGAATGGGAGACAACAGTTCAGAGGTTTTCGGAAGAGAGGTGAACGGAGGGATGAGCATCACATCTACTCCCTCAAGCATCTTAATCTCCTCAAGAAAAGTAGCGAGGTAGGGAGTAACCTCACTAGCGGTCAGGTTCATCTTCCAATTGGCAGAGATAATTTTTTTACGAGGGAGGGACATGTAGAAGCAGGCTGGAGGCTGGAGGCTGGAGGCTGGAGGCTGGAGGCTGGAGGCTGGAGGCTGGAGGCTGGAGGCTGGAGGCTGGAGGCTGGAGG
>JBMOFC010000060.1:0-10767 GCA_049314455.1 Chthoniobacterales bacterium
ACTCAGACAATGGGTTGCGAAAAATTTAAACTAGTTATCTGGTACAGCCCCAAAAGAAATTAACAGGGATAGAAGGAATGAAAGGGATAAAGAAAAAAACTTATAATTTTTAGTTCTTAAAAAATATTTCTATCTGCTTCGGTAACTATTTTCAAATTTTCAAATTTTTTTTATGGATAAAATGATCGTACATGGTGGCTGCACTCTTCAAGGAGAGGTTTTTATTAGCGGCTCCAAAAATTCTGCCCTTCCCATTCTTGCCGCAACATTGCTCACACGCGATCGTTGTATTATTGAGAATGTTCCTGACCTAAGTGACATTCACTACATGCTCACGATTTTGAATATGTTGGGCTGTGATGTTGAACGAGCGAGTGGGGTTGTTCAAGTGAAGGCTTCTCATGTTAAAACGGAGGCTCCTTACGAAATTGTTCGGAAAATGCGCGCTTCGGTTTGTATTTTAGGTCCGCTCTTGGGACGTGAACATGCGGCTACCGTCTCTCTACCTGGGGGGTGTGTGATTGGCGACCGTCCCATTGATCTGCACCTTCGTGGATTTGAAGAGCTCGGTGCAACGGTTCAAGTCAAAGGAGGGGACATTCATATTCTTGCGTCCCATCTACAAGGAGCCACCATTAATCTTCGTGGAAAATATGGACCGACTGTTTTAGGAACAGGCAACATCATGATGGCAGCAGTACTTGCCGATGGGATTACTGTGATTGAAGGAGCTGCGGAGGAACCAGAGGTAGTGGATCTCGCAGAAGTGTTAATTAAAATGGGAGCGAATGTTCATGGAGCTGGTACTTCACGTATCGTCATTGAAGGGGTGAAAGAGTTGCATGGATTTAGGCACACGATCATTCCTGATCGCATTGAAGCAGGAACATTTCTCATTGCAGGTGCTATCGCTGGAAAAAAAATAACCCTTCGCCACGCTATTCCAAAACACTTGGAAGCTTTATTACATGCTCTTACCGATGCGGGCTATCATCTCGTAGTGAAAAAAGAGAGCATTACTATTACTTCTTCTGTTTCTAAAAAGCCACTGCAGATGGAGACGCTTCCTTTTCCTGGTTTTGCCACGGATTTACAAGCACAACTGTGCGCCATGCTTTGTACTGTTCAAGGAGTGAGCACCATTACCGAGCATATCTTTCCACAGCGCTTTATGCATCTTGCTGAACTCAAACGCATGGGTGCTAATATTGAACTTGATGGCGCTACTGCCACCATTATTGGTGTGAATCAACTCAGTGGAGCTCCCGTGATGGCCAGTGATCTCAGAGCCTCCGCAGCCCTTGTTTTAGCTGCTCTTGCGGCTGATGGGCCGACGGAAATCAGTCGTGTTTATCATATCGATCGTGGTTATGAAGGAATCGATAAGAAACTCAACAAACTGGGAGCAAAGATTGAACGGGTGAAGGAGTAATACACATTCTTGTGAATGGGTAAGAAGATGGAGTTTTGAAGATGGCAGATAGGATCAAAGCCCTCCTATAAGAATAATTCTCCTTTTTATCTATGTGAACAGACCAAAACCCCATCTTCTATCTTCCTATCCGTTGCTTCGAGCGGATACAAGAGACCGATAAAGGTTTTCTAATTTTCTTGTGGCATTCTTAGCACTGAAATCATTTTCTACCTTCTGGCGTGCATGTAGCAGAAGGTGGGGTTGTTTTTCCTGGCTGAAATCAAATATCCTGGTTAACGCCTCCACATCGTCTAAGGGAATCAAAGTTCCATAACGCCCACCTTCTAGTGCATGATGGATTCCCTCCAAATCTGTACTTACCACTGGAATTCCAGAGGCGATTGCTTCTAAGAGAACCATGGGTAGCCCTTCGTAGCGCGAGGTGAGCACAAAAAGATCTAATGCGTGATAGAACTGCACACGATGTTGAACTTGTCCTAAAAATCGTACGGCATCGACAATGCCAAGTTGTGCTGCAAGCTCTCTCAAGGAATGTTCTTCTGGGCCCGTTCCTGCAATAACAAAGACAGCTGTGCATCCTCGTTCTCTAGCCTTTGCTGCTGCCTGTAAAAGCATTTGCTGATTTTTTTCAGGAGCAAGCCGTCCGGCCGTGCCCACCACGTAAGCTTCTGGGGGTAGATTAAAAAAAGTTCGGGCCTCCTTTTTTTCTTCTAATGTGCAAGGATGAAAGTCGGTTGTATTAACTCCATTCGAGATGATGCTGATTGACTCTGCAGAGAGGGCTTCGTAATGGGTTAAGAACTGTTTCACTTCTGGAGCAACTGCAATCGTATGCGAAGAGAAGCGATGCATGATGGCATCGATAAAAACAGATCCTATGCCACGAAAGCGAAGATCAGCACTCGCATGATCATGGGCTATACGAGGTTGGCTTCCCGTCAAAGCTGCTAAAGGTTTTGCAATCCAATTGGAACCCGAGAGATGAAAATGAAGAAGGTCAAATTGAGATTGGAGGCGCACAAATGCAGTGAGATAGCGTGGTGGCCACAGGCAAGGAGAGAGCTCATGAACTTTAATTCCACGCTCTTCTAAGAGTTCTGCAAAAATTCCGCGACCATGCATAGAGGCAACTTCACACTGCCACTCTGATTGATCCATCAAGGTTACCAAATCTAATAATACTGCTTGAGCCCCTCCTAAATGGAGATGATCGATGATTTGTAAGACACGTTTCATATTTTGTAACAGCTCAGGTATCTAAAAAAACAAGCTATCTCAATGTGTTGTTATCGTCGTATCCGTTCAAAGCAACGGATAGGAAGATAGTAGATGGTAGATAGAAGATAGGATCCAAGGCTTTCGGCAATTGATCAACCTATTTTCACCAACCTAAGCAGGTCGACTCTTATCTTCCATCTTGTTAACCATTCCTATGAACGGGTACGTATCGTCTATTTCCAGGTTGAGGGGTTGAGAAGTTTAGGGGATGCCCTAGAAGCTGCTACGCAGCTTGCTTGAATAAAGGCTTCTCAAGATCGCTTTGCGTATTGTGTTGATGATTTCAAGAATTTCCCCCTAAACTCCTCAACCCCTCACCAAGGAACTCGGTAATGATTACTGACTAAGTTATCTTATTTTCCTAAGGCTCCTGAGTAGTTACCATGTTTTTACTCCTTTAAGAAACGCATTGACGTTTTTTTCATTATCATGCCATGTGCTGACAAAACGAGCAGACTCCGCTTGTGCGAACGATAAAAGATCTGGTTGAGAGAGCAGTTGTTGAATCCTTTCAAAAAAATATTCTTTGTTGTTTTCAGCACAGCAACCTGCCTGGAAGTGAGAGAACATGTGATCGGGGTCCACACGTAAAGAAGCGATAGCAGTATGTCCTAGACCTGCATGGATAAAGGTGTTTGGGACACCTTCTTCCAGTGAAGTGTTCACAAAAATTTTGGCGCGATCAAAATAATATTGAATATCGTGGTAAGAGACTGCTTCTAGAAATTCGATGTTGTCTAACGCTTGAGCCTGTTGTTTGACCCTGTTCCAAAGTTGTTCATCCTGCTTAGAACAAATCATCTGACAGCGAGCTTTTGGAATTTTTTTAGCAAGTTCTAAAAAAAGAAGAGGTTGTTTGACCGGATGGCAGCGGGCAACCCAGAGTAGATCAATAGATTTTTCCTGAATAGGGAAAGATGCAACTCGTTTTTTTTGTAAGAGCAGACGTGTGAGAAAACAACTCATGCCTTGTGCATGGAAAAGCTGTTGTTGATGTTTCGTAATGCCAAAACGTATATCACACAATCGTATTCCTCGTTGAAAAAGCCATCCTTTCAAGCGACTGGTGTAAGAAAATTTTCCTTCAATTTCAGAATCAAGGGCGCAGACAAAGAGAAGGCGGTAACGAAAAATTTTTTTCCATTTTGCAAAAAGATATAGCCATGCAGTCCACCCGTAAACAACGACAACATCAGGCCTTTCTTCAAAGAGAATGCGTCCGACCGAAGGAAGGGCCAAACAGGTTTCCCAAAAGGAGCCGCTATCGAATTTTTTTGCAACACGTACTTTGATTCCATCCCAAAAAGCAGCATCTTCTTGACCTGTATCGGTCGCAAGTAATGTTACGTCATGACCTCGTGCAACAAGTTCTTGTGATAGTAAGGCCACTTGCAATTCGGCCCCCCCGGAGGCTTTGTGAGCACTAGGATCGAGCGCTAGGTGGGCGTGACCTGAGAAGAAAAGAAATTTGCAACTATTCACATAGTTGCAGTTCGTAGTTCGCGGTTCGCAGTTCGCAGAAGATTTAAGACCTACACTACTGGAATTCTTACTAGCGTGATGTCGCTTGTTGAACATTTAAGAAGATGAAAGTGTTTCTTTTTTTATGATTCGAGCCGGATTTCCAACAGCCACAGCATGGTCGGGCAAATCATGAAGAACAACAGATCCAGCTCCAATAGTGACTCCATTGCCAATACGAATCGGCCCTATGATCACGCTCTGACAACCTATATCAACAGCATCACCGAGAATAGGAACTGCTTCTTGTTCGCGCCTCATGCCTATTGTTGTGGAATGTCTCAGCGTACACTGTTTTCCGATGACTACTGATTGATGAATAACGGTTGCCACACCATGAAAGAGCCGTAAACCAGGACCAATGGTTGCTTTGTAGCTGAGTTCTATCCCAAAGATCCAAACAACGAGTAGCTCATAAAAAGAAAAATACGGAAATCCAATCCATCGCAGCCTGACAGGAAGTCGATAGAAGCATTGTGCTATTCTAAACAACAAAAGCACCAGCTGACTTCGTGGATTACCACGATTGCTAGACCAGTCTTGAAAAGGAGAGTGATTCATGAGGCTAAAAGCTAAAGGCTAAAAGCTAAAGGCTAAAAGCTAAAGGCTATTATCTATTGAATGCATTGTTTGTAATAACAATTTGTGCCCTCCATCATTAAAAAAGCATCAAAACTTCTTCAACAAAAATGCCTTCAGTCTTTCGTTTTCAGCATTTAGTCTACAAGCCATATGCCCATCTCGTTTTGTTTACCAAAAGAACATTTTCCAGATCCAGCTTGGATAGATGCCTGGGAAAGGGATCAGATTCTTCCTTTAGAAGAAAAAGGAAAGGGCGCTACTGCTCAATGTTGGATTTATCAAACATGGGCGTTGCTGATTAAAGCGCGGGTTCCTTGTTATCTTTTAGAAGGTTTGCCTCGGACAGGAAGTATCATTATTGCCATGAGTGGTTCTTTTCCCTCGATTGTTTCTCATCTCCAAGAAGAAATGAAAAAAGCAGCTTCAGGGAAATCATGGCTTTGTAATTTTTTTCTTGTCGATATCGTTGCTGATGGACTTCCTCATCCTGCGGCACATCTTCATCTTGTTCAAAATAGGGCTCACGCCGAGCGTCTGCCGCGATCGCTTTTTATACCGCACTGGCCACAACCTCATCTGATTCCACGTGACCCAGTACGTGGTTCACTTTTCAAAAAAATTTCTTTTTTTGGAGATAGTAATAATTTGGCTCCCGAGCTTTGTTCTCCACAATGGCAAGAACGCCTTCAAAAAGAACTAGGCATGACACTTGAAATACGAGGAGCTCATCGTTGGCATGACTATCATGATGTCGATGGAGTGATTGCCATCCGTGACTTTTCTCGCTCACGCCATCTCGAGAAACCTGCTACAAAACTCTATAACGCGTGGCATGCTGGTGTTCCCTTCATTGGCGGGCGTGATTCTGCATATGCAGCGGATGGTCATCCTGGTCAAGATTACCTGGTGGGGACTTCTCCTGAAAACGTTTTTCAACATTTAAAAAAGCTTCAAGAAGACACGGATCTGCGTGCACGTCTCGTACAGCAAGGATTCCAAGCAGGAGCCGCTTATACACGAGAGGCTATACTTGATCGTTGGAAAAAATTATTTCAAACAACACTTCCTGCGTATGCGTTGAAGTGGCAGAAAGCATCAGCGTGGCAACGTTCTTATTTTGACCACACACAGGAGTTGTTCTGTTTTTGGGATCGTGTGATACGGTGAGATTGAAAGTCGAAGCAAACATTTTTCTATTCCAAAATGGATTTCTCAAAAGAAAAAGATCCTGCTCAAGAGATAGTGCTCTATCGAGAAAAGGCGCTGAAGGCTGCTGCGCTTGGGAAGGAAAAGTTAGCAGGTTGCTGGAGGCTCGCCGCTGATGAAGCCCGGCAGGTCGTGAGGCAACAAACAACAACTGCTGTTTTTCGACCTCAAGTAGTTTCTTTTATCAGTCAACTTGCTCTTTTGAGTTACTCCAATCAAGAGGGGAACTATTATCTGAGTCATCAATGTCAACCCTCAGAAGCTTTCCACTGGGCTTTTGCCCGGGATGAAACAAAGGAGGCTGTGGCTGCCTATCGTTATTGGATAGTCTTTGCACGTGCGGGGACATCCAAAAATTTTGAAGAAGAAATCAAGCAAACAATGGAGGCAGTCTCCCAATATTCTTTGGATATTCCAGAGGCTTCTCATGCAGCAGGAGAAGCAGTTTCTTGCTTTAAAAAAGCACAAGAAGCTCTATCTCGTCTCAATCAGCAAGATGCCTTTCAGCATGAGTTAGTCATTCATCGCTGGAAAAAAGCAGCCTACGCGGCGCTTCATCTTGCTGTGATTCATATTCAAGGTAGGACATCTGTTGCTACACAAGAGCCAGCCTTGGTGCGCTCTTGGACTCAGTTGATTGAGTTATCACAAGAGGCCCTTTCGCTGCGCCTCAAGGCTGTAGAAGCAACGCAGCGTAGTGCTGAAGAAGAGGTCATTCACTACTGCTTAGCTGCTTGTGCCCTTTCCAATGCTGTAGATTATTTGTTGAGACTCGTTGAAACTCCCGAACAATATTCAGAAGGAGAGGTCATAAAAAAGATTTTGCTCTTTGCGAAAAAAATCAGCTGCTACCGAGTTCGCTCCAGTGAGGCTTGGAAAACAAATGGTATAGCAGCATGGTGGAGCAAGGCCGCTTTTTGGATGGAAAATACGCTGGATACGAAATGCATTGCCGAAGAAGTCACAGCCAAAAAATCAGAATACCCACTCCTTTCGTTTTATTGGGAAGAATCATGCAAGGCTTCAGAGCAAGCTGCAGCGATCGTTGTAAGGGCTGTGCGAGCTAGGGCCTCCTCTCATTCTCTCGCATCTTTTTTTTGGGAAAAAGTGAGTTATTTTTTTGAAGCTCGTGCTCAGAAAAAAATTCCTAGCATCTTTTTTGGGAAAACTTCTTTTTGTCTCATGGACTATTTTCTCCCTTCGTATGAATGGCGAAAAAAATGGGAAGAAGGAGGGCCGATTCACTTTGATGCAGATAGTAAAAGTCCCATGATCACAAGTTGGATCTATCAAACATGGAGCTTGCTCCAAAAGGCTGGTGTCGAGTGTGCTCTTTCTACCGAGTTCCCCTGGACGACAAGCGATGGGATTTTTTTAACGATGAGCAAGCTTCTAGAACCTTCCATCATTCGCCAGGCTTCCTCAGATTCTCTCTTTCTCGTCGATATTCTTGGCGATGGAGGACCTCACGGCGCAGCTAATTTACATTTGGTACAAAACAGAGGCTACACTCGTTATCTTCCTTCTTCTATTTTTGTTCCTCACTGGCCTCAACCTTTTTTAAGATCACGTGATCCTGAGCGAGGAAGGCGTTTTGAAAATGTTTGTTTTTTTGGGGAAATACAAAATCTTGCTCCGGAGCTACGCTCCAAAGAGTGGCGCCAGCGATTGCAGCAAGAACTTGGGCTTCATTTCAAAATACGCGCACCGCATGAGTGGAATGATTACCGCGATATCGACTGTGTGGTTGCCATTCGCGATTTTTCTAACTCTTCTCACATTCATAAACCAGCAACAAAGCTTTACAATGCATGGTTGGCGGGTGTTCCTTTCATTGGAGGTCGTGATTCTGCCTACGCCGCCGATGGGTCTCCAGGAAAAAATTATCTTGTGGCAACGTCTCTAGAGGAATTACTCAAGCACCTCAAGCACCTCCAAGAAAATACCAACCTGAGATCCATGCTGGTTCAACATGGCCTTCAAGCTGGTCAGGCCTTTACGCAAGAGGCCACCCTTCACTACTGGAAAAAGCTTGTGGAAGAAACGATTCCTGTGCGCGCTTTTCAGTGGAAGCAACGCTCAGCGCTTGGCCGAGCTTGGGTTTTTTGGATCCATCGTATTATTTGTAAAACCCATCATTTTTATTTTGATCATTTCTTAAAATGAAGTATCCGTTCACTTCCTTTGCCAGTTCTTCTGGGATCGTTCGTAGGAACTCCTGTGAGTATCCGTTCAAAGCAACGGATAGGAAGATAGGTGATGGTAGATAGAAGATGGGGTTTTATAGTGTGTTAAATCGATAAAGGCACGCTATAAGCTGGATCTTTTTCCTTATGACTACGTTCTCAGATCTTACGTTATCTTCAGATAGCGCCTCAATCTTCGGCCTTGTCCTAAGAAAAAATTTCAGCGCTTCTAGTGCGCCTTTTTCAATTTAAAACACTATAGTCTGCTCACATAGATAAAAAAGAGAATTATTCTTGTAAGAGGGCTTTAATCTTATCTTCCATCTTCAAACTTCTATCTTCTTACCCGTTCCTGTGAACGGGTGTGTCAAGCTTTCAACGTTCCAACACCATCCAGCTTCTCCTCTTGAGTGTCGTCATCTTCTGCTGTTAATTCATTCCTAAAAGCCAGGTCGGCTAATCCATTCCAACCGTCGTAGAGTTCTTCTGCGGCCTTGATTGTCTTTCCAAGCTGATTAGCCAAAGCTTCTTGATCCAATCCAGCAAGCGGAATGATTTTAGTAATCGAAAGCATTCCCTCTTCCGTGATGAAGGCCACAATGCCTGTTGTGATTAGGCTTACGCTATTGAGCTGATGTAGGATGAGAAAACGATCATGATTGACCTCTCTATTTTCTAAATCCAAAAGCATCAGGTCGGCTTCGATCATGATGGCATCTGGTTCTGGTATCTCTTCTGTTTTTTGCTCTGCTATAAGATGAGGAACCAAACGTACCAGGAGATTACCAACACTCCATTCGATGATACCCTCTTCCTTATCGATGGTATCAATTGCCTCTGCTTGTCCAATCGCTTTCAAAAAGATAGTGAGGAGTTGAAAATAAGCAGTGGTCGAGAGATCATTCATGAGGTGTGTAGGATGAGAGGTGCCCGTTCAGCAAACAGGTATAGTTGAAGTGAAAAGTTGAAGTTGAAGCAGCAAAAAATGCATCTCTTTAGAAAATCGGCAGTTCATTTAAATGAAATATCCGAGCTGGGTTCGATGTTTTTTACTTTAGGCAAACAGCATGTTGAAGCGTTGAAAAGTTGAAGTGTTGAACGGATTCATTCTCTGAAATAAAGAGCTTGATTAGGAAAAAAACTCTAAATAACCAGCATTGGAACTAGATTCATTTTTTTTTGCTAAAATCTGTTTTGATTTCATATCTATGCTTGCTTTGAAAAGTATGAAATGCGTTCTGCCATGCTATAAAATCTTTTTCTGAGCCAGTGCCTGAGTATTGAAAAGTAAGCCTGAGAAGTTCTTTGATGTCTTGATTATTGTTAAGTTTTTTTACTGTCTCGCTATCAGGAGGTAATGCGTTCAGATAGCGTGTGAGATAGGTTTCTGGTTCACATGTGAGGAAACTCCATGCCTGTTGTCGCATTCGTGGGTCTCCTAGCTTCTTAAAACTTGTGTCGTGTACCTTAATAAAATCTGCTCGATTAATAGACTCGAGCAACATTAATCCAAAACTATAAGCATTCACTTCAGATCGATATTCAATTGAACTATTATTCAAGAATTTATTTTTTAATGACGATGGGTGCATGTAGATAGTAGTTCCCCATTTTCTTGTGAAAGAACAAGGGTTGCTAAGATAATCTTTGCCCTTGCTTGTAAGTTTTGGAGTTTTTTGATTTTCATGGAGGTAGCGTCGTGCTCCTCTTTTTGAAAAACCAAAATCAACAATGCGAACAGTGCCAGGGCTTCCATCTCTCCTTTTAGCAAACATCACATTAGCTGGCTTAATATCTAAATGGGCAACATTGAAGTAATGAGCATCCTCCATGTAGCAGCCGCAACCATTGAGTAGATCTCTGAAATCAGCACCACCAGGATCAAGAGATTGCTCTGCTTCAAGAATCTCTTCTAAATTTTCACCAGGCGCTTGCTCCATCAACGTTGCTACAACACCTATTTTTGCTTCAGGATGAATGAGGTCAAGATCAAGATTCTTTCCAAATTCCTTGGCTTTTTCTGGAGGAAGAGAAAAATAAGATTTTCCTTGATTCGTCTCCACTTCAATGACAACCAGAACTACTTTTGTCATGTTGCGCAGGTCCAGTCGACTCGCTGCAAAATCAGCATTTCTCCACCATTTTTCGCTGTTTGCTAGTTTTATGTCCCTTATAGGGGACTTTACGTCGGTTTCTAATTTTAAAACATAATTCTTATTCTCTGGGCCTGTTGCGGGATAAACAGAACCATACTTTCCTGATCCCTGTAGATTATTTGATGTGGTAATGTTGAATGCACTATTAAGGTAATTCTTCACCAAAGAAAGTCGTTCCTCGAGTGAGGGAACAATATTTTTATCATACGTATCGCAAATCTTCGTTACTTCACTGTTTTCAGGAAGAGCGAGAATAGAAGAGGCTTCTGCTCCGCTTGTCTTCAGTGAATCAACGGTTTTTATATAATGGAACAGCTTCGCCAAGTCTTGTGTTGAGATTTTAGATTTATTTTCGGGGCTGTACCAGATAACTAGTTTAAATTTTTCGCAACCCATTGTCTGA
>JBMOFC010000061.1:0-10148 GCA_049314455.1 Chthoniobacterales bacterium
CTTCGCGGGGATGACGTTCGGAGTGACACCACAAGGCGCGGCTACAGAATTTTTTTAAAATGCTCTAATGCCAACGTCTTGAATGATGTTGGCTACGATGCATGCCAAAAATGCTCGTTACCTGTCACTCTTTACTCGGGATTGGATTATTCTGGGCTCCAGCCTTGTTGGTCGCAAAAGCTACATTCCAAATGTTTGCACTTCGGCAAATATCAAGAACTTGCACGATATGGGCATAGGCAACTTTTTCATCTCCACGTAAGATAATTGCTTGGTCAGGATAAAGAGTGGCAATACGTGTGAGGGTTATGGTTAATTCTTCCGGAGAAAAGAGATGCTGATTCATGACGATAGAGCCATCCGCTTTGACATTGATGATGACTTCGCCTGGTGATCGGCGACTTTCTTTTCCTTCCTTGGCTGTGGGGACTTGCACATCGAGTTCTGTCTCATGACGCGCAAAAGTCCAGGTGAGCATGAAAAACCCAAGCAGCACGAGTAAAATGTCAACCATCGGAGCAATGAGGAACCCTTTGGGTTCAGAGGTGGTGCGTGCGCGAAAATTCATAAAAAAAGATAAATGCCAACGTAGCTAATACATAGAAGAATTAACCACAAAGAACACAAAGCCGCTAAAGCGGCAAACAAAGAAAACGCAGAAATAAAATTTTTTATAAAAAATTTTAAAGTTGAGAAATAAAGACTATAGAAAAAAGCTAGGACTCAAAGCTTCTTGGAATTTTTTTATAAAAAAAATCTTTTTGTGCTCTTTGTGTCATCTTTGTGGTTAATTCCTTTTTTCTGCTTTAGGGAGTAGTGCTAGGAGTTGAGCCGTTGCTGACTCCATATCTGAAATCATAGAATGCACGCGGCTTCGAAAGCAGGCATAGGCAGTCATTGCCAACATGCCGACAATAAGTCCTGCTGCTGTGGCAACGAGGGCTTGTCCCACCCCTGCGGCTAAGAGCATCGGGCGTGTTGCTGCGACATCATTGGCCATCACGTTAAAAGAATGAATCATGCCAAAAACAGTTCCAAGTAATCCAAGCATGGGAGAGATAGTGGCAATATCGGAAAGCCAGAGGATACGTTGCTGTAGGATATTGGCTTCACGACTCCCTTCTGTTTGTGCGATCTCACGTACTTGTGCTAGCGTTGCTTCGGGATTGTGAGCCATAAAATCGACCGTGCGATTCATGATCAGAGCAATGCTTTCGCGGTGATGGCTTGAAGAGGAGAGAAATCCCAAAAGATCTCCTTTTTTAAGCAGGGTCTGTGCCATTGTCATATATTTCGCGGTGACGACGCTTCTTGTACGGAGTGTAATGAGAAAGACTAAAATCAAGGCGAGGGTAATAACCGACAGAAATGCTAGTGGAAGCATTACCCATCCCCCGCTGATGATGACATCTAGAACGCTTCCTGCAGATGCTGAATGAGTAGGATCTACGAGAAGATGAGTTGCTTTGGAGAGGAGAGTATTAGAGGTGTTCATAGACGTACCTGCCAACGTACTGTTGGCAGTTGGAAGATGGAAGATAGAAGATGGAAAATTTGACTTATTTTCTCAAGACAACAACTCCTTTTTTAATCCGTATGTTTTCATGAAGATCGTTCCTTCATGCTTAAAAATCGCTTGATTTTTTCTGTTTTAGGGTGAGTAAAGAAATGTTCTGTTTCTCCCTGATGGATAATTTTTCCCTCCGCAAGGAAAATCATCTGGTCGGCACATTTTTTGGCAAATTCTATTTCATGAGTCACGAGGAGCATCGGAATTTGAAAAAAACGTAATTGTGCAATGAGATCCAAAACTTCTGATTTCATTTCAGGATCAAGAGAAGAAGTCGGTTCATCAAAAAGTAAAAATTGGGGATGTGTGACAAGAGCCCTAGCGATAGCAACCCGCTGTCCTTGACCTCCCGAGAGTTGATGTGGCTTTTTATGTTGATGCTCTGAAAGCTGGAGTTGGCTCAACATCTCTTCAGCCTTTCTTTTCGCTACAGTAGGGGCTTCACGATGTACCGCAGTGAGTGGTAACATCACATTCTCAAGAGCTGTTAAGTGAGGGAAAAGATTTTGCTGTTGGAAGACAACGCCTAATTTTTTTCGGTAGCGATGCAATGATGATGCGTCAAACACTACTGTTTCTCCATTCACAACCACAGAGCCACCTTCTGGAATTTCAAGCCCTGCCAAGATACGTAAGAGAGTTGTCTTGCCACTGCCGCTTGGCCCCAAGAGAGCTAAGACATGTTTAAACGTGATAGAAAAAGATAAATCGGGAAAAAGTTCTTTAGAGTGGTCATCCACTAAAAAACTTTTGGTGAGATGAGCGACAGTTATATTCACGTTTTCAGTTTCTCCTCCAGTAAGCGACTGCCTAAGGAAATCGGGAGTGTTAACATTAAGTAGCCCAAGGCCAAAGGGAAAAAACTTTCCAATGTGCAATAGGTCGTTGCATTCACCTGCTCAGCGGCAAGTGTTAATTCCGAAATACCAATAATAGAAAGCAAGGAAGAATCTTTGATGAGGGAGGCTAGCTGTCCTGCCAACGCAGGAAGT
The DNA here is from genome assembly GCA_049314455.1 of Chthoniobacterales bacterium. Classification (GTDB taxonomy): domain Bacteria; phylum Verrucomicrobiota; class Verrucomicrobiia; order Chthoniobacterales; family UBA6821; genus CAIWMF01. Next base: position 2,563 of record JBMOFC010000061.1, read on the forward strand.
AGGGGGCGGAGTGCTTGTGGGATGATCACATAACGATAGGTTTGAAATGGATTAAGTCCAATAGCTTTTGCTGAGTCCCATTGTGGTTGAGGGATGGTTTCAATACTCGCACGCATTAATTCTGCGATGTAGACACTGCTAAAAAAAGAGAGGATGAGGATTCCTGTTGCTAAGCGGCTTTGAAGACCGACTCCATGAGCCACCACATAAAAAAAGAATAAAATTTGAGTCAGGAGAGGTGTGCCACGGATGATTTCAATGACCAGGAGTGTCACTATGCGCACTGATTTTAGGGGTGATCTTCGTGCCGTCACAATCACTGCTCCAAGGCAACAACTCAGTAGCAGTGCCACTACTGAAATAAAAACTGTTTCCACCCAACCGTGCCAAAAAACATTACGATACTGCCACACACGTGTCCATTTGGAAAACGCTGTGAGGGCACTTTCTTGTAACACAAAAGTGAAGAGGAGACTCGCTATGGCAGCGCTCACTAAGAAACATACGAACAGAAGAAAAATGTTTTTTTGAGGCGAAATTTTTTTAAAAAAAGTCATACCGAAAATCGGAAAAAGTTTTCTGCTGTTGCTGTTGTGTTTGCTGCCACTTCTTGAAGGGAGATGCCTCGCAGCTCTGCAATCTTTTCTGCAACAAGCCGCACATGGGCTGGCTCTGCTCTTTCCCCACGATGTGGCACAGGAGCGAGATAAGGAGAATCGGTTTCGAGCATGTAGTGATTGTGTCCCACAGTTTGGGCTACTTCACGCATGAGAGGTGCATTTTTAAAAGTGATGATTCCTGTAAAAGAAACAAGATGTCCTAGCGCTATGATTTGAGTCGCTTGTTCAGCAGTTCCTCCAAAACAGTGAAAAACAGCGCGGATTTTTTTTGTGTAGGAACTAAGTATTTTTAAAATTTCTTCCCATGCGTTGAAGTGATGTAAGGGGGAGTGGGGCAAGAGTTCCTTTTTTTTTGTAATGGGAAGATCACGTTGGTGGATTACCGCATTCAAGCCTAGATCTATGGCAAGATCCAACTGTTGTTGAAATGAAGTGACTTGATTTTCTCTCCATGTTTCTAACGAAGGGGCCGATAGGTCCGAAGGAAGGTGGTAGTAATCTAAGCCAATCTCACCAAGAGCCACTACTTTGGGATGAGCTGCAAGAGCCTTGAGATCTTCTTTCCAAGCGATTCCTTCCTCACTCACATTAGCAGGATGGATTCCCACTGCGGCATAAACAGAAGGATAGTGCTCCGCAAGTGCGAGTGCAGCACGATTACTCTCCATTCCAGTACCGATGGTGATGATGCGTGTTACTCCTGCAAGACGAGCACGTTCCATCACCGCATCGAGATCATGAGCAAAACGAGTATCATCAAGATGAGCGTGGGTTTCGATAAGGTGCATTTATTGGAAGATAGAAGATAGGAGATGGGAGGTGGGTAGCCGTTCAGAGCAACGGATAAGAAGGTAGAAAATAGAATTGAGACTTTCAGTGTAATAAAATTGTTTTTTACCTGCGTGCGCAGGTCTCGACTTCCATCTTCTAGTTTCCATCTTCTAACAATATCCATGTGGGTGACGTTGATGCCATCTCCAAGCACTTTGAATAATTGTTTCGATCGATTGATATTTTGGGTTCCATCCCAGTTCTTTTTTGATTTTATCCGAGGAACCAATCAGCAGAGGAGGATCTCCTGGTCGACGTGGTTTTTCTAATGCCGCAATAGAATGTCCTGTCACGCGACGGCAGCACTCAACGACTTCTTTTACAGAGGTCCCACCTCCCGTACCAAGGTTGTAACAGGAGCTCTCTTTAGCCTGTAGTGCGAGTAAGTGTGCTTGTGCAAGATCGAGGACATGGATGTAATCACGCACACAGCTTCCATCAGGCGTGGGATAATCTGTGCCATAAATCTCCACTGCCTCTTTTTGTCCTAATGCTACTTTCAGCACATTAGGAATTAAATGTGTTTCAACACGATGATCTTCTCCAAAACGTTCCGTGGCGCCTGCCGCATTGAAATAGCGCAGTGCTACAAAAGTGATCTCATGAATTTTTCCATACCAATGTAAGATATGTTCGAACATCAATTTGGATTCTCCGTACGGATTAATGGGATGTTGCGGCATCGATTCATCAATAGGCATCTGATTGGGCACGCCAAAGGTGGCACAAGTGGAGGAAAAAACAAAGCGCTTCACCCCTGTTGTTACCATGGCATTCAAAAGGTTAAGGCCACAGGTAACATTGTTATGAAAATATTTTGAGGGATTGACCATCGACTCTCCCACAAGTGCATGAGCCGCAAAATGCATAACGGCTGTTGCCTTGGAGTCATGAAGTGCTTTTTCAATGGCATTGCAGTCGGCTAGCTCTCCCTGAAAAAAAGTAGCTCTTGGGTCGATAGCAGCTAGGTGGCCTTCGCTCAAGTTGTCAAAAACAGCGACTTCATATCCAGTATTGAGAAGCTCCTCAACGCAGATGCTGCCGATGTAGCCAGCCCCGCCAGTTACTAGAATTGTTTGCATGAAATAATTATTTTTTGGGTTGAATGATAGATCGATAAATTCCTGCAACTTGACTCACCTCTCGATGAATAGGAAAGCCAATGACCTCGCTGATCATGTTGCATTCAAGTGCGTCGACTTCGGGATACAATTTCAAAATAGATTGCAGTGGATTGTGGCTTTCCACAATGTTCCAAGAAGGTCCATCTTCAAAACGAGTGAAGCGTCCTTCACGATCTCTTAATTTGGCAAAAGAACGAGCTCGCTCCTCCGCAGTAGTTCCTTCTATCTCTGTTTTAAGCTGAGTTGCAGTATTCCGAAAATGGAGCATCAATAATTTTTGAGGAGCAGTTGCTCCAAAGAGTGCTCGCGCTGCTTGCAAGAGGGAAAGTGAAAGCGTATTGTTTTCTTCCGAAAAAAGTTCATAGGCTTTTTGTGTGAGTCGATAGTACATCAACGGACGCCCGCGTCCACCTGGCTGCCTCCAGGTTTCTAAATAGCCTTGACGATGCATGGAGAGGCAATGGGCTTTGACGCCCATGTAGCTCATGGAGAGCTGTGCAGAAAGATCTTTCACGGACAATCCTTCTGCGGAACATTTCAGTAGTTCTAAGATCGAGAGTCGCTGGCTTCGGCCAATTTCACGGACAATGCTTCGTTTCATGAGCGGAGCATGATAGCAGCTTTTCTTGCTAAGAAACAGCCTCTATTTTTCTTCTTCCAGTAGTTAGCAACGTTCGGTTGGTAGCAAGAAGATAGAAGTTAGGAGATAGAAGATGGAAATCGAGATCTACTTGCGCAGTTAAAAATAATTTTATCATTTTAGGGAGGCCTAAATCCTATCTCCTATCTGCCATCCACTACCAACGTCTTTGGTGACGTTAGTCACCTTCTTCCAAAGAAATTCCCCAGCGCTTTGCTTCTTGCTCAATATCCTTAGCTAAGGAGCGAAATTCAAAATAGTGAAATGCTTTGAATAACCCTGGATAGTCGGGATTAATCTCAAAAGCTTCGATAGGAAGTGGCAAAGGAAGGTCCAGGTGTAATTGGATCATTTCACGATTTTGTAGCAACTGGACATGAGCAGATTCAATTTTCGCATGAATCTTGGGGTCTTCATGAGAAGTAGCCAAGAGTCTTTCAAGCGATCCGAATTGTTGAATCCATTTCGCGGCGGTCTTCCTACCAACACCGGCTATTCCAGGAATGTTGTCCACGGTATCTCCTGTGAGGGCCAGGAGATCGACAATTTGCGAAGGTTTCACTCCCCATTTTTGCTCCACTTCAGGTGGACCTAGCAAGGCATGGTTACGGGTTTTACAGCCCTCCTCTTCAATATCTGCTTTTGCAACAGAGTAAATTTTCACCTCTTCGCTCACGAGCTGCATGATGTCTTTATCATTCGTTGCCACAATCGATTCGATTCCTTGTGCTTGAGCCATGACAACGTAGGAAGCAATGAGGTCATCAGCTTCTGTTTGAGGGGATGAAATACTCGTTACGCCCAACAACGTGATGAGCTCTCGCAAGGGATCTTGTTGTGCTTGTAACTCTTTGGGCATCTCCTCTCGGTGCTCTTTGTAAGTAGGTTGTAGAGTGGTGCGACGTTCTGGTAATCCGGCATCCCAAACCACCACTGCGAAGTCGGGTTTTAAATCGATGAGCATTTTGCGCAATGCTTTTACAAATCCATAAATCGCATTCGTAGGCTCTCCGCGAGAATTTTTCAAACCACGGATCGCAAAAAAAGAACGATAGAGATAATAATGACCATCCACTAAGAGTAGTCTCATAAAATGACAGATAGTTGTAACCAAAGCAGTCTGCTATCAATGTTCTGTTGGCAGCAAGAAGATAGAAGTTAGGAGCTCACACTTGTCCAAAATAAAAATTTAGTGCCATTCCAAAAGATATGGAGAACGCGATGCTGAGAGGTTTAGAAGTTTAGGGGTTTATCCAGAAAGTAGCTAGAGTCTGTTTTAAGGTTGCCAATTTTTGAAGATAGCAGTTTTTTGATTCGAAAGTGGCATGAGGTCAGGATAAATAAAGAGTGAAGAGTGAAGGTAAAGAGTGTAAAATTGGGACAAGGTGAGTTGTTGAGGGGTGAATTTTATAGGATGTTATTTTTTAAAAAGAGCTTAGAAAATGGTTTTTCACCATTGCATTAGCTACTCCTCACTTCATCTCTACACCCAGATGCTAAAAAGCTTGAAGGGTGATTTAATGAAAAATAATTTGTTCTGGGGCAGGTTCTAGCTAAATTCGTTACTCATTACTGGTTCCAGTAATTTGGTTGTCGGTATTTGGGGTGAAAACTTCTTCGCTTGACGAAGTCTGGAGTAGCAGATAACTAGATGCGGCCGCAAAAAAGAGTATGAAACCTCAAACATATTTCTCTACTTTCTTTTTTTTGTGGGCATTATTTTGCCTCACGCCACTTTTTGCAAGCGAGGTTGCTTTTTTAGCGCAAGAGAATGACACAGTGCTATGCCAAGAGGGAGATATTTCAACACCCTACGCTGCTTATTCCTCTCTGAAAATAGCCATCAGTGTCATGGGATATGATGATGGGATTTTATTGGATGAAACACACCCTGCTGTAAGTTATCAAAAAACTGATCAAGGGCACTATGATTGGCTCTCTTTAATTTTTAAACAACTTTATGATCCTAAAGCATGGATGGAACATGAGCACATGAGCTGTTCTTTTTCTGTGGCTTGGTATTCTGAATGGGTTTTGCAGCAACTTGGACTTAAGAAATTTCAAGAATACCTTACCTCTTTCCACTATGGGGATCAAAATCACTTGGAATATTCAGAAGAAAAAGATGGGTCGATGTTTTTGTGGTTCAAAAAAAGTTTAAAAATTTCCACTCAAGAACAAGTAGTTTTTTTACAAAAACTCTTAGCATATAAGCTTCCTGCAAGTCCAAGGGCACAGGAAATGACACAGAAAATTCTCTACATAGAGGAATTTTCTAATGGCTGGAAGCTCTACGGCAAGAGCTGTTCAGGTCCTCATGGAACGTGTTTAGGACCTCATGGAACATGGTTTGTAGGGTGGATAGAACACGGTGCTCGCAAAATTATTTTTGCCTATCATGCTTTTGATCCAGAGCATTCATTTATTCCTGCTACCATGCGTGCTAAAGAAGCGGTAAAGGAAAAATTACAGATGATGATTTTCTCGATGAAATAACTGTTATGGATAGCTCCCAAACGATTGATGGAGCCAATGATAAGGAAAGCGTTTTCCAGGGCAATCGGTTGGTCGTGGATTGATTTCTTTATGAGCACAGACAGTAGATGCATGTCCTTGTGTTTTTCCAACACGCAGGCGCAGGCATGTGATCAGTTCCTGAAGCGCTGCAGTTTGATTTTTTGTTGGGAGGTCGCGGTTATAATCACCCACCAGACAAATTCCCAGGGAAATGTCATTGAGGTAGTCACTAGCGACATGCCCTCCGTTGAGTTGAGCTGTCCAACGATGTCCGACCTCAACCTCTCCATCGCCTGAGGAATGCCCATTGCCAATCACAAAATGATAGGCCAGCCCATGGACCATTTTTCGTACGCGACGATGATAGATATCAAAGATGCGCGCATTTCCCGAACGAGTACCGCTATTATGTACAATAATATATTTCCATCTGCCGCGATGAACATGCGCACGTTCAATAGCACGTTGTACAGAATAGGATAGATGCCGATAGTGAGTAGACGTGTGATGCGTTCCAAAAAGCCAATCAAGTCCGTGTGATGTGTTAGAGGATGTTTCTGGAGGTGGCTCTAATCCTTGATCTGCGATCTGTCCTGATTTTTCGATAACAATAGGAGCAGGATCATGAATAGGGATAATTGTATCGTGTGAAGTGTCACTATTTGGGGTGATTGCTGAAGCTGAAGAAACATGGGGTGCCGAGGCAGTATGAGACGCCGAAGTGTGGGACTTCGCAGCATGAGATGCTGTTGTATGTGAAGCGGTAGATCTTTCTTGAGGACTGGAAGAGCTGCTTATACTGCTTATCGAGGCAATGTGATGCTTTTTTTGGATCGTAATAGATGCTTTGTTTTGATGCGAAGAAAAAGCCTTTTTTTTCTGTGTTGATTTTTTAGAATCGATAAAAAGATCTTGTTTTTGTTGTTCGCTAAGGGTGGCGTACGTATTTAAGGAAAATCCCCATAACACACTCAGTAAAAAAAGAAAAAGAAAACGAATCATGAAACGGTGTGGTTTTGAGGCGCTAACATGACTTGTTAGACTTATAGAAAATCTTGACTAAGTAAAGTCCTTCTGCCGGAGCTGTACGTGGCGCCACGGGAGGTTTGGCATCATCAAGACGCTTGAGAAAAGTGTCACTGCTCATTTTCCCTCGAGCTACATGAACCATGCTTCCTACAAGCATGCGGACCATGTGATAAAGAAATCCATTTCCATGAAAGACCAAACTGATTTCTTTTCCACGTCGCGCAATTTTCAAAGAATGAAGAGTGCGAATGGTGTTTTCGCGTGCGGCTCCTGATTTGGCAGTGAATCCTCTAAAATCATGGGTGCCAATGAGCGTGCTACTGATCTTTTCAAGTAACGAGAGATCAAGTGGACCATGGATCTGCCAAGCACGTTGATAGAGGAGGGGAGGCAAGGTGTCATCGTGCCAAAGCCGGTAACGATAGATTTTGCTTTGAGCACAAAAGCGAGCATGAAAAGTTCCTGAAGCTTGTTGCACTCGGAGGATACGCACATAGGGCGGAAGAGAAGCATTTAAGGCAACCAGCCAACGCTCTGGAAGACTCATTTTTTGAGAAACTTCTCCCAGGGCCACATGGGCCACCTGCGCCAGGGCGTGCACACCAGCATCCGTGCGGCTGGCTCCATGAACAACAATACGACGCCCTGCAATCTCAGCGAATGCATTTTCTAGAATGTCTTGAACTGTTTTACCATGACACTGGCTTTGCCATCCCGAAAAGTGCGAACCGTCATAGGAAATGGTGAGTTTGAGGTGCATGGATGGACAAGCTGGAGGCTGGAGGCTGGAGGCTGGAGGCTGGAGGCTGGAGGCTGGAGGCTGGA
>JBMOFC010000062.1:0-9754 GCA_049314455.1 Chthoniobacterales bacterium
GCTGGAGGCTGGAGGCTGGAGGCTGGAGGCTGGAGGCTGGAGGCTGGAATTTTAAGTAGCTTTATTTTTAAGAAAATCAATCAAAAATTGGTTATTGTCGTTAACGATCTCGAAAAATAACGATGATCCTTCAATAAAAGCAGTGACGATTGCTAATATGTTTTTGATCAAACAACCCTCCAGTCTCTAGCCTCCAGTCTCCAGCTTATCAGTGAGCGCTGCAATCCCCGGAAGCTCCTTTCCTTCGATGAGTTCGAGGGAGGCTCCTCCGCCAGTGGAAATAAAGCTCATCATGCTGGAGAGTCCAAATTGTTTTACTGCTGTGACCGAATCACCACCACCGATAATGGAGAGGGCGCTTCGATTGGCTGCGATGGCCTCGGCTAAGGCACGTGTACCACCTGCAAAGTCAGGTATTTCAAAAATACCGACGGGACCATTCCATAAAATGGTTTTTGCACGTGCAATTTCTTGAGCGTAGAGCAATCGTGTTTCAAGGCCGATATCAACTCCTTCCCATTCTTCAGGAATTCCTGCAGTAGTTGAGAGAGGAACATTTTTTGTGGGAACGCTAGCCTGAATCGATTGTGTTGCGATGCAATCGATGGGGAGTAGAAATTTAATAGAACGCTTGTGTGCTTCTTCTAAGATTTCCTTGGCCATGCTGATTTTATCGGTCTCAACGCGGCTCAGCGCTGTTTCAATCCCAGTAGCTTTTAAAAAAGTGTAAGCCATGGCGCCTCCGATAAGAAATGTATCGGCTTTTTCCATAAGCGCTTTAATAACTCCGATTTTGTCAGAAACCTTGGAGCCCCCTAAAATCACCAGAAAAGGATGCTCAGGATTGCTGAGCTCTCCTTGTAGGTATTGAACTTCCTTTTGCATGAGTAACCCCATTGCTGATTGCGGAACATGAGCCGTAATGCCGGCGGTCGAGGCATGTGCACGATGGGCTGCACCAAACGCATCGTTGACATAAAGATCGCCCAGAGAGGCAAGAGTTGCTGCAAAGCCAGGATCGTTGGCCTCTTCTTCCTGATGAAAACGCACGTTTTCTAGGAGTAAAACAGTTCCCTCTTGCAGAGAGGAGACTTCTTGCTCTGCCACAGGGCCAATGCACTCGGTGGAGAATTTCACGCGAGGGCCGAGTAGTTTTTCAAGATGCTTGGCTACGGGATTGAGCGAATACTTAGCATTGTGCGATCCCTTAGGACGGCCGAAATGAGCCATCAAGATAACTTTTGCCTGACGGTCGAGGAGATAGTTGATTGTGGGGAGAGCTTCCACAATACGTGTGTCGTCAACAACTTCTCCTTGGTCATTGAGGGGAACATTAAAATCAACGCGTACTAAAACCCGTTTGTGATCGACAGCAAGATCGAGGAGGGAGAGTTTGGACATGAGTTAAAAAAGATGAAGAGACTTATCGTGTTTCAAATTTAATGAGAGCACATTTTCTCAAGCAGCTCCACACAACGATTAGAATAACCCCATTCGTTGTCATACCAAGAGACGAGTTTGAAAAAGCGATCATTGAGCTCCATACCTGAACCAGCATCAAAAATACTGGAGTGTGCATCATGGATGAAGTCGCTCGAGACAACATCATCGGTCGTGTAAGCAAGGATTCCTTTGAGGTAAGTTTCGCTCGCACGCTTCATCGCTTCGCAAATGGCTTGGTAGCTTGTTGGTTTGACTGTTTTGAAGGTGAGGTCAACCACAGAAACAGTCGGTGTCGGAACGCGGAAGGACATGCCACTGAGTTTTCCTTTCACTTCAGGAATGACGAGCGCTACGGCTTTTGCCGCACCTGTGGTGGAAGGAATGATATTGATCGCTGCAGAACGACCTCCTTTCCAATCTTTGCGTGATGGGCCATCAACGGTTTTTTGTGTGGAGGTGTAGCTATGTACTGTCGTCATGAGTCCTTCCTCAACACCAAATCCTTCCTTGATGAGGACATGAATGAGGGGGGCTAAGCAATTTGTTGTGCAGCTTGCATTCGAAATGATATGATGTTTTGTTGGATGGTAGATTGAATCATTCACCCCCATGACAATCGTGGCATCCTCTCCTTTTGCAGGAGCCGAGATAATGACTTTGTTGGCTCCAGCATGTAGATGTCCCCGTGCATGGGTGGCATCGGTGAAAAATCCAGTCGACTCCACCACGAGATCAACATGCATTTCCTTCCAGGGAAGAGCTGCTGGTCCTTCTTTGATCGCAAGGCATTGAATCTTGTGTCCATTGACCACAAGAACGTCATCTTCATGCAACGAAGGATGAGATTTTTCTGTGGTTACTTCTCCTTGAAAGCGTCCTTGTGTCGAGTCGTATTTGACGAGGTAGGCGAGGTTATTGGCTGGTACAAGATCATTGATGGCAACGACGCGATATCCTTTTTCAAAAAGTCCTTTTTCGACAAGAGCACGGAAAACAAGTCGTCCGATGCGTCCGAATCCATTGATAGCAATATTGGGCATAAAATTTAAACAGTGGGGATATAAGTGGGTAGTGAAGAAACCGTCTTTGCCTGCGAAAAGTGGCAACAAAAACAGCCGCTTATTTAAACACGAAGAACTAATCGTGATCAACTGCTAATGTTATGGTGCCCATTCAGGAGAACGGGTGCTGCTGAAGACTCAAAACGGAAGGCTAAAGGTTAGAGAATGGAATGCTCGATAAATAGATTCATTTACAAGTGCAAATGTTAGATTCAAAAAATTGTTTTTTCTTCTCAGTGAATGTGCCTTCAGTCCTGAGCCTTCAGCCTGTAGCCTTATCCATTCCTTTGAACGGGTAAATGTTATGCAATTCTCGAACAATCAACTCTATTGTCTGTTCATACGAGAGATGGGTCGTGTCAATTTTTATAGGACTCAACGTTTCATAGATGGGGAGGCGTTGAGAGAGAAGCTGATTGAAAGTGTGACGAGGATTTTCTACTTCTAGAAGTGGGCGAGAGGACTGACGGCGTGCGCGCTCAAAAAGTGTATCTGTTGAAGCATGAAGCCAAATAATGGTTCCAAGCTGGCGGAGGACTTCTCGATTTTTGGGGTCCAGGATAATGCCGCCACCAGTGGCTAAAACGAGATTTTTTCCACCTAAAAGATTTTTTAAAACTTCTGATTCTATCAAACGGAATTGTTGTTCTCCTTCTGTTTCAATGAAGGTACGGATCGACATCTTGATTTTTTCCACGACACGTTGATCGGTATCGATGTAGGTATACTTGAATTTTTTGGCAAGACGTTTTCCAATGCTGCTCTTTCCTGCTCCCATGAAGCCAATGAGGATGATGTTGGAGTTCGCATCTCTTATAATAGACTTCTTTCGAAACTCTACTGCTGATGTGAATGACGGCGCTACTCCAAACGTCATCCCAGCGGAAACAGGGAGCAGGTCCTCGAGTCTCTTTTTGTACACTGCGGGTCTGCGTGCTGGAGCGTCTTGTCCTTCATCACCAGTAGTGAGTTTCGAAAGAAGTCTATTATTCCCGCATAGGCTGGAAATAGTGTTATTTTTAGCTTGCTGGTTCATCAAGGAAATCTATTCAATCTCTTCGCATGATGCACTCCTCAAAAAAGAAACGTAAGTTAGCACCGCTTGTTGGCATCGTTATGGGAAGTCAATCGGATTGGCCAACCATGATGGAGGCCGCTCTGATCCTGGAGCAATTTGGAATTGCCTACGAAGCACAAGTTCTCTCGGCGCATCGCATGCCTGTTGAAATGGCTTCCTATGCTCATCATGCAGAAGCGCGAGGGCTCTTGGCCATTATCGCTGGAGCAGGCGGGGCTGCTCATCTTCCAGGAATGATAGCAGCCCAGACAACTGTTCCTATTCTCGGAGTTCCGGTGACAAGCAAGTCACTTGGTGGTATCGATTCCCTTCTTTCCATCGTTCAAATGCCAGCAGGTATTCCCGTAGCTACCTTTGCTATTGGTGAGGCGGGAGCTAAGAATGCAGCGCTCTTTGCCATTGCGCTCTTGGCACACAACGATCTCGCTCTTGCAAAAAAATTAAAGACTTTCCGTCGTGAGCAAAACAGAGAAGCTGCTACCAGTAAGTTGGAGCTTGTTAAAAAAAGCAGGTCGCTCATTCGCAGGACTGGTAAAAATGAAAAAGCGCCGCAAAAGAAACGTAAAGCATTCAAAAAAGAGTGAATTTTCTAATACTGTTATCGAATAGATATATTTTCTTGCTGCTTCAACTTCAATTGATTCGCTCGCTCCGGCTCGGCTCTTCCTATCGGACTGCCTCAAAGCAGTCTGCCCAATGGCCTCCTGGTCATTGGTATTTTTAACTTCAACTCATCTCAGCTCATGGAAACAATAATTCTGGAAGCAGAGAAAGGGAGTGATTTAGCTGTGGAGCTCCTCAAGAAAGAAAGCGTCGTTGCCTTGCCAACCGAGACGGTTTATGGACTCGCTGCAGACGCTTTTTCTCCAAAGGGAGTCGCTTCGATCTTTGAAGCCAAAGAGCGCCCTCTTTCCGATCCGCTCATTGTTCACGTGCTCGATGTTTCCTGGCTAGATCGCGTGGTGAGCTTAACTCCCGAGCTTCAAAAAACAGTCATGGCACTAGCTGCTGCTTTCTGGCCTGGTCCGCTCACGCTCTTGCTGCCACGCATTGCCGCCGTGCCCGATTTAGTGACCGCAGGCCTTGAAACCGTCGCAGTGCGCATCCCATCCAATCTTATTTTTAGAAAAATTTTATCTAAGATCGATGCCCCTCTTGCAGCCCCAAGCGCTAATCGCTTTGGACGCATTAGCCCTACAACCGCTTCTGATGTGATGATGGAGCTCGGAAAAAAAATTCCACTTATCCTCGATGGAGGTTCTTGTAAACATGGATTGGAGTCGACGATTCTCTGGCCTTCCATGGATGTAAAAAAAGAGTGCGTACTACAGATCTTACGACCTGGTCCGATCACTGCTGAAATGTTAACTCCTTTCGGGAGTGTGATTGCTCAATCGTTGCGCGGCAAATCTCCAGGCTCCCTAGAAAGTCACTATGCACCACGAAAAAAACTTTTCTGGTACAGAGCTGAGGGAATACCTCAAGCATCAAAAACCAATATCGGCTTCCTAGCTTTTTCAAAAAAAGTTTCAGGTTTTGGAGCAATGGAAGTTTTGAGTTCTTCGGGTGATCTTGTGGAAGCGGCATCCAACCTCTATGGAGCCTTGCGACGTCTGGATGAGAGCACTGTCGATTTTCTCCTCGTAGAACCGGTGCCCCAGGTTGGGATTGGAATTGCCATCATGGATCGGCTGAGGAGAGCGATCTACCCGTTTACAGAAACGGGTAGGTATCCGTTCAAAGCAACGGATAGGAAGATAGGTGATGGTAGATAGAAGATGGGTTTTGGTCTTCTCACATAGGTAAAAAAGAGGATTATTCTTGTAAGAGGGCTTTGATCCTATCTTCTATCTTCTTACCCGTTCCTGTGAACGGGTACAACGGGCAGAGGTAAAGTTGAAGCCGTTCTTTGAAACGGCTGCTACTTCTCCTTTTGTGTTCCGCGAGGAGGGCTTAGACGAAAGATCGTTTCATTCGGTTTCATGAGATCAAGACGGTCTCTGGCGATGAGTTCTAAATATTCTTTATCATGTTGCAATAGATAAAGCTCTCGTTCGCGATGGTGTGTCGCTTTTTGTAATTGAGTGAGCTCCTCGCGATCGTGTTGTAATGTACGACGCATTTGGGAAAGCTTTCTCCACTCCGGATAAAAAGCCATCAAGACAAGGGCTAATACACCACAAACAATAAGCAGGATCAAAAAACGATTAGCTAGCGGGAGGAGCTTTGCTTGCTGTTCTCGATGAGAGGAAGTTCGTGGAGGGTGAGAGCGGTTCATCGAGAGCTGTTCATGGGGCTAGCGTGATATTTTCATCGCAATGAATCAGCATGCAGAAAATTGCTCAGGAATCGATGGTATTTGCAGTAGATTCGTTAGTTTCGGCTGCAGTGGCATTAGTGCCCCGAATATTATCTAAGTTGATAACATTAGGTATATCTTGGGCACCAAAATTAGGATCTTCCTGATCGTTGATAGCTATGGCATTTAGAGGATGATTCACTTCTTCAGCGTTAACTTGAGGCCCTTCATTCAACGTTTTTAATACGGTTGTCGTGGCTTGGACCTGTATTGGATTTGTTGCTTCCGATGAAAGCTCTGCTGTTGTTTGAGTAGGAGGTTCAAGAAGATGAGTGATATGATGCTCCTCAAAAAATTGCATCAGCTCTTCTTTTGTAGGAGTAGTGCTTGTGAACAGGTGTGAGTAAAACTTCGACTTAAAGTGAGTTGTAATTTCTTCTCCAAAAACGGACTCAATATCAGAGCATAGTTGATGCAATATATTTCTAACAGAGATATTCTTCTCGGGCGAGATAGTGAACGCGTTAATCAGGTGTCCAAGTAATGATGGGGCTGGATCACCTTGGGTATAAGATCTAGGAGTATGAATAGTAGTTAAACCTTCTGTTCTTCTAGCAGTGTGTGTCGTAATTTGTCTGTTATCATCTGGAAATGTGCTAATCGTTTTAAGATGGCCACACGCCACATCAACGTCCCTAACAGACACCACGTTGCCTCCGTTCCATGGAGAACCATGCAATACAAAGTCTCTAATACCCTCATGGAGATTTCTAACAAAGTTGCTCATTTTAATTCATCGATTAATGGTTTTAAGGCAAACAGGATTCTGTTCGGAGGAGCAAACACGCTGAGGCTATAAAGAAACAAGAGATCCCGGCTCACTGTCAACACCTAAAACTTCCCGCGAAAGACGTTATAACAGGCATTATTCCCAAGCTCCTCTTCGATCCGGAGAAGCTGATTGTACTTGGCGATGCGGTCCGTGCGGCAGAGGGAGCCGGTTTTGATCTGGCCGGCGTTGGTGGCTACTGCAATATCAGCGATGGTGGTATCAGGTGCCCGTTCATAAGAACAGGTACCGTTGAAGTAAAAAGTTGAAGTTGAAGCAGCAAAAAAGACACATTGTTGCCATATTCGTATCCGTTCAAAGCAACGGATAGGAAGATAGGTGATGGTAGATATAGTCCCGTGAACGAATGCCAAAATTCTATCTTCTTAGCCGTTCCTTTGAATGGCTACTACTTCTCCTTTTGTGCTCCCCGAGGAGGACTAAAACGAAAGATCGTTTCATTCGGCTTCATGAGATCGAGGCGGTCTCTGGCGATGAGCTCGAGATATTCTTTGTCGTGTTGTAAAAGATAGAGCTCTCGCTCGCGATGCGCTGTCTCTTTTTGTAATTTGGCGAGCTCCTGGCGATCGTGCTGCAGTGCACGACGCATCTGCGAGAGCTTTCTCCACTCCGGATAAAAGGCCATCAAGAGAAGCGCCAGAACGCCACAACCAATGAGTAAGATTAAAAAACGATTCGCCAGTGGGAGAAGCTTTGCCTGTTTTTCTCGATGCGATGTGGTCCGTGGAGGACGAGAATGAAGCTGGTTACTATGCATCTGTAACGATTTGGCTAGCGTCTATCTCAACTACTGGAAGGGGGGGAAGATCAGGCGGTGGATTATGACCAAAATTAGGACTAGCTTGGTCATTGATAGGAACGGCAACTGTGAGCGGTGGAATATCATCAATAAGAGTGGCTTCAACAGGAGCAGGTTCTGCGCTACTTTCATTAATATGTGCGTCTGCTACAAAACCAGATGCATCAGTGTGTACAATCTCTGCTGAAACGTCCTGGAGAGGCATTAAATCAGGAGAAAGCCGGTTCATAATCTGTTGTTCTGTAAAGAAATCTACTAACTCTTGCTTTGTAGGAGTGGTGCTTGTCATCAGGTGTGAATAAAACTTCGACCTGAAAGCATTTGCTTTGTCTTCGTCAAAAGCATATTGAATATCACGGCATATTTCATTTAATAGATTTTTCCTAGATAGGTTCTCAGCGGCTGTCATGTTGAGGGCATTGCTCACATGTCCAAGTAATGATGGAGGAGGATCTCCTAGGCCATAGATACAACCGGAGTCAAAAGCATATACAATCTGTCTGTTGTCCTCTTCAAGCGAGAGAATATAACCGAGATTCCGAAGAGCTTGAATGCGCCGATCTTCAGAACGCCTACCAGCATCCGAGGTAAATCCAGGAGCACACAAGTTTCTAATAATATTCATTGTGATTGGTTTGTGGTTTTTAGGAAAACAGATTTTATGGTTCTGTTCGGAGGAGCAAACACGCTGAGGCTATAAAGAAACAAGAGATCCCGGCTCACTGTCAACACCTAAAACTTCCCGCGAAAGACGTTATAACAGGCATTATTCCCAAGCTCCTCTTCGATCCGGAGAAGCTGATTGTACTTGGCGATGCGGTCCGTGCGGCAGAGGGAGCCGGTTTTGATCTGGCCGGCGTTGGTGGCTACTGCAATATCAGCGATGGTGGTATCTTCGGTTTCTCCCGAGCGATGGCTAATGACACAATTGTAGGAATGGTTCTGGGCGCACTCGATGGTGTCGAGTGTTTCGGTGAGGGAGCCAATTTGATTGACCTTCACCAAGATTGAGTTAGCAACGCCCATCTCAATTCCCTTGCGGAGAAACTCCACATTGGTAACAAAGAGATCATCACCCACGATTTGGATCTTATCACCGAGGGCTTCGGTCATCAGTTTCCAGGTGCTCCAGTCATTTTCTGCACATCCATCTTCAATCGAGATGATCGGATATTTAGCGCAGAGTTCTTGGTAGTAGCCAACTAATTCACTGCCGGTACGCTTAGAGCCATCTGATTTTTTAAAATGATAGACGTTTTCGGCAGCGTTATAAAATTCACTTGAGGCAGCATCTAAGGCAATGAATACCTGGCTTCCGAGTTTGTAGCCGGCTTTTTCTACTGCCTGAGAGATGAGATCAAGGGCATCTTCCGCAGAGTTGAGTTTCGGAGCAAAGCCCCCTTCATCACCAATAGCAGTCGAGAGGCCTCGATGGTGCAGGAGTCCTTTTAACGCATGAAAGACTTCGGTGCCACAGCGGAGTGCTTCTGAAAACGAGGGGAACTCACGTGGGATGATCATGAATTCTTGAAAATCAATGGGAGCATCTGAGTGGGCTCCACCATTGAGAATATTCATCATGGGCACAGGAAGGACTTTGGCGTTCGGTCCACCCAGATATCGGTAGAGGGGCATATCGAGCTGTGCAGCGGCTGCATGAGCCACAGCAAGAGAGACGCCGAGGATGGCATTGGCTCCTAATTTTTTCTTGGTCGGAGTTCCATCCAGATCCCGCATGAGTTGATCGATGGTGACTTGCTCCAAGGCATCGTGGCCCAAAAGCTCTTCTGCAAGAATCGTGTTCACGTTGGCAACAGCTGTACGAACTCCTTTGCCAAGATAACGACTCTTATCTCCATCGCGCAGTTCTAATGCTTCATGTTCACCCGTGCTAGCGCCGCTCGGGACCGCAGCGCGTCCAATGGCTCCTCCAGCAAGCTGAATATCGGCTTCGAGAGTGGGGTTGCCTCGAGAGTCTAAAATTTCTCGAGCGTGAATGGAAGTAATGGTGGTGTCGTTCATGTGTTAATGGGAGATAGAAGATGGAAGATAGGAGATTGAGGAAAAATTTACAGGAAAATTCTTTATCCAGGTTGAACTTGCTCTCCTTGAGGAATATTTGATTCCTATGGGTAGTTCATAAAATGCCATGGCCCGGGCAATAGGTGTTATAGTCTTTTAAATCCATAAGGGCACGATCTGAACTTGCTCTTTTTCTTGATAA
>JBMOFC010000063.1:0-9473 GCA_049314455.1 Chthoniobacterales bacterium
CGTTCGGAGTGACACCACAAGGCGCGGCTACAGAATTTTTTAAAATGCTCTAAAAGGAGTAGCCATCCCGCGGCAATAAACTGCACTGTGAGTTTCTTAAAAAAGAAGTTTACCAACGCTCCAGTCTTGAATAGTTTTGCCGTCTATGAGCGCTACGAGACTTCCTAGCAATTCGGCGGGTAATGTTAATAATTCCACCACCAAGCTTCCACCCTTAGAAGGAGAGCAAGGTTCTTCAACGACTCCTAAAAGCTCTGTGTTTGGATTTGGGAAAATTAAGTTTTCTTTTCCAACATTTTCTAGTTTTAGCATTTTTAAAAAAGCAGCTACTCAACAGGCTGGAGCAGAAAAAAAATTTATTGATGACGGTTGTGCTACACGAATGAATTTTGTAGGTGTTTCGGAAGAGGTGAAACCTGTTGCTAATTCCTCCACAAGACCAAAAGATACAGAAGCACTGCCTAAAATGACTGTCTATAATGACAGTCCAGAAGATCGTCATCTCTATACTGAGCTTGCAAAGACGATTGTTAATCTTGATGGACCAACTGATAATCCCAAAGCCAAAGAAAATGCTGAAAAAGCACTTGACTATGTTGGAAAGGCTGAGACAGCTTTTGACTCGGCAAAGAGTTCCAAAAAAACCGGTTTAGCTTGGGTCAGTGTTCATTTGCATGCTTTTGTTCAAAATAGCCTCGGGCGTTATTATCAAGCCAAGGCTAAGACTGCGTTGCTCGAGGCGATGGTCGCTGCAGATCCTGATGTTCAAGAAGTAGAACAACTAGAAGCACAACCAGAAAAAGAAAGAAGTTCAAAGAATTTATGGATAACAGTCGATATTGAAAGAGCTAATGCTTTTGAAAAAGCCAAATCGACTCTTTTGAAAGCAACGCTTGATCACAAAGCCCAGAGTTTAGGAAAGCAAGAAGAAGAAGAAGTAGTAGTAGCAACTTCACCCCTTACGGTGGGAACAAATGAGTCGATTGATGACGCGTCTCAAGAGCATATTGAAGTGTGAGGAAGCGATAAAAATCTATTTTTGTTAAAAATAGTGCAACTGCTTAGGGCGCACTATCGATGATCCCTGTTGATGACCATCAAAAAAATGCAATATGTATTTTCAAGGTTGAGAATCACTACTCCTCAACCGTCATCCCCGCGAAAGCGGGGATCCAGGCGAAAGTGAAGAGGGGCCGGGTTCCCACTTTCGCGGGAATGAGGGAAAAGGGGGGCGGGAATGACAATTTTTTAGAAATGGTATGAAATTTTGAAATAGAGCGCCCTTGCTTTTTTAGGATAAAATTGCGCATGCACATTTTCGGAACAAAATTAGTTTTTTTACGAGACACTCGAGCAGCAAGAAAACATCTTCCATGGTGATAATAATTGAATTTTTATTTGCACCAGCCTCTAGACTCCGCGTACCGTAGCAGGCTTTCATGCATCTCGAGTCACTTGAAATTATTGGATTCAAATCGTTCGCCGCAAAAACGGTGTTGCGGTTTCATCGTGGAGTGACGGCGGTTGTAGGACCTAATGGGTGTGGCAAGTCCAATATTCTGGACGCCATTCGCTGGGTGCTTGGCGAGCAATCGGCCAAGGCACTCCGTGGGGGTGAGATGGCTGATGTGATTTTTAGTGGAACCGATTCACGCCAGGCACATAATATGGCCGAGGTCTCGTTGGTTTTTGGGGAGTGCGAAAAGGAGCTAGGGGTCGAATGGAATGAGCTTCGCATCACACGTCGTATCTTTCGGGATGGAAAATCAGAATACCTGATGAATGGAACTCCATGTCGTCTCAAGGATATTCATGAGACCTTCATGGATACGGGGATCGGTCGGAGTGCCTATTCGATCATGGAGCAAGGGAAGCTAGATCAAATTTTAAGCAGTCGCCCCGAGGATCGACGCGCTATTTTTGAAGAGGCAGCTGGCATTACAAAATTCAAATCGCAGAAAAAAGAAGCTCTTCGTAAGCTCGAGTATACGGAGGCCAATTTACTCCGCGTGACCGATATCATCAAAGAGGTGAAGCGTCAGATCGGCTCCTTGCAGCGCCAGGCAGGGAAAGCGCGTCGCTATCAAAATAGTATGAGTGAGCTGCGCGTGCTTGATACCCATTTTTCGTATCGGAATTACCAAACGCTGGAAGAAAAAACCGGAGAACTTTCTACCTCGATTGAAAAAATAGCCGAGGAGCGTCTTGTCCAAGAAGAGACTATAGCCGCCCAGGAACAAGAATCTGCCGGGCTACGACAAGAATTAACACGTCTGGATCTTTCGCTCGAAGAGAGACGTGATCATCTACAGACATTGCGCAATCGGATTTTTTCTGGTGAAAGTCGTGTTGAGACTCATCGCGAGCGGCAAAGCGAGCTTCAGGCGATGATCGCGCGTGCTAGAGCAGATCGCGATGTTTTTTTCACACGTATCAGTGAACAAGAAAAAGAGATGGAGCAGACCGAGGCGCAGCTTGTGGAGCTCCTTCAAGTGCTCTCCTCACAGGAACAGTTGCTTCAAGAAGGAACGGCCCGCTGCGCCAAGGCCATACAAGAGCGGCAAGAGGCTGAGCGTGCTACCGATGCTCTTGCACACCAATTGCATGACATTGAAAATCGTAGTGCTGACCTTCGTGGTAAAATTTCTGTTGCCATCGGGCGCCGGGATGCGGCAGAGCAACGCTTGGAGCAACTTCGATCCCAGCAATCTGGCATCGATCAAACTCTCGTCGGCCTGACGGCACGCGCATCAGCTGCCACGGAGGCTCATCAAAAAGCGCAAGAGACCGTCATTGCTGCCAAAGAAGAACTGGAAGTGGCTCAATCCCTCTACGAATCAAGGCAACTCGAGCGTCAGCAGGCAGAGCGTGATTGGAATTCGTTAAGCAAACAACTTGCAGAACGTGTATCGCGACGCGAACTACTCTGCCAGCTAGAACGGGAGGGAGAAGGATTGGGGGAAGGAACACAAGCCATTTTACGTGGGCTCGATCATCCTGATTTTTTTCAGCCAGGGATTTTAGGAACACTCGCTTCGCTGATCACAGTTCCTAGTGAGGATATTGTTGCTGTGGAAGCGGCTCTAGGAGCAGCAAGTCGTTCCGTCGTCTTCAAAGATGAAGAGGTGGCCCAGGCAGCTTTAAAAACCTTGAAAGCAGGAGCACAAGGCAGGGCTGCTGTGCTTGTGGCTGCTTCGCAGCAGATGGAAGAGGGAAGAGGAAAGAGGGAAGAGGCTGCAGATTCCAACTTCTCTGGCGAAGCGATTCGCTGGGCTTCTGGTCTCATTTCGGCTGCAGAGCCTGTACGTCTGCTGGTGGCAAAATTGCTCGAAGGAGTGGCTATTGTCGATACGTTAGAGACTGCTTTTCGTTTAAAAAGAGATCATCCTCATGTGGCTTTTGCCACACGTGATGGAGAGTTTATCTCGCGTGACGGTGTTGCCTACGGTGGAACCGATGGGACTGTTTCCGCTTCTGCACTTTTAAGGCGCTCTCAAATTACTGGATTAGAGCGCGACATTGCTTCTCTTGAACAAGAAGAAATACGCTTAGCCACGGCTCGTGATGCCTCGGTGAGTGCGGTTGAAGAAGCTTCTGTGAGGCTTAAGGAAGTACGAGAATCCTTAACGCATCATCAGATGCTCTTTTCAACGGCTCAAGGGGACGAGCGGTTGGCGCTCCGAGAACTAGAAGAGACAACACGGCGTTATGAAACTCTTGGGGTAGAGATCAAGACTCTTGAGGGGCAGATGGAGCAACTCGAAGAGCAGCGTCGCATTCATGAAGAGCAGCTCGAAGGGGTTGTTGTAGGACTCACCACGATTCGCGAAGAACGCTCCCTAGCCCAAACGCGTATTGCCTCACTCCGTGAAGTCGAGACGGAAGCCACGGCAGCACTTTCTGAAATCCGACTGCGCGTGGCCACAGAGCGTCAACGCCAGCAAGCTCTCACTCAACAGCGCGGCCCGATAGAGGCACGTCTGCGAGAATGTGCACAAGCCATCACGGCTCGTGAGCGTGATATTACCGACCATGAAGCCAAAATTCAAAATCTGGTTAACGAATCCGAGGAGTTAGCAAGTAGCATTGACACGTGGAAAAACGAGCGTGCTCAGGTGGAAGAAGAAATTACAACCTGGGTGCGTACACGAACCGAATTACAACAAACAGTTGAAGCAGTAGAAACAAGCCTGCGCAGCCTCCGTAAAAACCTCTTCGACCTTCAGGATCGTCGTTCCAAGGATGAGGTCCATCTTACCGAGCTTCGCCTACGTATGGAGTCGATTCGCGATCATATTTCCCGTCGTTATCAAATCGACCTAACCACTTTTGAACCTGATCGGTATATGTTGCTCAAAGTGATGACTTCTCAAAAAGAGAAAAAATCTTCGGCTACTAGTGGGGAAGATACAGAGCCTTCAGATGTATCGCAACAGTCGACGGTGAACGTTGAGGCGGTGCCAGCAGCGCCAGCACAGGAGATGGAGGATGGCAAATGGAAGATCGAAGAAGTGCCTTGGGAACGCATTGAAAGTCTCGTGGCCGAGTTGACCGAACGGGTCGATGCGATGGGGCCGGTGAATATTGATGCGATTCAAGAGTATGAGGAACTCGAAGAGCGCTATACATTCTTGGAGCAACAAAATACAGATCTCATCAATGGCAAAAATGAATTGCTCGAGGCGATTGCTCGTATCAATAAAACGACGCGCGAACTTTTTGCAACGACCTTTGAACGCGTTCGGTTGAATTTCCAAGAAATGTTTACGGAACTCTTTGGCGGAGGCAAAGCTAATCTGCTGCTTGCGGATGATACGGATCCACTCGAGAGTGGGATTGAAATTATCGCACGGCCTCCAGGTAAGCAGTTGCAGGGGATTTCACTGCTAAGCGGTGGAGAGAGGACGATGACGGCCGTAGCTCTTCTTTTTGCAATCTACATGGTCAAGCCAAGCCCCTTCTGCGTGCTCGATGAAATGGATGCTCCGCTTGATGAATCCAATATAGGCCGCTTCATCAAGCTCCTTGATCGCTTTGTCGACCAGAGTCAATTTTTTGTCATCACGCACAACAAACGGACCATGTCACGTGCCGATATGATTTATGGTGTCACGATGGAAGAGCAAGGGGTGACGAAGCTGCTGAGTGTGAAATTTCATGGAAATGAGCAGCAAGGCAATGAAGAAAGCAAAAAAGAGTTAACCACAAAGAACACATAGATGACGCAACGAGTACAAAAAGAATTTTATCGCTGAGTCTTCTTTGTGTTGTCGCTTTAGTCGCTTTATGTTCTTTTGTGGTTATTGCTTTCTTTTATGAATTCTAATTTTTCTTTAGATCAACTCGCTTCCACGCTGCGCCTGCGTCTAAAAGTCATCGCTGATCATGTATTTCGTGATCGTGATCCGGCAGCGCATCTTAAAAAGTTACAAGAGGCTTCTGAGGCTATCGAGCATTGTGTGGCTCTACTTCCAAAATCTGAGATGGATCCTCAGCTCCGACACTATTTAGAACGGCGTAGCTATGAGAAGGCGCTGGCTTGGATTGAGGAAAAAAACTAACCACGAACTATATTTATGGACACCTTACTTGAGTTATTACAAAAAAATAATCGGACTGCTCCTTCTGAACTAGCCGCCAAGGTCGGTTTGTCAGAGGAAGAGGTAATTGGAAAAATTCGCCAGTGGGAAGCCGATGGAACAATCTTGGGCTATCATGCGGTGATTCATCGCGATCGTCTTGATCCCAATTTAGTAACGGCGGTTATTGAAGTGAAAATCACGCCGGAGCGTGAAGGAGGTTTCGATCGTATTGCCAGTCGCATTGCACGGTTTGAGGAAGTGGAAAGTGTTTATCTCATGAGCGGAGGCTATGATCTCCTCGTGGTCGTCGAGGGGCATTCTTTAAAAGAAGTGGCTGCTTTTGTGGCCACTAAGCTTAGTACTATCGAGGCTGTTCAGTCGTGTGCGACCCGCTTTCGGCTCAAGACCTACAAAGAAAATGGCATTTTCCATGAACAGGAAGAAGTGTTAGAGAGGCTTGCTGTTGCCCCTTAGTGGGGCAAGGCAGTAAAGAGTGAAGAGTAAAGGGTCAAGAGTATTTCTAAAACATCATGTTTAAAAAATGAAATTTAGAAAATAGAGGGACTGTATTGCGCCAGCTGCCCGTCACTCGTTACACTTTACCCTTTATTTCAACTGAAGCATATTGAGCATTCCAATGAAGTTATACGTGATAGCGTATTAAATTGAAAAAGGCACACCATAAGCGTGCTCTTTTTCCTTAGGACTGCGTTTTCAGATCTTGCGTTATATTCAGATAGCGCTTCGATCTTCAGGCCTTATCCTAAGAAAAAATTTCTGTGCTTCTAATGCGCCCTTTTCAATTTAATGCGCTATAATTAAAAAATTTCATTGCTCTAACAAATAAAATGTCCCGCCTCTCTTCCATCGTTGAAAAAATTCCCAAATCAGGGATCCGTGATTTTTTTGAAATCGTCCAATCCATGGAGGACGTTATTTCGCTTGGCATTGGAGAACCTGATTTTGTAACGCCATGGCACATTCGCGAAGCCGCTATTTATGCCTTGGAACGAGGCAAAACCTCCTACACATCTAATTTAGGATCGCCTCGTTTGAGGAATACTATTGCTACTTATCTCAATGAAAAACTACAGGTTTCTTACAGCCCAAAGAATGAGATTCTCGTTAGCGTGGGAGTTTCAGAAGGTATTGATCTTGCGTTGAGAGCTATTCTTAATCCTGGTGATGAAGTGCTCTATCACGAGCCGTGTTATGTTTCCTATGGTCCCACCATCAGTCTTGCAGGTGGCTCGCCTAAGCCGATTCCAACACGATTTGAAGATGACTTTATTTTATTTGCTGCTGATGTTGAGGCGGCGATTACCCCACGCACGAAAGTGCTGATGCTGAACTTTCCTACGAATCCCACCGGTTCCACCATGCCACGCGCGGAATTATCTAAGATTGCAGAACTGTGTGTGGCGCATGATCTGCTCGTTGTGACTGATGAAATCTACAGCGAGCTAACCTATGATGATGCCGTGCATCATTCCATTGCGGCGCTTCCTCAGATGAAGGAACGAACTATTTTGCTGCATGGTGTTTCCAAGGCTTTTGCGATGACTGGATGGCGCCTTGGTTTTGCGTGTGGTCCTGCAGACATCATTGAGGCCATGATGAAAATTCATCAATATTCGATTCTTTGCGCTCCCATCATGAGCCAAGAAGCAGCTGTAGAAGCCTTGCAGAATGGATCTTCTGGCGTGATTAAAATGCGCGATGAATACCAGCACCGCCGCAATTTTGTTGCGATGGCATGTCGCGACATCGGTCTTCCTTTTTCTTTTCCCAGAGGAGCCTTCTACATTTTTCCTAATATTGCTCAAACAGGTCTTACTAGTAAGGAATTTGCCTTGCAATTACTGCAGAAAAAAAAAGTTGCTGTCGTCCCGGGAACCGCTTTTGGAGCAAGCAGCGAAGGCTTTGTGCGTTGTAGCTACGCGACAAGTATGACGCAACTCAAAATCGCTTTTGAGCGAATAGGAGAATTTATTTATGAGAGGAAGGTGCACGTTCGCAGGAACGGATACAGTTAAAGTTCAAGTAGCAATAAGATAATCAGCTACCGAAAGCCTCATCTTACCTGTAGTCTGCAGCCGGTATAGTCTGTCACCTTACCCGTTTTGTAACGGGCTCTACGAACTTATGAGTTGCGATTTTTTGTTTTGGACAGCAATGATAGAGGGATGAATTTTTTACATTGGTTCCAAGATAACTTCCTTCACCTTGATCAAAGTCTCGCGCATCTGATTCTGCTTTATGGGCCTTGGATCTACGCCATTTTATTTCTGCTCATTTTTTGTGAAACAGGGTTAGTGATTACTCCTTTTTTGCCGGGTGACTCCCTTCTTTTCGCAGTGGGTGCTTTTGCAGCAGCAAAGCCAGACGGAGGGATTCGATACCTCTACGCACTAGTTCTTCTTACGCTCGCTGCTATTCTCGGAAACATCGTGAATTTTCAATGTGGTAAAACTATTGGTGGTTCGATTTTCAAAGAAAAAGCCGTTGTGCTCAAAAAAGAATACCTTGATCGAGCTCATCTTTTTTTCAGCAAGTATGGGCCTAAGGCACTCGTGCTTGCTCGCTTTCTCCCCATTTTCAGAACGCTTGTCCCTTTTGTGGCAGGAATGGCAAAAATGGAGTGGCGGCGGTTTTTTTTCTACAGCACAACAGGAAGCTGCCTGTGGGTCTTTTTAATGATGACTGCAGGCCAGCTCTTTGGCCGTGTGGCCTGGGTGCAAAGCCATTTTGAGGCTGTGGTCATCGGTATTATTTTTGTTTCTATGCTTCCTGTCGTTTATGAAGCAATCGCGAATTATGGAGCATTGCAGAATCAGAAAAAAGAGAAGCGTTAAAATCAATAATCAGAGTCTATAGCAGGATAAATTGCTCTTCATTCAAACGCTCTCAAAGTTTGGTTGTATCTAGGTTTAGAGAGGGTGTAACGAATAAAGGATAAAAAAATTCTTCAAAATCATTTGGTTTTCTTCTGTAACCTTTTTGCATATTGCAGATGCACTGCTCCCTTGTTTCATATTGCCAGAGGCAACAAATGAAACTCTTTGCCCTTCACCTTTTACTCAGTCTGATTGCCTCGTCTGATCTTGTGCTACGTTCGAATCAAGAAGTTGCTGTCTGCAAAAATTGGCAACCTTGGAGCAGCCTCTATTTGTGTCAATAAATTTTTTTTGAAAAAAAATAAAAAAAATAAAACATTTTATTGACTCCCTCCGAGAGTGCTGTATCGTACTCAACCCCGACAGTGACCTTGGTTGCTCGATTTCGGGAATGTTTTTTAACCGGTCTGCGTTTAAGACAACTCTCTGATGTTCTCTACTTGGGCTTTCCAATAAGAAAACAAATCAGAATAGTGTTGCAGACACCGGCAATGATCTTTGATAGCGCTGATCTGATTTTGCATAGCAAATGAAAATCGGATGGATAAAAAATATTTTCTGAAACTAAGCTTTCAGAAAAATAAACCATTTCAAAAGTCAAAAAAGTCCAAAATATTTTTGATGACTTAAAACTTTTGAAAGCAATCAGCAAAAACTGAATTGTGCGTTTTCTGTCGATAGAAATCGAGTTTTAAACGGACCATTAAGAAGACACTTATTCTTGAGCAATCAAAATAAGGGGTCATCTTTAATAGTGCCTGAATTTATTTCCCGCGTTAGCGCGAGGAAATGCAAACTTTTCAACGGAGAGTTTGATTCTGGCTCAGAACGAACGCTGGCGGCGTGGATAAGACATGCAAGTCGAACGAAATTTTATTAGTAGTAATACCGATAAAATTTAGTGGCGAACGGGTGCGTAACACGTGAGTAATCTGCCGAGAAGTGGGGGATAGCTCGCCGAAAGGCGAATTAATACCGCATATGACAAGGGAAG
>JBMOFC010000064.1:0-9444 GCA_049314455.1 Chthoniobacterales bacterium
TTTTCTATCGATGTAATTTTGTCAATATTCTTAGCCTGACCCCATTTGCCATTTGTTATTTTCCTCTCCTGAGTAGTTACAATTTTTTAAGAAAAAGCAATGGCCATATAACTCACCGAATGCTCAGGGTCAGCAAGCGCAACATCTTGTGAAGTTTTGTGAGCCAAGAGTGACGCCTTTGTCCCTGCTGGAAGCATGGCGAGAAGAAGCGCTAGAGGATAAAACCCACAAATGGTATGCTGGCTCTCTTTTTGAAATTGCAAAAATCCACTCAGATCCAGCTTCTTTAGAAAATCATACGCCCTCGTATCCAGTTGCTTGATGCGCTCCTGAACATGATCGCTGAAAGGAGTGTATTGGAACCTCGGCCCATAGTGTGTGAAATCAGAACTCACCACAATGAGATCTCCTTGTTGAAAAAAAGATTTCAAAAAAGCTACCACCTCTCTGATTTCTGTTTCGTCCTTCAAATGTCCCACTAACAGTGGCATGAGCAAGGCCTCTTCAAAAACTTTTTTAATAAAAGGCAGTTGCATTTCCAGAGAATGCTCAAG
Source organism: Chthoniobacterales bacterium (assembly GCA_049314455.1). Taxonomy (GTDB): domain Bacteria; phylum Verrucomicrobiota; class Verrucomicrobiia; order Chthoniobacterales; family UBA6821; genus CAIWMF01. The sequence goes on from JBMOFC010000064.1 coordinate 555, forward strand.
ACGGTGTGCTTCTTCTTGCTCCCCAAAAAGGTAATGTTCTCTCAGCAAGGTGATCGTGGCTTGATCAAGAGGAATGCTCCCGAGTGGTGTTTCAAAACCTGTTTCCATCGATAACCCTATCCCATGAAAAGCCACATAATGACTTGGCCCAAGCAAGATGACTCGTTTTACTTGTGTACTCCGAGCGGCGTAATAGGCGCAAGCAGCAACTTCTCCGCAGTAGGCATATCCTGCATGAGGGGCTACGATTGCGATTGCGGAAGAGGCATCACCACTATTATTGGCGACATGTATTGTTGCTTTTTTTAAGAACGCATCGAGTTGCTGTTCTAATAAAAGCGGATCGGACTCATACCAGGAGCCAGCAAAACGTGTTTTACGAAGACCTCGAAGAAAATTCTGTTGGTTCGTTTCAGCATTCATCTTCAAATTTTTGAAAAAAATATTTACAGAAATAGGATTCGATCCAGACCATCATCGCTATCTGATTGGTGTTAGTACCGAAATAGAAAATGAGGATGGATCAGAAACTAGACAGGCTGGATTTCACCCGATGAAGTTTTGTGGATGCTACTTAAGAATCTGGATTTTCAAAACAGTTTTCGTGATCGGCATTCCATGTGGTTTTAGCACTACGAAAAAGAATCGGCTTCATTTAAAATTTATTTTTGGAATAAAAGGAATTTTATAAAATGTAGTTATGAGAACTGACTTCCGAAGAAAAAAAACGTATCAACAAGCCGCGGTCAACACGCTCCAACTCCTTCGCGAAGGAAAATGTTGGATAGTGGAGCGTCCTAGCACCTCAGATTCCTCAGAAGAGCTCATTACATGGCTCTCTCCAGAAGCACAAGCCGCTCTTAAAGAATTAGCTCCTGCTTAACCTTCTAAAATGTTTTAAAAATCTTCTTTGCTAACAGCGTTAACTTATTAGGAGTTTTTCCTTTGGCAACTGCTTGTACAAAGAAAGAGCCGACGACGACTCCATCCGCTTCTTCTAAAACGCGTTGAGCTGTGAGCGCATCAGAAATACCAAAGCCAACCACCATAGGCAGGTGTACGCATGATTTGATCTTTTTTATTTTTTTAGAGAAATCAGTGGGAAGCCCAGATTGGATCCCAGTAGTTCCTTTGCGACAGGCGTAGTAAAGAAATCCATGAGCTTCTTGATCGATAGCCATGATTCGCTCTAGCGGAGTGGAAGGAGTGATCACAGAAATGAATGCAAGATCGTACATGGCCATTGCTACTCGTAGTTCGTGTGATTCCTCCCAAGGAAGGTCGACAATGAGTATCCCATCGACTCCCGCTCTCTTTGCTTCCACTAAAAAGTCAACATTAGGTTGATTCCATGCTGCAAGAATCGGATTGTAATAACTAAAAAGAATGATGGGAATATCACTCTTTTTTCGAATCTCGCTAGCAACATAAAGCACCTCGCACATTGTGACTCCAGCTTGCAAAGCACGTGCCGAGGCTTGTTGAATAACAGGACCATCAGCAATAGGATCGGAAAAAGGAACACCTAATTCCAAGAGGTTAACACCACCCTTGATAAGTGCTAATGCAACTTCGATTGTTCGTTCTACGCCTCCATCTCCAACAGTTAGATAAGCAAGATTAGCTTTTTCACGTTCAAAAAGTTCAGTGATTTTTTTCATAATAGTCTTTTTTCGGTGAGTTCCGGCAAATCTTTATCACCACGCCCTGAAAGATTGACTAAGATGTTTTGATCAGGATGAAGCGTTGGAGCCATCTTAATGAGATGGGCTAAGGCATGTGATGATTCCAAAGCAGGAATGATTCCCTCGGTTTTGGCTAAGAGTTGCAACGCCTCGAGAGCTTCGTGATCACTTGCCATTACATAAGAAGCTCTTTGGTCAAAAAATAATTGTGCATGAGCTGGGCCAACCGCTGGATAATCGAGTCCTGCAGACAAAGAAGAAGTTGGAGCAACCTGCCCATGCTCATTTTGCAAGAGGTAGGTGTAGCAGCCATGAAGCACTCCCTCCTTCGCATGGTGAAAGCGGGCTGCATGTTCACCCAATTTTTTTCCATGTCCTCCCGCTTCTACACCTATCAGAGTCACATCCGGGTTATTTAAAAAGGGAGCAAAAATGCCAATCGCATTAGAACCCCCACCGACACAGGCAATCACAACGTCAGGATTTTTTGAAAAGCGTTCCTGACATTGCTGCTGGCTCTCTTCTCCAATCACTGCTTGAAACGTGGCCACCATTTCGGGATAAGGATGAGGTCCTAAAGCAGATCCCAAGCAGTAATAAGAATCACCAAACGAGGCACTCCAATCTCGTAGAGCTTCATTCACAGCATCTTTTAACGTTGCTGAACCGTGAGGCACTTCGATCACAGTAGCACCCATGAGTCGCATCCGCATGACATTAGGCATTTGACGTTTCATATCAAGCCCTCCCATATAGATTACCGCTTGCAAACCAAGATGAGCTGCGGCAGCGGCCGTAGCGACTCCATGTTGACCCGCTCCTGTTTCAGCAATGATGCGCTTTTTCCCCATGCATTTGGCAAGAAGACATTGGCCTAACGCATTGTTGATTTTGTGAGCACCCGTATGAAGTAAATCTTCTCGTTTTAAAAAAATACGAGGAGGATCGACTGGTTTGATTGCCTGAGCAAAACGAGTCACTTCCGTCAACGGGGTTGGCCTCCCTGCATAGTTGTGAAGCAGTTTTGAGAGCTCTTTTAAAAAACTTGGGTCCTTCTTACTCTGTTGGAAAAGAGTCGTGAGTTCTTCGATAGGTGCCATGAGAAGCTCTGGCATAAAACAGCCTCCAAAGTGGCCAAACCTCTTATGAAGCGCTTCTAGCGAGTAATAGACATGTAATGAATGCATCACTCTATTTTAGGTTTTATGTTGTTTTACTTGCTGAATAAATTTTTTAATCAACATGCTTTCTTTGATCCCAGGAGCACTTTCCACGCCACTGGCGACATCGACTCCATCAGGTTGGAGCTGCTGAAGAGCCTTCCCAACATTATCTGGCGTGAGACCTCCCGCTAACAACCAAGGAAAAGAATGATCATAGCGAAAGGTATTCCAATCAAAAGAATTCCCTTTTCCAGGATGAGGATGATCGATCAACAAATAATCACGCACTGGATCACACAGTGCAATGGCGTTTTCATGCTTACTATGCCGATATTCAGAAACAGGAAGAACATAGATGCGTTGAATATGAGATGGTAAAAAAATATGCTCCTTGCGAGAACGCTCTCCATGAAGTTGAACGATTTCAATCTGAAACTCTTCACAAAGATATTGCATCTCATGCGCTGAATGTTCTGTAAAAACAGCAACAGGATGAGCTGTTGTGTTTAAAAGTGCTGACGTAATTTCTCGAGCTTGAGCAAGAGAAAGAAATCTTGGTGACTCTGGATGAAAAACCAAACCTATGAAGTGAGCCCCTTCCATAGACGTTTCCAGAGCACTTTCTGGAGTTGTGATACCACAAATTTTTATTATTTTTTGCATGATGTAGTGTGTTGAAAAAATTCTTTGGGGTCGTCAGAAGAAACTAGTGCTTCTCCAACCAAGACTGCATCAAAGCCTGCTTTGTAGTAATGCTCTGCGATTTGAGACGTCGAAATTCCTGATTCAGCAACTTTAAGAATGGTCTTAGGAATTTTCTCCACGAGCTCCAATGCCCTTTGAAGATCGATTTCAAAAGTTTTTAAATTACGATTGTTCACTCCAATCATGGTAGAACCAGCATCAAGTGCCACCTGTAGTTCCGAGGTATCATGTACCTCTACAAGAACATCGAGCCCCCATTGAATAGCTTCTTCAATGATGGTAGAAGTTGACTCTCCCAAAACAGTAATAATGGCTAGAATCGCATCTGCTCCCGCAAGCGCAGCCTCCGCTACCTGCAATCGATCAATGATAAAATCTTTGCGCAAGAGCGGCACGGTGATACGAGATTTTTTGGTGGAGGATTCTTTAGCTCGAGCAACACAACTCAAATCTTCTAAGGAGCCTCCAAAAAAGAAATGATCCGTTAAAATAGAAATCGCAGCAGCCCCACTTTGCTCATAGCAATGGGCTAGCATGACTGGATCAGCAATAGCTGCCAGCACCCCCTTACTCGGAGAGCGACGTTTAATTTCAGCAATGACACTCAAGCCTGGGCGCTGCAAGGCACGCTTAAATGAGGGAGATGATTTTTTTTGAGGACCCTCTCGTAACAGCTTGTTCAGAGGATGTGCCTGATGGTTCTCAAGAGAGTGACGCAACGCTTCTACTTCTCGTTTTTTTTGAGCAACAATTTTTTCTAAGAAATCTGTTTTATGAGTCATTGGAAAAAGTAATGAGGTTGTCCAGCAGTCTCTCTGTGGCTCCGCTGTAGAGCTGTTCGCGAACATGGGCAAGCGCTGTCATGATCGAGTCATGAAGACCATACATCTGAAGTGCAACAGCGGCATTGAGGATCAAAGTATCGACAATAGCGTTTTGATCTCCTCGTTTTATGGTACAAGCATCTCTTATTAACTGTGCATTTGTAGTGGCATCTCCACCACGCAGAGTAGCTACAGAAGAACGATTCAAGCCGAGATGATGTGGATCTAAGACAGATGATTTTATGGTGCCATCAGTCACTTCTAAGAGGTGATTCATTCCTGCGGTACTGAGTTCATCAAGACCAGTACCACACACAACCATCGATCGCATGACTCCCCTACGTTGTAATACAGAAGCCATCACGCTTGCCATCATCGGATCGACTACTCCCAACAGATAATAGCGTGTCAAAGCGGGATTGAGTAAGGGACCCAAAAAATTAAAAATGGTGGGGCCTTGAATTTTTTGACGTAGGACTCGCAAGGTTGCTAGCTCCGGATAAAAATCGGGTGCATAACAAAATCCAAATCCAAGTTGATCGATCGAGTACGCAATTTTTTCAGGAGCCAGTGAGAGCCTTATTCCTAGAGCCTCTAACACATCGGCTGATCCGGCTCGCGAAGAAGCAGCACGATTACCATGCTTGGCAACCTTGATGCCACAGCTAGCAGCCAAAAGGGCGGCTCCCGTCGAGATGTTGATTGTGTTGGCTCCATCGCCTCCTGTTCCCACAATATCAAGTGCAGAATGGATATTAGGAACACGTTTCACATTCTGTTCTAGTAGCTCTAAAAAAACCAACAGCTCTTCGACTGATTCTTTCTTCGCACGTAGCAATCGTAAAAAAAGAATCTTCTCTTCCATGAGGCGAGGATTCTCTGATGAAGGCGCGAATAGTTCTAATGCAGCAGAGCGACAGGTTTTCCTATCGAGGTCGTGTCGCTCTTGTAATATTTCAATGGCCTCTAGCAATGACATAAGCCTGAAAAATTTTGAAGTAGTTGCGATCCCTGTGACGTCAAGATGGATTCGGGATGAAATTGAACTCCATGAAGAGGTAGTTTTTTGTGTTCTATCCCCATGATGAGTCCAGCTTCATTTCTGGAAGTAATGCGCACATCGTCAGGTAAAGATGACTCCTCAACGAGGAGTGAGTGATAGCGAGCTGCTTCAAAAGGAGCTGAGAGACCTTGATAAAGAGTTATTCCTTCATGAAAGATCCGATCACTTTTCCCATGAACAATCTGAGGAGCAGGAATGATTTTTCCACCAAGCGCATGAACAATTGCTTGATGTCCCAGACAAACCCCAAGCAAAGGTATCTCCCAATAGTTGCTCACAACATACTTTAGGAGAGAGACAAGAATGCCCGCTTTTTCTGGAATTCCTGGTCCAGGGGAGAGAACAATTCCTGAAGGCTCCAGCGCGATGATTTCTTGTAGTGTGATACGATCATTACGCACAACCTTCACCTCCTCAAAAGGAGCAAGACCCTGATAGAGGTTGTACGTAAAGCTGTCGTAATTATCGATGAGCAAGATCATGATCATTCTCCTTTTTTTCAGCAGCATCAATGGCAGCTAAAATGGAATATGCTTTGTGTTGTGTCTCTGCCGCTTCGTGGCTTGGAATCGAGTCATAGACGATACCAGCTCCTGTGCGTATGGTGGCCACTCCTTCTTTTAAAGTGAGCATACGAATCGCAATACAACTATCAACGTCACCAGAATGATCAAGGCGTAGAATTGCTCCTCCATAGAGACCTCGACGCGATGTTTCGAATTGATCAATCAGCTCCATTGCTCTGATTTTAGGGGCTCCGCTCAAGGTGCCAGCAGGAAAGGTAGCTTTTAAAGCATCCCAGAAATCATACTCATCACGCAAAATACCACTAATTTGAGAAGTCAGATGACTGATATGAGAGTAATGCGTTATTTTCAAAAATTCTTCTACCTGAACACTTCCTACTTTGCACACACGCCCTAAATCATTGCGCCCTAAATCGACTAGCATACGATGTTCAGCCAGTTCTTTGGAATCAGCTAAAAGCTCTTCCTCGATAGTGCCATCCTGATCTTGTGTTATTCGTGGGCGCGTTCCTGCAATGGGATTGATGGTTATTTTTTTCCCAGAGATACGCAGCATCCGTTCAGGAGAAGCTCCCATAATCACTCTATCTGCGAGTGGTAGATAAAAAAGATAAGGCGCAGGACTCACTTCTCGTAAGGCCACATAGAGTGAAAAAGCGGAGAGCTTTGTTCGCTTGCTCACCGAGCGAGAGAGTACGATCTGAAAAATTTCTCCTTTTTTAATTTCTTCCTGAGCCTTTTTTACAAGAGCTATAAAACCTTCATGACTCATCTCCATCAATGGATCTTGTTTCTCATAGACCTCGTAACTCTGGGTACTACAAGAAGAATGTGCAGTCCTATCATTTGAGGTCATGATAATATGTTGAATCACCTTATCTATTTTATAGTGAGCCTTTGAATAAGCTTCTCGGTGATCTTCTCCTAGCGCTGCGAGTGTGGTAATAAGAAGGCTCTGATCTTGGTGATCAATACAGAATGTCGTCTGATAAACCTTAAGTAGAAACTCTGGAAGTGCTTCATCCCTGGGATGACGATCAGGAATACTCTCCATATAATGAATGGCATCGTAGGTGATAAAACCGATTGATTGGGTAACGAGAGGTGCTATTTCTGGAGAACAGCTAGTATGAAATTTTTTCAAAAAAAGAGGAGCCTGCTCCAAAGGATCTCCTCTGAGGTAGCATGTATCTCCATAAATTGTTTCTCGTACTTCCTCATGAAAGGCTTCATACGTGCCAATCGGCTCAAAGGCCAAAAATGAATATCGACCGGTGCGTTCCTCCTGCAGACTCGATTCCAAGATGGATCCTCCTTCTAAAAAAAAATCGAGCTTCTCAAAAAGAGCCATCGGAGTAAGAGAAGCTAACCCTTCCTGAAGTTTTATTTTTTGAAAAACAACCACACGCTTCACTGCTTTTTGATCATCGTGCTGATGTGCTAATTCTAAAAATCCTTCAAACGATAGATGAGCTAATTTTTTAATAGCATTCATAAATACCGAGTACGTTAAGATTTTTCACACACCTTTGTAGTGCTTCAATAACAGTCATCTCTTCCTGCCTCTCTTGATCTAGAGGCATCTGAAAATCGATATAAAAAAGATATTCAAAAGCCCGCCCTTGAATCGGTCGTGATTCAATTTTCGTCAAGTTCACACCTTGCATCGCGAGAAGCTCTAGCACTGAAGCAAGAGCTCCTTCTTTGTGCTCTAGATAAAACGAAACAGAACACTTATGGTTTTTTTTGAATTCTATGTCGCTGATCTTCGAAATATTCTTACGAGATAAAAGCACAAAGCGCGTGTAGTTTTCCAAATCATCTTCCAGATGTTCTTGGATAACAGTCAATCCATAGAGCTGTGCTGCAAAGGTGCTTGCAATGGCCCCCAATGAGGAATCGTTTCTTTTTTTGACCTCCGCAACAGCACCTCCTGTATCGGTATGAACAGTGGCTTGAAGATGAAAATATTTTTTAAAAAAACGACGGCATTGTTCTAGTGCTTTTGTATGTGAAAAAACGGTTGTGATTTGATCTATGTCAACATCAGGAAGTGCGATGAGCGCAAGCTCCACACGTGTTTTCATCTCTTTAACGATCGATAAGTTTGATTTGCCTAAAAGATCATAGTTTTCATAAATCGATCCGATAAGGCTATTCTCGATAGGAACAATGCCATACGTGGCTTCTCCTTTTTCAAGAGTTTCAAAAACTTCTGCAAAGGTTTTCTTTCCTTGAAAAATATGATGCTCTCCGCAGTGACGTAATGCTGTTGCATGACTAAAGGACCCCGGCGATCCTTGGTAGACGAGTGAAATGGCCTTGTTCATAACGACCTCCCAACGGCATACGCGACTTTTTCTAGCTCCTTGCTCAGTTCTACGAATTCTTGAGGGAGTAATGCCTGCCCTCCATCACATCGAGCAATTTTGGGGTTATCATGAACCTCCACTAAAAGCCCATCAGCACCAACGGCAATAGCAGCTTTACAGAGAGCAGGAATGATATCTTTGCGACCAGCAGCATGACTTGGATCAACGATAACCGGCAAATGAGTTAGCCTCTTCAACACCGCGACACTACTTAAATCAAGCGTATAGCGGGCTGATGTTTCAAAGGTACGAATCCCACGCTCACAAAGAATGACTTCATGATTTCCATGAGCCATTAAATATTCTGCACTCATTAGAAATTCTTCGACTGTTGCAGACATTCCGCGCTTCAAAATGACCGGTTTTTGAGAGCGGCCTACTTCTTTTAACAAATCAAAGTTTTGCATATTGCGAGCTCCAATACGGATGATATCGACATGTGTAGCTACTAAGGAAACGGCACGCACATCCATCACCTCTGTCTCGATGAGAAGACGATGTTTTTTTTGAGCCTCACGATGTAGGATCAACCCTTCTTCACCCATCCCTTG
>JBMOFC010000065.1:0-8330 GCA_049314455.1 Chthoniobacterales bacterium
AACTCAGACAATGGGTTGCGAAAAATTTAAACTAGTTATCTGGTACAGCCCCAAAGAAAATTTTTGTATGCTTGCGTCTTCAATCTCTTGCCCGCTTTCTCCAGAAATCAGTTCTGGAATTTCTGATGCAGTCCACGTGTTGCCTTGATCTATGGAGCTGGCCACAACACAAAAAGTTTTTTCCTTATGAAAGGCAAAAACGAAAAATCGTCCCAAACCATAGTAAACATGAGGATGAGAGCAGTCTTTAAGAGAGAGTAGATTTTCTCTTTTTTGCCATCCTGATTCTGGATGGTTATGATCCAGAAAGTAGATTTCATAGGTTTCTTCAGCATGATTGCCAGTATTGATAACTGCCATGGCATTCCCCTGTTCAGAAACTGCTAGTAAAGCTGAAGAAGTATCATCTTTTGAAAGCTCGCTAGCATGAGGTAATTCTCCTGCCAATCCTGCAGCAATAGGCTTCCACTCCAAAGGATGGGTGAAATTACTAGTGCCGATTTTAAAATCAGCTAAAGCCTCTGAAAAAGAAGCGCTCCAAGCTACCAATAATATCGATAAGGAGAGCGCTCTTAGGGAGAAGAGATGACGTAAAGAGAAAAGGGAAGAGGTCATTATAAAATTATTTGAGAAAAATTGAATGCGTGAAAATAAGAGGTGGTCGATGTTACGACTCAAGTGAAGGGCAAGCAATATAAAGACTCACTTTTGTTAAAAAGAAAATTTATTGCAGTCGGTAAAAATTAAATACGGTCAGACCATCACGAGTGATATGATTAAGGCTGGAAAAAAATCAGCGAGTATGATTCCTCATGCAGAAGCAGGGATGCCAAGTTTGATTTATGGCGGGGAAGAATCTTACGAGAGAAGTGGACTTCGAGTTATAAGCTGGAAAGATGCTGTTGCTTTATAGATCTCACGTCCCTTCAGGACCGTGAGGCCTTCACTCATGACACGTTGATATTCTTCATCGTTAAAAATCAGAGAAGCTACGTCTAAGCCGTAATTTTTTTCGAGATCAGCACGAAGAATGGCAGCGATTTTTTTGTTCGCGAAAGATTGTAGGATTCTTGCTTTCCTTGTTGTTTCCATAATGACTGGATCCATTGTGACGATTTTCCTGATTTGATTTTTGGAATTCTGCCTCACATGGGTCACGAGATGAGCTGCCTCGGCTTTTTCTAAGTGGCTTTGCAGGGAGGGTGATATTTTCAAGTTATCGGATACGTTTTTGCTGCTTCAACTTCAACTTTTCACTTCAACGAGATGCGTAATGGCTACGCATGCACCATAAAAGCGGTGACAACTTCTTGCGGAATATCGAGCATTTTGTAGTCCGTTGAAGAAACGAAAAGAAGACCTTGATTTCCTTTACCTAGGAGATGTCCTTCCGAGTCGTGGATCTCATGCTCTAAGGTAACGAATTTGCGGTTGTAGCTGGCGACACGAATACGGACGCTGACTGTTTCAAATTCACGTGTTTCACGGACAAACTTATGTTCGAACGAGCGCGTTAAAATATAGTAGGGGGTATTTTTCAAGTTGAACTTGGGCATGACTTGATTAAAGAAAAGCTCGCGTGTCTTGCCAACCCACATAGCGTACATGCCGAAGTAGACATTTCCAACGGAGTTGGTATCAGCGTATGTGGCAATAAAAGTGTGCACGAACCATTTGCCTTCAAAATGTCCTGCAATCGAGTGCGTGAGCGCATCACTGGTGGGAATGGTAGCTAAGGCTGCTGTGGTGGTTGGAACGACAGGAGTCTTTTGCTGAGAGGTCTCTTCAAGTTCTTCATTGCCCGTGGTGAAATCCTCCGAGGTCATCGGTTTGAGCATCAGCCAAAAAACATAACCCAAAGGCATGAGCGATCCTAAGATTTGAAAAATTGGTTGGTGTAAAAAATAGCCATAAGAAAAAATAACCACCGCGAGTGATCCAATACAAAACATTTTGACTTGAGGAATCACACTCACGGGTCCATTCATGAAGGCTCTTCCAATCGAGAGTGCTTCGTAACCCACAAAAAAAGTGGCATAGAAAATCATAAAATATTCGAGCTCCAGTCCAAGGGCGGCAGCACTCAACGCAACGATCCCACAGAAAATAAAGGGCAAAATTGGAGAAGTGAGAAACCAGGATGGGATGAGTGAAAAAATGGGATGAGAGCTGCGGTTGGCATTGCTTTTTAAAAACCAACGGAGTGCTATGTAGCCACTATCAAGGGTTGTGAGTGCACACACTACTAAGAAGGTCATGTAGGCTCCAAAGAGCCACGGAGTTGTAGAAGCGGTTTCTGCAAAGAAGCGTGTCAAAAGATCCTCGGAATAGGTATAGCCGGCAATCCCTTTGTGGATGAAACAGCCAGCTCCGCCTGAAAGAGCCCAGAGTGCCAATGTTCCATGGAAGAGCAGGAGGGCTCCGAAAATGATGGCGCCAGCGCCGTAGGAAGCCGTGATGGAGAGGTTTTCACGTCGAATCTCAATAGCCCGTTGCCATTGCTGCAAGTCAAGCCAAGGTCCAATAAGAAAGCCGATACAAATGGGAACAAGATAACCATAGAAATTTAAATCGTATGTCGAGAGCCTGCCTAAGATAGTTGGAGCGTTCAAATAAGCAGCTCCAGCATGCGAGAGAATGATTCCAATCGCTCCTGCAACGAGGAGGAAAAGGCATCCGTGGCTGTATTTGATGCGACGTATGTTGAATTCTTCACCAAAGAGAATACTCGCCGCTAAAATGACGAGTGTCGTGAGTGGTAGATAGAGAGCATTAGGCTGAAGTTGGAGCGGCTGCCAGGCATAACGAATGAGCGCAAAAATAGTTAGTGTGATCGCGAGAATTTGATAAAGAAAAAATGCGAGTCGAAAAGGTCGCGACCATTGTTTGAAAAAATTGGCAAGCGATTCAGAGCCTTCGCTACGCTGGGCAATTTGCTGGGTGATAAAACCAAAAAGAAAGAGACCGCAGCAGTTGAGGATGACAAAGGTCAGTAGTCCGGCGAATCCAAAGTCGACCGTGAATTGAACGGAGAAAAAAAGACCGAGGCCCCAGACCCAGGCTAGAGCGATGCTATTGCCCCAAAGAAGTGTTTCTAAAAAGCGCTTGAAAGGATGATGAGGGTGCGTGGTCATAAGAGAGGCTGTAGGCTGAGGGAATAAGCTGTAGGCTGTAGCCTATAGGAAGAAGATTAAAAGTACGATACTCAAAATGAGATTTAACTTTTTTATTCAAATATTTTTCAGTTGATCCAAATACAGTACAGCATCTAATCCCAATGCTATTTACTTTAGGCAAACAGCTTATTGAAGCGTTGAAAGGAGTCATTCTCTGAAATGAAGCGCTTGATTAGGAAAGAACTCTAAGTAACCGGCATTGCATCTAGCCCGGATATTTCATACCAATCTACTGCGGAAGCTGGGAAGGCTGATGGATACTGCGTTAGATTCACGCGTTGACTTGGGCAATACAGCTGCCCAGGGAGGGCGTTGGATAGAATTTCCGAAGGAAAGCACCGAAAAGACGAGCCCAGCTTCACCAAGCGAGTCAATATGTACACATACAGCCCACGTCATTCCCGCGAGAGCGGGAACGTCAAAATATTCGCTTGTCTTACCCCATCAGGCTTCGCGGCCTCCTCATCACAACACAGCGCGCCGGGAGGCCGCTGGGCAGACTGCCTTGAGGCAGCCCAATAGGGCGAGCTCAGCTTCGCCAAGCGAGTCAACTCTGTATGAAATATCCGGGCTAGCCCAAGGTTCATTTAATCGTAAGCTGACAAAGCACTTCTTAAATGATGCAATAAAATAAAATTTAAAATCGTGTTTTTTCCCTACAGCCTATAGCCTACAGCCTATTTCCTCAGCCTCCAGCTTCTTTTACTTTGAAAATTCTTGATCGTTATCTTCTCTCAGCACTTGGCGTTGCAACGCTCATGGGCGTTAGCCTCCTGAGTCTTGTTTTGGTGCTTGGGAATGTCTTTAAGCAATTATTAGATCTTTTGATCAATCACGATGTTCCTCTCGAGACCGTTTTTGCCTTCATTGCTTTTGTACTTCCCTTTTCTATGACCTTCACGATTCCATGGGGGTTTTTGACGGCGCTGCTTCTTGTCTTTGGACGTCTGTCTGCTGACAACGAGCTGCTTGCGATGCGTTCGATGGGGATGAGTTTTACAAGAATCTGCTTTCCTGTGCTCTTGAGTTCTCTTTTTTTGGCGACCATCTGTCTTTGGATCAACTTGGAAGTGGCTCCTAGAGCCGAACAAGCCATGATGGAGAGTCTTTATAAAATAGCCACGAGCAATCCGCTTTCCTTTTTTCAGACTGATGAAGTAAGTGAAGAGTTTCCAGATCGACGTGTTTATGTGGGTGCTCGGGAAGGGGAGACGTTAAAAAATCTTTTGGTTTTTGAATTAGAAGGAGGTCATCTTTCCAAGGTGGTCTTTGCTAAAGAAGGACATCTCTCGCTAGACAAGGAGCACTCTAGCCTGCTCCTCAAAGTCGAAGATGCTCATTTTGAAGAGCGTGATCCACAAGAACCAAATAACTTCACAAAAATCCGTCAAGGAATTGTGATGCAGTCCGGCGTGTTCCCCATGTCACTGAAAAAACTCTTTGAAGAAAAAATGCGGTGGCGGCATTTGAATTCCTATCGACTTCCAGAACTCATTACCGAGATTAGAAAAAACACACCACAGCGCTTACAGCTGCTCGTCGAGTTGAACAAACGTTTTTCTATTTCTTTTGCCACCTTGGCATTTGCCTTGATCGCTGTCCCGCTAGGAATCACGGCCCATCGGAAAGAGACATCCGTCGGTTTTGCTCTGAGCCTCGTAGTAGCCTTTGGCTATTTCTTCTTTATCATTATTGCCGATACCTTCCGCTCCAACCCTCATGCCTTCCCGGTTCTTTTGATTTGGTTACCCAATATTATTTTTACGACGCTTGGAATTGTTCTGTTTAGAAGATTGGTGAGGAAGTAATCAATCTCTAACTTTGTCAGATGAATGTTAGGGCGTTTTAAAAAGAACTGTAGTAGCGCTTATGCGTGCGAACTTCAGCATACCATTCCCGTGAATGGTCGGATATTGGGTCCTCGAGTATCGCTGGCTACACTGCGGGTCTACGCTCCTCGTTCCTGACAATGCATCGGCTACAGAATTTTTTAAAACGCTCTAATGGCGGTGTCTACCCGACCGACTTCCCGTCGGGTCGTGTTCTGGCACTACAACGGCTATAACTTCAGCTTTCAGCGTAACGCCTTATCTGTTTCTGTGAACGGATACAAAGAGCGAGTCAATGTGTACATATACCTTTTGCGGATGATTTTTAGGAATTTTATACGCAGGAGTTATTGTCTCTGGCAAGGCGTTCCGAGCGAGACGCTATGCGAACATAACGTAAGCGAGGACAACGCAGCCAGAGGCAATAAGAACTAGTAGAAAATCCTAAAAATCATTCGTGAAGGTATATAAAGCCACATCGTTCTTACGAAAGTGGCGATGTTAACATGCTCTAAAAATGCATTTTCACCATGGCCGCATGCTGCTCATCAGAGCAGGGAGCGTTGAGTGGTACATTGGTAGAGGCTGCAGGAGCACCGACAAGTTTATTTTTAAGAAGGTAGGCTTCGACTTCTTCTCCACTAATATCGGCCAGCATGACACCATCGATTTCGACACAGGGAGAGAGTGGTTGACCACTTTTTTGTTCCATTTCAAAGCGGAAGGCAGGATTTTTGATGATATCCTTTTCAGTATACTCCAAGGCATATTTGGCCATGACGGCACGAACGCCGTTACTCCAGCCACAGGTTGTTTTTAAGTAGGTAGTGATTTGCATAAAAAGCTGCTTCGAAGCAGTTGAAGTTAAAAGTTGAAGTTGAAGCAGAAAAAAATGTATCTGCTGAATAGCGGGTTCCAAAAGTTCACTTTTTTTTTGCGCTCTTTGTGTTTCTTTTGAGGCTTTTTTCATGTTCCTATCTCATTCCCATGAACGGGTAAGAAAGTTTAAGCTTAAGGGAAAGAGGTGCAGAAAACTTTCTGCTTCAACTTCAACTTTTTACTTAAACTACCGCAGCACGTTCTTAACGCGATGCGGTTTCCCCTGGACGATATTCCTCTTCAGCAGCCAAGAGTGCGGCTCCGAAGCTGACCATGTCATCAGCCCCACGAAGAGAGTCGAAGGCTTCTGTTTCTTTGAGTAATGCTTCTTCGCTATACGTAGTAGCCTTGATGGAGAGGCCTAGGCGACGCTCGACTTTATCAATTTTGATGACACGAGCCTCCACTTCATCCCCTGCTTTCAAGACATCCTTGACTTTTTCCACACGGTCTTCGCTGATCTGAGAAATATGAACGAGGCCATCGATGCCGCCTGAAAGTTCTACAAAGGCTCCAAAGTTAGCAATTTTACTGACCTTTCCTTTGACGACATCACCTATCTTGTAATGACGATCAATTTCTTTCCAAGGATCTTCTTCGAGTTGTTTTACTCCAAGGCTAATACGTTGGTTTGCTTTATCAATGTCAATAACGACCGCGTCAATTTCCTCGTTTTTCTTGAGGACCTCACTTGGATGATTGATCTTGCGATTCCAAGAGAGATCGGAAACGTGGACCATACCATCAATTCCTTCTTCAAGTTCTACAAAGGCACCGTAGGCAGTCATGTTGCGGACTTTTCCTTTAACCTGTTTGCCAATCATGAAACGTTGTTCGATCTCATCCCATGGGTTGGTTTCTAATTGACGAACGCCTAGTGAGATTTTTTGATCTTCTTTGTTCACGCCCAACACCACGGCTTCGATTTCCTGGCCGAGGGTGAGAACATCAGAAGGACGTACAATACGTTTTGTCCAAGAAAGCTCAGAGACGTGGATAAGTCCTTCGATTCCCTCTTCGATTTCTACAAAGGCACCGTAAGGCATGAGATTGCTGATTTTACCTTTGACTTTAGCGCCTGTTGGGAAGCGCTCTTCAATCTTGTCCCAAGGATTAGATTGGAGTTGTTTTAAGCCAAGTGAGATGCGTTCTTTTTCTTTGTTGATTTCAAGAATGACGACTCTGAGGCGATCCCCTGGTTTGACTGCTTCACTAGGATGCGTGAGACGTGCCCAGGACATGTCAGTGATGTGGAGTAGACCATCGATACCATCGAGATCCAAGAAAGCTCCGAAATCGGTGATATTTTTGACGGTTCCTTCAACAACATCTCCGGCAGTGACGTTGGAGAGAAAGTCTTGACGACGCGTGTTGCGAACCGCTTCGATCAATTCACGACGGCTGAGAACGATATTTTTACGATCTTCGTTCAACTTAACGATCTTAAAATCATAGGTGTTTCCCACAAATTGCTGGAGATCCTTAGGAGGAGTTACATCGACCTGAGAAGCTGGAAGAAAGGCCTCCACGCCGACATTCACAGTGAGACCACCTTTGACGACAGCTTTGACTTTTCCTTGAATGATTCCTTCTGCTTCAAAAAGTTTGCAGATCTTATCCCAATTTTGGCGCTGTGCTGCTTTGAGCTTGGAAAGAATCACCATTCCTTGATCGTTTTCCAAACGGGCCAAGAGAACTTCGACTTCATCTCCGACTTGGATCTCTTCTGGATTATCAAATTCTGAGGCGGAGATGATTCCTTCTGATTTGTAACCGATATCGACCAAAAATTCCTTCGGTCTTTTTTCAAGGATGTGTCCTTTTACAATGCTTCCTTCACGGTAATTTTTAACGGAATCGGCGATGAGTTGCTGAAGATCAGCCATGCTAGCACTAGTTGTCATGATAAATAAAAGTTCCAAAAATGGTCTGAACCATTGTAGCGTCGCCCTTTCAAAGCAGACGTTGGAAGCGCAATACTCTAGCAGAGAAAAAAACCAAGACAACTGAAATTTCACTCTTTTTTCTTGACTGAGTCAGGTTGCCCAGTATTTTCACGGCTCTTTTTTTAGCAATTCTGATTATTTCTCAATCTCATGAAAAAATATGTTTTTCTCTCCCTGCTTTTGCTCGCTCTCTGCTGGCTTTTTTTAAATCGAGGAGCTCATCGTCCTGGCAGTGTCACTCATGGCATTGGCGCTCAGGGTCCCATGACAGCGACATCAACTCAGCAGCCAGCTCAGCTTGCTTCTGCGAATTCTCATTACGCGAGTGCCCCTGTGGCCTCGGCTCCCACTGTTAGCTCCTCGCATGGTCTCGCCTCTTCTTTTTTTTCAGGGCTTCTAGGAAAACACACAAAGACTCCTACCTCTTTTCTTCCGTATCCTGCGGCTCCACTTCAAGAACTCTCCGAGCGGGAAGCGACTGATTTTCCGGGAGCGCGTGT
>JBMOFC010000066.1:0-8193 GCA_049314455.1 Chthoniobacterales bacterium
CGCTCTTCGGCCTTGTTATCAAGAAAAATTTCATCGTCTTATCGCGCCCTTCTCTATTTAAAAGACTATACAAATGCAGCCCTGCGTCAAGACACTCGCATGGCTTACCCCATCATGCTTCGCGGCTTCCTCGTTGTGATCAGTATCAAATATTCGGGTTAAGCGGCCACCTTTTCTTCTTGAGTAGGGGCAATAGCGGGAGTTGCTGCTTTTGGAAGAGTGATCTTTCCCAATTCTACTGCATTGGGAAGCTCTTCAAGAGAGCGCAATCCAAAATGATCAAGAAAGAATTGGCTTGTGGCATAGAGAAGCGGTCTGCCAGGAATTTCAGCGCGTCCCGCAATATGAATAAGACCTCGATCTAAGAGTGTCTGAACAACTCCATCCACAGCCACTCCCCTCACAGCTTCCAGATCAGCACGTGTGATGGGTTGCCGATAGGCGATGATAGCCAATGTCTCAAGTGCAGGAGCACTCAAGCGCGAAGGACGTGCTTCTGGGAAAAGTTGACGAAGCCATGGTGCAAAAAACGATTTGGTCACAAGCTGCCATCCCGATGCTGTTTCACGCAATTCATAGGAACGTGTGGAGTTCGAGAGTTCATCGCGTAATAACTGGAGTGCTTCTAAAATTTTTTGTTCTTTCATTGTTGCAAAAGCTCCTGGAGCCTCTTCTGGAGAGGTCGCCGCTGCTGCCTTGATCAAAGAAAGAAGTTCTTTGAGTGAAAGTGCCTTTTGTGACGTAAAAAGAAGGGCTTCTAGAATGGGAATCAATGAAGAGGTGTCAGGCAAGGTCTCTTTTTGCAAAGAGCATTCTTTGCTGTCTTCACTTCCTGAAAGGAAGGTGGAAGGATTAATATTCATAGTGTCAGACCAGTAAAGGGTAAAGAGTGAAGGGTAAAGAGTGTTTTCATGGGTGGCTCGAGCTACTCTTTATCATTTACTTATTTCGTAACTACCAACGTCTCAACGAGAATTAACTGCAAAGAACACAAAGCCGCTAAAGCGGCACACAAAGAAAACACAGAGATAACATTTTCCATAAAAAATTTTAAAGTTGAGAAATTGTAATCATAGAAAAAATGAAAACAAACTATTCCATTTGAGTGAAGCTCTTAGAACATCAGCAGCTTCCCAGCTGCCGATGTTCTTTTTGTGTTCTTTGTGTTATCTATATGTTTTTTGTGGTGAATTCTTTTTGGAAATAACATGACGTTGGTAGTTACCTTATTACTTACACAGGCGCCCGTTTCTCCATCCAAATCGTGTCACAATGATCTTCTTGACGTACGGTAAGATATTTCATGCGAATCAATTCTAACATTGCTAAAAAGGTGACGACTAATTCAGAACGAGTCACTGTTGATGATAAGAGTTCTTCGAAGGTCAAGGCAACACCACCATCTAACAAGCGAATGAGGTGTTGGATGCGATCGGCAACGGTATAGGTTTCTTCGTAGATCTCATTGAATGGCTCTTCCTCTGCAAGACGGTCCAATGCTTTTTGAAAAGCATTGATCAAATCAAAAATTGAAACCTCACTTAAGAGCAGTGGATCTTGAGTGAGTGATGTTGCTGCGTTTTCAAGAGAAGTTGGAGGACGTGAAAAAATGGTGGCCTGATATTCCTCTTGATCGCGAAGATGGAGTGCGGCTTCTTTGAATTTTTTGTATTCAATAAGCTGTCGGATGAGTTCCCATCTAGGATCATCTTCCTCCACGTCTTCTTCCGGCATTTGCTGGCTTTGAGGAAGAAGCGTGCGGCTTTTGATGTAAAGAAGAGTTGCTGCCATGACCACAAACTCTCCGGCAATCTCGATATTGAGCACCTCAAAAGCTTCTAGATATTCGAGGTATTGTTTCGTGATTTGCTCTAGGGAAACTTCATAGATATCAACTTCTTCTTTTTTGATCAAATAGAGCAAGAGATCCAGAGGACCTTCAAAAATGTCAAGATTGACCTTGTAGCCATCACTGTGCGTTACTTCAGCCACGTTTTAACCTTTCTTTTGCAACACGCAGTTTGTGTTTTTTGGTTTCAGTCCGTTTGGTTTTATATTTACGAAGCTGTTGTGCGAGTTTGTTAATTGTCACATCAATCGCCGCATAAAGATTATCTTCGGCATCTTCCGCATGAATATCAGGGCCTGGAAGTGCTAAGTGGACTTTGACTACATAGCGTTTCTTTTTTGTCTCATCATGAAGCAACACAATATGAGCGCCAATAATCGAAGGAGTCATGGTTTCGAGATGTGCGACTTTTTCACAAACGTAGGAATGAATGGCAGCAGTGAGCGTGATGTGGCGAGGGCTTAAGTGAATTTGCATAGGATGTGAGGGGAATGGGTCAGGTTAGAATGGCACTAAGTTAAGGAGTTTTTAGGATGATTGCTCAAGAAAATAGTTCCCTTATTTTAAAGCGATGAAAGTTTGAGTGCAACCAGTCTGAGTTCAAGTGGCGCTTTGCTCTTTCATAAAAGAAAATGCTGCAAAGCAGCTAAAATAGCTCAAACTCAAACTGGTTGCACTCAAACTTCTTGAGGAATGGGTATTAGACTTCATTTTAAAATTTAATTTTCATCATGAACTCATTCAATTTAGCACCTGATATTCGGTCTGCTCTTTGTTCTGTAAGCCTAAAAAATTTCTCACACAGACATATTCACGAAAGGAAAAAGGAGTTGGCTTTGTCGTGGCTAACAGCGAGGAGGAAGAGCCGCCATCGAGGTTCAAAGCGCGTGTCAGTGGCCTAGTTGCCATGCCAGAAATATATTTTGTATGGAGTATTCCAAGAATGTGTGATGCCTCCGCAAGTGTGACTGGAGAAATAATACCAATAATCCAGAGGCCATTTCCATTGGTTGCTACAAAACTACGATAGGCTTTTTTTGTTGATTCTAAGCCATGAATAGGGCGAGAGCGATCGAGCAGAAATGGTCCTGCTTGCAGGATCTCAATAGCATCAGATGGGATTATTTCTCCAACCCGTAGTAGAGTCATACCATGAGGGGTTCGCACAAAAAAACCACTTAAAATAGCAGCTCGTTCTTGAGGGTGAATCATTTTTCCTGCATGCATCAGAAGTCCCAGAGGAGCGCCATCAGGTTGAAAATAACCTCCATTAATGCCAGCCATGCAACAGGCTTCTTGCGTGGCCTCTCGAAGCGATTTATTCTCTAGAGGATGATCCAGTACGGTCAGTAGAAAATCTTTTTCTTGAAAAGCCAATGCATTGATCTCTGCTTTCTCTACCTCCACGCCAGTTCCCTTTTTAAAAGAAAAAGAATGTAATATTGCAGAAGGAGCAATGGTTCCAAGTTCCCTACTTTTGGTAAACTTCCATCCTGGATTTGGTGTTGCTCCAAATAAAGAGGGCATCGACATCAAAATCAAGAACGAGCAAGCGAGTAACAGGTAACGCATAGAGGGTGTCACGTTCACAAAAAAGAAACTCAAACTTTAACGTTTAACTTCAACTGGCACGAAGTACCTCACAATTTCTTCCACCAACCCGGGAATGTCGTGCTGTGAGGCTTCTAGGCCGACCGTCATCCCAAGTGTTTTCATGACTCCAGAGGTCACCGGCCCAATGCTTGCAGTGATGCAGTTTGCAGGAAATTTAGTTTCTGTTTTTTTGAGGAGTGTTTGAAAATGTTCTGCAGTAGAGCCACTCGTGAAGGTGATCATATCCGCACCTTCCTCGCAGAAGCGTTGAAATCCACCATGTTCATCACGGAGTTCGGGAACGGTATGATAAACAGGAATGTCATCGACAATGGCGCCTAAATCTTCAAGTGCAGTAGCTAGAAATTCACGTGCTCCACTAGCTCGTGGCAAAAGGATGCGGAGATTTTCTACCCCTACTTTTTGGAGTTCTTCAAGTAAGGATTCTGCGACAAACTCTGGTGGTATGAGATCCACAGAAAAACGATATTCTTGAATTTTTTTTGCGGTACCTGGGCCGATGGCCGCAATGCGTGTGGCTCCTAAAGAACGCGCATCTTGATAATGCTTAAAAAAAGCTTCGAAAAAAAAGATGACCCCATTCGGACTGGTGAAAACAATCCAATCGTACTGATGTGCATCGATGATCACTTCTGCAAAGGCTTCCTGTTCCTCTTTCTTTTGGACTGGTTCAATACGGATGGTGGGAAGCTCGTATGTGTCGGCTCCTAGTTCGCGTAGGGCTGTGACGAGCTCACTAGCCTGCTCGCGGGTGCGTGTGACTGCAATGCGTCGGCCAAAAAGAGGACGCGTTTCAAACCAATTGAGTTTCTCACGGAGATGAACAGTCTCTCCAAAGACAGCGATAGCTGGCGCCAAAAATTGTTTTTCTCTGGCAATCGTAGCAATCGTTTCCACTGTTCCTGTAATGGTTTCATGACGTCCTGTCGTTGCCCAACGAACAAGCGCTACAGGAGTTGTCTTCTTCATTCCCGCGGTGATCAAGGAGCTTGTAATGGCGGCAAGCCGTTCTACACCCATGAGCATCACTTTGGTTCCAGGAGCCATTGCTAAGGCTTGATAGTTCAAGGAAGAAATTTCTTTGGAGGGATCTTCATGACCGGTAAAAATCGTGAGCTGCGAATTATTACTACGATGCGTGACAGGAATACCTGCATAGGCGAGTCCTCCGATAGCTGAAGTAACACCAGGGACAATTTCAAAACGCAGTCCAGCGTGGGCCAACGCTTCAGCCTCTTCTCCTCCACGACCAAAAAGAAAAGGATCACCTCCTTTGAGCCGGACGACGCAGTGACCTGCTTGAGTTTTTTCGACTAGCAGCTCATTAATTTTTTCCTGAGGCAAGGCATGTTTGCTAGCGCTCTTGCCCACATAGATTTTTTCGGCACTGGAAGGAACGTGGCGTAGGAGCTCTGGGTTACAGAGATAGTCATAGAGGACTACCTGGGCACGCGAGAGGCATTCTTTACCACGGAGTGTGAGGAGTCCTGGATCGCCTGGACCCGCTCCCACCAAGTAGCAGAGGCAGTGATGATGGGTTGAGATGCTTTTGTTATCATTGTTCCGTAACTTCATAAAATATCTGGGTTATAAATCTTGCATGGAAGAGCGCAATATTAACTGAGCACGAGCACGAGCAATGGCTTCGTGAAGTTTTTGCTGTAATTCTTTTTTAGGCAATGATTCTGTCCAATAAGAAGAAACATGAATGCCTTCTTTTTCTAAATTGAGCAGTTCTATGGTTTCTTCTTTTTTGCCTGCACAAAGAATAAGACCAATAGGTTTTTCTTCGTTTTTATTTCGCTCATAGCGATCAAGCCAAGCGAGGTAGAGTTCCATTTGACTCTTATAGGCAGGCTTGAAATCACCAAGTTTTAGCTCAATAGCAACCAAGCGATGAAGGTGTCGATGATAGAAAAGAAGGTCGAGATGATATTCTTCGTTATCCACAGTCATTCTTTTTTGACGCGAAACAAAGGTAAAGCCAACACCTAATTCTAAGATAAAATTTTCTATTTCGCGTAGAATAGCAGTCTCTAGATCTTTTTCAGCAAAGATGTCCTTAAGGCCCAAAAAATCAAGTATGTAAGGATCTCGGAAGATGAGTTCGGGTGTCACTAGATCTTCATTTCGTAATGAGTGAAGTTCTCGTTGAACAAGTGCCGTTGGCTTTTTTGAAAGTGCTGTTCTCTCAAAGAGCATTGAATCAATTTTTTTTTGTAACGTGCGTGTATTCCAATTTTCTAGTCGGCACATTTCAGAATAGAAAGTCCGTTTCATCGGGTCATCTAAATAGATTATCATTCGAAAGTGAGTCCATCCTAATTGTCTCCCCAGTGCGGAGACAATTGTCATATCAGGAAAAGCTTCCGCAAAACGAATCATATGTCGCAGTGTTTTTTCTGAAAAGCCACGCCCAAATTCTTTTTCTAATTCTCTCCCCAATGCGGAGACGATTTGTTTTCCATATGCGGCGCGTTTTTTTTGTAGGATTTCTTTTTGAATACGATTGCCAATATTCCAATAAAGTAGGACAAGTCCGGAATCAACCATGCGTGCGACCGTTTGACGTGCACTCAGGATAAAGTGGCGTATTTCAGTTAATAATTCCTTGTTCAAGCTATTAGCATGCGAGGAGGAGTGCATGAGAACTGTTTTTTTCTTTGGCATTAAATGAATCTATTAAAATGAAGCTAATTTCTCCCCCAGCTGGATGGCTACCAGCAGCGCTACCTCTTCGGCAGTAGCTCCAGTGGCTTCACCTTTCCGAGCAGGTGCTCCTGGAAAAGGAAAATAAATTCCTTGGAGGTGCAGATGCTCTGTTCTTTCATCTATGGTCGCCAACGCTCCTAGAGCCATGTGGCAGCCTCCTCCGAGGTGATGGAGCAGGAGGCGCTCCGCCATCACACAGGCTGCTGTCTTTTTATCATGAAGTGCACTTACATAGGCGGCAGCAGAGGTGGAGTGTTCTTCTGCGCGTGTCTCAATGGCAATGGCTCCTTGCCCAGGAGCAGGAAGCATGGCGCTAAGCTCCGTGATATAAAGCATGGTCTCTTCAAAAAGAAATACTCCTCTCCCATCTTCTATTTTTAAATCATAGCCAAGCCGCTCCAATCCTGCGCGCGCGAGCACAATGGCATCAAGGGGATGTTCGCGTTGATTCATTGCGAGTTTACGCAAGCGCGTTGGAACATTTCCGCGTAGTGATGTAAAACGAAGATCGTCGCGCTCCTGGCGTAAGATTTCGGTGCGCCGCGGACTACTTGTTCCAAGAACTGCTTGCGAAGGCAACGTAGCGAGCCCTCCAGGTTGAAGAGAGAGGAGTAGATCACTTGTACTGGCACGTGGCAGGATCGCAGCAAGCCTTAATCCGGGAGGGGTGATGACAGGAAGATCTTTAAGGCTATGAACAGCACTATCGATGTCATGAGAAAGCAAGGCCTCCTCTAGCTGGCGTGTAAAAAGACCACTTGCCTCCGCAGTGGGTTGGTGTATGGGGAGTGCAGGATTGGCATCCCCTGTGGTGACAATAACTTTTTGTTCTATGCGAAGATCGGGGTGGGTCTGTTGTAAAAAGTTAGAGACAAGTGTGGTTTGAGCACGTGCCAAGGCACTTCCCCTGGTCCCGAGAATAATCGACTGGAGATGGGATTTTGGAGGCTGAGAGAGAGGCATAGGATTGAAAAAGATTTTTATGATAAACATAAAAAGAAAAAAAGCGCGTGCAATATTCGAGCTGGGATTCACGCTTCTTTCTAGCTAGACTGCAGGCAAGATGCCTTACCTTCCATTAAAAGATGCGCGTTTACACTATGAGGTCAAAGGGAAAGGGGCTCCACTGCTCCTCATTGCTGGACTAGCCTGCCACAGTGGTCATTGGAAGTTTATTAAGCCAACACTTGCAGAGACCTTTCAGGTGATTACCATGGATAATCGGAGTACTGGAAGAACTGGAGATCCTGATCACCACTATACGATCGAGACCATAGCCGAGGATAGCATTGCTTTGTTAAAACATCTCAAGTTCTCTTGCGTTCATCTCTTGGGACATTCGATGGGTGGTGCTATTGCTCAGGTGATTGCCCATCGCTATCCAAGCTATGTCGAAAAGCTCCTCATCAGTAATTCTTTTGTGAAAATGACTCCGAGGACACTACTCTGGATGCGCCATTGTGCCTGGTTGCAGGAGCAGCATAAAACCGTTGAAGAACGCATGCCGGTGATAGCGCCTTGGGTTTTTTCCAATAAATTTCTTTCTCATCCTAAGGCATTAGAAAAACTCATCCATGCAGCAACGACAGATCCTTATCCTCAAACTGCAAAAGGATTTCGTCAGCAAGTAGAGGCTATTACACACTTTGATTCGAGAGCTTGGGTTCATGAGATCCGTGCTTCTACCTTTATTATAGCAGGAGAAGAGGATTTTCTCACTCCCATGAGAGATGCAGAGTATCTTCGAGATCACATCAAAGATTCCACCCTCATTGTTCAAGAGGGAAGTCATTCTCCTATGCTGGAAATACCGAGTAAGTATGTACGTGACGTGAAGAAAATTCTTTTATAAGAAGCTAGTGCCGGAAAGGGTCAGTCCAGTCGTACCCCTTCAAGAGACGGGTAAGGCCATAGTCTGTAGGCACATTCACTTCAGAAGAAGAACCTATTTTTTAAAACGCTCTATATAGTCTTTTAAATCCATAAGGGCACGATCTGAACTTGCTCTTTTTCTTGAT
>JBMOFC010000067.1:0-7164 GCA_049314455.1 Chthoniobacterales bacterium
GGAGGCTGGGAGGCTGGGAGGCTGGGAGGCTGGGAGGCTGGGAGGCTGGGAGGCTGGAGGCTGGAGGCTGGAGGCTAGTTTAAAATTTCATTTCTTAGAAAAAATCAAATAAAATTCAGATTTTTTAGAGAATTATCAAAAAATCATGACGCTTTTTAATACCTTTTCGATCAAACAGCCCTCCAGCCTATTTCCAGCCTCCAGTCTCTCTCCCATCCGTTTTCTCTTACTCTTTTTTGTTGGGATCAATTTTATTTTTTCAGGATGTTGGCATCAGTCTCCAAAAGCTGATTTAGTTTTGATCAATGGGGTGGAGCCGGAGAGTCTGGATCCTGCAGTGGTTACAGGTCAACCCGATGGACGTCTTGTTTCCGAGCTCTTTGAGGGGCTTTTGCGTTTTAATCGTCAAGGTCAGGTAGTTCCTGGCGTGGCTTCTTCTTGGGATATTTCACCTGATCAGTGCACGTATACGTTTCATCTACGTCCTGAAGCATGCTGGTCGGATGGGAGAAAAGTCACAGCTAGTGATTTTGTGGGGTCGTGGCGGAGAATTCTTCTTCCAACAACAGCGGCTCCCTATAGCGATCAACTCTTTGTTATACGGGGCGCAGAAGATTTTGGACTAGGAAAGATTGATTTTTCACAAGTGGGAATGAAGGCGCTCGACGATCAGACACTTCAAGTGACATTAGCTCATCCAACGCCTTATTTTTTGCAACTTTGTGCACTCTGGGCTTTTTTTCCAGTGAGGAGTGATCTCATCGAGCGTTGTGGTGACCATTGGATGAAACCAAAAAATATGATTAGTAATGGACCTTACACGTTAGCGGAGTGGAAGATTAATGATAAAATTGTTTTAAAAAAAAATCCGTTCTATTGGGATGCCTCCCATGTGGCTCTTGAGACTATTGATGTACTGCCCATCAGTCGTGCTACGGTAGCTTATAACTTTTATGCAGTAGGGCAGGCTGATCTCATGATGGGCAGGCCTTCCTCTTTGCTTTTAGACACGTTAAAGAAGGGAACAGATTTCCATGAGTCACCTTATCTCGGGATTTTTTTTATTCGTTTTAATTGTTCTCGCGCTCCTTTTAATGATCCTCGTATTCGTAAAGCTTTTGCCATGGTCATTGATCGTCGTCGTATTACTGAAAAAATCACACGTGCTGGAGAACTTCCTGCACAAAGCTTTATCCCTCCAGGAATCCCTGGATATGTTCCTTCCCAAGGTCTTGGATACGATCCCGAGCGTGCCAAAAAATTGCTGGCAGAGGCTGGCTATCCGGGAGGAAAAAATTTTCCCTTAACGAATTATCTCTACAATGAGGGGGAGATCAATGAAGGAATCGCTCTTGAACTTCAAGCAATGTGGCAACAGGAGCTCGGCGTTTCTATTTTGTTGGAACGTCGTGAATGGAAAGTCTACCTGAGTTCCATGAATCGACTCGATTTTGGGATGGCAATTTCAAATTGGGTCGGTGATTACGCTGATCCCAACACCTTTCTTGATCTCTTTGTCACTGGGGGAGGGAATAATCGTACTGGATGGAGCTCGCAAGCCTATGACTATTACCTTAAAGAGGCATCCGCAGAGGTGAACCCCAAGCAACGATTCGCTCTGTTTCATGATGCAGAAGATTTATTAGTGTGTGAAGAAACTCCTATCATTCCCCTTTTTTTTAATTTAGGAATACAGTTGTACCGCCCCGATCAACTTGGTGGAATCGAACCTAATTTGTTGGATAAACATCCACTCTCGCAGATGTATCGGAAATCAAAAAATCAGTAACGAGTGAATATACAGAGTGAAAAATAGCACTTGTGGTAAAATTGACCCGTTATGATATGGCCATTTTAGTTCGAGCTTGTCACAGGCAAGATGCTAAACTCATTACTTTTTTTATGAATTTTTCTTTCCATCACTCCTGCGTCCTTATTACAGGAGCCTCTTCCGGTCTTGGTGCTGAATTTGCAAGACAGCTGGCACCTCATGTTTCCACCTTGATTTTAGTAGCTCGGCGGGAAGAGCGATTGGAAAATTTGGCAGAGTGCTTACAAAAAAAGTATCCTGCCTTGAAGCTTCATGTGAGGGCTTGTGATTTGACTTCTGCTTCGGAGCGAGAAAAACTAGCTTCTTGGGTTCGGCAGGAAAAATTACCACTCAATTTTTTGATTAATAATGCTGGCTCGGGAGATTTAAGTGATTTTTTGAGTGCTTCGTGGGAACGTCTTCAAGCAGTCATGGATCTGAATATTGCTGCATTGACGCATTTAACCTATCTTTTTTTACCATTGTTGCGGCAACAGTCTCCTAGTGCTCTTCTTCAGGTGGGCTCCGTTGCACCCTATTACCCGCGGCGAGGCAATGCTGTTTATTCTGCTTCCAAAGCCTATGTAAAAAGTTTTTCTCAAGGATTATACCTTGAAGAAAAACAACAACAGGTTATCGTTACCTTACTTTGTCCAGGACCTGTGCCAACCGAGTTTTATGACGTTGCTGCTTATCCTGGAAAACAAATCAATCCAGCCTCTCTTCTTCCTACATTTTTGATCACTTCGGAAAAAGAAGTTGTCTCTACGGCACTCCAAGGAGTGTTATGTGGAAAAAAAAGAGTCATTCCCAACATTTTCCTCCGGATTATTACTTTCCTGGTAGGAATTTTTTCTTTTTAAAGGAAAGAAACACAAAATAAGAAAAGATGAAATTGACATGTTTCTTTGAGTGGAGAAAGTAACAACGTGAAATTACCAACCTCACGAGCTGCATGCTCGATCTCTCCTCAACCTAGTGATATTTTTGTGACCTTCATGGATCTTTTAGAGGATCCGATGAGCACGATTGAGGAGAGACTTCGACAACAGGGAAGTTCTTTTGAGTCAGGTGTTGAAAAATATATTTCCTATGCGTGTGACAGTAGTGGCAAGCGCCTTCGCCCGATTTTAGCGCTTCTGGCTGGCGGGGCTACGGGAAATATTAGTTCTGAACATAGTGACCTGGCTCTCATTGTGGAATTAATCCATATCGCAAGTCTCATTCATGATGATATTATGGATGGAGCCGTTGTGCGCCGCGATCGTCCGACACTCAATGCAACATGGGGGAACGGACTTACTGTTTTAGCAGGGGATATTCTTTTTGCTCATGCATTACGCCTCGCGACCCGTTTTTCTCAATCAGAAATATGTCGTCGTATTGCCGATGCAGCAATCGGGGTTTGTTCTGGAGAAATGTTACAAACAGAACGTCGTTTTGACTTAAGCCTCACCTTGGAAAATTATTACCGCATTGTTGAGATGAAGACAGGATCTCTCTTTGCTGTAGCTTGTGAATTGGGAGCTGTTTTAAATGAAGCCTCTCCCGAGGTAGTGAGCGCTTTGAAAGAGTATGGCAACAAAGTTGGCACCGCCTACCAACTCTTAGATGATTGTATCGATCTTTTGGGTGATGAAGCGACTTTTGGCAAAACGTTAGGTACTGATTTATCGGGAGGAAAATTCACCCTTCCTATCTTGATGTTACTGAAAGCTGCTTCTCATGAGGAGCACAATGCTCTCATAAAAGATCTCGTGACTGATGCAGGAGTCAATCGAGAAGCGCTTGTCAAAGCCCTCTTAGAGCAAGAAACTTTTGACGCTGCTGTTGCTGAAATAAATCAGTTGCTGGAGCAAGCTGAAGTCGCTTTGGAGGTACTTCCTGAGAATGACTATGTGAGCGGCTTGCGTGGCATGGTCATTTATTTGCGCGGGTTAGCTGTTTCAAAAATCAGTTCTTTTCTGAATTGTTCAAGATGAAAATAATTGCAAGGTGAAATAAATATACTTGTTTTTCTTAGTAAGTAGCTTCGCTCTTATCCCGTAACATTATTTTTGGATAGGGCTCAGTCTTCAGCCTTGTGATCAAGAAAAATTTCAGTACTGCTAACGCGCTCTTCTTAATTTAAAACATTATAATTTCAAAGTAGTTTGACTGTATAGTGTGTTAAATCGATAAAGGCACGCTATAAGCTGGATCTTTTTCCTTATGACTACGTTCTCAGATCTTACGTTATCTTCAGATAGCGCCTCAATCTTCGGCCTTGTCCTAAGAAAAAATTTCAGTGCTTCTAGTGCGCCCTTTTCAATTTAAAACACTATACTCTGATTCCCCTCATGGGTTCTTTAAAAAAAAATAGTCTCTCCAAAAAAGATCTCCCGCGCGAGCGTATCGCAGCCCATGGTGCAGAGGCATTACGGGATGTAGAGCTGCTGGCTATTTTTTTAAGAACTGGTCGCGTGGGACGTAATGTGCTCGAAGTCGCAGAAGATCTTCTTGAGGAGTGGGGGACATTACGACGGCTTGCAGGATGTTCCATTGATACACTCTCTCAGATGCCTGGCATTGGTCTTGCTAAGGCATCAGAGCTCAAAGCTGCTTTTGAAATAGGAAAACGAGTGGCGGCTCCAGAACAAGAAACGATTTGTATCAAGAGCGGAGATGATATTTACCATGCGATGAAATCCTCGCTTCAATTATTACCTCACGAATCACTCTGGGTTTTATTATTAGATGCTCGCGGTGGTTTGATGGAGCAGCGAGAAATTTTCCGAGGAAGCCTCAGTCAAACAATGGCACATCCACGGGAAATTTTTCAATCAGCCATCGTTAAGCGTGCTTATGCGATCGCTATCGTTCACAATCATCCTTCAGGAGATCCTCTCCCAAGTCCCGCTGATCGTCGTTTCACACAACGCTTGATGACGGCAGGAGAATTTTTGCAGATTCCACTTTTTGATCATGTCATTGTTGGAACAGAGTCTGGTAGCAGGAAACCGTATTTTAGTTTTCGTGAAGCAGGGTTGATATGAAAACAGTCAAGGGTAAAGAGTGAAGAATCATAAAAATAAGGGTTAAAAAATTTGTTCATAGTCTCAGTAGAGTATGAATGCAGGCTCTCATTTTCTAAGTGTTTTTTTTGCAACATTCATGCTGTTAAAATACAAATTTTGCAAAACTAGTTTGATTCTGATTTTAAATACACTTTACCCTTTACCCTTTACTGCAAAACCACTTTTCTTATGCCGATTATCGATCCTACCGCTATCGTTTCTCCTCAAGCCGTTCTTGCCGAAACTGTCACCGTTGGCCCCGGAGCCATTATTGAAGCGGGAGCAGTCATTGGGCATGGTTGTCGTATTCTGGCGCGAGCGATTGTGACAGGAGCTGTACATCTTGGAGAAAATAATGAAGTTGGTTATGGAGTGGTTCTGGGAGCCGATCCTCAAGTGATTGGTTTTGATCGATCAATCAAGAGTACGGTGAAGATTGGAAGTGAAAATATTCTTCGTGAATATGTCACCATTCATCGTGGGATGAGTGAAGGAAGTAGTACGACGGTGGGCGATCATAATTTTCTGATGGTTGGCGTTCACTTGGGGCACAACTCCTCAGTTGCGAGTCATGTCATTATTGCTAATAACTGTCTTCTTGCAGGTCATGTTGAGATTGAAGAGAAGGCAGTTTTAGGCGGTGGTGCCGTTTTTCATCAGCATATCCGTGTGGGAAAATTAGCCATGGTGCGTGGAGGAAGTCGGATGAGTAAAAATATTCCTCCCTACCTGACTGCTTATGAGAGTGATTTAGTCTCGGGGCTCAATAGTGTAGGACTACGTCGAGCTGGGATGAGCTCTGCTACACGTATGGAACTCAAAAAAGCATTTCAATGCGTTTATCGTAGCGGACTCAATATCACTCAAGCCCTTGAAGCTGCTACTCAAACAACTTGGTCCGCAGAAGCTCACTATTTTTTTGAATTTATTGCTCAGGCTCACAAGCGCGGTGTTTGCAGATCGCTGCGCGATAGTTAAAGTGACTAGTTTAAGTTGAAGTCTGAAAACATTTTTCTTCTTCAACTTAAACTTTCAACTTCAACGCAGTAGCTTAAGATACCTCACAAAATTAAAATTCATTTTACTATTACCCTTTTCTAATAACCAACATGCCCCACTCTATTCTTTTTTTTGACGACTATTCCGAAGGCGCTCATCCTCGTATTTTAGAGGCTCTAGGACGTACTAATTTTCAGCAAGAACGAGGGTACGGTAAAGACTCTTTCGCTCAAGAAGCGACTCGCTTAATTCGAGAGAAAATAAAAAAACCAGAAGCAGCCATTCATTTTGTCTCCACAGGAACGCAATCCAACTTAATCAGCATCGCTTCCATGTTGAGACCCTATGAGTCAGTGATTGCAACGCATGAGGGACATATTGCGGTACATGAAGCAGGAGCCATTGAGGCTACTGGACATAAAGTCAATGTGGTTCCCTCGGTTTCTGGAAAAATAACACCAGAGGCTATTGAAGCGGTCGTTGAAGAGCATATCGATGAGCACATGGTGCAACCGCGCGTTGTTTATATTTCTCAAGCAACGGAAGTCGGAACGGTCTATAGCAAAAAAGAGCTGCAAGCACTTTATCAAACGTGCCAAGCCAAAGGTCTCTACCTTTTCATTGATGGAGCCCGCATTGGAAGTGCCGTCATGTCCAAGGATGCAGATTTGGATTTAGAAGGTATTGCCAACTACTGTGACTTTTTTTATATCGGTGGGACCAAAAATGGAGCGTTCCTGGGTGAGGCATTGGTGATCATTCACCCCGATCTTCAACAACATTTTCGCTACCATATGAAACGCTTCGGAGCCCTCATGGCTAAAACACGCATTATCACGATTGCCTTCTTGGAATTGTTTAAAGACGATTTATATTTTGAAAATGCACGCCATGCCAATGCCATGGCTGAAAAATTGGCTCGTGGCATTGAAGCCTCTGGCTATAGGCTCCTGCAGCCTGCTTCCACGAATCAAATCTTCCCAATCTTGCCCAATAAAGTCATTCAAGCATTAGAAGAAAAATATGGTTTCTATCTTTGGCTTTCCAATGCTGCTCCAGAACATTCTGCGATTCGTCTTGTGACATCGTGGGCAACACAAGAAGAAGCCGTGGATTCCTTTCTTCGTGATTTGGTATCCGTTAACAGCAACTAGAGAGAAGAAGAGTCTCGATAATGACGGTTGCTCCGCCAGAGTCATCTCCGCTTTCTCGAGGGGATGACGACTATAGTCTTTTATAGCGTATTAGAGCGTTTTAAAAAATTCTGTAGTTGGGTGCATTGTCAGAACACGACCCGAC
>JBMOFC010000068.1:0-6806 GCA_049314455.1 Chthoniobacterales bacterium
AGAGACTCGAAATAGCAGAGAATATTCCTTGGTGAAAATGAGTCATGAAATCGTCTTTTAATTTCTCTTGTTTTTCCTTATTATCAGGGTGGATTTGAGTTACAAAAAAGTCGAAAAATTTTTCGTTTTCAAGGCCAGTATTTTGACCCTTGTGAATATAGCCCCTACCTACATCAGTATTGTAGGTAGTACGATTCTTTTGGAGCGGCTCCTGAATTTTCTCAGTTGCCTTTTTTAAGAGTTCATGATCGATGATCTTTTCGCGTCCCTTTTTAGGAACTGAAGCAGTTATTGGATCATGAGCATCTTTACTCGTTAGCTGCAGATGGACCATATTGGTCCCCATCGCCCAATCGTAGAGGGAGGTGAGGCTGGATATCCACGTTATCTTGACACTCGGTGTGCCATCATCTTTTGAGCCAAGCGTGGAGTTGTTAATTGGACTTGTGGTGGCAGAAGTTGTTGTTGCTTCACGAGTATCAGTCTGAGTGCCCAAGCCAAAGATACAGCCAACCTTTCCTAGGTAAGAGAAAAGGGGTTGAGACCAGCTCTTGCTTTGTGTGGGGTTTTCTGCGTTGGCAGTGTGTTGAACAGATTCGCTCGAGTTTTGGTGAGTTATGCCTTGATTAGTCATAAAACCTTCCTTTCAGTGTCGTCGGTAATAAAAGTTGAGCTTCCATTAAGCAGAAGGTAGAAGATCGGGACAAGGAGAAAGGTTGTGTTCTGTAAAAGGGTACTGTCTCCTGGATCCCCGTTTTCGCGGGGACGACGGCTAGTGGAAGCTTGAGTTTACACTAGTAACGAATATTCGCTACGCACCATCATTTTATCCGGCCCTCTGAATGAGTGCAAAAAAATATTGCTTCATGATGGCCAGCGCTCTAGCCTTTCCTGCTCTTGAGGGCATTGTCTCATAAGCGCGGTTAGCTCAGCGGTAGAGCACTACACTGACACTGTAGGGGTCGGCAGTTCGAACCTGCCATCGCGCACCAAACTGTTCTTGCGAGGCAAGAACAGAGTTGAAGTGAAAAGTTGAAGTTGAAGCAGCAAAAACGTATTTGTTCAGTCAATGGCGTCAACTCAAGCACACCGGGAGATGTTGATGATTTCAACATTGATGAACAATCAACACGATCGTCATCCCCACGTTCGCGAGGATGACGTCTTTTTTTTAGCAGCGATGATATAGTCAATTTTTCTTGGAAAAATTGAGATAGGAAGCTGTCTGTTTCAAGGTTTCACACAGCGATGCGGTGGCTTTCCACTCAAAATCCTGTTCAAAAGCACTTCCATCCACGACCCAGCGTTTTTCAAATATTTCCTTCACGCGATCACGTCCAAGGCTAGGAAGCGCTTCTCGGAGTCTTGGAATGCGGTCGGCGATGGCCGATATCAATTGGATCACCGCGTGAGGGAGGCGCAGTGTGATGCCGTGGGCCTTCACAACAGCTGCTGTTGTTTCGAGGAGCTCGACATCAGTAATGATCTTAGGATGTGTTAAAAAATAGAGGTGTTGAGGAAGTGTTCTCCAATCCTTTGCTGCTGCACTTAAGAGCGCTTGGCATAAATCATCAACCGCAATCCAACTATATTCTTTTGTTGCAAAGCCTGGTTTGAGTCGTACTAGTCCACGTGCCATTTTAAAAAGGGGAAGGGTAGCGCTATCACGAGGCCCCAGGATCATAGGTGGGCGCACCATGAGAAGGCGTTCTGAAGCACGTAAAAAAAGTTCTTTTTCCATGGCAAGTTTGGACTCTCCATACCAGGTGATGGGAGCTTCCAGGTCTTGTTCTCGTCGTGTTGGGATCCTCTTAGTACTTGGGCCAGCAGCCGATTGCGAGGAGAGTACCAGCAAGCGACAGCGCTCTGGTAGTGATTCAAGGAGGCGAAGTGTTCCCTCTACGTTGGTTTTAAAATAAGGATCGCGGTCACGAGAAAAAGTCAGTCCTGCACAGTGGATAGCGAGATCAAGATCCTTAACTCCATTTAGATTCCACTGATTGTTTGAAACAGAGCAGATATGAAGACGATATTGTTGATCTGTGATGCCATCTTGCTGCAGCTGTTCATGCAGTTTTTGTTCATTGCGTACGGGAAGAATAATCTGCGAGTACGTGGGATCTTTTAACGCATGGAGTAGGAGATTGCGTCCGACAAAGCCTGTGGAGCCGGTGATGAGGAGCCGCTTTGAGGCTGAGTTGGAGTTAGAAGTTGAAGTTAAAGAAAACATCACAGCCATCCTTTTTTTTCAATGAGAGAGTTCAAAGTGCTGCTTTATAGTCAAAATAATTTGACTATAACTTCAACGTGTCACTTCAACTGCTGGAGAGTAGCTTCCATCCTTGTTAAATCTTCCTCTCAAAAATCTCATAGGTCTTATCCTTGTAGCCCCCCATAAGTTCGGCTCCTTCTAAGATTTCGATATTATTGGCTTCTACCCAGGAGACTTCAGAGCGTTGGTAACGAGCCTTGGTTCGGATGTAGGCTTCGTAAAAGAGAAGTGCACTGAGGCCTTTATTTTGATACTCCGGATCGACTCCCAGCACGCAAAGACGCGCATCTTTAGGACGTTGGAATTGAATGCGCAAGGCCATTTCTAAAAAGCGAAGGAGGCCTTTGCGGTGACGAGTTGCATGGAAAAGTTCATTCACGTTTGGGAGGGAGAGACTGAAGGCAACTTCACGATCATCAGCGCAGGCGAAGAGAATAAGGCTTGGATCAGCGATGGCTTTTAAATCAGTAGCAGCATGCAAGAGATCTTCTAACGAGATCGGATAAAAACCCCAATTGCGATCCAGCGTAGCATTATAAAGACGATGCAGTACGGCCATCTCATGCTCAATATTTTTCATATTGATGCTGCGGATGCTGACTTTAGCACGCTTGCGAAGGCGCTCGACGATTTTATTGACGCGAGGGGGTGTTTCTCCTTGAAGAGGGATCATCCAT
The DNA here is from genome assembly GCA_049314455.1 of Chthoniobacterales bacterium. Taxonomy (GTDB): domain Bacteria; phylum Verrucomicrobiota; class Verrucomicrobiia; order Chthoniobacterales; family UBA6821; genus CAIWMF01. The sequence goes on from JBMOFC010000068.1 coordinate 2,950, forward strand.
GAGTAGAGCGTGCGCACTGACTCTAAACCTGCTGTGCCATAGAGTGCATGGTAGTAGGAGGGATTCCAAGGCATCGATACAAATGCGGGAGTATGAAATCCGTCGGTGAGTAATCCACAATCATCATTGATGGAAGGATTGTAGGGTCCGCGTAGGGAGGTCATTCCTTTTTTTTGAACAACGGCAGCGGCTGTGTCAAAAAGTGCCTTGGCAACGTGAGGATCATTAATGCAGTCAAAAAAACCAAAGAAGCCAACCTTGTCTTTGTTGTAGGTATTATGAGAGCGATTGATGATCGCTGCAATACGTCCTACGGGTTTTCCATGAGCAACAGCAATAAAGGGGGAAATTTCTCCGTGCTGTGTGACGAACGCTCCTGTGGATTCTATCAGCTTAACGACACTACCGGGAAAGGGTGGCGTAAAGTTCGGATTCGTCGAGTGCAGCAGCTCTGGAATCTGTTCGAATTGCTGGAGTTCTTTCTTGCTCTGGCAGGGCAAAATCGAAAACGTTACGGCGGCGGCCTGGTTCGGTGTAGACGGGATCATCGAAGGTTCCTAGTTCACGGGCTAATTTTGCAAAAATTTCTAAAATCAAATTCAGATCATTCTCGGTGTGCGTCGACATGAAGCTCGTTCGCACGATGGCTTCTCCATACCGTACTGCAGGATAGATCGCAGGGGTAGCAAAAATTCCTTCTTCAAAAAGGCGTTGTGAAAAAATAAATGCTTTAGCCTCGCTCCCAATCAAAATAGGCACAATCGGTGTTTGAGTAGAGCCAATATTAAATCCAATCGATTTAAAACCTTCGTGCATTTTGCGTGTATTGACCCAGAGCTGATCGATACGCTCTGGTTCTTGGCGCATGATTTCAAGAGCCTTGAGAACACCTCCCACAACGGCAGGAGCAAGTGCTGCTGTGAAAACAAGGCAACGGGCTTTGTGTTTGAGAAATTCAATCATCTCATGAGATCCTGCAACGAAGCCACCCATCGATCCGAGTGATTTTGAAAAAGTGCCCATCATGATTTCTACCTCATCATTAATGCCAAAATGATGCGCCGTACCACGACCTCCAGGGCCAAGTACACCGAGCGAGTGGGCCTCATCGACGTAGGTCACTGCTCCATATTCTTTGGCCACGGGCAACAGGGAAGGAAGGTCAGCAATGTCGCCCGACATGCTAAAAACACCATCGGTGATGACGAGCTTTCCTGCTTCTTGCGGAAGGCGTTTGAGTCGGTTGCGTAGTGCTGCTGCAGAATTGTGACGGTAGGGAACCAGCTTTGCTACGGAAGTCTGGCATCCTTCAATGATACTTGCATGATTTTCTCGATCACAAAGAATCGCATCCTCTGCTTCTAGAAGGGTGGTGAGGGCGCCTTGGTTCGCAAAGAATCCTGTGGAGAAAAGAAGAACGGCTTCACGTTGTAAAAAATCAGCTAGCTCTGCTTCGAGCTGCTCATGGAGACGAATCGTTCCATTGAGAAGACGTGATCCGGTGCAGCCAGCTCCAAAACGGCGTGTCGCCTCACACGCAGCTTCAATCACCCGAGCATCTTGAGCCAGTCCCAAATAATTATTGGAACCGATCATGATTTTCTCAGAACCTTGACACATGACGTGGTTTCCATAGCTGTCATCAATACACCTGAAGTAGGGATAGAATCCCTGAGCTCGTGCATCATCTGGATCATGATACTCCCGGCATTTTTTAAAAATATCTTTAGCCATTGAGTGGATATAGAACTACTTGATTACGGTCAAAAATGAATGCCACTCATTTTAGTGATGGCGTTTTATGAAAGCGTGAGCGATTAGCTTAATAGAAAGAAGGGATCTAATGCAAGCACTAGCTATCCCAACATTTTTTGCAGCGTCTTTGCGGCATCAAAATAGTCGATAGCTGTTGTTCGTGCGCACTGAGAAAGACGAGGCCAGTCGGATAAGACTTCATGTGAGGCCTCGATAGCCTCCTCCAGGGTACGCACAAAAAAGAGTCCGCTTTGACTAGAATTTTTGGGAAGAAATTTTTCAGCGCCTGTTGGTTCTGTGATGACCGGCCGGCCCAGGGCCAAATAAGCGGCAGCACGATCGCTGAGCCAACCACTTTGCATTTTGCTTTCGAGCTTGACGGCCGTAAATTCGGCCAGTGATCCGGTCAGATAATCGTAATAACGTTTGGGTGTTGGCATCAAACGGTGAGGAGAAACAACATGCCATCCTAATTTTCGAAGCCGCTCTCGTTCCGGATCGTCACTATTGAGATTCATTGCTAATTCGAAGGTGGCACCAGGAACGCGTTGAGGCAAGCCGAGGTAAGGCTCAAAGGCAGCTTGTTTTGAAAAATCGGGATACGCCCCCTCAATTTCTACATGTCCATCCCAGTACCATTGGCCAATGGTTGTAAAACGAGGGAGTGTTTTAAAAAGGGGTTTCGATTGAGCTTGGAGCAAGGAGGTGTCAACCAGCGGAAAAAAGGATTTCCACGAGACACTGCTTTTGGGGATGCGTGCATCAATGGACTCCATGCAGAGGCCAACCGACCAGAATTCATGATGAAAGGATTGCCCCATTTCCATACGACTCATCCAAAAAACAACTTCTGTGGGATCTAGGCTGCAGAGCAAGCGACGTTCAAAGAGCATGAGGAGCGGGGGCTTGATGGAATAGCTTAAGTTCAGAAGAACGCCACGCTGGGCCTCCTCACGCAAGGTGGAAACATCCATTCCAACGCTTTTCATCTGCGAGAGATCATATTCTTCCGGATTTTTTTTCTGCAATGATTTGGGTTGGATGAGGAGACAATATTCGAGGTTGTATTCCCTCATCCGTCGTGCAAAGGTCCGCACACGCGAGGCGTCACATGAGGGATCCTCTGTTTCCGGAATCACCTCAAGCCAGATGCCACGACGTCCAAGCCGCTTAAGACCTAGCAGGTATTGCAAAGGGACAGAAAAATTACCACCTCCCATGGGATACTTGGCAGCAAAACCACAGCCGACGAAGACAGGTGGGAGGCTAGAAGAAGCAGGCTGGAGACGGGAGGCAGAAGGCTGGAGTAAAGGCATCGGAAAAGTATTCTCCAATTTAAAAAAAAAGAAAGCTTTTCGAAATTGCCTATTGATTTTTGAGAGAGTACGTTTGTGCGGGTTCAAAATGGATCTAAGTTGCGAAACAATGTGATGACTTTAATTCATTAAAGGGCTTTTTAAAAAACGCAAACTTTTAATCTAAATGGAGTTACCAACTACAGAAGAAGGTATGGAATCTTATCGTTTAGGAAGATCGTACAGTGTGGGTGAATCTAATAAGAGCAATCCCTACGACTCTGCTCCAAGAGAAAGATCGTACAATATGGGTGACCATATTGATGCAAGCAATTCTGAAGAATTTACTCCAAGACAACGATTGTATAGTAGGAGTGATGTGGAAAGTGATTTAGAAGGAATCGAAGTCATAGCAGGGACTGATCAATCGATGAAAAGTGTCAGGACATTTTTTTCTGCGAGATTCAGAAATTGGACATTATTTCGTTGGTTGCCTGGTTTTCATACGGTAGCGGGTGAACCAATACGTGAGTTAGAAAAAGTAGCAGAACCCAAGCCAATAGACAACATTACGAGAACAAATGTTTTTCAAGCTGATGAAAGTACAAAAGAAGAGATAAGTGCTAAATTTCAAACGGCCCTCAATGAACATAAACCTTTCCCTACACCCGACTCATCCACCGAAGTACTAGGCAATAACGAGCTTGATGATCAACAAAAGAGAAAAGAGCAAGAGTATCTTTATAATTTTCCAATGAAATTAGGAGATTGCTTGGATAACGAAGCGATATACGAACATAGGAAAAA
>JBMOFC010000069.1:0-6658 GCA_049314455.1 Chthoniobacterales bacterium
GACTGATTTTTCCGGGAGCGCGTGTGGTTGATGCTGTAGAATCAGAAGCATCTTACTTTAAAGTGCGTCAGCGTCTGTTGGATGTCTCCCCATCTTTTAAATATCCCTACATCAAAACAGAAGAGCTTCTCGATAAAGAGAGCGGGAAACTCGTGGCTCGTTTAGAAATGGTAGCCAATCAATTTCTCATCACCTTGCCCGAAGAAAAGAATCCTAACCAATTTTTAAAAGAAGTGGGACCACAGGTCACCTCGATCCACCGCATCAGTCAGAGCAAGCCGATTTATCGTGTGACCTTGAGTGAGACCTCCTTAGAAAGCCTTCCAGCAGCTTTAAAGAAAGTGGAGGAAGTATCACAAGGAGCCGTTGTTGGAGAACCTGATTGCGTTGCCCATACGACGCAACGACCTGCCAATCCTGCCTATTACGATCAATGGGGGCTTTGGAAAGTGAATGACTTTGATTTTTCAAAAAAACCGTACTCACAATTAATCGATCGATATGTTTGTCATTTTGAGAACTTATGTTTGCAAATATTAGCTTTGCAATTAAAGAGTAAGGAACCAAAAAAAAATGATCTCTTCGATATTAAAAATGATTTCTCAAGTTTAAAACCATGGCCCGAATATCAGTTTGGACTCACGCTTCTTTCAAAAATTGCATCGATGAAAGAACCTGATTCTAATGAAGAAGATGATCCCGTAGATGTTTTTTCTAGCAAGGTAGGAATCAATGCAGAAGAGGGTTGGGATGTTCGTACTTCCGCAGAATCTGTGGTTGTTGCTGTGGTCGATACTGGCATTCGCTACACTCATTATAATCTTCAAAATAATATATGGCACAATCCCAATCCAGATCCTAAACTTAATGATTGCTACGGGATAAACTTTGCACCTAGTGGTGTTGATAGCATCAATGGTGATCCCAGCGATGATTCTGGACATGGAACGCACTGTGCTGGGATTATTGGAGGAGAGATGAATCCTTCTTTAGGAATTTCTGGAGTAGCCTGGCGCGTTCAGCTCATGGCTTGTAAGGTACTAAACAAAGAGGGAATCGGTGTCCTTAGCGATATCATTAGTGGTTTCGATTATGCCAAAGAGCATCATGCTGATGTGATTAATGCTAGCCTTGGCGTTCAGGATATGGTTTGTGTTTCAGGTCCTCAAGAGGGAAACACGATACATTTTGGGGGTGCAGGATATGGAGCTTTAAAAACCGAGTTAAAGAGCCTTCAAGAGAGCGGTGTCATTTTGGTCGTAGCATCAGCGAACAATGGACTGAATTTCAGTGATCCTAAAAATCATCTTCCAGATGATTATGGCAATACATGGACTTTTGAGTCAGAGCCTGCCTCCTACAGTATGATGTTCGATAACATCATTTCGGTTGCTGCGACAGATTGTTTTGAATACTTAGAAGAGGAAGCATCTTTTAAGTCTGGAGAACACTTAGCATGGTATTCTAATTGTGGGTCAAGTGTCTCACTTGCGGCTCCTGGAACTTTTATCCTATCAACATTTAACCTTTCTGATGATTCCTATGCTATTTTTGACGGAACATCGATGGCCACTCCCTGCGTCGCGGGTGCTGTGGCCTTGATGAAAGCAGAGTTTCCAACATGGACCCATCAGGAGCTCATCAAGCATCTTATTGAAACAACCGATCACCTTCCTTCGCTGAAAGGAAAAATGCAAGGTGGTCGACTCAATCTTGCACGTGCATTGAGACCAACCCCACCGGTGCCAACACCTCCGTCAGGAATCACACCTCCTCCCCCATTACCACCTCTCAATTTATCAATACCATAATCACCTCATCACCGAAAGCGACCTTGGTTATATTAAGAAAATAATGCAACCTGCTCTGCTGAATTTTTCACTCAATGAACTAGCTTCGGGTCTCCAAAGCCTGAATACTCCTGGCTATCGAGCTCGTCAGATCCTGGAGTGGGTTTATAAAAAGAGAGTCACTTCTTGGGAAGAAATGCTCACACTTCCGCTAGCACTACGTGAGGAGTTGGCCCAGCGCTATCCTTTGGTTTTTCCAGAGTTGGTGACGGTTAGTGGCTCTCACGATGCAACTCAAAAATTTCTCCTTCGCCTCGCCGATAGAGAGCTGATTGAAACCGTCTTGATCCCAGCTTCGCCGGCTCTTTATGGAGACAATGCAGATCGACGGACCTTGTGTGTTTCGAGTCAAGTCGGCTGCGCCTATGGATGTAAATTTTGTGCCAGTGGATTGGATGGCTTTAAACGTAATCTGCGTACGGAGGAGATCGTTTCCCAGATTTTACTCGTAGAAAAAATTTCTGGAGAGCGAATCAATAATATTGTTTTTATGGGAATGGGGGAGCCCTTTGCGAATTTTGATAACCTCACCCGTGCCATTGAGATCATCAATGCTCCTTGGGGGATTCATTTGGCAGCTCGTAAAATCACCGTTTCAACCAGTGGTCTTGCACCACGTATTCGTGAGTTTGCCGATCGTCCGCATCAGATACGCCTTGCCATTTCGTTGCATGGGGCTACCGATGAGGTTCGCTCTCAGATCATGCCCATTAATAAACGCTATCCTCTGGCAGAGCTCATGGAGGCCTGTGCCTACTATGTTGAGCGCAAGAAACAACTCCTTACCTTTGAATATATCCTCATTGCAGGCGTCAATGATCAGCTCGAGCAGGCTACCTTCTTAGCCCATTACGCAAAACCGCTTCGTGCCAAAGTGAATTTGATTCCGTACAATCGTGTGGAGGGCCTCCCTTGGGATCGTCCTTCAGAAAAGGTCCAGCGTGCCTTTCTCGCACAGCTTCGCAGTCGTGGTGTCGCTGCAACGATTCGTCGAGAAAAAGGTCACGACATTGATGCGGCTTGTGGGCAGTTGCGCCGGAGGCAACTTACTGAAGTATCATCTCAATTTTCCCAGGAAAATGGAGATGAGTTGAAGTTGAAAGTTGAAGTTGAAGTTGAAAACAGCTAAAACACTTTTCCAATGAATATCTTGATCCTAGCGGCAGGTTATGCCACGCGCCTTTATCCTCTTACTGAAAAACAACCTAAGCCGCTCTTGAGTGTTGCTGGGAAGCCGATGATCGAATGGGTGATTGATAATCTAGCGCCGATTCCTAATATCAATCGTCTCATCATTGTGACGAATGATAAATTTGCCGAGACTTTTGAGGCCTGGGCAAAAGAGTATGGCAAGAAACAACCGCAGATGACGTTCACGATTGTCAATGATGGCTCCACGAGTGATGCCGATAAGCTTGGTGCTATCGGTGATATTCACTATGTGTTGCATCATGAAAAAATCTTAGATCAAGATCTGCTTGTGGTCGCAGGTGACAATCTTTTTAGCGAGCCTGTGGTTGGCTTTGCGGAGGCTGCGAAGGCTTATCCTGCAACCGTAGCGCTCTATGATGTCGGTGATCTTGAAGCGATTAAAAAATATAATAACATCACCACCGATACTGCAGGAAAGATTACTCATTTTGAAGAAAAGCCATTAAGTCCCACAAGCACCTTAACCGGGATCGCTCTTTACTACTATCGCTCCGATGTATTGCCCCTCATCGACACCTACATCGCCGAAGGAAATAATCCTGATCAACCAGGACGCCTGATTCAATGGCTCTATCCTCAAGTGGAGGTTGGAACGTGGAATGTCCCTGGCACCTGGTTTGATATTGGAAGTAAGGAGACACTGGTGGAAGCCAATGAAGTCTTTGCGAAGTTTGTTTAATCGAGGGAAACTTTCAACGTCTGCTTGCGTGAGAAACGGTCGATAAAATGGAGCTCTCCATGGTTGATGGCATATTCATGGACGAGTTTGGTGACTTTCACATCGAAGCAGCAATAGCGCGCGATTTCCATCAGTTTTCCTTCGCGCCACCAACGAATGGCATCCAGACCATCGCCTGTTTTGCCAACACCAAGTGTAGCTGTTGCAATGGCATCGAGCGAGAGACGATGGCCCGCTGCCTGTTCTACCACTTCTAGCAGGTCCAAGGTGGGGAGATGATGTGCTAAGTCGAGAATGGTATATCCCATGAGGACTTCATAATCAAAACGACGACTATTGTAGCCAACCACAAGATCCGCTTTAGAAAGAGTCTCAAGGAGCTCGGGAACTCTTTTTTCGCTAAAAATTTCATACTGCCCTGTCGCGGTACTATACGTGACTCCTAAAGAAATTTTCATATCTGCCTTACGATCCCAGCCCCCCACATCATTGGCGGTGAGTTGAGTCTCGAGATCAAAGTAGACGATATTCTTCATAAGAGAGTTTAGGGGTTTAGAGAGTTAGAAGTTCAGGAGATCATTTTTGAATCATTTTATTTTCAACCAGCTGCAATATCGTTAGTTTTGTTGAGATTTTTTATGGAAATACTTTTCTTTTCTATCAATGGCGAAGCGACAATTCAGTATCCCCTAAACCCCTAAACTCCTCAACCCCTAAACTTTTTTGTGATCAATTTTATTTGGCTAGGATTGCTTCTTGTGGGACTCATGACCGGTGTGCTCACGGGGCATCTCGAGGCTGTTACTGCAGCAACATTTGAGGCTTGCAAGACAGCGATTATGACGATTGCGCTCCCACTCAGTGGGATCATGGCTCTTTGGCTTGGGTTGATGCGGTTGGCCGAAAAATCAGGATTGCTTGAAAAATTAGCCTTGTTGTTACGACCTCTTTTAGTGCGTCTTTTTCCCGAAGTCCCAGCGGACCATCCGGCGATGGGGTCGATGCTCATGAATATTGCAGCGAACATGCTGGGGCTTGCCAATGCCGCAACACCGCTCGGGTTACGCGCGATGCAAGATTTGCAATCACTCAACCCGCGTCCTGATACAGCCAGTAATGCTATGTGCACTTTCTTAGCAATCAACACGAGTTCGGTGCAGCTGATTCCTGCAACGGCGATTGGCATTCTGGCTGCTGCTGGAGCGCTCCATCCCAGTGCCATTATTGGGACAACATTGGTAGCCACTGCTTCTTCCTGTGCCGCTGGAATCACGGCTGCGAAGTTGCTTCAACGTTTGCCCTGGTTTGCCTTACCTGCTGCGAACGTCTCTTCGCTTGATGTTGCAGATCAAGATCCACAGAAGAATGCTCTGCAAACTGTTTCTTTCAAAGAAAAGTCTTTTGCCTTATCTTCACTTCACGCTATCTCGCTTTCGGGGAAAGTAGTACTTATTCTTTTTCTTGGTTTTTTTGTCTATGGCTTTGTAAGCCTCTTTCACAAAGGCTCTGCAGAGATGGCCTCTCCTTTTCTTCACGCCATCACTATTTTTTCTGTGCTGGCGATTCCCTTTTTACTCGGTTTTTTTCCGCTGTATGCTTTTTTGCGAGGAGTGCCTGTGTATGAGGAATTCGTGGAAGGAGCCAAGGAGGGATTTCAAGTGGCATTACGAATTTTTCCTTACCTCGTGGCTATTCTCGTGGCTATTGGTGTTTTTCGTGCGGCCGGGGGAATTGATTTTTTAAGTCACCTCTTAGCTCCTCTGCTTGATAAAATTGGGCTTCCTTCCGAGTTGCTTCCGCTTATTTTAGTACGCCCACTCAGTGGGAGTGCTGCTACTGGGCTCTTTGCAGAGATTGTCAAAACAGCCGGTCCTAATAGTTTTGTGAGTCAACTTGCGGGCACAATTCTAGGAAGTACGGAAACAACTTTTTATGTATTGGCTATCTATTTTGGTTCTGTGGCAATCAAAAAAAGTCGTCATGCCCTTGCTGCTGGCCTGATTGCTGATACTGCTGGGGTTGCCGCGGCATTGGCAATCTGTCATCTGTTATTGTAACTAACAATGTCATTTCATTTCGCATCGGATCCAAATCATTTTTTAAGTTTTAAAAGAGACTTTCACTTGTATTCTAAACTTCTAAAGAGTCTCTACCAAGGTATGTTGGTGGAGACCTGTTATTGAAGTCTTGAGCTTTTAGAAAACCGCAATTACGCTCCTCAGGTGTTTCAAGTCATTTTTAATCCCATTAGCGCTGCAGAAATGAGCGCGTTGCCCAAAGATCTTCAACTCGATTTGCTTGCCGAATTCCAAGTTTTGCCGCAAGACCTTGAACAACTGGGAGGAGAACAATTTGGCATCATCCATCGCGACGGTAGAACGCTCTATCGTTATCGCTGCCTCGATTACCGCATCTACTTTGAATCGCACGCTCAAGGCATCGTCGTACATCGCGTGCTTCACAAAAACACCCTCCGTGATTTTCTCTTCCGCTCGGAATTGCCCATGACCGAGGACGAGCAAGTAGCTGATGCGGGAGCCTTTTGGAAATTAATTGATGAGGGTAATCAAGAGAGCGGAGCCTGAAGGCTGGAGGTCAAGTCAATGCGTAACCATAAAAAACTTCGTGCATTTGAACTAGCTGATGCAGTTGTTCTCTCCATTTATCAGATTACTAAACAGTTTCCTAAAGAAGAATTGTATGGTTTAACTACTCAAATTCGTCGAGTTGCTGTTTCAGTAGTTTCAAACGTTGTCGAAGAATCTGCGTGCGAGACTCAAACGGAGTATGTTCGTTTTCTCGATATTGCTTATCGTTCATTAAGGGAGGTAAGCTACCAGCTAGATTTGGTTCATCGTTTAATTATACCTTTCACGAATGATTTTTAGGATTTTCTACTAGTTCTTATTGCCTCTGG
>JBMOFC010000070.1:0-5686 GCA_049314455.1 Chthoniobacterales bacterium
CTTTTTCTCATGCTGTATTTGATATCACTTTATTGTGTTATCTGGTACAGCCCCTTTCTTTTTATTTTCACCTTCGAACTGCTTCGACAAATCGCAGGACTCCCTGGTAATCGTGAAGAGCCAGAATGTCATCATACCCATGTTGCTTGAGGCAGTTCATCACTTCATTCTCTTGATTTTTACCAATTTCTAACAAGAGATATCCCCCCGGTTTGAGCTGAGTGACCGCATCTTGGATCAATCTTTTGATGAGGTCGAGCCCATCAGTGCCACCATCTAGGGCCATGATGGGATCGTAAGAAATTTCTCGAGTTAAGGTTGGGATTTCTTCTCGAGGAATGTATGGCAGATTAGCAACGATGAGATCGAAGGGTGTCGTGCTCTCTTTTTTTGCAAGTGGCTCTAAAAGATTTCCATGATGCCATGTGATGTTACTGGCTTCATGACGTCGTGCATTTTCTTGGGCCAGCTCGAGCGCTTCCAGAGAAAGGTCGATGGCTTCTACATGTGCATGTTTACGTTCGAGGGCAATAGTAATGGCGATAATGCCACTTCCGGTTCCTACATCCAAAATATGCTCGCACCCGTGATGCGCTAATGCACGCTCCACAAACTGCTCTGTTTCTGGACGTGGAATCAAAGCACGCGTGTCACACAAAAAAATTCTTCCACAAAAATCAACAGTTCCCAGCAGATGCTGTAGTGGAATGCCTTTGCTACGCTTGTGCAAAAGCTCGCGTAAGGGAGCAAGTTCTTTTTCTTCCAGAAGACGATCAAATTGCAAGTAGAGTTCTAATCTTGGAATACCAAGCACGTGAGCCAGGAGATGCTCCACATTAAGTCGTGGCTGTTCAACGTGGTGTTTGTTAAGAAAGCCAGCACCTCCTTGTAAGACTTCTAAGAGAGCAACGGATTTTTGAGAAGACATGTCTGAAGAAGTAGCGTGTAAAGAGTAACGAGTAATGGGTGATCATTTTAGCATCTTGCCTGCAGCAATCTCGAGCTAAAATGGCCGCATCATAACAGGCCAATTTTACCAAAAGTGCTAGTACCCGTTCAGGAGAAAAGGTAAGGCTGTAGGTCAGAAGCTTGAATGAAATGTTCGATTAAGAAATTAATGTACGATTACAAGCGATAGGTTCAAAAAATTGTTTCTTTCCTCTTAGTGGATTTTTCTACAGCCTATAGACTGTAGTCCACAGCTTTATCTGTTGGTTTAAACGAATCGTATTCACTCATCACTCGCTAACAGGTCCTTTCGCTGATTCATCGAGTCGCCGCTCCAGATCAGCTGTCTCAAGTGCACCAATAAGTCCTTCCAGGTCGCCTTCCATGACGCGATCTAAGTTATAAAGTGTTAATCCAATTCGATGATCGGTAAGACGATTCTGAGGAAAGTTGTAAGTCCTGATTTTTTCTTCACGCCCACCAGTTCCAATCTGCTGGCGACGATGTTCGGAATATTTCGCTTCTTCCTCTGCTCTTTTTTCTTCCAACAAACGAGCACGTAAAATTTGAAGCGCCTTTTCTTTGTTCTTTTGCTGACTACGTCCATCTTGACAGCGCACAATTTTTCCTGTGGGAAGATGCAAAATCTGAACGGCAGAATCAGTCGTGTTCACACCTTGACCACCTGGACCACCTGACCGACAAACCTCGATACGAAGGTCCTGTGGACGCAAGACAATATCGACTTCATCTGCTTCGGGCAATACAGCAACCGTGGCTGTGGAGGTATGAATACGACCCTGTGTTTCTGTGGCAGGAACCCGCTGCACACGATGAACACCACTTTCATAACGCAGCTTGCGAAAAACTTGTTCACCGCTGACTTGGAAAATCACTTCTTTAAATCCTCCTATTTCTCCAGAACTTCCTTCAATAAGTTCTAATTTCAAATCATGATCCTCCGCATAACGTGTGTACATACGGTAGAGATCTCCAGCAAAAAGACCGGCTTCTGATCCTCCAGTACCAGCACGAATTTCTACAATAGCATCCCGATCATCATCGGGTTGAGGAGGAATGAGCGCAAGACGTAGTGACTGTTCTAACAATGGTACTTTCGCTTCCAATTCCAAGAGTTCAGCAGTCGCCATGGCTGCCAATTCAGGATCTGGATCGTTCGCCAAGGATCTATTTTCTTCGAGATACTGCAAATTGAGGGCCAACTCTTCAGAGCGCCGCAAGAGCTCCTTGGTCCTGGCATGCTCCTTGAGCGTTTTTTGAGCCTTTTTAGCATCTTTAAAAAGATCTGGTGCCGTAATCTCTCCTTCCAAAAGGGCAAAACGCTGACGGTGCTGCTGGATTAAAGAGGTGAAATCAAGAGGCATAATGAAGCTAATGAAAAAGGTCGTTAGAAGAGGATAGCCCGAATATTTCATGCTGATCTACTGCGGAGAGAGGGAAGCTCTAATAGAGCGAGCCGAGCAGGAGCAAGCAAGTCAACTCAGTATAAATCCGGGTTAGAAATTTAGTCGCTTTGATAGCTAAGACAAACAGGAAGTTTTATATAGTGCATTAATGCATTATCAATCATTAAGAAAAGAAAAGCCTATTGTTCATTCATGATCATAAGGAAGGCATTCATTGTTAAAAGGGGACATTCCTGTAATAAAAATAATTTTTTTATGAGGCGGTAGCGCAGGCGACATGATCCCATCAGGTCTCATGGTTCCTGGAGTGGTCCCACCTAAGTTAGGATCGCCCCAGCAAAAACTGTTCCATCTTCTACAATGGCTGTAATAGCGGCACTGGTAACAGCAAGTGCGATTACTTTTTTAACCTTTTTACGAGAGCTTCCGATCGCGGTAGCATTGATGTTGTTAGAGGCCTTATCGTCTTCATCAGAGACAAAATAATCCCTAAAGTTTTCTGGAACCTTGCCTCCATACTTTTCATTTCCCCAACATCGGACAGTCCCATCATCTAATAGCACTACATAGGCATTATCAGTAGAAGAAATAGAGACTGCTCTTCTACCATAAGGAATTTTCGGTGCCCTCACTCCATCATAATAAGGATCATCAGGAGCCGCAACATCTTCTTTAAAATTACCCCAGGAATAAACACTCCCATTTTCTAATATAACAGCAAAGGAATGTCTTGTAGCAGCAATGGATTTTACTTTTAACTCCTCATAGTGACCACCAAACCACGAATTAGAATCATCAATATAGTACTCCGGAAGCAAAGGAGTCGTACCACCTTGCTCGGCGTTCCCCCAACATTGAATACTCCCATTGTCTAAACATGCTGCGTAGGCGTCATCAGTTGTGGCAATAGAAACAATGTACCTATCTTTGTGGATCTCTGGTAAGTTAATTAAATATTTGTAGAAACCGTAACATGAAATTCTTTTATTATAAAAAACGATAGCAGCCCCATTTTCTGTCGCAGCAATTTTTTCTGCTATATTAGGATAGAATTGAAAAAAAAAGTTTTTTGAATATAGATCTGACTTCAGGATTTCCTTCGAAGTACTATTGTCACGATTAAGATTGGGCTCGTTGATTCCACTAACATCAATGTACTCTTGTGGTTCTCTTTGAAAATAAGAAGGCTTCGAATAGTCCGTTACAATCATAGCACTTGATTGACAAGCCATTTCTAACATAACCTCCTCGTTGAAGGTATGATACAGACGCTCTTCAGAAAATTTGGAAAAAGGGTTAGCAACGTCATTAAGAATAGAATAAACAGGATCTTCTGGATTTGATGTGCCCAAATAAGCGTCTATACCAACACTGGTGTAAAAAAAAGATACCGTTTTTTTAGAAGTTATTCCAAACAATATTGGCTGTGGAATTTTTTGTTTAATCTCTTTGGGAATCACTGGGGAGATATTCACCTGGTCTTTCAGCATGTACTTTGCTGGAGGACAATTCCCCCAAATGCTAAAACCCTTCCCTTGTTCCAAAATTGCAATGAAGTAATTTTCTGCAGAAGCAATAGCGGTAACTTTCTTCTCCTGTGTGAGTAAATCTGGCACCCGTCCCCCAGAAGTTGGATGGCCCCATGCAAAAACAGTGGTACTTCCATTTTTTTCGTCTTTTAAAATAGCAGCAAAAGAACCTTTATTTTTTTCTTGATGAAAAGCATGAAAATGAGTCCCAAAAGGCCATACGTAATATTTGTCAATATAGAAGAGGTTGAACCCCCCACTACTGTCCCACGGTGGATAATACTTATAAACACAACCTGTTGCTCTATAATAAGCGTCTTGAAAAGTATCCATTCTCTCCATCATATTCTCAGAAGAGTCATAAGCTACAAGAGGCTCGTTTAAGAACAGCAACATGGTAACCAAGCCGACTAAAAGGAGAATATACTCTCTGGACCTGGATATATTACAATGAGTTGCTACTAGACCGGATGCTAGTCTCGATAGTTCATACTGATCGTGACGAGGAAGTCGCAAAGTCATCTTACCAGACAAGGCAGGCGAGCATTTTGATACCGATCTGTATGTGCATATATTAACTCGTTCGCTCCCACTCAGCTTGCCCATTCGGATTTTTTTTTCGGAAAATCTATTCATTACTCTCCAGGAAAAAAACTAACTGTTACCCAAGTTAAAAAGCAAATTGAACGCAGTATTCATCTAGCTTCCCTTTCTCCTCAGTAGATCAGTATAAAATATCCAGGCTAACGTTTCTTTTTCTTGAGCTGCGCTTCCTGCGCAGTCGTAGCTGTAACGACGCTCTTAGCACGTGTCGCATGGACGCTTCCAAAACGACGTGCAAATTTTTCAACACGACCAGCTGTATCAATAAATTTCTGCTCTCCTGTAAAGAAAGGATGGCATGCAGCACAAATACCAATTTTCAGATTCTCACGCGTCGAGCGTGTCCTGTAGACGGCACCACAAGCGCAGATGATTGTTGTTTCGTGATATTCGGGATGTTTGCCAGATTTCATGGAGCCGAGGATCCTGCCATGACTTTTTATATTAATCAAGCAGAAAAAAAGGTGCCCACCCATGTTATTTTATTTCGAAGAAATGAAATAAGATTGCTACTCTCAGTTGCTATGAATCACACCCTCGGCATTGATCTTGGTTCCGTTAGAATTGGTTTAGCACTTAGCGATGACCTGGGGTGGATGGCCCATCCTTGGCAAACGCTTTCACGTTCACCCCAGAGCACTTCAGAAATCGCACGTCTGGCGTTGGAAAAAAAAGTAGCGACGATCATTGTTGGTCTTCCACGCAATATGAATGGCACTTATGGACCCGCCGCCGAACAATGCAGGACATTCGCTCATGAACTCCAGCAAAAAACCGAAGCCAAAGTTATTCTCTGGGATGAGCGTCTCACCACTGCTGCTGCTGCACGCCACCTGTATGAAGCGGGTCGTTCCAGCAAACAACAACGAGCCAT
Source organism: Chthoniobacterales bacterium (assembly GCA_049314455.1). Classification (GTDB taxonomy): domain Bacteria; phylum Verrucomicrobiota; class Verrucomicrobiia; order Chthoniobacterales; family UBA6821; genus CAIWMF01. The sequence continues at coordinate 5,382 of JBMOFC010000070.1, forward strand.
CATTGACCAAGTCGCTGCTCAACAGATTTTGCAAGATTGGATGGATGCACAACAGAATAGGCTGGAGGCTGGAAGCTAGAGGAAATTTAGGACTACCTTTAACCTCAAACTTCATCGTCATTTTTGACTTGGGAATATGAAGCTGATTTCATCGTTATTTTTCGAGATTGTTAACGACGACAGAAACTCATTTTCTAAATTTTTTTAGAAATTTTCTTGATTCTTTCTAAGAGAGAAAGTTATCAGAATCGCCTCCAGCCTCCAGCCTCCAGCCTCCAGCCTCCAGCCTCCAGCCTCCAGCCTCC
>JBMOFC010000071.1:0-5555 GCA_049314455.1 Chthoniobacterales bacterium
CTCACCTCGCCCTTGCTGGGCTGCCTAACGGCAGTCTGCCCGACCGACTCCCGTCAGGTCGTGTTCTGACAATGCACCCAACTACAGAATTTTTTAACACGCTCTAGGTCTATTGCTTAAGCAAGTAGCCGTTCGAGAAACGGCTATAGTTCAAGTAAAAAGTTGAAGTTGAAGCAGCAACAAAAAAGTATCCGTGCAGCAGAGCGGAGCCAGCACAAAATTTTTTATAGGCTCCTTTCTTCTGAAGTGAATTTGCCTACAGCCTATGGCCTTGCCCGTTCTCTTGAACGGGTACATGCGATTGAGCAGCGCGCATGGCGATTGTCTCTGCAGAGAGGACTCTAATTTCGGGAAGATTGCGATAATATTCTTGGTAATCGAGGCCATAGCCAACCACAAAGGCATCAGGTATTTCAAAACCGATATATTCTGCCGTGATTCCTGGCAGTGTCTTCACTTTTTTGTGCAGCAACACACACGAACGGAGGCTCGCTGGTTTTTGTTCCAGAATGCAAGTAGTGATGGCTTTTAAGGTCGTTCCGCTATCGAGGATATCGTCAATGAGTAAGACATGGTGGCCAACAATGTCAGGCAGGAAATGTGTTGCAAAGGAAACTACTCCAGAGGTCTCGAGTCCCCCATGATAGCTCGAAACTGGGAGCACTTCGAGTCGGAGTGGGATTGGGATCAGGCGAAGAAGATCAGCTAGAAAAACCACGCTTCCCTTCATGAGGGCTAAAATGGTGAGTTCTTTGCCTTCGTAATCTTTGGTGATTTCGGCAGCAAGTGCGGCGACACGTTGTTGAATGGCTTCCTGTGAAACTAAAATTTTTTCGGCTTGGGTAATCATAGAGATTCCAGAGACCCTACCGCACGGAGTCCTCCTTCACCAAGCTTAAAATCAAGTTCGAAGATTTCTAAACTGATAGGAGAGCTGGAAAGTTTGTAATCGTCCCGAATCGCAGGAGCAAGCGCATCGAGGGAAGAGGCTAATTTTGAAAAAACATAGATTCTCGTGGCCGACGGAATGGCGATCAGCATTTCCGGCCCAAAGATCATCATAAATTGCTGTCCAAAGTTCGGAGCCAGAATGGTAGAAGCCGTGAGCGGATCATCAGAATCAATGATGGCGACTTGAATAACTTGGTGCTCATCCCTCAACAACCGCGGATGGAGTAAAGAGAGCCGTTCTGAAAGGGTCTGCCTCCCTTCCTGCACAAAACGACTCATAAAAGAACGCTGGGTGGTTTTCCAGCTTGGTTCTAAAAATTCGAAAGTCGCTTTTTGAGAATCTGTATGAGCAGTCTCTGTAGACATGGAAGAGAGGTTCTCAGTTTGATCCACCCAGGCTGCTGCGATTACCGTCTTCTTCGCCCCTGGAATAAGGCTTTCAATGGGATGATGATAAAAGGAAGGCTCGATGAGCAAGACTGGCTCTCGTGTGGCTGGAGCAGCATGGAGGAGCGAGGTGATAAAAATAGGGGTCAGGCTAAGAATAGTGACAAAAGATTTTAACTTTAGTTTTGATCGCTCTTTTGAATTACTTTTGTCACTATTCTTAGCCTGACCCCTATTTTTATTTTTAGAATCCATGAGAGGCTGCGTAAGCAATTAAATTTTCCGGCACTTTTTTGATTAGTTTTTCAAAATGAACTCTTCCTATTTGCTGGCTTACATTACTAGCGCTTTTCATTTTTAACTGATCTGCCAACCAAGTATTAGAAACAGTTGTTTTTTTTCTTATAAATAAAGCCAGAAAGACTTTTGTTGGATGAGAACCTTTCAAGGAACTAAGATCCTTCATGTTTAAATTTGCTTGAAGTAAACCGTTATGAAGCCATTTTTCTGCTTGTTGAAGCTCATGGGCTTGATATTCATCAGTAGAACGGTGCGTCGAGCATTGTTGCTTTTCATTACTATTTTCTAGCAACAAAAGCATTTTTTGAGAAAAAATTTCAGTACCCCAATACCAGCCTCTCTGCAAATGACTAGCTCTTTTGTTAGTTTCACTTCCCATCATAGGAATACCGCATTTGACAGATGATTCAGCAATCGCTCGCTTATCAAGATGTTCTATCATTTCTCTTCGTCCATCTACTGTATCTAACAAACCGAAACTCTTGAGGCCATCGCTACAAGCCATCCATGATTGGCGCTCACTTGGTGGCTTGCTATACCCTTTGGCTATACTGCTCCATGGATAATCGAGCACACTCTGTTGGTTTTCTGGTCTGATGAATCCTGCACGAACCGGATTCAAATGAATATAATCCAAAAGCGTTTCATAATAGTAGCGACTTTTCCCTTCTACCAAAATTGCTTTATAGCGATCCCCAAAAAGACGTCCCCAAGCTTTGTGCCGCACATTGAATCGTCGTGTGTAGCCATTTTGGAACCATTTCATTCCTTCCACAAGATTTGCCTCTGGCGTCTGGATAAAAAGATGGTAGTGATTGCGCATCAAAACCCAAGCGTGCGCTCGCCACCCGGTCATCTCATAGGTCTCATCTAAGGTCTTTAAGAAAGAGTTTCGATCATGATCATTCAAAAAAATCAATTCTTGCCGATTTCCTCTTGCCATCACATGGTAATAAGCTCTTTTGTATTGAATTCTTACACTCCTGGCCGTTGGGCTCTTCTATTTAAAGAAGCAGTATTTGTCAATACTCTTAGCCTGACCCCATTTCCTGACCCTATTTCTTTTTCTGTTGATCGTTGAGCTGTTTGGCGAGCCCGACAAAATCACCTGCAGCTTCTACAAGCTCTGTTACGCTCTCAGCAACCTGGTTCATTTTTTCACCTCGCTTATGAATAGCTTCTTTTACTTCTTGTAATACTGCTGTCGTTTGTTTTGTTTTGATGCCACCAACGGGATCACGGTCAGGAAATCCTTTTTGGTTAGTATTGGATGGGGCATTTTGAGTTCTTTTGGTTGTACTAGCAACTGACTCATTAGACTTACTGTTGCTTTGGCTTCCAGGTTCTTGTAAGAGATCTATCTGACTTTTTTGTTGAGAATGCTGTTTTTTTGATTGATCCCATGCATCGAGTCTTAATGTGAGTTGTTGTATTTTAGATTGAATTGCTTTTTCTTTTTCTTGTTCTTCCAGTCTACCACCATAAAATAAGCCTCTTTGTTTCCCGTTAATTAGATTTATATCATTTTGGTTACTGGTGCTATTAGCATCTCTATTTTTGAGTGCTTCTATCCTCGACCTAGTTTCATCCGCTTGTTTCTCGTCTTTAATTTTTGTTGATCCAAATCGAGTAGTAACTTTATCGTAGAATGAAGATGTGGATTGTTTTTGCGGTTGTCGTTTTTTTTGTAATTCTATTAAATTATCTATTTTTCCCCTTAATTCGTTTAGTTTTTCATCCACAAAAGTCATGACCACTTCAGGTGTTAGCTTTGCTTGATTATTACCATTATTATCGAACTGAATTTTATCCACATCTTGTATTAAAGATACTTTATCTTCTTTTTCCAGTTCATCATTATTTTCAATAGATTTTTTTAATTCTTCTTTAAGAGCCGCAACAACCAAATTCTTTACTTCTTCAGTAGTGTCGAAACCAAAAGTTGCAGTGATCGAACCCCAACACGAATTGCGACCTTGCATTCTAGTAGTCACACCAGTTTTTTGAACTCCGAAAGGAGCGCCAAAAAATTCAATAGCACTATTAGAGGTTAATTTAAGCTCTTTATCAGCACTTTTGTTTTTTAGTTCTTGAATTTCCGACAGTAGAGAATTATTATAATCTCGCTTGGTTATTGTGGAGGACATGCTCATAAAAAAGAAGGTTTAGAGGTTAAGTTGGTTTTTGAATAAGGCTCTAGAATCTCTGAATTACTAGGCTGTAGCCGGAGCGGCTGCTTCTTCTGAGGGCGTATCGCTGTGTGTAGCTGCCTCTTCTAATGGCTTGGACCCTCCTTTTTCTATCCCTTCTAAAATGGTTTTCCACTGCTGCGTGACGCGTGCAAATTCTTCAACGAGTTTGATGAAGGGTTCTCCTTCGAGGAAGTGGACTGGGAATTGTTGAGCCAGGTAGACGGTTTGAATATCAGGGCGAGCGCTCAAGGTGCCTCCTGAGGTTGCAGCCCAGAGGAAGTTGGCTTGGGCAATGCTAGATAAAACAGCCACTTCATGTTCTAGCTGGTAGGTTCCAATTTCTGCAAAGAGAACAACCGCGGAGGTCTCTTCTTCAAAATCAATGGTAATAGAAGGTCCATTTTCTAGCTCAAGTACAAGCTGATTCGAAGGGAGCGGGTTCGGAAACTCGGGCAAGTTGCAATGAGCTCGGAGTGCTTCTAGGAGTGAGACGTAAGGTGAGGACATAGGAAAAGTAGGGTGAAGGTTTTTGAAAGAAAACGGATGCTTTATCTAAGTACAAATAGAGCGATGAAGTCAATTCACGCTTTTATGTTGATTGCCAATATCTCCAAATAAAAAACTAACAGGGATGAAAGAAAATCAAAGAATAATTTCAATTTTTTTTTGTAACAGCTCAGGTATCTAAAAAAAGCAAGCTATCTCAATTTGTTATTATCGTCTATTTCCAGGTTTAGTGTTTTAGGGGATGTCGTGAAGCTGCTACGCAGCTTACTTAAATAAAAGCTTCTCAAGATCGCGTTGCGTATTGTGTTCATGATTTCAAGAATTTCCCCCTAAACAAGGAACTCGGTAATGATTACTGACTGAGTTGTCTTATTTTCCTAAGACTCCTGAGTTGTTACCAATTTTTTTATTTTAAAAAACCAACTCCTTGCCATGCCTCCTCCCTTTCTATTACCGTCGTGCGCATGATTACATTCGTTGAAGGAGTTTTAGAAAAGGTATTGCCCACCATGATTGTGATCAATGCTAACGGGATCGGTTATCAGATTCTTATTCCTCTTTCTAGTTTTGATCGGATGCCACAGGTCGGATCGAAGCTGCGGATCGCCACGCACCATCATGTGCGGGAGGATGCGCATCTGCTTTACGGTTTTTATTCCGAGGCGGAGCGGGATCTCTTTCGTCTGCTCTTAGCCCATGTTTCGGGGGTCGGTCCGAAGTTGGCCTTGGCTATTTTGAGCGGCATGTCGCTGGATCAATTTAAATCAGCAGTGATTTCCTCTGACATTGTGGCCATTTCTAAAATCTCTGGTGTCGGGAAAAAAACAGCCGAGCGCGTGGTGCTCGAGCTCAAAGACAAACTTGGCGTGGCTGCACAATGGGAAGCCGCCTCACTCCAACAAGCACGAGGAGGAAAAGAAACATATCTCCACGATGCCATCCTCGCATTGATGTCACTAGGATATAAGCAAGTGGATGCGGAGCGTGAAGCGCGCAAGGTGCTCGCAATATTGGGCGAGACTACCTCAACTGAGGAGATTGTCCGAGAGACGTTGAAGAGGTTGGTTTCAGGTCGCTCCGCGACAGTTTGAGTTACCAGTTGAAGTTGAAGCAGCAAGCATGCTCTAGTTACTTGTATCCGTTCACAGCAACGGATAGGAAGATATAGTGTGTTAAATCGATAAAGGTACGCTATAAGCTGGATCTTTTTCCTTATGA
>JBMOFC010000072.1:0-5096 GCA_049314455.1 Chthoniobacterales bacterium
GATGAGGGTGAAGGTGAGGGCAAAATCATGGATGGGATAGGACCAAAAAATCTATGTCATCGTACTGTTTTTATTCTTAGAAGTCAATTGACTGTGTTGGAATTCAACGGCGTGTGTCCGAGTATCTGCGCCATCTGATCCCGCACCGCATGGAGTGCCTGCTCGTCAGCCTTCATTTTTGCGACCTTGCCGGAGAGCACATCGGCAAAGTACAGCTGCACCTGCTCCTCTGCGCGCGTCCATAGTGGCCCATGCTCAGTCGAGTCCCCCATCACCAGCTCAGTCTGGAGCCGTGCAAACTCTATCTCAGTGAGCCGTTTCTGATACTCAAAAAACACTTGCCACAGATCGGCGGTGAGATCGAAGGTGTTCTCAGTGCCCTCGAGTTGGAGTCGTATCTGCGCTCTCATCGCATCATCGAGGGGGAGGATTTGGATGACGTCCTGGGTGGTCATAATAAGAGTGGTAACGTTTTTAAGTCTGTAGCAATTTGCAACTTACGCTCTAATATAGCAACTTTTTTGGCTTGATTATCCCTCGCAATAATAGTGTCATTTTTATATGTTATTATGCTTTTGCACTGATTGATTTTGTTCTCTAATTCTTGAAGTTTCAAATTTTCACTATCTAATTCCTTAACGAGTCTATTGTATTCATTCACAACATCGACCCTTTCATTCCACAGTTTTTGGACTTTTTCAGGGACTATTCGACTAAGTCTTTTTACGAAAAAAAGTTTACTTTTTATACTATTGTCCTTGGAACCGAGCTTGGACAGATATTTTGTGATTCTTTCTATTTTTTTCATTTTAACTAAAAAGTCACGTTCATGGTTCTTCAAGTCTTGTTCGGAATTATCGATCATTTGAAGTTCAACTTTTTTCTCATCTAAAAATGAACTTGCATCGCGCACTTCCTTGTTAAACTTGTCAATTAATTCTTGTCTTCTCTCCATGGGCATCTGCATAAAGACATCTAAATCATCTCCATCTGATACACCCAAATAATCAAAATCCTTTGCTTTAGCATACCAAACGTCGTACCCCTTCCGGTATAATGCTTTTTTAGCCTCATAGGAAACCTCCGAGCTTGGGGTTTCAAGATCGCGTTTTTTTCGCACTACTTCTCGCAGCTGCACAAATACCGCCATACATTGCTCTTGTGATAACCCATCCAACTTCCCAAGGTCATCCTTCTGATTCGTTGGCTTAACAATCCCTATGATTTCGTAAAAGTCATCTTCAGGGATGAGAGTGGTGTACTTTGCACGCATGGCATCGCCCGCTTTGCCCTCAGCAGTCATTGTGTTGCCAGACTTATCAAAAGCCAGCTGAAGAAAGCCAATATAGGTGCGAGTATAACGAAGTGATTTATTCGTATAATCCGTTTTTAAAAATGACGCATTATTATCCCAACTGGCAAGCTCTCCTGCGCTTGCTTTTTTAAAGTTTGCCTCCATGACCTTATGTGCAGCGTCTTGTGCATCTGCAGGATAAAATACCTCAAGGAAGGTGGTAAGTTTCTGGATAGACTCAGGGGTTTCTGCATCATCGATCCTTTTTTGAATTTTTTCGGTTTCTTGGGTGTTTGTGTTCAAAAAATTCTCAAATGCCTTATCGGATGCCTCTAAGATCCTCCCATCCGCTTGCTTAAAGAGCTTGCGCTCTTCATCAGTCAATGCTGCAAACAAGACGAGTGCTCTCGCAGTAGTATCAGTTATTTCCTTTTGCTTTGACCTATATGTTGCGACGGCTTCGGCTGCTCCCGCGGCAACAATCGCGTCATTGATTAATTTTATTTTAGTCTCATTGTCTTTTATCAATTTTAATTTTTCTGCCCTACTATCTTCATATGTATTGGTCCTGGTAATCGCACTATCTACGGCATTATCATAATCTTTTTGTATATTATTTGACACAGATACTATTGATTCTTCCAACTCTCCGATTGTTTTCATTTCTGCTTCGATACGAGTCAAGAGCAAATTGACCACCTCGGTAGAGTTTGGAACACCTTCTGTTCCACCAGCCATTGCTTGCTGATAAGCCAATATTTGGTTTTCAGACCGTTTGATTTTTCTATGTATATCCTCGTTTGTTTGATTAACTCTTTTTGCTTCAGCATCGAGTTTGAGTTTTGTAGCTGCAGTAGTGCGATCCTTTTTTCTCTTATCTTCGAGATACTTAGCTTCGATTTCTTCTAGTTCACTTTTGACTTTTTTCACACTCTCTTCAAGCGCCTCAAGAGAGTTGCCCCCTTCCAAAACGGCTTTGATGGAACTATCTGTACTATCGATTTTGATCGTTATTTTTTCTAGCGTTGCAAGGAGATCGTTGGAGGCTCTGCTGACGGCATCGAGGGATTCGGTGGCTTGGATCAGCGAGGTTACTCGGTTACGACTTTCCACTTTCGCTACCTTTTCCTTTTCAGCAGCTTTCTTTCGCGCTTCGATAGCAGCCGGAGTATTTTTTGCGAGTTCGACAGCCTTGAGGTCCTCTACCAGCTTTTTTGTCGCCGCATGATCCGTCTCCTCTTGCTTTTTTTTGACAGCTTCTTTCGCGGTCTTCTCAGCAGCATCCTTCTCTCTTTTGACGATAACGGCGAGCTTCTCCTTACGTTCTTTAGGGGTCAGTCTATTTAACTCGTTGTGCCAGTTGGCTACCCTAGTCCGGAATTCTTTTGACTCAGTGAGAATCTTCGGGTCGAGGGTATTAAGGGGAACATGTTGGGAGGTGTAGTAGTCGAGTCGCGCCAGGACGATCTTGCCCGTCTGATCCTCGAGATCCGATACCTGATGTATCGATTCTTGACCAAACATCGCTTTGAGAAGATTTGGTGAAATGACATCGTTAGCATTGGATAGCCCATTCCCATTCAGCATGTCAAGCTCGCCCACCTTCTTTCCGTCAAAATCGCTTTGTTTAACTAGGCGAGAGCCTTTGTACTGGATTTTAAACCGTGCGTCGTCGGTCCTATTTAGTATCCTATCCGGCAATCGAGAGAATGTGTGAAGAAGATTTTCCACGCGGCTTTCATGTGTCTTTGAGTTTTGTCCGCCTTGCCCATACCTGAGCTCGAGCGCGCTCATGGATGAAGAGAGCTTCTTTTTTGCCTTTTCCCACTCATGGATATTGATCCTAAACCCTTGAGACTCCAACGCACCGCCAACTCCTTCCACAAACAGCGCCGCTTCATGCACGAGGATATCGTCTTTGACATATTCGGCACATGCAGTAGCTATCTGCTCATCAGTCGGCTTGGGGATATCTTTAAGTTTGGCTGATATGAAATCTACAAAGAGCCTATTTTGCTCCTTCTCATCTTCCGTTGACTTTTGTATTGCATTCCACCGTCGTACCATCCACTCAGCCATGGTTTTCTCTGACTCCTTCATCATCTTCCATCGCTCTTTCCCATCCATATCGGCACGTTGGTCTAAGCCTTTGACGAGCTTATGCTCGGTACCGATACTCTCCGATCGCTTCACAGAAGGGATTCTCTCAGCTTTGGGGCTTTCGAGAGGAGGGGGAGTAGAGTTTTTTATGCCTGCCGTATCCTTTTTTTCGCCTATATCCTTCATACACTCATACTAGTTGAAACAATCTTCTATTTCAAGTATATTTATCAAAATATGGGCTCTGAACAAAATCCCCCCGGTAGTCATGAAGCAGCGAATGCGTCTGAGATTGGTATTGAGGTCAAAAAACAAGTCGTGCCACTCGCTGAGGCACTTATCACTTCGAAGGCTCACGAGGCCAGCGGTGGTAAAAAGGATACTGAGGAATTACAGCTTTTGGCCGGCTACAAAATGATTACAGACCATGTGTCAAAATATTCAAGTGAATCGGTAGATACTGGAAGACACCGAGATGGATTCCCCCTCAAAGACCCAGAGAGCCAGATACACGTGGGTATAAAAATTGGAGCTGGCGACACCAAACAAGAAATCCAGGGTAGGGTCACAGCGATTGGGCAAAGCTATCCAAAAGATGGGGTGGTACTGGTTCAGATCACTGATGATAAGGGGAATATCTGTAAGATACCGAACAACAAAGGAGAGATGACCGATCAAATACCCATATCAACAAAACAGCTCTATGACGGACAGCTCCAGCTGATACTGGACACAACAAATTGCCCCTTCTCCTCCCAAGAACAACAAGTCCTCCGCGCAGCTATCGCGTTGGGAAATGGGGAGAGTGTAGCGTCCAATGCTATTCCAACTCTCGACGAAATGAAGGAACTCTTGGAGAAATCTCCCATGCTCACAAAGGATAAAGCACTGAAAAAAGCGCGTCAGATCGTAGAAAAACTTCCCAAATATCCTGGCACAAAACCTGAGCCAGGTATTTCTGGAAGCCCAACGGAACCGGAAAGGACAAAGCTCGCTCAGTGGATCGGCGAAAATCAAAGGTGGGAGGATCTCGGAAAGGCCGAGCATGATAGGATCACAGAGTTACAGACTCTCGCCCAAGAGCTCGCGGATAGCGAAGGCACCCTTGCAAGTCCCGAAAAGTTTGGTCGTCTGCTCGCCCTCGGACATGAGCCCACTGTGCGCGCAGGCATGGCTCAGCTGAAAGCAAATATCAGTCTGAGGGAGCAGAGCATGCGCGAATCACTCAGTGTTGGCGACCAAGCAACTGCGAAGAGAATGCAAGAGAAACTTAGCGAGCTCAGAGATGAACAAAAATTGAAAGAAGAAACCCTCCAGAATTTTGAGTCAAACGTAGTAGACCTAATCAAAAAAGTAAATGCAGGAGAAATCACCCGTGCAATCACAAACAAAGATGGCGCCATAAACCCTGATCCCACCGAACTCATGAACGACTTTATAAATAAAGAGTCGGCGGATGTGATCGAGGATCTCAAGAAGATTGATGGTGCCATGATGCTCAAAAAGACCGAGGCACTGCTCAAGGACAACAAGAACGAGGCTATAAAAACGTTTTTTGAGAAATACAAACCCTACATCTTGGCTGGTGGTGCATTCGCACTGATCGCCTTCAAAGTCATTGAATACGCACTCCAAAAAAGTGAGAAGGCGTGAGATCCCTCAACGCTCCCCCACTCGGCTCATGACAATTATCCCCATATGT
>JBMOFC010000073.1:0-4993 GCA_049314455.1 Chthoniobacterales bacterium
GTGGCGACGTGTCGTGCGTGAGCGAGATGATGTGGTTGGCATGGATGGGGCTATTTTGATGAATCGGGCAGTTTGGCAGGCGAGTGGTCATGAAAATACGTTTTCTGATCCGATGATTGACTGTAAAACATGCAAGGGACGTTTTCGCGCTGATCAGATTGAGTCGACTCCGTGTCCTAATAAACCGAGCAAGATGGTGGTCGCGTGTGATGGCGAAAAAACCGAACCGCGTGATTTTAACCTGATGTTCACAACTCATGTGGGGCCGATGGCTGATGACACGAATAAAACCTATCTCCGTCCTGAAACGGCCCAAGCAATTTTTGTTCAATTTCGCAATGTACTAGAAACCTCACGCAAGAAGCTTCCCTTTGGCATTGCACAAATTGGAAAGGCATTTCGCAATGAGATCAATCCTCGTAATTTTATTTTCCGTTCTCGTGAATTTGAACAGATGGAGATCGAATACTTTTGCCATCCGAGCCAAGGGCTCGAGCTCCTCGATGCCTGGTTGGAAGAGCGTCTCCGTTTTTATGAAGAGATTGGAATTCCGCGTTCTAAAATTCATGTGAAGGATATTCCTGATGGGGAACGGGCTTTTTACTCACTCAAGACCTACGATCTTGAATATGAGTTTCCCTTTGGTATTCAAGAGCTCGAAGGAGTTGCCTATCGTACTGATTATGATCTGACTCAACATATCGTGAAGAGTGGAAAGCCACTCGATTATTTTGACGAAGAGTCCAAAGAAAAATTTATCCCACATGTGATCGAACCAAGTGCTGGCGCAGATCGGACAGTCTTAGCATTGCTTTGTGAAGCTTTTGAGGAAGAAGAAGTGACTAGTGAAAAAGGAGAAAGAGAGACACGGACAGTGCTTCGTTTTCATCCCCGTATGGCACCAGTGAAGGTTGGGATTTTCCCTCTCCTGAAAAACAAGCCGGCTCTTGTGAAGAAGGCTCATGAGATCGAACACATGCTCCGTACTCATATGTCTGTTTTTTATGACGAAGCAGGTGCGATCGGGCGCCGCTATCGTCGCCAAGATGAGATTGGCACCCCATTCTGCGTGACGGTTGATTTTGAGACGTTAGGAGAATCAGGTCCAGAGCTCACTAATACGGTGACCTTACGCGAACGTGATTCGATGAAGCAGCGGCGTATTTCGATTGAAGAATTGCAGGGGTATTTGCTAGGGCAGATTTTTTAATACAGAGTAACTACTAACGTCGTTTTATTTTCAAAAAGAATTCACCACGAAGATCACAAAGCCGCTAAAGCGGTGCACAAAGAAAACACAGAGAAAAAAATTTCATAAAAAATTTTAAAGATGAGAAAAGATGGGAGGCAATACTTCTTGGAATTTTTTATAAAAAAATTCTTTTTGTGTTCTTTACATCATTTTTGTGTTCTTTGTGGTGAATTCTCTTTGAGACGTTGGTAGTTATACCGTTCTTTTTTAATTTGTCTTTAGCCTTTTCTTTTTCTTCTTTCCATGTCCTCCTACAAAACACCTCATGCAATACTAGCCGAACGCCTGCGTGAAGCTGTACAAGCACTAGGATTAGGCCTCGATCTTGCGGTGGTGACTGTTGTTGCCGATTCACGTTTTGGTGATTATCAGACAAATGCAGCGATGGTGGCTGCCAAAAAACTTAACAAAAATCCACGAGAGGTCGCTGCACAATTAGTGGCGCAACTTGAGGTGGAAGATTGTTGTGAGGTGCCCGAAATTGCTGGAGCAGGGTTTATCAATTTTCGTTTGAAAAGGGATTTTTTAGAGAAGCAGATGACGACTCTTTTGTCTGATCCCCGGTTGGGAATTGCTAAAATGGAAGTTCCTCAAACTATCGTCATCGATTTTAGTTCCCCCAACATTGCAAAGCCGATGCATGTGGGACATATTCGAAGTACGATTTTGGGAGAGAGCCTTGCCCGTATCGCCAGGTTTTTAGGGCATCGTGTGATCACGGACAATCATCTTGGGGATTGGGGAACGCAGTTTGGAAAAGTCATTTACGGATTAAAAAATTTGCTCCATGAAGAGACGCTTGCCGAAGCTCCCATCGATGAGTTAGTTCGACTCTATCGTGGCGTGACCGCTTTGGAAGAAGAGGATCCTAGTGTCAAAGCGGCTGTTCGTGAAGAACTCGTAAAATTACAACAAGGAGATTCTGAAAATAGAGAGCTTTGGAAAAAAGTCGTAGAGCTCTCTTGGAGGGAATTTACAAAACATTACACACTCCTCGATATCTCCTTTGATGAACATTTAGGAGAGAGTTTTTATAATGATGCTTTGGAGCCTCTCGTTAAGAGATTGCTTGTAGAGGGGATTGCAGAAAAAAGTGAAGGCGCTGTTCTGGTTTTTTTCCCTCACCATCCTACACTTCACGATAAACCATTCTTGATTCAGAAAAGCGATGGAGGCTTTCTCTACGCTACCACTGATGTGGCCACGTTGGAGTATCGAGAAGAGCGGTGGCATCCAGATGCGGTGTGGTATGTTTGTGGAGCTCCACAGCAGTTGCACTTTGAACAGCTTTTTGCGGTAGCACGTTGCTTAGGGCTCACTTCTGATTTTCGCCATATCGCCTTTGGAAGTATCTTGGGAGAAGATCGCAAGATGATGAAGACCCGAAGTGGTGATAATATTGAGCTTGGGAGCCTCCTTCAGGAAGCCATCGATCGAGCGTGGAAACTCGTAGCTGAAAAAAATCCTGATTTTCCCGAAGAAGAAAAAAAGCACATTGCTAAAATTATTGGGCTGGGCGCTCTCAAATATGCTGATCTTATGCAGCACCGGATGACCGATTATGTTTTTTCTTGGGATAAAATGCTCTCGTTCCAAGGTAATACGGCTCCGTATCTTCAAAACGCCTATGTCCGTATTCGCTCTATTTTTCGAAAAGAAGAAATAGTAGAAGGGAAGATAGATTTATCCGGCTCCATCGTGCTTCAGGAAGAGGCAGAACGTCGTCTCGCTTTGCAACTCCTGCAATTCGGAGAAATTGTTCCGACCATATTGCTTGATGCTCGTCCCAACATTCTCTGCCTAGCTCTCTATGAGCTTGCGAATAAATTCCATTACTTCTACGAACATTGCCCAATCCTCAAAGCAGAAGGTGATATCAAGCAATCACGTCTGGCTTTAGCTGCTGTGACCGCACGGATGCTACAGTTGGGATTGGAGTTATTAGGGATTCAGGTTCCTGAAAAAATGTAGTACGCTCTATTCTCGTTGATAGCTATTTTTGAAGTTATCTTGGAGAACATAAGCTACCCCAGAAGTGCTCATGAGGTAGTCTTGAGTTAGCATGCGTGTTTGATAATGCCATCCGGGAGGAAGTGTCAGGCGGCTACCTAGGTTGATGAGGTCAGTTTCTTTCATTTTTGGATCAATGATCCGGGAGTAGCTTTGCATAACGTAGTTCCTTCCTTCAGGCGAAGTGAGTTCATAGATTGTGCGACCTTTTCTAAAGATGTAGCGAGTAGTTCGTGCAACTGTATTCTCAGTATATTCTGTAGAACCTCCTCGCAGAATATTTTCAGGAGAGATATTTACGTTTGCAAGGTATCGCGCTTGAAGTCCCCCGAAGGATGCGACTTTACCAGGATTGAGAAGGGAAGACTCATCCATGAGAAAATAGCGTGGTCCATTTAAAACAACAGCACGTGCTTTATATTCTTTTTTCAATTTTTCTGGGTTAAGTGCCTTCCAAGCCTCTTCTGGACAGCTGTTCAAACCGATTGTATTGTAGACATGTCCTGTGAAATGTAGTGGTCCTCCTGTTACCACAATAATTTCTCCATAGCGGGCATTGTAGAGATGGTCATTTTGCTTGGTCACTTCCTCTTGAGCAAAAAGGGAACAAAGAGAAATGAAGGCGAATAGTAATAAAGAACGCATTGCTCCAGTAGAGCGTGGCATCGCTTTTTTTCAAGATGAAATTATTTTCCGGTATTAGTCCCAATGCTGTTTACTTTAGGCAAACAGCTTGTTGAAGCGTTGAAAGCTTGAAGTGTTGAAAGGAGTGATTCTCTGCAATAAAGAGCTTGATTAGTAAGTGCTCTAAGTAACCGGCATTGGGGCTAGCTTTGTTATCAGAGCTTGACTGATGTACGCATGGGGTTGAACTCTTCCACGTCATTCCCGCAAAGGTGAGAATCAGCCCATTACCACAATGTCTGCGTTCCATAGTCCATTTATTTGTTAAAGATGGTATGAGCAGTTACCATGACTTCACAAAAATGAAAAATGATTCTCAACGTTTAACCAGAAAAGATTTCATTCAAAAAACGTCGAAATCTCTCTCTCAGGGAATAGCTGCTCCGTTAGTTAGTCCCGTTTTCCGATTGCTTTGGATAGGCAATTTTCTTTCCAATCTTGGAACAATGATGCATGCGGTTGCTGCAGCCTGGCTGATGACCTCGCTCACAACTTCGCCCTTGCTCATTGGACTTGTGCAAACAGCATTTAATCTTCCTGTCCTTTTGATAGGAATTCCTTGTGGTGTATTCGCTGATCTTTTTGATCGGAGGCGTCTCTTGATCATTGCTCAGTGCTGGATGATTGTATTTGCATTGTTGACAGCGCTGATGGCGGGATTAGGAAAAATAAGCCCCTACAGCCTGCTTGCGTTCATTTTTTCACTCGGGATCGGGGCTGCCCTTCATTTTCCAACATGGTTGGCATTGCTTCAAAATTTGGTAATGGAAGAGCATGTTCCTGCTGCAGTATCACTCAATAGCATGGCCTTTAATTTAGCGCGAACACTCGGGCCTGCTTTGGGTGGCTTCTTGGTTCATCTGCTAGGGGCGCCACTCATTTTTTTGGCTAATGGACTTTCCTTTATTGCGGTCTTGCTGGGATTGTTACGTGTCCCTGTGAACTGCCTGCCTGAGATGGTTGAGAAACAAAGAACGCTACATCATTTTTTCCGTTCGCTTTTAGAGATGGGTACTTTTGTGATTGCTTCTAGGAGGCTTGTTGGAA
>JBMOFC010000074.1:0-4890 GCA_049314455.1 Chthoniobacterales bacterium
GATGACGTTCGGAGTGACACCACAAGGCGCGGCTACAGAATTTTTTAAAATGCTATAAATCTCTAACCATTGCACTCTTCATATGTTTTGCAATGGAACTAAATTTTTATTTTGGACAAGAGTGGTTCGAACGTAACTATTCCCAATATCCTCGCACTGAGAGACTGAGTTGCTGATGGGAGTGCGGGATACTAACCTCGCTACTCACCACCGGTTATTTTTTCTGATCTAACACTGATTTTGAATCAGGAAAAGAGATTTTTCTTGTTCTTGTCTTGGTCGCTGTTGAGCAACAAGATCTCTACTCTTAAGATCAAAAAGCTCTGCCAATTCATTCCATGCTTTATAGAGCTCTTCCGCAGTGCTAATGAGCTGGTCGAGTTCTTTAGATAAAGCTGTTTGGTCCAATTGATCTAAGAAAATAATCTTATTAATAGAGAGCATCCCTTTTTCATCGATCACAGCGATAATGCCTGTGCTCATCCGACTCACCGAATTCAGCTGATGTAGGATGAGAAAACGATCATGATTGAGTTCACGATTTTCTAAATCTAAGAGCATCAGATCAGCTTCAAGAAAAACTGCATTCGGTTCTTGGAGTTCTTCTTCGCCAAGGGTGTAGGGCATTAGACGCACCACAAGATCATCTACGATCCATTCTATAATTCCCTCTTCTTTGTTAATAGTTTCGATTGCTTGAGATTGACCCAAAGAGGTCAAAAAGGTGGAGAGAAGTTGAAAATAGAGAGAGTTTGTGAGGTCTTTCATTGTTGTGATGTGTTTTATAGTATACTAAATGGAAATAATAGATGATCTATTCGTTAGAGAAATCTTAGGATAATACTTCAAAACCGTTAGCCTCCTGCCATGGATCAAATTGAGCAATGAGTTGCCGATAGGCTTCCTCTCCTTGAGCTCCTCCTTCAGCAATTAAAAAACTAAGACTGATAAACGTGTCAGCATCTCCATATTCTTTAACGGTGTTGATGTTGTCGCCGGCGAAGATTTTTAAAATTTCAGCATTTGGATTCACGTGTTCAACTAGCAAAAAATAATTGTTAAGGCGTGAGGCTGCTGGCCAATGCAAATAATGCTGATAAAAAGGCGCATTTTGTCCTAAAAACTTCATAACTCCTTCGCAAGATGCTGGATCTATCAGTTCTAATAATGTCATTGCTGCACTGTAGCAATCGACCTCCTCGCCATAACCTGGGAAACGTAGTTCTTGTTGTAGTAATATCCTAGGCGACGCGTACTTAGGAGTTCCTGTGCGAGATTGGAGCTTTTTTCCGTTTGTGGAGGCCGACAGTCCAAAGTCGATCACTCTGACTTCCGAAGAATTTGGTTCAATGACCAAATTGGCGGGTTTGATATCACGGTGTGCTATTTTATAATCGTGAGAAAACTTGATATGATTATAAAGAGTATTTAGCACATTTTTGAATGTTTTCTCCGTAGGTTTAAAAGTCATCCCTCCCTCCATTGCTTTTTCCAAATCAATACCAGGAGCAAGTTCCATGACTTGAGCTGCAATACTGCCTACTGCATGGGGATGTGTTTCTAAAATGCGATTCCCGAACTCCTTTGCTCGCGCTGGTGAGAGGTATTCATAATGGACCATTGTAGAATGGGAATCTTCGCACCATGCCACAATGACAAAGCAAGGAGGGGTCATTCTCTGAAGCTCTTTTTCAAGGCGAGCAGATTTTTCACCTTGAAAGCTTGTTAACACAAGTTCCCCACGCTCATGAAATAAATTATTATTAGGATCTTTCTCAGCAGCAAAAAATCTACCGCGAATATTATTTTCTGTTTTGAGAACATATTCTCGATCACTTCCCTCTATCGCAATACGAGAGACACTTCCGAAAGACCCCGATCCTAGAGGAGAGATGACTTGAATACCAAAGGCTTTCAGGCACTTTGCCCAATAAGAATCAGGGGTATTAGAAATATCTTGAGAACCTTTAATTAGAGTTTGCGCAATCTCACCCTGAGAATTGGTTCGCACTTCAGTTGCTAGTTGAAGCCTGAAGGAGAGTTGACTCGTAAGGTTATTCGTAGAACTATTTGATTCTTGGGTAAGACCAAGATCTTCCTGAAACACCCTTGCAAGGGCTTCACTGCTTTGAGGCTCCATTCCCAGAAGTATATTCTTGAATCTTTGTGCTAGCCCAAGTGTTCGATCCTGATCTCCAGGAAGAATAGCTGTGACAAATAGAGATACTTGTTCATCACTTGCTGTCGTCCTTTGTGTTTTTTTTGATATTGCCGAACTAGTACTGCTTGTTACGGTCGCATTTTCTAATCTGGATGTAATAGCAGCCCCACTATTGTTGGCTCCACTCAGTGGGCTGCTATCAATAGCACTAAAAGATCTTTTTGTGCCTCGTGAACCTGTTGACTTTATTACAGAGTCTGACTCGACAACAGAAGAACCCAAGTTAGCAGAGCCTGCAGAACTACTGGTAAAACTGTTTGTGATATTGGATGACATTGTAGCAACAAATTTATTTATACCTTTGTCGAATAAATTTTAGGAGTTTTTTACACAGAAGTTTTTAACATGCTCTAGCCCGGATATGTCATGCTGAGTTGACTCGCTCGCTCCCGCTCGGCTCGCCCTATCGGGTTACCTCAAGCCAGTCTGCCTAGCGGCCTCCCGGCGCGCTGTGTTGTGACGAGGAAAGTACGAAGTCTAATAGAGTAAGGCAGACGAAGATTTTGATGTTCCCACTTTCGCGGGAATGACGTGAGCTGTATGCGTACATATTGACTTGCTTGGCGAAGCTTGGCTCGCCCCTTCGGGGCTTTCCTTCGGAAAGTCTATTCAGCGCCCTACCGGAAAGCTGTATTGCCCAAGTCAAAATGTGAGTCTAACGCAGCATCCATCAGGCTTCCCGGTCTCCGTAGTAGATCGGCATGAAATATCCGGGATACCAAGGTAATAGCAGCCATCACACTGAAAACAAATGCAAAAAGAACAAGGTAATTTTGTGTCATCTCAAAGTAATTTGACTATACTTCAGTCCAGCTCTTTGCTATCAATAACGGCTCTTTTTTATGCGGGTATAGCATAGTGGTAATGTTCCAGCCTTCCAAGCTGGCCAGGAGGGTTCGATTCCCTCTACCCGCTCCAAGCCGCATACCCGTTAAGAAAGGAAAAAACGGGTACAATTGAAGTATCAAAAATGCATCTGTTCACTGGCTTGAATTTAACCCAGATATTTCACACTGAGGTGATAGAACCAAACAAGCCAGGAACCTGCTTGTTCTAAGAGCCATTGCATCTCTTCTAAAAATTCTCCGAAGTTACTGAGGAATTGTTCTAAGAAGGTCGCAGTGCTCACATAGGGGGCGGTGATCAGCAGAAAAAGGGTCACGAGCAAAAGATTGATTCCATAGATGACAATCATGGAAAAAAAAGTTCCTCCATAATGAACATCAGGTTGCCCTTGCAAAACCAGGAGGCAAGTGAAAGTGAGGTGGAAAGCCCAAGTGAAGCCGAGCAGCAAAAACATCACCCATTGAAAAGAACTCATCTCGACGAATAGTGTTGCTACCCCATAGATGGAAATAACGAGCAAACTATAGACAGGAAAAAAATAAGGTGCTAGGGCGATCCAGGTATTGACTCGATCTGCCAGGATATGCCCCCCCTGTGTGCTCACATAAAATTTTTCCTCTACCTTCCCTCCAAAAAGTTTCACCCAAAGTGCATGCGTACACTCATGCCCGTAAACGTATGGCCAGAGCAGCCAGGCGCGTGGCAGCAGCCAAAAGGCTATTCCCCATAAAGCAATTCCAGCTAAAAAAAAGAGGCATCCTTGCGTCCCAAGCAATCCATGATGCAACGAAAAACCGAGTGTCTCCAAAAATGTTTTTGTGAGCACCCAGACAAACGGTAAGAGAAAGAGACCGACAACAAATTTAACCCATGTTTTGGGAACCATAAAACAGTCTAGAGGCTGGAGGCTAGAGAAGATTTTCTTTTGCCACTGTTTATCTTAAAATTCATTACTGCTTTTTAGTTAAAATTGTTGACCACAAAAAAATCTATATTGATGAGCAAAAACAAAAAAACTCCAATCTTGATTTTTTTTAAAAATGATACTTGAAAATTCCAGCCTCCAGCCTCCAGCCTACGCTCTCCCCATATACTCACCAGTGCGTGTGTCGACTTTGATAATCTCTCCCTCCTTGATGAAAAGAGGTACATTAATTGATTTACCTGTTTCCAAGACTGCAGGTTTCATAACATTGCTAGAAGAATCGCCACGCACACCTTCTGGCGATTCAGTGACTTTAAGGCTAGCGCTTGGCGGGAGCTCCACAGAAACTGCGCGACCTTCGACATAGAGAATTTCAACGCTCATTCCTTCGGTGAGATAATCTTTAGCATCACCGATAAAATCTTTTTGAAGGGTGATGGTCTCAAAAGTTTCGGGATCCATGAAGTGATATCCTTCGTGATCGCCATAACTAAATTCTAAGGTGCTTCGACTGACATCAACGAGTTCCACTTTTTCAGTGGAAGAAAAACGGATGTCTGCTGATTTGCCAGTGCCGATGTACCGAATGATACATTGGACAAAAGCACGGAGATTACCAGGGGTGCGATGGGTGACTTCAAGAACGATAGCAGCGTTGCTATTGTATTTTATTGCCATTCCTTTGCGAAGATCGTTTGCGAGTGCCATAGAAAAAATGAAAAGTTATTTTGGAAAAACGAGAATAGGTGCAGCGCTTCCTGGAGGAAATAAAAAAATCTATTGCGAACAACGTCATTTCTAAAACTTAAAACTTTTTATAAAAATTTTGTAACAGCTCAGGTATATCTAAAAAAAGCAAGCTATCTCAATGTGTTATTATCGTCGCATCCGTTCAAAG
>JBMOFC010000075.1:0-4573 GCA_049314455.1 Chthoniobacterales bacterium
AAAAATGAATTACTCTCGCTCCCCTCACCATCTGTCATTGGTGAAGTGGAGGAGCTAAAACGCGGTATATCGCTATTGTTGAAGGATGCTATGATCGGAATAGCGCTACCCTTTGGAGAGGAAATCGTGCCTGTCTCAATATAATCTTTTTTTGAGTCGGCAGGGCTGTCAATAATTCCAGAGTCTACTAAAATTGTTGACGTTATCTTTGAATTCATCATAAGCGTTTACGACAGAACGACAGGATCGTTAGAAATACACTAAAATAATAAAAAATTCCAAGAAAATAATCGGAATCATCATCGACCTAAGAATTTTTTGATAAACCAAGCTGAAACCAACTACAAACTGTATTGTCAAATTACCTTGAGTTAACTTAGCCCTTAAAAAACTCCACTCTTCCCGTCGTGACATCATAAAAGGCCCCTACGATGGCAATACGCTTTTCATCTACCGCACGAGCCAGGGAGGGACTTTTTTCAGTAATCAGGTGCATTGTCTGTGTCACATTGCGTCGAGCCACTTCATTGATATAATTTTTATGTGCTGATGCTTGTCGGAGTTCTTCTTTTGAAAATGTTCTAGGATCAATCGATTTTTGAATCTCTTTCAGGAGCACTTCGAGGTGATCGCACCCTGTGGCTTGATCAATGGAAACTTCTGATTGAAAAAAATCGACAGCAGCACTCACAGCGCCGCAGGAAGAATGTCCTAGAACAAGGATTAATTTTGCTCCTGCGACAAGGCAGGCATACTCCATACTGGCCAGCTCTTTTTCGTTAGCAACATTCCCAGCAATGCGAATACTAAAAAAATCTCCTAGTCCAGCATCAAAAACAATTTCCACAGGAGCACGACTATCAATGCAGCTTAAAATAACGCCCATCGGATATTGAGCTTCACTCGTTTTTTCAATTTGCCGTTGATAGTTGCGCAACAAAGGTCGTCCCTCACAAAACCGTTGATTCCCATCTCGTAAAATTTCCAGGACCTCGGCTGGTGTCAGCTTGAATTGAATTTCACGCGAAGAGTAGTCGATAAATCGCACGTCATCGTGAAATCGTTTGTATTTTTCTTTGAAGCCAAGGAGGCTCACGGTGATATTTCGAACTTTTGCTTTTTCATACACATAATCGTGAATGAGGCTCAAAACATCTGGATCGATGTAGTCGGTAGCATGAGCATCCAGGAGCAGTTGACTACCCGGAGTGACCTCATCAAGCGCTTTGGTAAGCAGCGGCCTATTTAAAAAGCTCACATGGCTTCCCAACTCAAAACGAAGCACATCGCCAGAAGCATGTCGTTCCAAAATCTGACGCATGGGAGAGCGCAAATTACTATGAAGGACAAAAAGCAAACCGACTCCAAGTCCAATTAAAATTCCAACCAGGAGATTCGAAAAAAGAATCGCAACAACAGTGATAATGAAAGGAAAAAATTGATTCGCTCCCGCCTTCCACATTGTTACAAAAAGCTCGAGCTTGGCTAATTTTGCTCCTACCACCATTAAAATTGCCGCTAATGCTGCTAGCGGAATTTCATTAAGCAACCTGGGGATGAGCATGACACATCCTAAAAGTAGCGCCCCATGCACAATCGTAGAAAGACGTGATCGCCCACCAGCACTGATATTAGCACTGCTACGCACAATGGCACTGGTGATGGGAATTCCTCCTATAAACCCCAAGAGCATATTACCCACACCTTGGGCAATGAGTTCTCGATTAGGGGGACTCAATCGTTGCTCTGGATCAATTTTATCAGCAGCCTCTAAATTCAGTAATGTCTCCAAGCTTGCACTGGCGGCAATCATCACTGCAGCCATATAAATACCAGGAGAAAAAAGTTGTTTGAAGTCAGGAAATTTCAAGGCACCTACCAGCGATGGGATATCAACCACTTGAGGCACATGAACGAGATGAGTTGTACTAATGGACCAAGCAGATCCTATCTTACGTAATAGCAAACTGACACTAACAGCCGCAACGACCACTAACAGGGGTGCAGGAACTAATCCTTTTTTAAAAATGGCAAGACGCCCAGTGAGGAGGAGAAAGAGTAAAGAAACGACTCCGATCAAGAGAGCTCCCATCTGCACATGCAAGAAAGAAGAGCAAATTTCACTAAAGGTATTTCCCCCATCATATTCTAAAAAAGCAGCATCTCCAAAAGGGATTGGATCGTAGCCGACAAGATGTGGAATTTGTTTGAGGACAATTAAAATACCAGTGGCAGCCAGCAAACCCTTGATGACACTAGAAGGAAAAAATTCTGCCACAAAGCCACTGCGAGATAATCCTAAAACAATTTGAAACAAACCTGCAAAAACAAGCGCCAACAAGAATGCTTCGAAAGAGTGCAGCTGCGTAATCTGTTGGACAACGATGGTTGCAAGAGCCGCAGAAGGCCCACTCACACTGACAGCAGAACCACTCAATACCCCCACCACAAGCCCACCAACAATCCCTCCTAAAATTCCAGAAAAGAGTGGCGCTCCAGAAGCCAAGGCAATACCAAGTGAAAGTGGAAGCGCTACCAAAAAAACAACAATGCCAGGAATGAGGCCTGAGCCATCGCGTTGCGATGGCAGTTCTCGGTTGTCAGTTGTCAGTTGTCGGTTTTTGTCAACTCGTTGTGCCATGAGAAAAGAAATATTATTTTTAGAAGGTATGATTGCAACTCGCAGAAAAAAATTTACGGACTTTTTGTTGTGACTTTTGGCATTATAGGAACCGCTTTTAATTCAGCCTGACAACTGAGTCTATCCAACCTCTACCTTCTTCTCAAACTAGCCGGTAATATTCCCAGCTGTTCCCGATAGTGTGCGATCGTCCGTCGTGCGACATGAATGCCTTGTTCTTTAAATCGTGCTACCATTTTTTGATCGCTCAACGGTTTTTGTTTGGTTTCTTCTTGGACCATTTTTTTCAAAGACACTTTAATCCGCTCATTACTGACATTTTCTCCACCTTCTTGTTCGATACCAGCAGTAAAAAAATATTTTAACGAAAAAAGTCCTCGTGGAGTGTCCATTGTTTTGCCGGCAACAGCGCGACTAATGGTAGTCATATGGACACCGAGAGCTTCAGCCACTTGAGCCATTGTCAGTGGATGCATTCCATAAGTCCCATATTTAAAAAAATCAGCTTGGCGACGTACTATTTCGTTACCAACGGCAAGTAATGTAGACTTTCGTTGCTCTAGGTGATGCATAAAAGATTTTCCAACGCGAATTTTTTCTCGCAAATAGTCACGCAATTCTTTGTTGTTAGCATGTGACGCCAACATTTCCTTGTAATGTTCACTCATGCGGAGGCGGGGGAGCCCTTCTTCATTGAGATGCACTAAGAACTCTTCGCTCTCGCGAATTACGATTAAATCAGGAATAATCGTCTCTTCCTCAGAGCTTCTGTAAGGGCGTCCTGGATGAGGCTCTAATGCAGTGATATTATCGACTTCTTTGTGCACCTCAGAAAGTGGCACGCGCAATTTTTTTGCAATCTCTTCGTACTGATGACGAGCCAGCTGAGGCAGGTAGTGACTCACGATTCTGCTTGCGAGACCATTTCCTCGTCCTTGTTGTTGTAATTGGATCAAGAGACATTCCTTGAGATCACGAGCTGCAACACCAGGAGGATCGAGCTGTTGAATCTTTTTTAAAACCTCCTCGACTTGCTGTTCGGAAACACCAAGTGATGCCGCAACCTCCGCACAGCTCATTCGAAAATAGCCCCATTCATCGAGATTGCCAGCGATCGATTGAACGATCTCCTGATCTTCTTTCAACCAAGCTGCCGTTTGAGCCTGGATAGCCTCCGCAAGCGTCTCATGCGACGGACGTGATTCTAAAAAATGACGATGCCGTTCTTCGGAATCCCGCGGCGTTCCAGATTCTGTCCATGAAGGTTCTTCATCGGAAATAGCATTTTGATTTTTTTCTGGGATAGCTGATTTCAAGAAAAACTCTTCTTCCAAAACAGGATTGGCCACAAGCTCTGCTGCGATCACCCCCCTTAACTCCATCATAGGAGCTTGTAAGAGCTCGAGTCCTTGCTGCATTTGCAAGGAGAAAACTTGTTGTTGAGAAAGTCCGGTTGAGAGTTTCATGAGAGCCACTTTGCGGCTGTTGAAGTGAAAAGTTGAAGTTGAAGCAGAGAAAACTATTTTTCTATTCAGCACTTAACTTTTCCACTTCAACTATTCTTTGGCCTTGCCAAAAAAATACTGTCCCGCATGGACTCGAACCATGAATAATGCCTCCAAAGGGCACTGTGTTACCATTACACCACAGGACAAAAGAGGAGGATATTTGTAGCGATGAGGAGAAGACTTCGCAATGTCTTTTTAAAAAATAAGAAAAAAAGTTAACTGTCAACTTATCGTTGGTAGCGTTGAAATGTTGAAAAGAGGCTCATTTTCCATTTTCGTTAGGGCTCTGTTGTTGATTAGCTCCCGTTTTACGATAAGCTGACTTGCTTCTTCACTTGATTTTTTCTGATAAAAAGGATTACTGAAAAGCAGTCTCCAGTCTCCAGTCTCCAGTCTCCAGTCTCCAGTCTCCAGTCTCCAGTCT
>JBMOFC010000076.1:0-3956 GCA_049314455.1 Chthoniobacterales bacterium
AGTGATAGAGACTGTCGCAGTAGTGCATCTTTTTCATTTAAGAAAATTAACAGGGATAGAAGCGATGAAAGGGATGACTGAAAGAGCAAAGAGTCTTAGAATTGTTATCGTTAATATCACGTTCAGCGGAGACAAACAGAGAACACGATTCAACAATCAGAAGCTTCTTTTATTACTTTCATCGCTTCTATCCCTGTTAATTTCTTGTTTGTTATTTCTTTGACTCAAACTGAATCGTTGCAGCTTTCTCCCCTCCTTTTCCTCGGTCCATCCACGGCAGATCCAGAACATCGAAAAAACTCACGTAGATCATAAAGCCGATCAAGATAGCCGCGCATCCGCTCTGAATCAACTCGAGCAGACGATGCTGGATTGGCTTGCGTAAAACCCATTCCAAGCAGGCGAGAAGGATATGACCTCCATCGAGCACAGGAAGTGGAAGAAGATTGAGGAGCGCAAGATTTACATTGAGCACCACACTAAACCACAGTGCCAAGCGCCATCCCATGGGACTTTCAAAAAGCATGTAATAAACCCTCATGATACCAACAGGACCACTCAAGTGCTGCACGGTGATTTCAGAATGAGGGCGCATCACCGCACTCAACGTCTCCCACATGGTGCCTACGCTAGCTCCAATTTGCGAGAAAGGATTGGGATGGATCAAGGTGACTACCCCTCTTTCATCCCAGTAAATACCAAGGCGCGACTCTTTTTCACCGATGGGAACCTGAGGTGTTATTTTTACGATAAAAATTTTGGAACTATCTTTATTTAAATCGCGATGAATGGTGAGCGTCACTGGTTGTCCAGCCTCTGTTTTTAAAATTTCCGCCAGAGCCATAGGACTGAGCAATTTTATACCATTTGCAGCCACCACAAGATCTCCAGTACGAAGCCCTGCTTCCGCTGCAGGACTTTTAGAGGCCACTTTTGCAATCAAGGGAGTCTGTGCAGGTAGAAGCTGAATCTGACGAAGATTTTTTCTTCCCCATCCTTGACGTGGTTGCACGATCGGCTCTACGTCGATTATTTTTTCTACTCCATCACGCTCAATGCGAATAGGAATCAGCGGAGACTGGCTTGTAGCCACATTCCACGCGACACTGTCACTCATTTTTCCCATTCCATGAATTCGAGTCACAGGATGCCCATTGACCGATAAAATTTTATCTCCTGGCTGTAAGCCTGCTTTAACCGCAGGGCCATTAGGAAGGACATAACCAATCACCGAGGTCTTTTCTGACTCGCTTACAGGACGCCCAACACCCCAAACGATGCAAGCAAATACAAAAGCAAGTAACATGCTAAAGACCGGTCCTGCGATGGCCACAATGATTTTATCACGTGGAGAAACAGGAGGAAGGTCGGCATAATCTTTTTCCGTTTTCCCTTCCAGCGCCTCCATTGGCGCCAACTGAGGTACTGCCACAAAGCCCCCTGCAGGAATGCATCCTAAACGATACTCGATACCATTGATGGTTTTAGACCAGAGTGGCTTTCCAAACCAGATTGCAAATTTTTCAACGACGAGCCCACGCCATCGTGCTGCCAAAAAATGCCCCAACTCATGAACAATAATTAGTAAGTTAAAAAGTAAAATGACTTCAAGAGAGATACCAATAACGGAAAGAATAGTTGAGAGCATGGGAAGTTTTGGAAAATAAAAAATGTTCGATAAACTATACGCTAAAAATAATCGAAAACAACCGTAACTACCAATGTGCCGTTGGCAGCGTTGAAACATTGAAGAGTTAACATATTGAAACAAAGACTCCTATTTAGGTAGTCGCCATCATAGCTCCTCAGCAATGTGGTTACGTTCAAATTTTATAAAGATTTTCATGGAAACTTAAAATTTCTCTTCAACCCTTTATAGCGCATTAAATTGAAAAGGACGCATTAGAAGCGCAGAAATTTTTTCTTAGGATAAGGCTGAAGATCGAAGCGCTATCTGAAGATAACGCAAGATCTGAAAACGCAGTCCTAAGGAAAAAGAGCAAGCTTATGGCGTGCCCTTTTCAATTTAATACGCTATAACACTGCCAATATTATTTTATTTCAAAAAAATGAAATAATGTTGTTAGCAAATAACCTATGACAAGCCTCCCTCTTCATAAAAAAACTCTCTCTGCTGCACCTATTCAAGCAGAGACCCCAGTCATTCAACTTGTCTCTCATCTCCTTCTCAAAGCGCAGCAGCATCGTGCCAGCGATCTCCATTTAGAACCACTGGCTCATACTGTACGCGTGCGCTGTCGTATTGATGGCGTGTTGCAAGAGATGCAACACCTCCCCAAAAAATTACAGGATCCCATTGTCAGCAGACTCAAAATCATGAGCACCTCGATGAATATCGCAGAAAAAAGATTGCCACAAGAAGGGCGATTTCAGTTTCAATACGGAACTCGCCCTTTTGATATCAGGATTTCTACGATCCCTACCATCTATGGCGAGAGTGTTGTCTTACGCTTCCTAGATCGTTCCTCTGTAATGTTAGGCCTCGCGGAGCTAGGGCTAGAAACAGAAGATCAACTTCTTTTAAAAAATTTAATCACGCAGCCCCATGGGCTCATGCTGGTAACAGGACCCACAGGATCTGGAAAAACAACAACCCTCTACGCCTGCCTGCAGGAATTAAATCATCCTGATTGTAAAATGATCACCATAGAAGACCCGATAGAATATCAGCTTCCTGGAGTTAATCAGGTTCAAGTCCAAAAAGAAATCGGCAGAACTTTTCCTGCTGTATTACGAGCCATGCTACGACAGTCTACTAATAAAATGATGGTAGGAGAAATTCGTGACTTAGAAACTGCACAGATTGCGATGAATGCTTCACTCACAGGACACCTCATTCTCTCAACGTTGCATACCAATGATGCTCCTAGCGCTATTGCACGCCTTGAAGATATCGGAATCCCACTTTTTCTGATTGCCAGTGGCCTTCACGCCATCATCGCACAGCGCCTTGTGCGACGTCTTTGCGCTCACTGCAAAATTCCAACAACGTTCACAGCCTATGAAAAAAAAATATGGGGACTCGAAGAAAAATCATTTTCTTCTGATAGCCCTATGAAAGCATCTGGCTGCCCACAATGTGATGGAAAAGGGTTTCAAGGACGTTTCGGCATTTTTGAAATTCTGATCGTCAATGAAGCTCTTCGTCATGAAATTCAACGAAAAAAATCAACTGCTCATCTTCGCGAACAAGCACGCAAGCATGGCATGAAGACACTACGTGAAGATGGCCTCAATAAAGTCTTGTTAGGTTTAACGACGCTTGAAGAGGTAGCGACCAAAATACAAACTTTCTGACAGACTTCTTACTTGCGACAACTTACTAGCCCTCAAATAGTGGATTCATACGTTCTGCCGTAGTAAAATAATATTCTCCTTGCCTGCGATAGTTCTCTCTCTGCTCAGGACTAGTTGCTCTGGCGGCATTTTCATAGGCTCTTGCTGCGTTTCTATAGTCTTCTCTCGCCTCAGGAGTAGTTGCTCTGGCGGCATTTTCATAGGCTCTTGCTTCGTTTGTATGGGCGTCTCTCACCTCAGGAATAATTAACCTTGCATTTATAGTGACTCTTCTGTTGTGTGTAGTGGCGCATGTTGAGCTTTTATAGGCTATTGCTGCGTTTGTATAGGCATCTCTCACCTCAGGACTAGTTGCTCTAGCTGCGTTTTCATAGGCTATAGCTGCATTTTCATAGGCTATAGCTGCGTTTCTATAGACATCTGGATCTCTCTCATCACTAGGTCTGACTTGACTAACTCCATAGACTCTGACTGCGTCTGCATAGACTTCTGCTGCGGTTCTATGGGCTTGTCTGGCTTCATCTAAATAGAGTTGTGCTTCTTTGTCATAGGCTTCTGCTGCGTTTCTATAGGCATCTCTCTCCTCAGGACTAGTTGCTCTGGCGGCATTTTCATAGGCTATGGCTGCTTTTGCATCG
>JBMOFC010000077.1:0-3681 GCA_049314455.1 Chthoniobacterales bacterium
GCGAAGGCGGGGATCGCGTCCTCGAGTATCGCTGGCTACACTGCGGGTCTGCGCTCCTCGTTTGACTCGCTTTGCGAAGCTCAGCTCGCCCTTGCTGGGCTGCCTAACCGCAGTCTGCCCGACCGACTCCCGTCGGGTCGTGTTCTGGCAATGCACCCAACTACAGAATTTTTTAAAACGCTCTAGACTCACATGTTGATTTGGAAAACACAGCTTCCCGGGAGACCGCTGGATAGACTGCCTTGAGACAGGCCCGATAGGGCGATACGGGCTTTGCCAAGCGAGTCAACTCGGTATGATATATCCGGGCTAGCACTGGATCTATTGTATTTCTTTTGCAAACACGCTTTTCATTTTAAAGCGATCTGTATCCACTCCTGTGAACGTATACAAACGATTCACAAAACCATTCCCTTTAGAAAATTCCTTCGTTAGTCTGCAGGAATGCAAATTTATATTGATGGAACTTTTTTTTCTGAAGCAGAGGCAAAAATTTCAGTCTTCGACCATGGCTTGTTGTATGGAGATGGCATTTTTGAAGGAATTCGATTTTATAAACGCATTCCTTTTTATTTAGAAGAGCATCTCACTCGCTTGTTTCAATCAGCAAAAGCGTTGCTCTTGAATATTCCTTTGGACCGCGAAGCCTTGAAAAAAGCAGTTCTAGAGACGATTCAAAAAAATGAATTTCAAGATGGTTATATCCGCTTGTTAGTGACGCGCGGAAAGGGTTCTCTCGGACTCAATCCTGATAGTTGTCCTCATAGCTCTCTCATTATCATTGCAGACAAAGTTCGCTTTTATTCTCAAGAATTATATGAGAAAGGGATTTCTATTATCACCTGTGCAACGCGTCGTATTGGACATGGAGCACTCAGTCCTCGTATTAAATCGCTGAATTATCTCAATAATGTTTTTGCAAAGCAGGAAGCATTGCGTGCTGGAGTCGATGATGGATTGATGCTCAATGAAGAAGGACTTGTTGCAGAGTGTACTGGAGCCAATATTTTTATTGTGGTCCAAGGAGAACTCCTGACTCCTTCCTTGGAATGTGGTGCTTTGGCTGGTATCACACGAGCCCTTGTTATTAAACTGGCCAAGGAACTTGAAATTACCATCAAAGAAATACCATTGACCTGCTATGACCTCTACACCGCTGAGGAATGTTTTCTCACGGGAACGGCTGTAGAAATCATTCCCGTCACTCATCTAGACCAACGCGTCATTGGTGATGGAATATCAAGATCAATCACACGGCAGTTGATGGAGAAATTTCATAAATTGACACAGTAATTGCTCGTATCTTTCGTTAGAAGGAGAGGAGTAATTACCTGACGCACTGAGGCGGTGAAGAGCAAAGATGCTGAAGTGACAAGTTGAAACAGTCAGGATTGCACTTTTTTTAGCCCTTACATCCCTTCTATCCCTGTGAGTAATTATTTTTTATGTCTACAAAAGATCCCCATGAAGTCGCTGCTGTGCTGGAAAAAGTCGCACAACTTTTAGAACTAGAAGGAGGAAATCCTTTTAAGGTTCGGGCCTACTTGCGTGCAGCACGTACGCTTGAGCAGCTTTCTGAACCGCTAGAGCGTCTTGTAGACGAAGGACGGCTCGGTGCTATTGAAGGAATAGGGAAAGCATTGGAAGAAAAAATTATTGAGCTTGTGACCACTGGACATCTTACTTACTACGAGGAACTGCGAAGTCATTTTCCTGACTCTCTTTTTGAACTCTTTGAGATTCCAGGTTTGGGGGCAAAAAAAATCCGTTTTCTTCATCAAGAGCTAAAAGTCGACTCCATCGATGATCTAGAGCAGGTATGTCTCTCTGGAAAAGTTGCTTCCTTGCCTGGCTTTGGTTCTAAATCAGCAGCCAATATTGAAAAGGGAATTCTGTTTTATCGTCGACATATCGGACAGTTCCGTCTTGATCAAGTGAGTCTGCTAGCGGAGGAGCTGCTCGGTGATTTGCGAGCACATCCCGCAGTCGGCCAATGTCAAAGTGCTGGGAGCTTTCGACGCCGTAAAGAAGCACTTGGCGATCTTGATTTAATTGTTTCCTCAACAAATCCTGAAGCGGTCAGTTCCTTCTTTGTGAATCATTCTCTAGTGGCAGAAGTCCTCATGCAAGGACCAACAAAATCGAGTGTTCGTTTAAAAAATGAAGAGAGTGAGAGTGGCCTCCAGTGTGACCTTCGCGTCGTGAAGCCAGAGGAGTTTCCTTTTGCGCTCCTCTATTTTACGGGAAGCAAAGAACACAATATTCGTGTGCGTAGTCGAGCCTTAGAGCAAGGATGGTCGCTGAACGAGTATGGCTTTACACCTCAAGAAGGAGCTGTATCACCTCCTCCTCCCATTCGGACGGAAGAAGAACTCTATCGTTCCCTCAAGCTCAGTTTTATTCCGCCAGAATTACGCGAAGATCGTGGAGAGATTGCAGCAGCAGCTGCAGGAAGACTTCCAAAGCTCCTTGAATGGACCGATCTTCGCGGGACCTTTCATTGCCATACGAAATCCAGTGATGGAGAGAATACGCTTTTAGAAATGGCAACGGCTGCTGAGGAATTAGGGTTAGAATATCTTGGAATTGCTGATCATAGTAAAAGCTCCTTTCAGGCACACGGACTTCATGAAAAAGAGCTGCTCGCGCAAGTGCGAGAGATTCAAACGTGGAATCAGTCAGAGAAAAACATTCATCTTTTTGCAGGCACGGAGTGCGACATTTTAAAAGATGGAAGCCTCGATTTTTCCAATGAGATTCTGGCGCAACTCGATTATGTGGTCGCCTCGGTTCATTCCTCATTCACTCTTGATGAAGCAGCTATGACCCATCGTCTCATTCGTACTATGGAAAACCCTTATGTCACCATGATCGGACACCTCACAGGACGACTTTTATTTTCGCGGGAGCCCTATGCCATCAACATTCCAGCCGTCTTAGAAGCAGCAGCAGCCACGAAGACATTCATTGAGCTCAATGCCAGCCCTCATCGTCTTGATCTCGACTGGCGCTGGTGGCCTCTGGCAAAAGAAAAAGGAGTGCGCTGTGTCATTAATCCCGATGCACATCGCATCTCAGGGTTTCAAAATCTTCGCTTTGGCGTGGATAGTGCACGCAAAGGATGGCTGACACGAGAGGATGTGGTGAACACACTTCCTTTGAAAAAAATAGTTGAAGTGTTGGATATAAAAAAAGCATCCGTTCACGGGAACGAGTCAGGCTGTAGGCTACAGTTGATAAGATGAAATGAAATGTTCACTTTCATAAGTTGATGTACGATTACAAGTGGCGATACATTCAAAAAATGGGTTCTTTTTTCTGAAGTGAATTTGCCTACAGTCCACAGCCTTACCCTTCTCCTGAACGGGTATGATAAACAGGAGAATTATTCTTGGGGGAGAGCTTTATAGTGTGTTAAATCGATAAAGGCACGCTATAAGCTGGATCTTTTTCCTTATGACTACGTTCTCAGATCTTACGTTATCTTCAGATAGCGCCTCAATCTTCGGCCTTGTCCTAAGAAAAAATTTCAGCGCTTCTAGAGCATTTTAAAAAATTCTGTAGTTGGGTGCATTGTCAGAACACGACCCGACGGGAGTCGGTCGGGCAGACTGCCGTTAGGCAGACCAGCAAGGGCGAGGTGAGCTTCGCAAAGCGAGTCAAACGAGGAGCGCAGACCCG
>JBMOFC010000078.1:0-3377 GCA_049314455.1 Chthoniobacterales bacterium
CCGCCTTCGCGGGGATGACGTTCGGAGTGACACCACAAGGCGCGGCTACAGAATTCTTTAAAATGCTCTAGTGCGCCCTTTTCAATTTAAAACAGTATAAACCTATCTTTCATCTTCAAACCTCTATCTTCCTAGCCATTCTTTTGAATGGCTACCTTGAACAAGTACCAATAACGCAGCTTCCACCAAGGAGTGAGTAGCTTGATCCATGGTGGAGGTGGAGGAAGAGCGAGTCTCGTATGACTCTTTTGTGCAGAGGAAAGTGCTGACGTGCGTATCGTTGCCGTGTTGAGTGCGCCTGCTTTTTTGCCTTTTTGGAGAACGCGCAAGAGCCATTCTTGGAACATCAATTCTTGATAAGCAGGGTTGAAGGGAAAATCTTTTTTGAACAACGAAGCACGGACAAAAAGCGTGCCGGGTAGAATCAAAGGATGTGCCGTCCAGAGATATTCTAAGGAAAGAGGAAGAGCAGGTTGGGGAGTTGTTTTTTTTGTGACCTCGTCTTGCAGTAAGGCTCCGGTAAACAAAATGTCTATTTCTGGGTGAGCTTTAAAATATTTTTCTACGGCAATCAGTGTTCCAGGAAGATACTCTTCTTCCGGCTGAAGAAATCCGACGAAGCTTCCTGTAACACGTGTTGTTGCCCGCTGAAGCGCTTCATGAAAGGGGCTATTTTTTTCTTCGA
The DNA here is from genome assembly GCA_049314455.1 of Chthoniobacterales bacterium. Lineage (GTDB taxonomy): Bacteria > Verrucomicrobiota > Verrucomicrobiia > Chthoniobacterales > UBA6821 > CAIWMF01. The sequence continues at coordinate 686 of JBMOFC010000078.1, forward strand.
GCAGACGCAGTGTGTAGTGCGGTGTCCGTTTTGAAAGCTGGAGTTCTTTGGAAAGCTTATTCCAAAGATTACTAACTCCTCCGAGATGTTGAAGGATCTGTTCACTTTTAATACTTTGCTGATCTACCAAAGAAGCAATCGCTCGAGGAAGTAGATCAGGGGGCTCTCCAGAGCCATCATGAATGGTAATAATAGAAAAATCGGGAGGTGTGAGTTGATGTGTTGAGAGAGGAAAAGACATATGATGAGTGGTGGGTAATGGGTAACAAGTGGCGAGTATGAGCAATTACCGCTGAGCTAAAAGCCCGATGGGTTCCTCAAAAAGATTGGCTTTCTCAATAAGATGCAAGAGTAAGACCAAGGATGCAAGAGCATCTGAGAGGGCTTCATGCCAACGAAAGTCAGGAAGCAAAGAAGTGACTTTTTCTAAGAGTTGAAAATGGACCATGAGGTCTGAAAGCTTGTAGGAGGGAAGTCCAGGTGCCATCTGCCTGCTTAGGGGCAATGTATCAATCCAAGGTCCAAAGCCATGCATCGGAAAAGCCTTTAAAAAGCGGCGCTCCGTCCCTCGTCCATGTGCCACGAGATAACGGTTCGTAAGACGTTGTTGAAAATGCGGCCAGAGCTCATGCATCGAGGGAGCTTCCCGGAGATCATGATTAGCAATACCATGAAGCTGTTGAGCTCTCCATGTTACTGGGCGTTCTGTTCGCACATAAGATCGAAAAAAAAGTGTAGGTTGAAATTGCAACCTTTGCATTGGGGCCATTCCGACTTGGACCGGATGAGCCGTCTCTCCCGGATACTCACCAGCTGATTCGAAATCGATGGCGACTAGCGATGCTTCTTTGACGAGTGGAGAAGGCATGGAGAAGTAACGAATAAAGGGTAAAGAGCTAAGAGTAGCTGTTGTATTATGAAGAACTATGTTCTGAGTTCTGTTTTTTTGAAACGACAGTCCATAAAAATAAGAAATTTTATAACTAGTTTTGTTTCAATTTGATACTCTTATCTCTTTACTCGTTGCTCTTTACTGGTTGGATTGTTAGACGCTGCGCAGCAGAGCTTCCGTCGTTTCCCAGTCGAGGCAAGGATCGGTAATAGACAGCCCGTAGCGCAAGGTAGAAAGATCTTCTGGGAGTGATTGGCTTCCGCGTTCCAGATAACTCTCTATCATGGCTCCTACAATTTCCTTCCTCCCTGCGTGACGTTGCTCCAAAATACTTTGCCAAACACGTTGCTGTTGTAGTGGGTCCTTGCCGCTATTAGCATGGCTGCAGTCAACCATGATGGCTGCAGGAACGTGGGCTGCTTTTAATTGCGCAACTGTTTGAGCTATTTGTTCGGGAAAATAATTGGCCCCATCACGCCCACCGCGTAAGACGAGATGGCTTTCCTCATTTCCTTGGGTCGTGACAATGCTTGTCATTCCTTCTTGATCAATTCCAAGAAAACTATGAGGGATGCGCGAAGAACGCATCGCATTAATGGCGGTTTCAATATGACCATCCGTACTGTTTTTAAATCCCACGGGCATTGAGAGTCCACTTGCCATCTCACGATGTGTTTGTGATTCCGTAGTGCGTGCTCCAATGGCAGACCAGCTGATAAGGTCAGCAATGTATTGAGGAATGATTGGGTCAAGAAATTCTGTCCCTGCAGGAAGGCCTAGCTCTGCAATTTTTAAAAGAAGACGACGTGCGATCATAATGCCTTCCTCAATTTTTCCAGAATCATTGAGATACGGATCGTTAATGAGTCCTTTCCAACCAATAGTCGTGCGTGGTTTTTCAAAATAGACACGCATGATAATGAAAAGACGATCCTTTAATTCTTCTGAGAGACGCGCAAGTCGCTCTGCATAATCAATCGCAGCAATGGGATCGTGAATGGAGCAAGGTCCGACCACAACAAGCAACCGGGGATCTTCTTCTCGAAGGATATGACCTGCCGTTTTTCGAAAATGAACAATCTGTTTAAAAATTTCTGCAGAGGCAGATGCTTGTTCTTTAATCACACGAGGGGAGGCGAGACGTGTGATGGAATGAACACGAGTATTTTCTACGGTGGGGAGGAGTTTATCCAAAGAATAAAACATGAATCTCTAGACTAGAATTTTTAAAATTTTATGGCAAGATCACTGGATGCCATCTTTTGATATTGTTTCTGAAATAGAACGCATGGAAATTGAAAATGCCGTGAATCAAGCGCGTAAAGAGCTTGCAACCCGGTTTGATTTTAAGGGAAGTGCTGTGGCCATTGAACAACCCAAGCCGGAAACCATTATTTTAACGGCTCAAGATAGCAAGAAGCTCCAAGGGCTACGCGAAATCATGATTGGAAAATTGGCCAAGCGAAATGTGGATCTGCGCAATGTAGAACAAAAAACTCCTGATATTTCTCCGCTTGGGCATGCACGTCAGGAACTACTCATCAAGCAAGGTCTCGATGGTCCTAAGGCCAAAGAAATCACTGCAGCCATCAAGGGAGAAAAATTCAAAGTTCAATCTACCCTTCAAGATCGCCACGTTCGTGTGACGGGAACAAAACGAGATGAGCTTCAAGAAGTGATTTCTTTTTTGAAAGGGAAGGATTTTGGAGTGGCATTAGGCTTTAAAAACTTTCGAGACTAGAGCGTTTTAAAAAATTCTGTAGTTGGGTGTATTATCAGAACACGACCCGACGGGAGTCG
>JBMOFC010000079.1:0-3280 GCA_049314455.1 Chthoniobacterales bacterium
GATCGTATGATAGACCCGTTGAAAAGCGAACTCATCGTAGGCTGCACGACAGACATTCACCACGTGTTGGAGGCGGGCGAGAATCCATCGATCGACCCCCGTTGGTGTTGGGAGAGGAAGCGTAGAATCATACCCAGCAATATTACCTAGCAAAATCCGCAGCGTATTGCGCAGACGTCGATAGGAATCGGTCACCCGTGAAAAAATTTCCTCAGAAAATGGAACATCGTCGGTGATTTGGATACTACTTGCCCAAAGACGAATGATATCTGCCCCGTAGGTCTTGATAAAATGGTCTGCCTCGGTCGGTTTCTGATATCCGGGGGCTCCTTGATTCGATTTTGAAATCTTCTGACGTGTGTCGACATCGACGACATAACCATGCGTCAAGACACTCTTGTACGGAGCAACCCCGTTCAAGGCCACGGAGGTCATCAGGGAGGATTGAAACCAGCCACGATGTTGATCAGTCGCTTCTACATAAAGATCTGCTGGAAATTGCAACTCAGGTCGTGCTCGCAAGACGGCTTCGTGACTCACTCCACTATCAATCCAGACATCAAGCGTATCGTGACGACGCGTTGATCCAACAGGTGCTCCCACAAGAGCACACCAAGTTGCATCATCCAAGGAAAACCAGGCATTGGAACCTTGCTCTGCAATCACCTCTGACACCTTACTGATGATCTGGGGATCTAAGAGGGGCTGGCCTTGTGTGTCATAAAAAACCGGTAACGGGACGCCCCAGGAGCGTTGGCGCGAGATACACCAATCGGGACGATTCTCCACCGTCCCTCGAATACGGTTGCGCCCCCACTGAGGAAGCCAGAAGACTTCATCAATCGCGGTAAGAGCACTCTCACGAAGTTTGGCCACACTGATAAAAAATTGTTCCACCGCACGAAAAATGATCGGTGTCTTAGAACGCCAGCAGTGAGGATAGCTATGCACATAGTCGTGATGTCCTAGGAGTAAACCTTTCGAAGCGAGAAGATCGATGATAAATGAATTTCCAGCAAAGACCTGTGTGCCGACTAATTCAGGAAGGCCACACTCCTCGGTAAAACAACCAGCATCATCGACTGGTGATAAGATAGGCAATCCTTGCTTGAGCCCCAAGGCATAGTCATCTTCACCATGACCAGGAGCGATATGGACAAGACCTGTTCCTGAATCCAGCGTTACAAAATCACCGCAAAAGAGTGTGGCCGTGCGCGGCAAGAAAGGATGTTGTACCGTTGTTCCTTGAAGCTCAGATCCCAGAAATTTTTCTTCCAGTGCTATTTTTTCTAATGAGCATGCCTCGCAAACCTTCTCTACAAGGGCCTCTGCCACGATATATCTACCATCACACTCTGAAGCATCTTTTTTCTTCGCATGGAGAATCACATATGTCGCATCCGCTTTCACAGCTACGGCAACATTGGCGGGCAAGGTCCAGGGAGTAGTGGTCCAAATTAAGACACTAATATTTTCCGAGTTACTGTTTTTTTGCTTAGACAAATTTGCCTTTAAACTCGCTGATGCTGATGAAGAGCAAGGAGCCGACGGTGCTAGCTGCTTCGCAGCAGTTGAAGGTAAAAGTTTAAGTTTAAGTCGATTTTCAGCTTCACTAGTACATGCTGCTTCAACTTCAACTGGTAACTTAAACTGTCGCGAAGCGACCTCTGGCGCGACGCTGCTATTCGCAGCATCAGTAGAGTTTAAAGGCAAATTTAAAGGAAAGGCGACATAGATAGCCGGCGATCTCTTCTCCTGATACTCTATCTCAGCCTCTGCCAAGGCGGTTTGAGCGCCCGTGCTCCAAAAGACCGGCTTCTTACTGCGATAGACGAGTCCTTTTTCTACCATCTTTCCAAAAGAACAAACTACTGCAGCCTCGTAAGCGGGATCGAGCGTCAAATAAGGATTCTCCCAGTCACCAAAGACGCCGAGGCGTTTGAAATCCTCACGCTGAATATCAATGAACTTCCTGGCATAGACTTCTGATTGCTCACGCACTTGTCTAGGAGTGAGGCCGATAGAGGACTTCACAACCTTGAACTCAATCGGCAATCCGTGACAATCCCAACCTGGAATGTAAGGAGTCTGAAAACCAGCCATCGTCTTGGATTTCATCACAAAATCTTTGAGTACTTTATTGAGGGCTGTTCCCATATGAACCTTCCCATTGGCAAAGGGAGGACCATCATGCAAGACGTAGCGTGGAGAATCTTCACGGGCCTGCTGAATGCGCTGATAGAGATTTTCTTGACTCCAACGTGCTAACAACTCTGGTTCCCGCGTGGCAAGACCGGCACGCATCGGAAAATCAGTTTTGGGTAAGAGAACAGTATCGCGGTAATTCATAAAAGAGGCTGGAAGAAATAGGCTTGAGACTAGAGGCTAGAGGCTGAAGGGGCAAGCGGAGAATGGGTTCCGATTTTAAAAAGCAATGGTCTTGTTGTTCCTAGCTCGGATATTTCATACTGATCGTGACGAGGAAGCTGCGAAGTCTGATGGGGCAAGGCAGGCGAATATTTTGACGCAGGGCTGTATGTGTACATACTGCCCAAGTCAAAATGTGAGTCTAACGCAGCATCCATCAGGCTTCCCGGCTTCCGCAGTAGATTGGCATGAAATATCCGGGCTAGCACCAATGCCAAAAGCGAAGTATCTCAATTTTTTTTGAGATATCATCAATCCTATAAAAAATAAGATAAGATCTATAAGGAATATATCGAACTCCTACACGTCGCTTTACGACAACCCCAACTTCTGGATGTAATGTGAGCAAGTCTGCTTTCTTAAGCAATGCCTCCTCAAATCGAAAAGCAGCATCAGGATCGTTACGACAGATATAGTCAACAATTTCGGCAAGATTTTTTACAGCTCTTGAGGTCAATCTTAACGCGTAGCCCATTTTCCCTTTAATTGAGCTCGTAAAAGTTCAATAGGCACGCTTACCTCTTTTTTCAAAGATTCAAGCCCCTCGTCAATGGCTCATAACATTTCAGGAGTCTCTTCAATCACTTCAGATTCTAATTCCTTTAAAAAATCGTAATGGACGCTTTGCTTTTTGATCAATGATCTCAAAAATGACTGCGGATGTTTTTGCGTTAAATTCATAGAGTGGCTTCTATCATTTGTGAATAGAAGTGTAAATAAAGTTTTAGTTACCCCACTGTTTTGCGTCAAAATTTTAAATCTTGATTCTTTCCAAAATAAAACATGCTGAAATCCCAGCCTCCAGCCTCCAGCCTCCAGCCTCCAGCCTCCAGCCTCCAGTCTCCAGCCTCCA
>JBMOFC010000080.1:0-2901 GCA_049314455.1 Chthoniobacterales bacterium
TGCCTAACGGCAGTCTGCCCGACCGACTCCCGTCGGGTCGTATTCTGACAATGCATCCAACTACAGAATTTTTTAAAACGCTCTAATGCTGAAGACGAAAGTGGAGAAAGTCGAATGCTCGATGAATAAATTGATCTGCGATTATAAGCATTAGATTCAAGAGATTGTTTCTTCCTTCTGCGGTGAATTTGCCTACAGCCTTATCCATTCCTGTGAGCGGATACGATAGAAGATAAGACCGAGTACCCGTTTCAGAACGGATGCCCTTCCCAAAAAAGTTCTGCAGCCCGTTCCCAGTTCCGCTCTGCAACACGATTCCGCCCGTTAAGTCCCCACTGTTGACTGAGTTCTTTTTCGGTGATGAGTCGTTTCATGGCTTGTGTGAGGGCATCGAGATCGAGACCTTTGACAATAAGTCCATCGTGCTCGTTATGGACGAGATCTTTGGGTCCGCCGACATCCGACACAATCACTGGTAAGCCACTCGCCTGGGCTTCGATCACCACATTGCCGAAAGTGTCGGTCGTGCTTGGAAAAACAAAAAAATCAGCCGAGGCATAGGCTGTTGCTAGCTCTTCTCCATGCAGTGCTCCGACGAAGAGGCCTTCTGGTAAGAGTTCTTTCATGGTGGAGAGATAAGGACCATGACCGACAAAAAGTGGTCGCACTTTCACGCCTTGTGCGAGAAGCCGCCTGAAAGCAGCAGCGAGGAGATCCAGGTTTTTTTCTCGTGAGATGCGTCCCACGTAGAGGGCACCAACTTCATCAGGCTGCAGGCCTTGTTTTTTCCAAAAAGAAGAATCCCGTTTTGAAGGATGAAAAAAAACAGTATCGAGTCCACGTGGAAAAATCTGAATTTTTTCTTCCGAGAAACCACGTTCTATCCAGCAGCGGCGATAATGCTCAGAGTTAACATAGACCAGATCCATCTGAGCATAAAACCAGTGCATATAATTCCAAGTGAGCGTCTCCATGAGGCCATCTTCGGTGAGGATGCGAACGTATTGTGGAAAATCAGTATGATAAATGCCAATGGTTGGTAGTCCCAAGATTTTAGCAGCACAGAGCGCTGCAAGTCCGACAGGACCAGGAGTACTAATGATCACTTCGCTAAATTTTTCCCGCTCGAGATGATCGATGATCGGCAAGAGGGGAGGAAAACTTAATTTTTGTAGTTCATATTCTGGTAATTCAAATTCACCAATCGGTTCAAAATTTTTGAGCGGAATTTTTAGAGCATCCACAGTAACTCTTGAAACCATGACGGTGAGATCATGACCTAGATCAACCGTTGCTGCGGTCATTTTTTGAATGGTCGTAGAGACACCATTGACATCATCGAGTGTGTCCGTGAACCAAGCGCGACGACGATTGCTCAGTATATTGGGAATCTCTTCGCGCATTGTGAGAGCCGCTTCCTGCAAGCGTTTCAAGGGGACTCTTCGGAAGGCATAAAAATAAGGGCTTAGTAGCGCCAGGAGAGGAACTACAGGACTAACCATTTGAATGCTCTCTAGGAAGCGTCCATTTTTGAGCTGTGCGAGAAATTGAAGAATAAAACGGTAGGCTAGGCGACTTGCCAGAAGGTCTGCTATTTTAAAAGCGCGACGGCTTGGATCCCTTTCTCCATCAAGATGGCGAGCAAGATCAGCCTTCATTGAGATGCCAGAAAGCGAGTGTGATAATTCTTTCCAAAGCGAATGATTGCCGGAACGTGCGAGTTCAAAAATTTTGCCACTCATGATTCCTTGCATTAGGAAACTTATTTTTTCTCCTGCAGAAAAGACCGTGGGATCTTTTCCTTCCATGAAACGTTCAAATGCTTTTTCTAAAAGTTGTAGTCCAAGATTTTCTTTTTTACCGCTCCAATGCTCTTTGGCAAAAGAAAAGGCAACTTGATAGATGTCAAGTGCCATGGAGGAAGAGCTTCCGCTGCAGCCATGTTTTTGAAAATTTCCTAAGCGAAAGTGATGAAAAAAAGTGTCAATGGTGACACTGTTTTTCACTTCGGTATAAGTGGCTCCCATCATCCTGGCTCCATGATCATCAGAGCCTCCAAAAAAATATTTTTTCCATGGTTCCTCGTGTGTTGGGGTAATTCCTGTGAGATCTACAAAACGTTCGATGTCACGCTGTGTGAGAGAAAATAAAAACTCTGTTGTCTCGTGTAAAAATGAGTCGTAGCGGCCATTAATTCCCTCCACATGCTGAAACAAAAGCGCGAGCTTCATCAGGTGATGTGGCTTTAATTGGTCAATGAGCCCTACCAAGGGAGCTGCTACTCCATGAGCAATCGAATGTGTGGTGAGATAGCGCTGCAACTCGTAGATATTTTCTTTGAGTTCTTGAATAGATCGATGCTGTTCTTCACTAATATTCCAAACAAGGAGTGAAACATGACACCCATCTTCTGGAAAAATAGCACTCACTTGCTCGCTCAAGAAAACATTTTTCAAATGTGCAATTTCCAAGCAAGCATCGATCGAGTCGTAGTCTGTAAAAGTGACAAAATCCATCCCAGTATGTCGCAACTTGTCATAAAGTTCGCGAGGCTTGGACATGCTTGCAGGAACGCCCAAGCGCCTGAGAAGCCACTCGGAAGAGCGTTTGCTATGAGCAGTATGAAGATGGAGGTCGATTTTGGACATGAGGCTAGCAAGCAGAGTAAAGAGTAAATAGTAAAGGGTGAAGAGTATTCTAAATCAGTCTTCACATGTTATATTTTGACAGGAGCGTATGTTTAAAAGAAGAACTTGAAAAATAGAAGGCGCATCATTGCTGTCCAAAATAAAACCTTTATAGAAGTAAGACATCAGAAGTTCATTAGAGCGTTTTAAAAAATTCTATAGTTGGGTGCATTGTCAGAACACGACCCGACGGGAGTCGGTCGGGCAGACTGCC
>JBMOFC010000081.1:0-2412 GCA_049314455.1 Chthoniobacterales bacterium
TATCAAGAAAAATTTCATCGTCTTATCGCGCCCTTCTCTCTTTAAAAGACTATAGCTTACAACCACGCATCCAATGCAGAAATTTCACGACGTGTTCCTCAATAAGAGATTCGCAGCGTGTCACTTCTTGACGACGGATTTCTAGTGCTTCTGAAGCGATTTTTTGAAGGTTGTCGATGTCATAAAGAAAGACTCCTTCTATTTTGTTAAGTGATGGTTCTGCGTCTCGAGGTACTGCTAAATCAATAATGAAGAGAGGGCGTCCCAGGCGGTGCTTTAAGAAAGGCTTCAATTTTTCCACGGTCAAGATGGTGTGAGGTGCTCCCGTAGCGCTAATGACGATATCAATATCAGCTAGGTTTTTTTCCCAATGGTCAAAGTGCAGTGCCATTCCTCCCATCTCTGCGGCTAAGGTCACGGCTCTATCATAATGACGATTGGAAACGATGAGGCTCTTGACGCCGCGTGATTGAAGACTGCGCGCTGTTCGCTCGCTGATTTCTCCTGCTCCTAAGATCATGACGCGACAACAATCGAGTTTTCCAAAAATTTTCTCGGCAAGTTCTACCGCTACCGAGCCGATAGAAGAAGCACCAGATGTGATTTGTGTTTCGGTGCGTACATGTTTTGCAACACGGAACGTGTGTTGAAAGAGACGATGCAGAGAACGTGTAGCAATGCCTCGTTCTGCAGAAAAAGAATAGGCTTTTTTCACCTGTCCAAAAATTTCTGTTTCTCCTAGGACCATCGAATCGAGTCCACTGGCAACACGAAAGAGATGACGTGCTGCTTCTGGCGTTACATGATGATAGAGGGGAACGTGAAGACCTGTTCGTTCTTCAAGAATGGAGTGAAATCCACGGAGCGTGTGAAGGGGACAGAGGCTCGAGGCATAGAGTTCCACACGATTGCATGTTGAGAGCATGACGGCTCCTGAAACACCATCTACAGAACGGAGACGCTGTAATAATTTTTCCATTTCTTCTCCACTCACGGCAAAACGTTCTCTCACATGGAGAGGAGCTGTTCGATGATTGAGGCCTGCACAGAGAATGTTCATCAAAGGTAACTGCCAACGTACTGCTGGTAGTGTTGAAACGCTGAAGGGTTGAAAGGTTGAAAAGTTGGAATGAGGCTTATTTCATCGAAGGGTAAAATCGGAGATGTAGCGCATCATAGGAAAAATAAGAAGTGCAAAAAAGAAAATGAAGATGGCGCTCCACGCAAGGCGATGCGGAGCCAGTCGATGTTGTTGATGCAAGAGCAGAGTGATGCCATAGCTTCCCCAAATCAGAAGAGAAATCCAAAATTTCATTCCAGAGCTGATGGGGGCTGCTATCCATCCTGCAGCAAAACTAATACTGAGCAAAGCGAAGCCGAGCCAGAGCAAGCGCATGGTGACTTCTTCTAGCATGCGAATCGGTGGAAGGTAGTGAAAAATGGGGGAGGGATGTTGGGATTTGAGTTGTTTTTCTTGGATGAGAAACATGATTCCGGAAATAGAGCCTAGTCCAAAAGCTCCAAAAGCTACGAGTGACAAGGAGGCATGGGTTTCAATCCATGGATTTAAGGGAGTCGTGGAAGAAACGGCTCCAGAAGGCAAGAGCAAGGCAATCGATTGCAATCCAAGAATCAGCGGTGCAGTGAAGGCTCCCATGAGTGAAACTAGGTAGGTAGGCCCAATCACGAGATAAAATAAACCAATAGCCCAACTTAAAAAAATCACAATTTCAGGAAGCGTGTTAATGGGGCAGGCTTGATCGATTTTTCCTTGCCGCATCAAAAACCAACTTTGAGCAAGGACTCCAAGTGCGATGGCTACAAAATGAAAGCGCCCAGGACGAAATCCACCAGCGCGAAAACTGAGTAGTGTCGAACAACAGCTTAAAAAATAAAAAAGAGTTGAAAGAAGTAGAGGGAGGTGTTCAGGCATGAGCTGAATTTAACGTAAAGTTACGTTTGTCCAAAATAAAAATTGAGTGACAATTGGATTGGCTCAAAAAGAGAGAACACTCAAGGCAGGTTAAAAGGTGTCGGCTGAAACTCAGGAGCAATCTTGACAAGATATGGTCAACATGGGATTCTAACGCAGCATCTATAAGGCTTCCCGGCTTTTGAAGTAGATCGGAATAAAATATCCGAGCTAACGATTATTTTTCGTAAATAACCTGCAAAAGTAACTTGGCGCAGTGTTTTCAAATCGTGTCCAATCTCTATGGACGATATCTCACCGCAAAGTCGAGAGATGCCCAAAAAATTTATTCTCATGAGTACACATCACGAAACACGCATGGAAAAAATCGTTAGCCTTTGTAAGCGGCGTGGTTTTATTTTTCCTTCTTCAGAAATTTATGGAGGACTCAATGGAGTCTGGGATTACGGTCCTATGGGTGTAGAGCTCAAGCGCAACTT
>JBMOFC010000082.1:0-2248 GCA_049314455.1 Chthoniobacterales bacterium
CAAGGGATGGGTGAAGAAGGGTTGATCCTACATCGTGAGGCTCAAAAAAAACATCTCTCTCCTTTGCGCGTGCCTTGCAGCGCCCACGGTTGAGTGTTATTGCTGAAATTAAACGTCACTCTCCGAGTAAGGATGCGCTGGCAGCTATTGCTAATCCAGTCATGCTAGCCCGGATATTTCATGCTGATCTAATGTGGAAGCCGGGAAGTCTTATGGATGCTGCATTAGACTCACATGTTGACTTGGGCAACACCAGTGCTCGGGAGAGCCTGGGGAAGACTGCCTTGAGGCAGCCCGAAGGGCGAGCCGAGCGGGAGCGAGCGAGTCAACTCAGTATGAAATATCCGGGCTAAGGGTAAAGAGCAACAAAGAGTTTAAAAAATAAAAAGGCTACATGATGTTCGTAGTCTCTGAGGAGTTCAACCGAGGAGGCTATACCATGGCCAAAAGCCTTCGCTAACAGGTTTTCTGCCTTGATGGTGACACTCGTCCTTGACACGGCTAGGCTCTATTGAGGAAGCTATATGACTTCATAGATTGGGCTCCACAGAGTGCCCAGAGTGCCGACGTAGCACAGTGGTAGTGCAGCTGATTCGTAATCAGCAGGTCAGGGGTTCGAATCCCCTCGTCGGCTCAGGTGTAGAAAATCTTCCAAATTTTCTGCAGTTGAAGTGAAAAGTTGAAGTAGAAGACTATTAGTCACAGAAATTTTTATGAAAAAAGCACTCATCACAGGCATTACAGGGCAAGATGGTTCCTATCTTGCAGAGCTTCTGCTGGAAAAAGGATATGAAGTTCATGGCGTTATTCGCCGTGCTTCGACTTTTAACACAAGCCGTATCGATCATCTCTATAATGATCCTCACCTTCACGGGAATCGTCTCTTTTTACACTACGGAGATTTGGCCGATTCCGTACAGATGGTGAAATTACTCTATGATTTAAAACCCAATGAAGTTTATAATCTCGGTGCTCAGAGCCATGTGCGTGTTTCTTTTGATATTCCCGAGTACACGGGTGATGTGACAGGACTCAGCACGGTTCGTTTACTCGAAGCCATTCGAGAAGCTGGACTCGCTCAAAATGTCCGCTTCTATCAGGCCTCTTCTTCGGAGATGTTTGGCCAGGTTCATGAGGTGCCACAACGAGAGACCACTCCTTTTCATCCACGCTCTCCTTACGGGTGTGCAAAAGTCTTTGCCTACTGGTTGACGGTCAATTACCGCGAGGCCTACAAACTCCATGCTTCTAATGGGATTCTCTTCAATCATGAAAGTCCGCGTCGTGGTGAGACCTTTGTGACGCGTAAGATCACGCGTGCCGCAACGCGTATCAAGTTGGGGCTTCAGGAAAAACTTTTCTTAGGGAACCTCGATGCACAGCGGGATTGGGGTTATGCCAAGGAGTATGTCGAAGTCATGTGGCTGATGCTCCAGCAAGATCAACCGGATGATTATGTCTGTGCTACGGGAGAAACGCATACGATCCGTGAATTTTGTGAGGAATGCTTCGGTCTACTCGATCTAGATTGGAAAAAATATGTAGAACATGATCAGCGCTACGAGCGTCCTAGCGAGGTGGAGCTACTCATCGGAGATCCTTCGAAACTAAAACGTCAGATCGGCTGGGAGCCAAAAGTGAAATTTAAAGAGCTTGTGAAAATTATGACGGAAGCTGATTTGGAGCTCGCGCATCAGGAGTTGGCTCACCGGGAGATCGTAGCAGCACTGAAAAAATGAGAAGGAGCGGAGTCTTCTTCTTGATTTCACTTTTGTGATAGGTTAGTCCTCACTCTCATGATTACAGAAGAAATCACGCAACAACGGAAGTTCACTGGCCAGCCCTATGAAGATGATTCTAGGGATTCCATGACTTACAAGAGAGAATTGATGAAGACTCTCCAAAAAGCAGAGGCTTCTATTGACCAAGGAAACTTCATTACTCATGAACAATTGGAAAAAGAGTACTACTCATGGAGTTTCAAGTAATTGTTTCTACTGACGCTTAGTCCGATCTTAAAGCCATTAAACGTTATATTTCATTCGACTCTCTTATAGCAGCTGAACGTTTTGGTCAAAAGCTCTTTTCCAAACAAATAATTCTTGGGACGCATCCTGAAATAGGTCGTATCGTGCCTGAGATTGCTGATCCCTCCATACGTGAAATTGTGGTCGGAAATTATCGAGTGATGTATATATAGTCTTTTAAATCCATAAGGGCACGATCTGAACTTGCTCTTTTTCTTGAT
>JBMOFC010000083.1:0-2128 GCA_049314455.1 Chthoniobacterales bacterium
AGAAAGGAAAAAATAAAAAATTTATCAAAACATAGCTATGAAACTAGAATTAGAACAATTTATTAAAAATCAAATTATTGTTGATAATGCTTTTGGTTTTGAACCTGAAATTGAGGTTCTCGATAAATGGAAAGTACTCGATCGTTTTCAAGAGGTTGGTTTTACTTGCCTGAGCTTATCGGTTGCCACAGATATGACCAACCTGAGCAATACAATTCATTATCTTGCTAATACAACAGCTCACATTCGTGAACACTCAGATAAATATCTGCTAGTCCATACACTCCAAGATATTCTTGATGCTAAAAAAGAGGGGAAGCTTGCTCTTAGTTATATGTTTCAAGGTGCTAATCCTCTTGAAAAAAACTTAAATCTTGTTGATCTATTTTATCAGTTAGGAGTTCGTAGTATTCTTGTTAGTTATAACGTTCGCAACCCTTACGGAGATGGTTGTACCGAAGAGAGTGATTCGGGGCTGAGTCGCTTGGGAAGAATGCTCATTCAAAAATTGAATTCTGTTGGGATGCTCATTGACTGTGCTCATACAGGCTATCGAACTTCATTAGAAGTGATGGAGCACTCTTCTAAACCTGTGATATTTTCTCATTCAAACGTCTATCGACTTCATCCTCACGCTCGTAACCTTAAAGATGAACAAATTATTGCTTGTGCAAAAGGTGGTGGCTTTATCGGAATTAATGGTAATGGTCCTTTGTTAGGTGATGATGAGGCCAGTGTCAAAAAATATGTAGATCATCTTGACTATATTATTCAACTTGTCGGTGACGATCATGTTGGATTTGGTACCGATCTTGTTTACTTTCCAGAAATTTTCGATGATTTTATGAAAAAAAACGCTGTTGTTTATCCAAGCAACTATGGAGTAAAAAGTATTAGTCAATGGAAATCACTACAACCAGAAAAGCTTTCTGAGGTTATCTTAGAACTTTTTCATAGAGGCTATAGCAAAACATCGATTAGAAAAATTCTTTCCATGAATTATCTTCGCGTGGTCAAAAGTGTTTGGAAGTAAAAGCTGATTGTCAGAATATCGACCATTGTGAACTTTTCACCCTCTTCGCTTTCACAATTTTTTATTGAGAGGCCTGTTCTCTCCAATGTGATTGCGATTTTTATCATGGTTTTGGGAGGGGTGGCTATTGCGTGCTTACCGGTGACACAATACCCGCCGATCACACCCCCGACAGTCCAGGTTACAGCGACTTATCCAGGTGCTACCGCGGAGACCATCATTAAAAAAGTAGCTCTCCCTATTGAGCAACAAGTCAATGGAGTCGATGGGATGCTCTACATGTCTTCGAGCTCTACGAGTACAGGAAATTACACGCTAACGGTGACCTTTAATATCGGGACCGATCCTAACATGGATCAAATCCTTGTAGAAAATAGAGTGAGCGCCGCTTTAGCACAGCTTCCCGAATCGGTCCAAAATCAAGGTGTCATTACCAAAAAAACGTCGACTGCTTTCCTTCAAGTCATCGCACTGACATCACCTGATGGACGTTACGATGCTCTCTTTCTTAATAACTATGCGATTATCAATTTGGAAAATGAACTGATACGTGTTCCCGGGGTAGGAAATATCGTAATCTTCGGTCTGGGACAATATTCGATGCGTATTTGGCTGAATCCTGATCAAATGCAGCAGCGTTCTTTAGTTCCCTCTGATGTCATTAATGCTATTAAAAATCAAAATCAAGAACTTGCAGCTGGTCAGTTTGGAGCGCCTCCAACACCTGATGGACAAGGATTCCAGTATACGATTACTTCCAATGCTCCTCTCAATAAGCCTGAAGAGTTTGAGGAAATTATTGTCAAATCCGACACCGCTCATGGAGGTCAGATTACACGCGTTAAAGATGTGGCGCGTGTAGAATTGGGCTCTCAAACCTACAATCAATTTTTTGACTTTAATGGAAAACCAGCTGCGGGTATTGCTGTTTTTCAACTTCCAGGATCGAATGCCTTAGCGGCAGCCCAAGCAGTCAGCGCGAAGATGGAGCGTCTTTCAAAACGATTCCCAGTAGGTTTGAAATATTGCATTCCTTTTGACACAACCATTTTTGTGAACGACTCGGTGAATGAAGTTTATAAGACGTTAATAGAA
>JBMOFC010000084.1:0-2083 GCA_049314455.1 Chthoniobacterales bacterium
CCGACCGACTCCCGTCGGGTCGTGTTCTGACAATGCACCCAACTACAGAATTTTTCAAAACGCTCTTATATGTTTAAAAAAGAGTTCTTTATCCCAGATAGTTCATATTTTTTTGGCTTGGCTTTACTCACATGATCTCACATGATCTCACATTATTTGTATGAGAGAAAAAAATGTCGATTGGAGTCAGTGTCGAGTGCATCAACGGCTGAAGCTTCGGCCATCGATCATTGAAAAAGTGTACGCAGCTTTGTCGGAGATTGATGCAGTAAAAAATAGCTGGCGGATTACAGGGAAGCTCTTACCTCAAACCCTTGAGCGACTGACACGGTCTGTCATTGTGACTTCGACTGGTTCCTCAAACCGTATCGAAGGAAATAGCCTGAGTGATGCCGAGGTGGAAGGGCTATATAAAAATTTGCGCATTAAAAAATTTAAAACCCGTGATGAGCAAGAAATAGTTGGTTATCTCAAAACCTTAGAAATGATCTTTCATCATTACGATGATATAAGACTGAGTGAATCGTTTCTTCTTCAGTTACATCGTGACATGCTGCTCTACAGCGAGAAGGATAAAGGGCATCAAGGGAGATATAAATTTGGTTCGAATCGTGTGGAAGCAAAAGATTCAAAAGGAAAGCTCCTAGGTGTCATTTTTAATCCGACGCTCCCTCACTTAGTATCAAAAGAAATGCAGGAGCTCGTTGCATGGTATCAGTGGGCTAGTGACACGCAGGCAAAACATCCCTTATTACTCATCGCTAATTTTATTTTTGAATATTTGGCGATTCATCCTTTTCAAGATGGCAACGGGAGAACAAGTCGGCTTCTTACTAATCTAATGCTTCTCAAACAGGGATATCTTTTTACTCAAGTTTTTTCTCATGAACGAATCATTGAAGCGAATAAAGCTGATTACTATGTTGCGTTGAACAAAACGCAACGGACTTGGAAAACGCATTCAGAAGACATCACTCCATGGCTATTATTTTTTTTAGACACCATAAAAGATCAGAGTCGTCAAGCGCTACAACTCATCGAGGGTGATACTATGGAACATCTTCTTTCTGAAAAGCAGATGGCCTTATGGCGTTGGGCAGCTGATCAAAAAGAGTTCTCTCGTCGAGATGCTGTCAACGCTCTCGGCTTTCCTGAACGCACGGTGGAGTCGATCATCAAAAAACTTGTTGGTTTAAAACGTCTGCAACGGTTAGGGGAAGGAAAAGCAACGCGGTATTGTGTGATTTCGTGATGTGGAGTATTCAATCTCAGTTTTAGTGAAATTTAAAGGTTGCCTGATACTCACAGTGGAGTAGTTTTTCTGAATGGATTTTCCACGAGTCCATTCTACAACAGACCGTTACTCTGCTGATTTTTCTAGTAATACTCGAAAAGCATTTCCTCGTTCGTCAACTTGGTCACCCGGTACGTCCAAGATTGAAAATGTTACTGATGATCCCACATCAGCTCGAGCAGGAGATGCTATTCGTGCTTCTCGTTCACAACAACGCATAGAAGATTTATTCCAAGAAGGCCATTCTATTAGCCAGAATAAGACCTGGTATGCATGGCTCGCTCAAACATTTCTTTCTTGTTATAGGTCTATGGTGAAAATTTGGGAGTTGGTCTGTGGTTCTGGTAAATTAGATTTGGATCCCAGAATTGCTGAGAAGAGGCTTCCACAGCTTCATGGTATCAATGGACTTTCTAAACCATCACGGGACCTGTTATCTCAACACAGCGTTACAGCTCTTAGCACAAACGGTGAGGATTAATTTAGAGAAGGGCGATTGTTTCAAAGATTCTCAGAACTGCAAAATGATGGAGGTCATTTCAGAAAAAATGCCAACATTAATGAATTTGGTAAACAGGACTCCCATGAAGGAGGCAGACCTCAAACGCTTGTATCAGGAGGCGTCCCGTCTTGTAGGTGAGCAAGCTATGTACATCTTTCTTTCAAGCAAAAAAATAACGCAAAATCAATTAGAGACAGGTTATGCCACGGCTGGAGTACCTGATTATTATTTTGGGGCTGTACCAGATAACACAATAAAGTGATATCAAATACAGCATGAGAAAAAGC
>JBMOFC010000085.1:0-1628 GCA_049314455.1 Chthoniobacterales bacterium
ATCAAGAAAAAGAGCAAGTTCAGATCGTGCCCTTATGGATTTAAAAGACTATATAATGCGGCCTTTTAGTTCGAGCTTGCCGCAGGCAAGATACTAGAGCGTTTTAAAAAATTCTGTAGTTGGGTGCATTGTTAGAACACGACCCGACGGGAGTCGTTCGGGCAGACTGCCGTTAGGCAGCCCAGCCAGGGCGAGGTGAGCTTCGCAAAGCGAGTCAAACGAGGAGCGCAGACCCGCAGTGTAGCCAGCGATACTCGAGGACGCGATCCCGCCTTCGCGGGGATGACGTTCGGAGTGACACCACAAGGCGCGGCTACAGAATTTTTTAAAATGCTCTAAACTCATTACCCATTACTCTTCACTGGATTGACCACGGATTGATTCAAAAAGGAAGAAACCTCCTGTTGCACTTCCAATAAATTTTCCAAGCTCACGTGGGGATCTTCAATGAGAAAGGTTTCGCCCGTAGAACTATGCTCATAAACCAAGGTCGATTTTTCAGAGGAAGGGAGCGGCTTTAATATTTTTTTTCGTTCTAACATCACAGCGAGAATGTAGATAGCATTACGACTTTTAGGATCATGAAGGGAAAGAAGATGGCGTAGCATTCCCTCCGCATCATTCTTGGGAATAGGCTCTGGGGCTGGCGGAGGAGGTGGTTCGTAAAGAGAACGCCACGATGAAAAAGCCAGAGATGCTGCAGAATCTTTTTTTCGTTCTTCCCAAGCGGCTTCACTGAGATCCAAGCGTTCATAGCCCTCCTTGCGAGAAAAAAGGAGTGTGTAAAAAAAGTCTCCTTCTTGAAAAGGAGTGCCTGTTGCTTGGCACGTGTGAGAACGGGATTTGATATTCCAATCGTTGAGCATCATAGTTTAGAAGTTTATCACTGCGCGGATTATGAGCACAAGAGTGTTGCTGGTAATTACTCGTCTCCTTTTTTAAAAGGCTCTAGCCCGGATACTTCATACCGATCTACTGCGAAAGCCGGGAAGATTGATGAATGCTGCCTTATCCCCTCAGGCTTCGCGGCTTCCTAGTCACGATCAGTATGAACTATCTGCTCTAGAAGGGGATGAATAATGAAAAACTTTTTTCAATCCTCCTCCGTATAAAGAAATCGCCCGCATTGAGGGCAGATGACAATTTCTTTTTCTGCCTTCGCAGAAAGGACTGTTTGTGTTGTCATGCGCATGTGGCATCCTGTACAGACTCCATTTTCTAAGGCTGCGACAGCGATTCCATTTTTACTTTTAAAAAGACGCTCGTAACGGTCCAAGAGATCTTCATCGATATTGAGGGTAAGACGAGGGCGTTCATTTTCTAATTCTCGCTGACGCACTCGTAAATTTTCAGAACGGCCATCAATGGTCCCTAAGATGACATTCACCCGCTTGTGTTCGATAGCATGGACCTCGCCGGCTCTCTCAAGGTTAGGTTGTAGTAACTCATTTTTTTCCATGAGTGTTAATTGACGTTCTTC
Source organism: Chthoniobacterales bacterium (assembly GCA_049314455.1). Taxonomy (GTDB): domain Bacteria; phylum Verrucomicrobiota; class Verrucomicrobiia; order Chthoniobacterales; family UBA6821; genus CAIWMF01. The sequence goes on from JBMOFC010000085.1 coordinate 1,481, forward strand.
AAGCGCAGCAATGGCTGCTTCTCCTGTGGCGATTTCATGGTTGAAGGCAGCATACTCATCATTTTTTCGCGTCTCCATTTGCTGCGTGCGATAGCGTGCAATTTGTGCCTGTTTAGCACTAATGTCGCCTTCGAGTTTTTTAATTTCT
>JBMOFC010000086.1:0-1524 GCA_049314455.1 Chthoniobacterales bacterium
ACGGAGGATGGAAAGAGTTTGGGATTGGTCGAAATCCTGAACGCTTTACATGGTTCCCCTTTTGGCTTTTTACAATTCTCTGGGCCGTTGTCTCCTTTTTTCTTGTTCAATTGATTGCAAGTTTTGGATTTATTCCTGGAACGGAATGGACGCAGATTGAAACTGTCGAGCCTGTCAAGCCAATCTCCCGAGCCAGGCGCAACAACCAGGCTGCTATTGTTGAAAAGGCGACCAATGATCTGAAGCCTGGATATTATATGCTAAATACGGAGAGTACAACAGTAGAAGGTGTACCTAAATACATTTACATTGGTGCTGCTCCAGCAAGCGACTAACAGACTTGTACAAAACCTGATGCGATCACTTGCGCATAGATTCCCGCCCAGAAGATATAAAATCCTCCACTAATTGCCTTCTTGTAGGTTGTACCGAGTGTAATAGGCAGAACTGTGAGTACCGGTGACTCTAAAGCAGGAATGAGCCAGAGAAGAAATAAGACCGCTGCCGTCAGTGCCGGACCGAACAGACTGTCCAAGGCGATTTGAGATCCATTAAGTTTTGAACAGGCTAAATACTGAATGAGTGCATTGAGTAATAGCCCAATTATAAAGGATACAGATGGAATCGTCATAAGTAGCAGCCAGAGTGGAGGAAATAGACCATCTCCGTAAATAGCATAGACAATGACCATACAAAACAAAAGTAGAACACCATGGGTTAAACTAAAAACAAATCGAAGAGTGCTATCGAGCGCCTTTGATTTGGGTTTGGGGGCGTCCATTCTGGTCTTCCATTAAAAAAAAACTACTTCGTAGAAACACAGATGCCGCCTACGAAAAAAAGAGTGAGAAAGGTGGTGGAACCATCAAGCCTAGAGAGTTTTTTTTTGGGTAGGCAAACACGTCCCGATCTCTTTACATTTGATGAAACTGGAAATGCAATTTTTAAACCGAACCTCGAAGCGGTACATACAAAAATCTTTCATTTAGAGAAATACGAACCAGCAAGCGCCAAAGAAATTGAAAAACTCTACACTGAACGCCAAGAACTCGTAGAGGGGGTTGTGGCAGAATTTGAGGAGGCGAAGGAGACTCTACGCAAAGCACTCAAAGTATATAAGGAGACCGGAGGTGGTATTGAAGATGTTATCACTGCAAATCGCCAAGTTCAGATAAGAGAAAAGGATATTACCGCCATTATGTCTCCCATGCGTGAAATGAGCGATTACTATAGCCTCGAAATTCGCGATGTTCTTCTTGAAAATCAGTATGAAAAGCGAAAGGTTCAACAGAAAGTTCAATTAATTAAAGGGCACTCTGTCCTCTCCTATTCTGAACTTCTTGTGCCTGTGTCTGCGGAAGCCGAAGCGTTTGGTGAAGAGGCACAGGAATATGAGATTATTTTTGATGACCCCGCAGTGATCGCCAATCCTAAGGAACTTCCTCTACTCGGCCTCTATAAGCCAAAGCCGCTTGCAATCCTCGGGACCAACAAGAAGAAGAATGTCTATAATGGCCTTTTACA